>NZ_JAUSXF010000001.1:0-658775 GCF_030816475.1 Arthrobacter pascens | reverse complement strand
GGCGGACACATCATGGGCCTCGGAGACAAGATCAGTAACGCAGCAGAAGACCTGGCCGGCAAGGCAAAGGAAGCGGCCGGCAAGGCCACCGACAATGACCGGCTCGAGGCTGAAGGCCAGAAGGACCAGGTCAAAGCTGATGCCAGGAAGGTCGGCGAAAGCGTGAAGGACGAGTTCAAGCGCGACTAGCCCCACAAACCGGGCGGCGGCGGATTCCCATGGGGGATCCGCCGCCGCTCTTTTGTACCCTCAACCCGCCGATTGCTCCGTACGCAGGTCCAGTCACCATCCGCTGCGGGTCGGGGTGTGCCCCTGCCGGGAGTCTTCGGGCATCGGCATTTCGGCCCGCAGCCCGAGGAGCCGGATGGGGCGGCCCCGTTCGATTTTCGCGGCCAGGTCCATGGCACGCGCGAGCACTTCCTCGGGGTCCGACGTCTCGGGGATCTTCCGGGCATACGTCTTGGTGAGGAACGGGGCGTAGCGGACCTTGAGCGTCAGCCCAATCACCGGCCGGCCCTCTGCCGCGACATCCTCCAAGACGTGCGCCGCCAACTCCCTGACGGCGTCGTCAACCTGACCGGATTCAGTCAGGTTGCGCTGGAAGGTGGTCTCCCGGCTGTGCCCGCGCGCCACCCATGGCGTGTCATCGACTGTCCTCGCGCCGTCGCCCCGTCCCAGCTGTGCATACCAGGGACCCATCTTCGGGCCGAACTCGGGGACGAGGTCATCGGGATTGGCTGCTGCAAGTTCGGCAACAGTTTGAATGCCGAGCGTGGCAAGGCGGCGGGACACTTTCGTTCCCACGCCCCACAGCTCGATGGTGGGCCGGCTTCCCATGACCTCCAGCCAATTCTGGGCGGTGAGCCGGAAGACGCCGGCCGGCTTGCCGAACGTCGTCGCCACCTTCGCGCGGACCAGCGTGTCGCCGATGCCCACACTGCAGTGCAGCCTGGTCTCCTCAAGGACATCGCGCTGCAGTTGTTGGGCGTAGGCTTCCGGGTCCTCCGTCTGCACTCCCACGAAGGCTTCATCCCAGCCGAGCACCTGGACCGTGGCATCAGGCTGCGCCCGCAGCACGGCCATGACGTCTTCAGATGCAGCGAAGTAGGCCTCATGATCGACGGGCAGGATGACGGCGTCGGGCACTTTCCGTGCGGCGATGCGCAGCGGCATCCCCGAGCCAACGCCGTACGCCCTGGCTTCGTAGGACGCCGTCGACACCACTGCCCGCTCGGTCGGGTCGCCGCGGCCACCAACGATCAGAGGCTTGCCCGCGAGCTCTGGCCGGCGGAGCACTTCAACAGCCGCAATGAACTGGTCAAGGTCAACATGCAGCACCCAGGGTTCCCTCACAAGCCCCAGTTTGCCCCGGTCGGGCGGTCCGCACCACCATTTCGCCTCCCCTCTCTCAGGATCCGGAAGAACGACGACGGCGGGCCGCCCCCGAGACTTGAGTTCTAGCGGTCGTTGCAACACCCATACATTTTGGGAGTTGCAACGACCGTGCCGCATTTAAGCGATATCTCAGCGGAGTCCCGGAAGTATGCGAGATCGACTGTTCAGCAGAGGGAAGCGTTCTTCCGAGTTTTTGACCGACTCGGAAGTGCGACATTGGCCGCGGCAGAACTGGGTTTGAACCGGAACAGCTGCTATCAGTGGCTCCGCAAGGCTGGCCTCACTTCCGGGAACACCGCATCAACCCGGCAGGCAGCCAGAGCCAAGTACACACCCGAACAGAAACGGGAGTTCTTGTCCGTTCTCGAGCGGGAAGGGAGCGTCACTGTTGCCGCTGCTGAGCTCAGCCTGAATGTAAACACCGCATTCCGCTGGGCACGCGAGGCGGGCATTTCCAGCCGACCGGTGAGTCATCGCAGGCGGGCGGAGTACCTGCGCTTACGAGACCAAGGACTGAGCCGGCGCGATGCGGTCCAGGCCCTGGGCGTCCCCCGCAGCAGTGCACGGGAGTGGGAGCTCGGGGTGAGGAAATCCGGCGGTCGACGCATTTATCCAGCTGGACGGAGAATGCACTACAACCATGATGTGGATTCTTCGACACTTCCTGCCGTCCCCGACAAAAGGCGGCAGACCCGGCCTGTATCGATCTCGGTGCTCGAACGGCCCATTGACCCGAGGTTTCTGTCGCTGCAAGAACGCGAAACCATCCGGGACCTGAACGCCGCTGGGGCTTCGCTGCGTTCAATCGCGGCAGTGTTGCAGCGATCGCCGTCGACCGTTAGCCGGGAAATCGCCCGTAACGGCCACCCGGGCGTTGGCTACCAGCCGTATGCGGCGCAACGTCAAGCTGCCTCACGCCGCGCCCGGCCCAAGACCGCGAAACTCGCTGGTGAATCGGACCTGAGCAACTACGTGAAAGAGAAACTGCTCATACGCTGGTCTCCAGAGCAGATCAGCCACACGCTGGTCGAAGATTTCCCCGAACTGCCGGAGATGCGTGTGTGCCCAGAGACGATCTATCAAGCCCTCTACGTCCAGGCCCGAGGCGGACTCAAACGCGAAATTCAGGCGGCCCTGCGCACCGGCCGGACCCGCCGCAAACCCCATATCACCGGCGAACAGCGCACCTCCCGCTTCACGGACCGCATGGTCATGATCTCCGAACGACCGCCCGAGGTCGAGGACCGTGCCGTCCCCGGCCACTGGGAATCTCAATGTTTCTGTCAAGCTGCTTGAGCGCTGATTCTGGCCATCGGTTCCTGGTAGATGGTGTGGTCGCGGAGCATGGCCCAGAGGACGTTCATGCGGCGTCTGGCGAGGGCAATGAGGGCCTGTTTGTGAGACTTTCCCTCGCTGCGTTTCCGGTCGTAGTAGGTTCTGGATGCGGGACTGTTTTTCAGGCTGGAGAGCGCGGCAAGGTAGCAGGTCCGGAGAAGTCTGCGGTTGAAGCGGCGTGGCCGATGCAGATTTCCGCTGATGCGTCCGGAATCGCGTGGGACCGGGGCCAGGCCTGCGACGCTGGCGAGGCGGTCGACGTTGTCGAACCCCTTGAGGTTACCGCCGATATTCGCGAGGAAAGTCGCCGCGAGAACCGGCCCGAACCCGGGCATGCTTAGTAGAACGTCGGCGCTGTCGTGTTGGTGGAACAGGTTGGTGATCTGGGTATCGACGTCGTCGATCTCTGCGTCAATGGCGCTGATCTGCTCGGCCAGCCGGACAGCCAGGGCAGAGCCGGTCGATTGTGTTGGCAGGACCGTGTGCTGGGAGTTCGCGGCTATCAGTGCCTTCTCGGCCATCTTGGCACTGTTCCGGCAGCCACGTTTTTTGAGCCAGCCGGCCAGCCGGCTCAGACCTATCCGCCGGATGGCCTCCGGGGTCTGATAGCCGCCTAGGAGGATCAGAGGCGCCTTCTTCGAGTAGTCGAACGCCCCCTCGAGCGCCGGAAAGTATTCCAGCAAGGTGGCGCGGAGCCGGTTGATTGCTCGGACTCGGTCACAGATCAGATCCGTGCGCCGCGCCGTAAGGAGCCGCAGGTCCACACTGATCTGGTCCGCACGACGGACGGGCTGCAGATCGGTGCGCATCCGCGCCTGATCGGCGATGATCCTGGCGTCTTTCGCATCCGTCTTGCCATCACCGCGGTAAGTTGCTGCGGCGTGGTGCACGATCCGTCCGGGGATATAAAGCAACTGCTGTGCATGCGCGGCCAGTAGCTCGATCAGCAGCGCGGCGCCTCCAGCGTTCAAATCCGTCGCCCAACAGACCTCTCCACCGGCCGCGACCTCCGCAACCTTGGCTATGAGGCCGAGGAGCACGCCCTCGTCGTTTTCAACCCGTGTCGAGAGTAGGACCTTCCCGGCCTGATCGATCACTACGCAATGATGAGCCCGCTTGCCCGAGTCGATTCCCACCCAAACCGCCGGCATGCTTTATCCCCCTTCAATCAGCTTCAATTTTTCATAACCCTGTCGATAACTACGCCGGCACGTCCTTACCCAACGATCAATGTCGTAATTCTCAATCAGCGGTCGAGTCATCGGCGGGCAGCGGGCGGCCATTCCCAGTGAGCCGTCCAAGCGGCAGGGAGACCTGTGCCATACCCGCCACCCGAGGGTGATCGAAACACTACGACAGCTCCGAAATCATCCACAACAACACCGTAAGGAAGGCGACCTGATCACCGGGACACTAAACCAGTCCGCCATCGCAACCCTGGTCGAACGCACCACCCGGTACGTGATGCTCGTGCACCTGCCCGCAGACCACACCGCTGAAACCGTCCGCGACGGCCTCGTCCGAACCATCAGTACCCTTCCAGCGCACCTGCGCGGCTCACTGACCTGGGACCAAGGCGCCGAAATGGCCGGACACCGATCCTTCACCATGGCCACCGACATGCCCGTCTACTTCTGCGACCCCGCAAGCCCCTGGCAGCGCGGCTCCAATGAGAACACCAACGGCTTATTGCGCCAGTACTTCCCCAAAGGCACGGACCTGTCCGTCTACGGCCCGGAAGATCTCGAACACGTCGCCCAGGAACTCAACGGCCGCCCACGCAAAACGCTCGGCTGGAAAACCCCAGCCGAGCGCCTGCGTGTTCTACTCTTGACTACTTAGCCACCGGCGGTGTTGCAACGACCCATGGAATCCGCCGAGAGGGTGACCCGCCGTCGTCGTTCTGCTTGGAAGCTAGCTGAAGAGCTCGCTCTTAGGCTCGTTGTTCCTGACCTTCTGCCAGCCCAGCCACAGGACCAGCGCGAAGAACGGGATGGTGGCCAGGGTCCACAGCCCCAGGTAGAACACCTCGCCGCTCTTGCTGGTCATCGTGTCGAAGCCGATAAGCACGGTGATGGCGAGCAGGCCAACCAGCCCGGCCCAGCTGGTCCACGGCGAACCGGGCATCGGCAGGCTGGAGGTGACGCCCTTGCGGTGGCGCAGGGCGATCTGGCTGGCGAAGATGGCGCCCCAGCAGAAGATCACGCCGATCGAGGCAGAGTTCAGGGCCAGGTCGAACGCGTAGGAGCCGCCCAGCCAGATGTTGAGCAGGATGCCCACCAGGTAGAAGGCTGCGATGGCAAGGATGGCCGCGTACGGGACGTGGCGCTTGGACATCCTGGTGAGCCACTGCGGGGCGTGGCCGTTGTTGGCCATGGTGCGGAAGACGCGGCCGATCGAGTACAGGCCGGAGTTGCAGGAGGACAGGGCCGCGGTGATGACGATCATGTTCATCACGTCGCCCACCCAGGCCAGGCCCATCTGGCCGAAGACCGTGACGAACGGCGAGGTGCCCGCCACGTACTGGTCGGACGGCAGCAGCATGGCCAGCAGCGTGACCGAACCGACGTAGAACACCACGATGCGGAGCACGACGGCGCGGATCGCCTTGGGCACTTCGCGTTCCGGGTTCTGCATCTCACCCGCGGTGATGCCGACGAGCTCAATGCCGTTGTAGGCGAAGATCACGGCGTTCAGGACCAGGACCATCACGAGGGCGCCCTTGGGGAACATGCCGCCTTCTCCGGCGAACAGGTTCGCGGCCGAGGCGTGGCCGTCGCCAACCTGGGCGTTGGTGAGGACCATGAAGGTGCCCACGGCCAGGAAGATGAGGATGGCGCCCACTTTGAGGCAGGAGGCCCAGAATTCGAATTCACCGAACGCTTTGACGCTGAGCAGGTTCACTGCCACCAGGAGCGCCAGCGCGGCGATGGCCGAGGCTTCCACCGGAACGTTCGGGAAGAAGAACTGGAAGTACAGGCCGATCGCGATCAGTTCGGCGATGCCGGTCATGCCCCAGTTGATGAAGTACATCCAGCCGGACAGGAACGCGCCCTTCTTGCCGAACATTTCGCCGGCATAGCTGACAAACGAGCCCGAGGTCTGGCGGTACATGATGAGTTCGCCCAGGGCCCGCATCAGCAGGTAGGCGATGACGCCGGCAATGGCGTAGGAGAAGATCAGGGCCGGGCCGGTGGAGGCAAGCCGGCCGCCGGCGCCCATGAAGAGGCCGACGCCGATGGCGCCGCCCATGGCAATCATGGTGACGTGGCGGCGACCAAGGGTCTTGCTGTAGCCCTCGGCGCTGAGGGAGGGGTCGACGGCGATGGATGGTGCCGTGCTGGGTTTAAGGTCTGTGGGGGTACTTTGAGGCACAACAATTCCTTGTGGGTTGGGTTTGGCCGCATCCGTAACATGAAAGATTCCGATCACAAAATTCGGTCTTTTGCCCTCGGGGCAACCGATTGTGAGCGGAATCTCCCGTGTCGCCGAAGCTTCACGCGGCTTGTCCATCCTACAAGAGGCCCGAAGCACTGCAACGCGGGGTCACTTAACGCCCGTGTTTGCCCTCTCAATGGGCCTTAAGTGACCCCGCGTCGGAGTACGATGTTCCGGTCTTCGTCGGCAGTGACCTGGTAGGTTCGAAGCGGCCCGGCACCGGTCGTGGAACATCCCGTGGCCAGATCGAACGCATGCTGGTGGAGCGGGCAGATGACCACCTGGCCGTCGATGGTGCCGTCCGCGATAGGACCCTCCCGGTGCGGGCACACGGCGGACAGCGCGCGGAGCGATCCGTCCCGCAGCCTGAACACGGCGACCTGTTCGCCGTCGATCCCGAACGCCCTGCCCTCACCGAGGGGGATCTGGTCCACGGGACCCAGGTCGTGAAGCCCGGCACCTGTTGAGGGGCTCATCGGACGGGCACCTGCGGAAGGACCGTGAGCGGCAGGGACGTGCGGAACTGGCCCGGTGTGAGTGGATCGTCGCGCTCGCTCCACGGGTCAACGTAGCTGTCCACAGTGGCCTGCATGGCCGCGTCCAGCCGCTGCGCCAGGCCTTCCGAATCCTCCACGATCACGGCGCGTAGGTGCTCGATTCCCACCCTGGGCACAAAGGCATATGTCCGTTCCAGCCAGTTGGCCTGCTCGCGGTAATACTGCATGAACCGGCCGGTCAACAGCTTGACTTCTTCAGGGTCACCGACGGTGGCCAGCAGGTCCCCCTTGCGGATATGGGCGCCGGCCGCTCCCCCAACATAGATTTCCCAGCGGCCGCCCTCCACCGCCACGACGCCCACGTCTTTGACCAGTGATTCAGCACAGTTCCTCGGGCAGCCCGACACGGCCAGCTTCAGCTTGGCCGGGGACTCAATGCCCTGGAAACGGGACTCGATCTCGATGCCCAGTTTGGTGGAGTCCCCCGTGCCGTACCGGCAGAAGTCTTTGCCCACGCAGGTCTTCACGGTCCGGAAGCTCTTCCCGTAGGCGTAGCCGGAGGGCATGTCCAGGTCCGCCCAGACCTGCGGCAGTTCCTCCTTCGGAATCCCGAGCAGGTCGATGCGCTGGCCGCCGGTCAGCTTGATCATGGGGACGTTATGTTTCTCCGCCACGTCCGCGATCCGGCGCAACTGCTCTACGGACGTCACCCCGCCCTTCATCTGCGGCACTACGGAGAAGGTGCCGTCACGCTGGATGTTGGCGTGCACGCGGTCATTGATGAACCGGGCATCGCGTTCGTCGATGTACTGATCCGCGAGCATCATCTTCAGGAGCGAGGCCAGCCCCATTTTGGATTTGGCGTCCTCAGCGCCCCCTGGGGCCAGGGCACTGAACACCGCGGAGACGGAGCGGAGGCCCTGGCTTCGGATGGCTGCCATCAGGCCTGGCTTGTCCAGCGGGATGCCCGGCACGTAGTAGCCCGCCGCGGGGTCCTCCTCCACTGCGCCGTCCGCCGCCCACTCAACCACCTGCCTGACCAGGAGCTTGCAGGAACCGCAGCCCTTGCCGGCCCTGGTGGCATCCATCGCGCCGGCGACCGTATTGCAGCCTCCCCTGACGGTATCGACCAGGGCCTTCTTGCTGACGCCGTTGCAGTTGCAGACCTGGGCGCCGTCGTCGAGCTCGGCGATGCCGACGTCCTCCCCGGGCGTGCCGAGATCGAACATGAGGCCGATCCGCTCCTCAGGCAGCGGCAGCCCCCGGTCGTACGCCTGGGTCAGGTAGGCCACCTTCCGGCTGTCGCCAAGCAGCGTGGCACCCACCATTTTGTTGTCCCGCACCACAATGGACTTGAAGACGCCGCGGCTGGGCTCGGAAAAGACTATGTGCTCATCCGTCTCCAGTTCCGGGCCGTGCAGGCCCATGGAGGCCACCTCGACGCCGGCGACCTTGAGCTTGGTGGCGGTCCGCGAGCCGAGGTAGGCGGAGGAGGTGTCTGCGCCGGTCACGTGGTTGGCGAGCACTACCGCCTGCTCCCAGAGCGGCGCAACCAGCCCGTACACCTCGCCGCGGTGCTGCACGCATTCCCCGACGGCATAGATGTCCTCTTCGTCCTGGACCCGGAGCCGGTCATCAACCACAATGGCACGCTCCACGGGCAACCCGCTGAGTACAGCCAGGTCAACGTTCGGCCGGATGCCGGCGGCCACCACCACCATGTCGCAGGCGATGTCCTCCCGGTCCCGAAGGCTGACGCCGCTGACCCGATCCCGGCCGAGGACGGCGGTGGTCCGGCTGGACGTGTGGACCCGGATCCCCAGGGCCTCCACGCTGCGACGGAGCACCGCACCGCCGTCGGGCCCCATCTGGGCGTTCATGAGGTGGCCGCCTGAGTGCACCACGTCCACTTCGATGCCGTGGCTCTGCAATCCGTAGGCGGCTTCCAGCCCGAGCAGCCCGCCGCCGATCACTACGGCTCGGCGGTGGTGGTCCTGCTGTGCGTGGTGGACCATATTGCGGGTGTCGTCAATGGTGCGGAAGGCGAAGACCCCCGGCTTCACAGAACCGCCCGGGGTGTGGAGTCCGTCCATCGGCGGCATGTGGGACCGGCTCCCGGTGGCAATGATGAGGACGTCGTAAGGCGTCACCCGGCCGTCGCTGGAGAAGACGTGCTTGGTGAACTTGTCGATCCTGTCAACGCGGACGCCGGCGTGCAGGTCGATGTCATTTTCCCGGTACCAGGAGAGGGCGTTGAGGAAGATGTCCGCGTCACTCTCCTCGCCGGAAAGGACATGGCTGAGCATGATCCGGTTGTAGTTCCCGTACGGTTCGTCACCGAACATCGTGATGCTGAACTGCTCGCTGCCGCCCCGGGCCAGGATTTCCTCCACGGCGCGGGCACCAGCCATCCCGTTGCCGATCACGACCAGGCGACGCCGCACAGGATTGCCCCGCTTCCGGGCATGGGGCGTGGCCTGCGGCCTTTGCTCCGGTCTTTCCAGCAGCCGGGCCATCAGTGTTCCACCATGCCCAGGTCGATGACCACGGATCCCCCAACGCCATCCGGGGCCACAAGGTAGAGCTCGATCACCGTACCGCCCTCGATGTCCTCCACCACCCGCAGCGGCACGTGGACATCGCTCTTGGCTCCGATGGGAAAGTACCGCATGGGCACCCCGTTCCGCATCAGCACTACGGTGATCAGTTCAGGGCTGGAGTTCCCGCCCCGGAAGTACAGTGCCTGGTTGATCACCCCGTCCGGAACGTAGTGCGACAGCTCGCTGTGGATCGGGACCGGCTTTTCGAGCCCCGAGCCCCTAAACGGGTAGATGCCTTGCAGGAAAAGGTTCTTGGTGATCACGGGCAGATCCTTTCGGCCGGCGGAGGACTGGCATGGTCCCATCCTGCGCCGCCGATGTTTCCACCTGCCGGTAGGTGCGTAACGATCCTTTAACGCAAATCTCACCGTTTCCGGGACCCGTGCGGCGGCCCGGCCGAACGTGATGAATTCCCGTCAGGCCGGGGCGAGCACGCCGTTGTCCATCGAATACCGGATCCAGCGTCCGACGGCGGCGCTCCCCGCATGGGTGCCTTGGCGTCCGTGGGCAGCGTCCCGGCTTCTGCGCGCGCACCCGGCAAACCATTCCCGCAGGGCACGGTCGTGGCTGACCATCACCACTGTCCCGGCGAACTCAGCGAGCGCCACCTCCAGCTGTTCCACCAGCACCGGCGCGAGGTGGTTGGTGGGTTCGTCCACTATCAGGGTGCCGTAGCCGCCCAGCAGCAGCCGGGCCAGGGCGAGCCTGCGCTGCTGGCCGGCAGACAGGCTCCCCACCGGGACGTGGAACTCGCTGGTCCGGAACAGCCCCAGGCGCAGGAGCGCCTCGGCATGCTCATCGATGTTGCCGCCCAGGCCTGCGGCGAAAGCCGGCAGCAGCCGGAGGGAAGGCCGCTGCGGCAGTTCCAGTTCCTGTTGCAGGTAGCCGATCCGTTCAGGCCGTTTGACCCAGCCGCTAGCGGGTTGCAGCGTTCCTGCCAGCACGGACAGCAGGGTGGACTTGCCGGCGCCGTTGGGGCCGGTAATAAGGATCTTTTCGTCCGCGCCGGCCTGGAAATCAGTGCGTGCCAGCCGGCCGGGAACGCTGACACCGCGGCCCGCCAGCACAGGAGCGCCGTCCTGCGTGGCATGGGGCGGGGCAACAAGGTCCACGGCCATGTTTGTGTTGAGCCGCAGGGGCACTGGCGGCCGTTCCACCGGGCTGGCTTCGAGCCGGCGGAGGCGCTCCTGGGCATTCCTGACCTGGCTACTGGCCGCTTTCTGCCAGGTACCCGCCTTGAAGTCGAAGCCCATCTTGTCGCCGTCGCGTTGGCGGCCGTAGCCCATGGTTCCCGCCACGGTCTCCGCCTGGCGCTTTTCCGACTCCATCGCCTCGATCCACCCGTGATACTGCTGGACCCAGCGCTGGCGCTCGGCCGCCTTCTCCCGGAGGTACCCGTTGTAGCCGTTGCCGTAGCGGGTCACGGCACGGCGCTCGGCGTCCACTTCGATGATGGTGGCGGCGACTTTGCGGAGCAGAACGCGGTCGTGGGAGACCACCACCACTGTGCCGCGGTGGGCGGCCAGGCGATCCTCCAGCCAGGCGGTTCCGCGCGCGTCCAGGTGGTTGGTGGGTTCGTCCAGGAGCAGGATGTCGGCCGGATCAGCCAGCACGCAGGCCAAGGCCACGCGTTCCTGTTCGCCGCCGGAGAGCGTGCCCAGAACCCGGTTCCGGTCCAGCCCGCCCAGGCCCAGCCGGTCAAGCGCGGCCTCCACCCGGGATTCCGCTGCGTACCCCTCCCGCAGCTGGTACTCGGTCTGCAGCCTGCCGTAGGTTTCCAGCTCGTCGTCGCCGGCATCGGCCAGGCCCGCCTCGAGCCGGTCGAGTTCCGCTTCGAGGGCACGCAATGATGCCAGGGAAGCGTCGATGGCGGCTCCGACCGTGAAGGATTCCGGCAGCCCGTGAGTCTGGGCGAGGTAGCCCACCCGCCCGTGGATGACCGTTGTGCCCTCGTCGGCAGTTTCGAGCCCGGCCAGGATCCGGAGCAGGGTGGATTTGCCGGCGCCATTTTCCCCCACGATCGCCACATGCTCGCCGGCCGTGATGACCAGGTTGATGCTGTCCAGCAGCTGGCGGTCGCCGTAGCTGTGGGAGACGTCGGAAAGGTTCAGGTGTTCAGTCAAAGGAAGTCCTCGCAAAATTCCGCAGTATGGCCGCCGGGGCTGAACCGGACGGTTCAATCAGCGCTCGACGGCGGCCCTGGTTTTGGGGAAACAGTCCGGCAACGCCGGGCTGCTGGTTAGGACTTCATCGGACCAGCCTGCACGCCTGTTGGGAACACGTCAAGTTGCCCCGGCCGTCCCAGGGCAACCAGGCCTCGCCTCCGCCTTCGCAACTAGGTTGCAGCAGGGGCCGTAATGAGCTCAAAACGACCCCTGCTGCTACTTAGTTGGGTGGAAGCTAGGCTGAAGGCATGGCCTCAACACCTCGGAAACCACTGGCTGCGCAGCCCGGGCTGTACCGGTTTTCCGTCCTCGATTTCGCCACTCTGGGCCTCTACCTGGCAGGGGGGTCGTTGTTCGTTCTGGCCGGGGCGCTGCTCCTGCCGGTTCTGCGGCACCTGGCCCCAAGTCCCGCTGTGGCATCCTATGCGGTTGACCTCCTGTTTTACGGGACCATCGGGGCATTGGCGCTGTTGGCCGCCCGCCGGGTGATAGCCCGGGACCTCCGCATTCTCGCCACCCGACCCTGGTTCACGCTGTTCATGGTGCCGGCCGCGGTTATCGCCATGCTGATCCTGACGGCCATCGTGGTGACGGCCGGCGGGGGCGCCGAGGTTTCCGCAAATCAGGAAGGGCTGCAGTCGCTGATGCAGCAGGTCCCGGCGTGGCTCATGGTCCCGCTGCTGGTGGTGATAGGCCCGTTCGTGGAGGAGTACATCTTCCGCCACCTGCTGATCGGCAAACTCAGCCGCCGGCTCAACATCTGGTTATGCTGCGCCCTGTCAGTGGTGGTGTTTGCCGCCCTGCACATCGCAGGCAAGGAGCCGATCACCCTCAAGGCGCTGCTCCCGTACCTGGCGATGGGTGCAACCCTCGTCTTTGTCTATGTGTGGACCGGGAAGAACCTGATGTTTTCCTATTTTGTGCACGCCACCAAGAACCTCGTCGCGGTCATCTTCATCTACAGCATCCCGCCGGAGGTTTACGAGCGGCTCCAGCAGATGCAGCCCTAGCCCCAGCCCGCACAGCAACGCGGGGTCACATATGGCCCATGAGGGCGGCTCGGATGGGCGATAAGTGACCCCGCGTTGCATTAATGGGTGGGGAGGGACAGTCCGCGCAGGGTGATGCTATGGGTGCCGCGGGTCCGGCCTGTGATGTAGACCTTCAGCCCGTCAGTGGAGTTGGTTCCACCGAGGTAGCGGTAGGCCTCGCCAGGGTTGTACACGGGCGGATTATCGGGGTCGGCCGCTATCCCGCGGCCGAACTCGATAACGTCAGAACCTACCCGGTAGCTGCCTGTTCCCTCCACCAGCTGGAAGGTGCCGGCTCCGGCAACAGTGTCAACACCTTCAAGCACTCCACCGGGCCTGAACGTCAGTTCCAGGGCGAACGAGGTGTCCGCGCCGTCGAAAACAAGGTCCAGGACGGTACCGCCGTCCTCAACTCGTACAGCAATCGAGGTGGCGAGCCGGTGCTCCACCTTCGGCCGGTGGCCGAAGTCCATGCCGGCGCTGAAACGCCCCTCGTGCTCCAGGGCGTAGAGGCCGTCCGGCTGACGCTTTTCCGGCGGGAGCGGCAGGTAGAAGTTGGCGCGGACCGTTTCGGACAGGGATACGCCGGCGTCAGTCTGCAGGGTGTCCTGGCTGCGGAAAGGCCCAAGGTCAAAGAAGCTCCGCGAAAGCCTGACGTCAGTCAGGGCTGCGGCGCCGTGTTCAAGGCGCAGGAAGGTGGGGTTGCTGGAGAGCCCGGAGACGATGCCCGGCACCAGCTCGTCACAGCCGCCGAAAACCGTGGTCACCGTTCCCTGCCGGCGGAACCGGTGCAGGCCGCAGCTGCCCAGCGAAGCCTGGGCGGGAGCCAAGGCCGCGGGCATCGGAAGCCGCCCAAACGGGCCTGGGCCCTGCAAGGGTTCCCGGAGCCAGGGATCCAGCCGTGTCAGGGCCAGCAGCTTGGCCGGCTCATGCAGCGGCATCGACTCCAGCCAGGCAGCGGCGGCTGCGAAGTCCGCCCTGCCGTCCTGGTTGGCCAGCCGGCGGTACAGCATCATGAACGCGTTGGCCTGAAAGGTGAACCACTGGTCCTGGCGCCGTGAGAAGAGGGATTCCACGCTGCCGTCCTGGTTGAACCAGGGCAGGAAGGCCGTCAGGTTCCTCCGGACATGGTCCAGCAGTTCGGGGCGGCCTGAACTGTCAGCAATGGCCACGAGCGAGGGATTGGTCACGGCTGTGGCATAGAGGGGACTGCGTTCCGAATACATGCCGTCCGGCAACTGGTCGATCCCCTCAGCCAGCCACTCCGCGATCCGGGCATCGATCCCGGGGCGTGGGCTGCCCTCGGCTTCCAGGAGCGCGTGGATCCTGGCCAGGGCCGCGCACAGTTCCCACCGGTGGTTGGGCGTGTGCACTCCCCCGGTAAGCAGCGCACCGGTGACGCGCTCGACGACGGCGCGCAGCCGCCGTCGTACGTCCTCCAGTGCGTCGTCCCCGGCAGCAACTGCAATCTCCAGCGTCATGCAGGCGTCGTTGATGGTGAACGCCGAGTCGGGCGGCGAGCTCAGGTTGGTGCCGTCGAAAAGTCCGGCAGGACCCTGCAGATGCTCCAGCCGGGCCACGCACGCTCCCATGGCGGCCGGAAGCAGGCTGGACCCCCGGTGGGCTGAACCCGGTTGCGTGTAGACAGTGAGCAGGGCCAGGAGCCTGCCCATGGCGGCCCGGTGCGGAAGGGCCGCGACGTCGTCGGCAAGCGTTTCCAGGAGGCTGTCCACGTACCGATCCGCCGCGTCGATCAGCCGGTCAACGAACGTGGCATCGGCGCGGGCAGGCGACTTTATCATCCCATCTTTCACAACAGCCACAATTAGTCCTTCAGGCCGGCGTTGACATCGGCGTTGAGGACGTACTTTTGGAACACGGCGAACACCAGGACCAGCGGCAGGATGGAGATCACCGAGGCCCCCAGCAGCACCGGCCAGTCGATGTTCTCCGCACCGACGATGCTCCGCAGCGCCACCTGGAGGGTGTACGACTTGGGATCGTTCAGCACGATCAACGGCCAGATGTAGTCATTCCAGCGCCACTGGAAGGAGAAGATGGCCAGGGTGAACAGGATGGGCCTGGACAGCGGCAGCATGATCCGGAAGAAGATGGCGAGTTCACTGGCGCCGTCGATCCGGGCTGAATGCAGCAGGTCGTCCGGGACGGTCAGGAAGAACTGGCGGAACATGAAGACGCCCGTTGCGGTCAGGACGGACGGCACGATGATGCCGGCCAGGGAGTTGTAGAGGCCCAGGTCCCGGATCACCGTGAACGTCGGGTTCAGGATCACTTCGGTGGGGAGCATGGTGGTGGCGAGGATGCAGACGAAGAACAGCCGCGTGCCCTTGTTGTTGTACTTGGCCAGGGCGTAGCCGGTGCAGGCACTGAAGAAGACGGTCAGCGCCGTGGTGACCAGGGCAACCGTGGCTGTGTTCAGGAAGTAGCGGGCAAAGTCAACGCGCTCCCAGGCGTCAAAAAAGCCCTGGAACGTCCACTCCCTCGGGAACATGGACAGCGGATAGCTGAACAGTTCGCTGCCGGGCTTGAAGGAGCTCAGGATGAACCACAGCAGCGGCAGCGCATAGATGCCTACTACCAGCCACAGGAGGCCGGTCAGGGGTGCTGACAGCCGGGTGCGGCCCTCCCGCCCTCCCCGGCTGCGGGCGGCCTTCACAGCGGGAATGGCGACTTCTCCCACGATGGGGGGCAGGTCGGTTGCTGAAGCCATGGTTCAGCCCTTCTTCCGGTTGAAGCGAAGCTGGATGAGCGCGATGGCGAGCAGGACAACCATCAGCACCATGGACGCCGCACTGGCGTATCCCACTTTGGACTGCTCAAAGCCGGTCTTGTAGATGTACTGGACGATCAGGGTGTTCTCCGTGCCGGGCCCGCCGTTGGTGAGGGCCTGGATCATGGCGAATTCCTTCATGGCGTGGATCGTGGAGAGCAATATGACCATGAACGACGTTGGTGCGATTCCAGGCAGGGTCACATTCCGGAACCGTTGCCAGGCGTTGGCTCCGTCCAGTTCAGCCGCTTCCAGCAGTGCCTCCGGAATGTTCTTCAGCGCGGCGATGAACAGGAGCATGTTGAAGGCCGTCCCGCCCCAGGCCGCGGCGAAGATGACCACCATCAGGGCCAGGTTTCCGTTGCTGGACCACTGCACAGGGCTCCCGCCCAGCGTCGAGATTACGAAGTTCACGAAGCCGAAGTCCTGGCCGAACATCCATTTCCAGATGACGCCGACCACGATGGGTGAGATCAGCCAGGGGAGGAAGATTACCACCTTCGCCGCGGTCCGCCCCCTGACGGCCTTGCTGACCAGGAGGGCTGCGACGCCCAGGGACGACACGTAGACCAGTGGCACCGACAGCACGGTGTAGAGGAAGGTACGGCTCAACGCAGCATAGAAGGTGCTGTCCGCAAAGAGCTTCTGGAAGTTGGCCAGGCCGATGAAGTGCAGCTTGCCCACGCCCCGGTAGTCCGTGAACGAGTAGATCAGCCCCAGCGCACCGGGCCAGACGAAGAACACCAGGAACAGCACCACGTTGATGCCGATGAGGATCAGCGGCGCAATGACGTAGCGGTTCCGGCGCCGCTGCTGGGATTTGGTGCGGACGGGAACCGGGCTGAGCACCTCAGGGGCTGCCATGGGACTCACGGTTGGATTGGCCACCGGTTATCCTCCGTTGTAGAGCTTCACGATGTTCTGGACCGTCGTTTTGGCGTCCTGGCTGCCGCCGAGCATCTTGACGGTCTCGTCCCGCAGCGGGTCGCCCGAGAACGGAGCCTCTGCGTACGCTTCAGAGACCACCCGCTTGATGGCGTTGTCGCCCTTGGCCTGGTTGCCGGCGATCTGCTTCTGGTACAGCTCGAAGGAGGCCTGCTGGAAGGGGTACTCAACCTTCAGGTCCTTGACCGGCAGGTAGCCGCCGAGCTTGGCGAACTCCGTGTAGTTGGCGTCGTCGTAGAACCAGTCGATGAACTTCTTGGCTTCCTCATCAGCGCCGGTGTCCTTGAAGGCGATCATGAAGCCGCCGCCAAGGTTGGTGGCGTTGACCTTCTGCTTGGGAAGCGGCACCGACATCCATTCAAAGTCCTTGATGTTCTTGTTGAAGTCGGCAACCTGCCAGCTACCGGAGTAGTACGCCGCGACCTGGCCGCTCTTGAACATCGCGTTGCCATCCTCACCGCTGAGCCAGACGGATTTCGGCATTGTCTTGTCGTCGTTGATCTTCCGGAAGTACTCCATCGTCTGCACGGCCTCGTCGTCACCGGCGTACTTGTCGCCGTCCTTGGCGAAGGCCGTGCTGCCAAACTCGTACATCATCGCGCGCAGGCGGTGGCCCGAGCGGTCCATGACCACGCCGTACTTGGCGCCTGCCTTTTCGCGCACCTGGTTGACCGCGGCGATAAATTCGTCCCAGGTCCAGGTTTTGTCGATGGAGGTGGGGAAAGCAACCCCGGCCTTCTCGAACAGGGTCTTGTTGACGAACAGGCCCACTGCGGTGAGGTCCGACGGGATGGCCGGGATGCTGCCGTCCGGCGCCTCCTGCAGGAAGTTCTCATCGATCTTGTGGGACTTCGCGATGTCAGTGAGGTCCTGCATCTGGTTGGCCCAGAGCGGGTCAATGCCGGTGACACGGGCCAGGGCCGGCAGGTCATTGGCTGTCGCGGCGTTCTTCAGCTTGGTGGCGATGTCTGCCGTGGGAACGTCCACCACCTCGATGGTGACGCCGGTGGCTTCCTTGTACTTCTTGGCTGCCGCGGCGAAGGCACCTCCCTGGTTGGTGTCGCCTGAGAGGATCAGCTGGAGGGTCTTGGGCCCCGACGAGGCGTCCCCGCCGCCGCCGCTGCTTCCGCAGGCGGTGAGTCCGGCGGCAACGGCTGAAAGGCCGAATGCCGTCAGCCCGAACTGCCTACGGCTGATGTTGGAGATTCTTGTCTGCTGTGACAATGGTCTTTCCTGTCTCTCGCGGTGCTTTCGCCGCCTCGGCGGACCCGGCTGGAAGATGTAACCGACGGCCTGGCGGCCGTTGCCGTTTCTATGGGAATACCCTTTCCCTGCGGACAACTGTGACTTATGTCATGACAATCTGTCAAGAAAACCTTCTAACATTTCCAACGCTGTAGATCCTGCCACCGCGATCTCCCGGGCCGCGGGAGGTTCCAAGGAGAACGGGTTCTGCATCGGCGGAGCGGATTACTAGACTTGCACAGTGAGTAACCAACTTCCCGCCAAGGTGTCCGACATATTCGACCCCAGCCGCTGGCGCGCCGTGTCCGGTTTTGATGACTTCCAGGACATGACGTACCACCGCCAGGTAGAACGGAGCGCGGACGGCACGGTACTGCGGGACCTGCCCACCGTCAGGATCGCCTTCGACCGGCCGGAAGTCCGGAACGCCTTCCGCCCGGGCACCGTCGACGAGCTTTACCGCGCCATGGACCACGCTCGGATGACACCGGATGTGGCCACGGTCCTGCTCACCGGCAACGGCCCGTCCGCCAAGGACGGCGGTCATTCGTTCTGCTCCGGCGGAGACCAGCGCATCCGGGGCAGGGACGGATACAGGTACGTAGTACAAAACACAGGAGTACAAAACACTGGAGCACAGGGCACGGCAGTACAAGACACAGCCGACGCCGGGACGCAGGAAATCATCGACCCCGCCCGCGCCGGCAGGCTCCACATCCTGGAGGTCCAGCGGCTCATGCGCACCATGCCCAAGGTGGTCATCGCCGTCGTGAATGGCTGGGCGGCCGGCGGCGGGCATTCCCTGCACGTCGTTGCAGACCTCACCATCGCTTCCCGCCAGCACGGCAAGTTCAAGCAGACCGACGCCACGGTGGGCAGTTTCGACGCCGGATACGGCTCCGCGCTGCTGGCCCGCCAGATCGGTCAGAAAGCCGCCCGGGAGATCTTTTTCCTGGCCCGTGAGTACTCCGCCGAGGACATGGTGCGGATGGGGGCCGTGAACGAGGCCGTGGACCACGACCGGCTGGAGGAAGTGGCCCTGGAATACGCTGCCGACATCGCCCGGCAGTCTCCGCAGGCCATCCGGATGCTCAAATTTGCCTTCAACCTGGCGGACGACGGACTCGCCGGACAGCAGGTGTTCGCCGGCGAGGCCACCCGCCTGGCATACATGACCGACGAGGCCGTGGAGGGCAAGGAAGCGTTCCTGGAAAAGCGGGACCCTGACTGGTCACGCTTCCCGCACTATTTCTAAGGCAGGAAACCCATGAACATCGGAACCATGAATAAAGGACCAGTCAACATCGACCCCGCACTCAAGGCCCTGGCGGCCGCCCTCCATGGTGAGGGTCCCGCCGTCGAACTTTCCGTTCGCACTGATGGCGGGCTGGTGGTGGGCCATGTGGACACGCCCGGCTGCGACGACGCTGTTGCGGTGGTCCGCACTTCAGGATCCACCGGTGTTCCCAAGGCCACCATCCTGACAGTCGAGGCATTGGCCGCCTCCTCCATGGCCACCGCGCTGGCCCTCAAGGGCGAGGGCCAGTGGCTCCTGGCGCTGCCCGTGCAGTACGTGGCCGGAGTGCAGGTCCTGGTGCGTTCGCTGTTCGCCGGCACCCGTCCGTGGGTGATGGACATGTCCGGCGGCTTCACGCCTGAGGCCTTCACCGCCGCTGCCCGGGAGCTGACGGACAAGATCCGCTTCACGTCCCTGGTCCCCACCCAACTGCAGCGGCTGCTTGACGCGCCCTCACCCGAGACCCTCGCCGCGCTCCGACGGTTCAACGGAATCCTGCTGGGCGGGGCACCTGCGCCGGCGGGATTGCTGGATGCGGCGCACGATGCGGGACTCCGCGTCTACACCACCTACGGCTCCGCTGAAACCTGCGGCGGCTGCGTCTACGACGGCCTGCCCCTGGAAGGGGTGGAGGTCCGTGTGGCCGAGGACGGCCGCATCCTACTGGGAGGCGACACCGTGGCCGCCGGCTACCTGGATGCGCCGGAAGAGGCCTCCGATACGTTCTTCGAGGAGGACGGCGTCCGCTGGTACCGCACCAGTGATCTGGGCACCCTCGACGCCGATGGCCGGCTCACCGTGCTGGGCCGGGCCGACGACGTCATCATCACCGGCGGCGTGAAAGTCTCCGCCGCGCACGTGCAGGCGGAACTGGAAAAGTCCGACGGCGTCCTTGCCGCCTTTGTTACCGGCGTGCCGTCCGCTGAGTGGGGCCAGGCCGTGGCTGCCTACGTAGCGCTGTCCGGTGCCGCGGATGTCCAGGGCGCCGCCTCCCCCGGCGGGGAACACGCCGTCGTGCTTGAACAGGAATGGCACCGGACGCTGGGCCTCATCGCCCCCAAGACCGTCCTCGCCGATTCGGCGCTGCCGATGCTGCCGAACGGCAAGCCCGACAGGCTGGCAATGACCCGCCGGCTCAACGCCCTGCATCAGGGAAAGTAGAGTAGTCCTGCACCTGCGGCCTTACCGCGGCAGGCACACCATCAGATTCGCCGTTCTCCCTAGCAACACGAGGTACTGACCGTGGCCACAGCCGCACAATGGATCCAAGGCGCCCGCATCCGGACTTTGCCGTCGGCGATCGCGCCGGTGCTGATCGGCACCGCCGCAGCCTATGAAATGGATGCGTTCCGCCCGATTAACGCGGTGCTGGCCGCCCTCGTGGCGCTCCTCCTGCAGATCGGCGTGAACTACGCCAACGACTACTCCGACGGCATCCGTGGCACGGACGAGGACAGGGTGGGTCCGCTGCGCCTGGTGGGCTCCGGTGCGGCTCCAGCGGAACAGGTCAAGTATGTGGCGTTCGCAGCCTTCGCGGCAGCCATGCTGTTCGGGCTTGCGTTGGTGGTGATCACCCAGAGCTGGTGGCTGATCCTCGTGGGCCTGGGCTGCGTCATGGCCGCATGGGGGTACACCGGCGGCAAGAACCCCTATGGCTACATGGGGCTGGGCGACGTCTTTGTGTTTGTGTTCTTTGGCCTGGTGGCCACGCTGGGCACCACGTACACCCAGGCCGGGCAGATCAACCTCGCATCGATCATTGGCGCGATCGGCACCGGGCTCATCGCGTGTGCCCTGCTGATGGCCAACAATGTCCGGGACATTCCCACGGATACCCAGGCCGGGAAAAAGACGCTGGCAGTCCGGCTCGGAGACAAGCATGCCCGCGAAAGCTACGTGCTGATGCTCGCTGTCGCCATCCTGCTGGTGGTGATCCTGGCGCCCGGGCGCCCGTGGATGCTGATCGTACTGCTGCTCATCCCGGCCTGCCTGATGCCTGCCTGGCTGATGATTAACGGCCGCAAACGCAAGAGCCTGATCCCCGTGCTCAAGCAGACAGGGCTCATCAACCTCGGCTACAGCATGCTGTTCTCAGTGGGGCTTGTGCTCAGCCACGGCTTCTAGCCTTCTTTGCCGCGGGCTGTTTTGCCCCCGGCGTTGCCCCCGGCCTCGGTACGCTTCACTTCGTTGCGTATGGTGACATCAGGGTTGGCGTCAAGGAGCGCGTCCTCGGCTTCTGCGTCCTCCACCTCACCGGCGCTGCGGAGCGGCTTGGCCTTGCCGGAGAACCGGTAGCGCATGGCTGCCGTGACCTCGTCCCGCTGCTTCTGGAAGAACAGGTAGGCCAGCGCGAAGGCAATCAGGCCCGCGCAGACGACGGACATGATCGCCCCCAGGCCCAGGACGTAGAACAGCACAAAGAGCGGCGCGAAGAGCGCCAGCCGGATCAGGGAGTATTTCAGGAAAGCCACCGTCCAAGTTTAGCGGCCCTCACTGAACGCCCGCCGTCTGCGGACGATAGACTTAATGCCATGCTCTTCCGTGTGGCTCTCGCCGTCGCAGTACTCGCCATTTTCGTGTATGGACTGGTGGACGTGATCCGCACTGACGGACGCCAGACCAGGGGCATCTCCAAGCCCGCATGGATCATCGTGATGATCATCCTGCCCGTTTTGGGCGCAATCCTGTGGCTCCTCATCGGCCGCCCCCGCGGCACCGAGCCGGTCCGTCAGAGCTACAGCCATCCGACGGCCCCGGATGACGATCCGGACTTTCTCCGCAACCTGGAACTGCGCAGGCGAAACCAGGCCGAAGCCGCGCGGCTCAAGAAGCTGAAGGACGAGCTCGAAGCCCAAGCCGCGAAGTCGGCCGAGGGCACCGGCTCCGCGGGTTCCGGAGCCGGCAGCACCGGCACAGGGGTTTCCGGCCCCGGCAGTTCAAGCTCAAGCAGTTCCGGTCCCGGCAGTTCAAGGCCAGGCAGTTCAGACGCGTCGGGCTCGGGGACCAGGGGCGCCGGCGGAAAGGGCCCGGGTTCGGGGGCCGGCGAAGCTGCCGGAGACCATGGCGGCGAAGCGGACAGCCACGATACCGACGGACTGAAGTAGGACCCTGGCCGCGTCATTTGCGGACAGGCCGCCTAGCGGTTCACCTGCAGCGCGGATTGTTCGGAGAGAATGCCTTCGCAGCTGCGCATCACTATCCGGCATACCTCTGCCCCGGGTCGGTCGGTCAGCGGATGTTCGGCCACCACCCGCCAGCGGTCCAGGTATCGCCTGGCCTCGGCACTGACCTGGTCCGGGGATGCGTCCTGCCCCAGACCCAGCCGGAGCTGCGCACTGAGGCCCCGCCCGCCAATCAGCCTCTCTGCTTCTTCTGCGAGTGCGTCATTGAGCGACACGCCGGTAGTGCGCAACGTGGCCAGCAGCCGCAGTTCGCGGAATTCGTGGGCATTGGCCTGAAGGCGTTCCAAGGATGCCGTCAGCTGTGCTGAACCGGGGCGTGGTCCGGAGCGGAGCAGCGCTTCCACGCCCACCAGCACGGTGCGGGCCCTGAGTGCATCGGACCGGGACAGGAACTGGCGGCCCACCAGATCCAGCAGCTCATCCAGGCCGCTGCGCCGGGCGAGATCATGGGCCAGGGCGGTGGGCTCTGTAATCCCGCCCCTGATGAGCACAACAGCCAGGCGGATTCCGAAGAGCCCGAAGCGCCGCAAGAGGGAGGCACGGGCCTCCCGAGTGAGCGCCTGAGGTTGGCTTGCCCGCACGAACCTGTCCGCGGAGAGCAGCATCCGTTCCCGCCCGGGCCTGTCCAGTTCAGCCAGGACAGACAGCGCCGCAAAGTCAGACTGGCGCATACTGCGCGCACTCTGGGCCAACAGCCCGGCCACCGGGACCACCCCCAATGCCAGCTTCCGCAAGCTGTGGTCCCGGCGGTACCTCTCGGCGACGTCCCCCGCGGACAGAAGGGAATCGATCCGGCCCGCACCGATCTCATCTGCCCGTGACAGCACCGCCACCGCATTCACTGTCCCCGACCGTCCCGCCCCCGTGTCCCTGAAGGATTCCAGGAACCGCAGGTCCGAAGCATGCATATGCCGCATCAGGTAGATGATGGCATCTGCCTGCGACGGTGCATCGCCAGGGGCCAGGAAGCTGGCGGACCTGGCTGACACATCCTCGGACAGCGAGGCGATCCCCGGGGTGTCAATGAGGGTGGCTTCGCGCAGGCTTGGCGATGGCCAGTCCACCACGAGCCGGTCCACGTCCCCCGCCCGCTCGCCGCCCAGCCCGAACACCAGGCGCCCGTCCACTCGGTGGAGCGGAAGCGCGCGCGGCTCCCCCGCCAAGGGGTACAGGGTGATCCGTGGAGTGTGCCCGTACTGGTACCACGTCACGATGCGTGTGCATTCACTGGTGTCCGTCGGGGCGATTTCCTCGCCGATGATGGCATTCAGGAGCGTGGACTTGCCCGCCTTGACCATCCCGGCCACCGCGATGCGCAGCGGCTCAGCCAGCCTGCGGGCATAGCCCTCCAGAACCTGCGTCGCGGCTGCGTCGTTGGAGTATACGGCAAGGGCTTCCTGGACCAGGGCCGCCGCACCCCTGGCGGGTGAGTCCCTCATCCCGCCGCCGCCGATTCAGGTGCTTCCGCCGGGTCCGCCGGATCCGGCGGGTGTCTTCCCGCCGGCCGTCCCCGGGCTGGTCCCTCGGCAAGCTGCCGGGCGGCACGGTTCAGGGCATCGACCTTCTTCAGCTCCGCCCTGATCTCCCGGATGCGCATGTCTTTTTCGAGGGTGTACGCGGCGGCGGCCTTTTGGGCTGCCGCCACTGAGTCTGCCAGGGACCTGTGGTGCTCCTCGGCAATCTCTGTGAAATGGTCCCGGGTGGAGCGCTGGACCAGTCGGAGCCTGTCCTTAAGCTGCTTCCCGGCCTGGAAGACAACGTCGTCAACCTGCCGCCGCACCAGCGCCTTGGCCTCGGCCTGCCGACGCTTGAGGCGCGCCTCCTTATCCTCCCGGTACGCCTTGCGCCCCAGCAGCAGGCCCGCTCCGACAGACACCGGATTAATCAGCGCCATTCCGAAAATGCCCGTCAGCAGGCCGAACATCAGCACTCCGCCGTAAGATCCCCGCATACCGATCAGGAGCTTTTGGACCGGATTGATGCGTCCTGAGTCCAACCCCGGCATGTCGTCGACGGGATCCAGAGCGTCTCCCGCGTCCGCAACATGGAGCACGGGCAAGGCCACCTCGTCCTCCGAAAAGTGCTCGGCCACCTGCGCCGCGAGCCATTGCGCCCGTTCGCTGGTCCACACAAAGGTGTCCGATATCGCTGCGGCCACGCACTCTTCCAGCCACTGTGAGAACTGCGGCCAGGTAGGGCTCGGGTCGCCCAGGTCGATGGCCGCCTCCGCCTCCCGCTGAATGCTGCGCAGACGGTCACGCAGATCATAATCCATATCAGCAATGAGGTCGCTGATGCCGTCGTTCAACGTGATCTGCCAGCGGGCCGAGCGCTTCCGGAGCTCATCGGCCTGTGCCTTGGCGGCTTCAAGCCCCTCGATCATCAGCGGGGTGCCTTCGGGGTCCTCAAGGGCAGCGAGCTCCGACTGCAGGGACATTCGAAGGTGCTCGGTGACCGAAAGAACGTCCTGGCTCACGGAGCGCCGCTGGATCCTCTCCGCCTTTCCCACAATTTCGACACGGAGGTGGGTCATCAAGGCAGGGAAGCCGGATTCCGCGTTCAGTTCACCGTCCTGGAGACGGATTGCTTCCAGACGGAGATCGGACGAAACCGGAATCAGCGGGATGTCCGGAGCCACTGTCGCCAGGTGGGCCCTGTCCGCTTCGGCGACGCGGCGCCAGTCCGGGTACAGATCGGTCTTGGACAGGACTCCCACGGCATTGGGGGTGATCCTCATGGCCTGGCGAAGGAACCGGAGTTCAGGCTCGGTGTACTCCTGGGACGCGTCGGACACCAGGAGCAGTGCGTCCGCCGAAGGCAAGGCCGTCAGTGTGGTCAGGGTGTGCGACGAACCCAGTCCGCCAACGCCCGGGGAATCGATCAGCGTCAGGCCTCCGGCCAGCACCTTGCGGGGAAGGAACACTTCAGCTGCCACCAGTTGCCTGGCGTTTCCCGGGTTCCCCCGTTCCGAAACGTAGGAAGCCAGATCGGGGATGTTGATGGACTGGCGTTCCACGCCGTCGTCGCCGGGTTCGTTGTCCCGCCGCGGGATCAGGACAGCAGCCGACGCCGATTCACCGTGCCTGACGATGGTGGGTACGGAAGTGGCGATGTCGTCGTCGACAGGACAGACGGGCGCGTTGACGAGGGCATTGATGAGCTTGCTCTTGCCCTGCTTGAATTCCCCCACCACAATCACGCGGATGCTCGGATCCCGCAGCCGGCCAAGTGTCTGGTCCAGACGCCGGCGAAGATCGGCCCGGTCCCCAGTCCCCACCAGCGCTATGCCTTGCTCCACCAGCTTCACCAGTTCATCCGACATTGTCTTCCTTGGGCTCGCAGGTATGGATCATGCATCTGCCGGCAGGGCGCTTGGCCACCTGCCGGTCATCGTCACCGGGTCACTTGGCTGTCATGGGACTGCTTTAGAACTCCCCTTCGTTGTCCACTGCTGCGACATCGTCAACCGCCGCTACGACGTTGTCCTCCATGTGGCCGACCGTGACGGACTCGTCCGTGTACGTGTTGTCGAAGTCCTCGAACTCCATATCAACAGCAACGGAGTTATCCGTGTTGCCAACGTTCTCCAACTCCACGGAATTGTCAACCGTGCTGCTAACTGAGTTGATAACTGAGTTGTCTGTATTGCCGACATCCTCCAGGTCTGCATAGGTGTCGACGGAGTTATTGGAGTTGTCTGCGGAGTTATCGGAACTGTCGTTGAACGAGTCGGCGACGTCCAGATCAAAATCGGTATTGAAGGAATCGTCGATCGAGCTGTCAGTGTTGAAGGCGTCCCCAAAGTCGACATCCACATCCGTCGTACCGATATTGGCGTCGCGGCCCGCCGTCACTGAGTAGTCTGTCGAGTAGTCCACTGAATTGTCTGTGCTGCTGGAGTCCCTGACGTTGAAAGAATCGTCGAAGTCGATGTCGTCGCCCGCGGCCATAGCATGGTCGCCCGGGGCGATGGTGGCGTGGTTGTCAAAGAACTGGCTCACGTCGCCGTCTGCCCAGATGTTCTGATTGACTGACTGGTCGGTGACGGTGTCCCGGTCATCCACAGTTGAGCTGTAGGAGTAGTTGTTAACTACCTGCTGCAACTGCTGCACTGTCTGGGCGTGGTCATTCAGATAGTTCCCGCTGCCGCCCCCGGCCAGGGGAGGTATGAAGCCTGAGCCATGGCCGCCGTTGTGGCCCGTCCAAGCGCCGTTTCCTCCGGTGTTGTACTGCCGGTCAAAGGATGAGGCGCTGATGGTGATGGGGGCGTAGTCCAGCACAACAGGCATTGCCGCGTCAACATCTGCCGCGCACACGTCAGCCAGCCCGGCGTCCGACAGGGCCTGCTCCGGATCGGCCAGGAAAGCCTGGGCCGCATGGGGGTTGTTGAACAGGCTCATCAGGAACTGGACAAGTTGGCTTGCAAGAGTTGGCATCGGCTGGACCTCACTACTCCGGCGTGTGGATCTCCCGGCGTCCTTGCCGGCCTGAATCAAAGGTAAGGTTCCGGCCGGAGACCCCGCATCGGGTTGCGTCCCCCTGCTGGCCGGCCTCCGTTAGGGGATTGGGTTCCCTCCCGTTAGGGGCAATGGATGCTCTATTCATCAGAATCCTCAGGCGTTGCCCCTAGTGCCAGCCGTAACCGGACCAGGAGATCCGAGCGGTTTTGCGCACCGAGCCGGGCGCGCATCCGGGCAACATGGTGCTCGGCGGTCCGGGGGGAGATGTAAATGGCTTCCCCGATTTCCCGATATGTCTTGCCTTCAAGGACTAGCCTTGCCACATCTTTTTCGCGTTCACTGAGTCCGGCAGACTGCGACCGCATGCCGGGGTTGTTGTCAGGCGGGGTGAGCTTGCGGCCGGCCGGCGGTCCTGCCGGGGTCACTACAGCCGAATTTCCCTGCGGATGAAGGTCGCGGGCACAGGCGAGCAGGCTCATCATGTCCTTGCGCTCGTCTGCGCGGGCGGCGGCATGCCCTGCCAGGCGTGCACCCTCCCACGGCATTCCTATTTTGCTCAGCCCGCGGGCCGCCGCTTCCACATGCGCGGCGTTGAACTGTCCGGCCAGGACGGACACCCAGGCTTTGCCCGCTGCCGCAAGCACAAAGGCGAGGTGGCTGTGTTCTGCCGCCCGCACCAGGGCTGCGGCGTGCGGGGCCAGGTCAGCCGGGCTCTCGGTCAACAATGCGGCCTGGACGGCCGCCCAGTGAAGGGGCACGGCCCAGAGCGGCGGTTCACCAAGCTTTGCCAGCAGGGCCCACGCCTCCTCCAGATAGTGCGCTACCCGCTTGCTTTCCCGTAGCCGGGCGGCGGCGACCATGAGTTCGCCCCATGGCAGGAGGCTGTACAGGTCAACGGAGGTGTGCAGCATCGCCTCCCTGGCCCGCTCCCACGCCATGACAAGTTCGTGGACTTCGCCGCTCCGCCGGGCAAGGCCCACTTCAAGTGCCGCACACAGGAATTCATCCCGGGGCACCAAAGCCCAGGGATTTACTTTCATGGCCTCGTTGATCGCCAGGCGGGCTTCCTCAGGATTGTCCTGCTGCATGGCGGACCAGGCCTGGAGCAGAAAGAGACGGGGTTTGGCGGCATGACCGCCCTGGCCGGCAGCAACGGCGGCACGAAGAATGGTCTCAGCGAGGCGGGGCTCCCCGCCATGCATGGCAAGCAATGCAGCGAGCGCAGCGGGAGTGTCCGGGAGAGCGTGGGCCGAGCCTGAGGCATTGAGCATGTCCGAGGCATGGATCAAGACGGGAAGGGCATGCTGCGGCTCGGTCCCAAGCGATTCGAGGATGCCCTGGCCCATCTGCGTCAGGGCGACGGCCAGTAGCGTGGGCGACGCCGCCGCCGGATCGGAAGGGAATATCGCTTCCGCCCCGGACCGGTTGCCGCAGCCGATCATCGCAACAGCAGCCAGCGGTGCCGATTGGCCTACCCTGGCCCGGCCCAGCCAGCTGTACACGTCTGCGCTGCGGGCCAGCATTCCCCGGTGGGCCCACACTGCGGCCGCAACATCCACTCCGCGCACGAGGTCCGGCGGATCGACGCTGACTAGGAGCGAGTCAACGATCCGGCCGGCGGCATCGAGATCTCCGGCAGCGGCAGCAGCCTGGGCCCGGCGGGCAGCCGTTGCCATCTCATCGGCTCCGGCCAACAATGCTTCGTCATAGATTTGGACTGCCAGCGCGGGCTCGCGTTCAAGTGCTTTGTCAGCAGTCTTTTCGAGCTCCGCCGCCACGCGGGGATCGGCCAGTCCGCTCCGTGCCAGGTCCCGCGCGAAGTCTCCCAGCGGCCTGCGTTCCGCAGCGAACCTTCCGACGAGTTCGCGCTGCAATGCATGCACGCGCGCGGTCGGAGTGACGGTCAGGAGCGAATGCTGCACCGGACCCACTACGGTTCCGTCCGGCTGCAGGAGGCCGGCTGACTCTGCCTTCGCAACCAGCGCTGCAAGGCTCTCCACTTCGTCGCCGTCCAGCTTGCGTTCCAGCGCCTGCGGCAGGGGGCCCGGAAGGGCAAATCCAACGGACAAGGCGAGCAGGAGTTCCCTGACGGCCGCGTTTTCGCCCTGCAGGCGCTGCGCCATGTACTCCGCACTATGGTGCGACGGCGGATGCATGTGATTCCCGTTCATCCTCAGGCCGCCGCTTCGGTCGGGAGGGCTGCGTCAGCTGCAGTGGATGTCTCGGTGGTGGGAACGTCGACTGAAGGTTCCGGGGTGGGTGAGGGTTCAGCTGTCGGGTCGATAGTCGGTTCGGGAATTGTCGGCTCAGGGGTCGGTACGGGCGTCGGCTGCGGGGTCGGTTCAGGCGTCGGCTCAGGGGTCGGTACCGGCGTCGGCTGCGGGGCCGGCTCAGGCGTCGGCTCCGGGGCCGGCTCAGGCGTCGGCTGCGGGGTCGGCTCAGGTGTCGGCTCGGGTGCGGGCTCCGACATGGGGTCAGGCGCGGGAGCCGGATCCGAAGGTTCCGGCCCCGGCTCGGAAGCTGGATCGGTGGGGGTGGACGTGCCGGGAGCAGGGTCGGAATCCGTGGGCGAGCCGGCAGGATCAGCAGTTGTACCGGCCTGATCGGGAGTTTGCGCCGCGGAGCCGTCAGTGGTCTGTGAGTTCTCGTTGCCGGCTGCTGCTACTCCGATTTGGGGTGTTGAGCCTGCCGCCTGGCCCGATCCTGCCCACGATTGCAGGCCGGCCGTCGGGATCGCCATCGCGATCCCGGTTGCGCCGGGAAGGTTGCCCGTGCCCTGTTGTCCGCTTGCCTCGATCCCGGTTGCAGGGACGCCTGCCCCAATACTGGTATCCTCGCCGCCTCCAACGGCAGGGGAAAGGGCCGGGGCGGCCCCGCTGTCCTTCGACGCGTCCGCGGCAGGCGGCACAAAGATAGACGAGAGCTGTCCCAGCCCCTCAGGGCTCTGGGCCGCTGTGGCTGTAAGCACCGTGAAGAGGGCCGCAGCTGCGGCTGCCGTTGTCACCCGCACCGTGGGCTTCTGGACTTGGGTGCCGCGGTGCGGCCTGTGCCCTGGATGGTGTTGCTCCGGGCCATCGGCTTTGCCGTCCGACAGGACACGCGGCATGCCTGCAGGTTTCCGGGACCAGCTGGCGTGCGGGCTTGCGTTGTCGGTTACGGGAACCCCCGCCGCGGCAACAAGTTCGGCAGCGGCCGGCGCCTCTGCGCCCAGCGCGGAGACGGCAGCCCCCAGGCAGATCGACGACTTGGGATCAGCATCAACGGCTATGGGACGGTCCAGCTGCTGCGAAATGAGCTGCGCCACCAGTGGTATGCGGGAGGACCCGCCGATCAGCAGCACGGCAGACAAGTCCCCGGCTGTCAGCCCAACGTCCTGGAGCGAACTTTCCAAGGCGTCCACCGTCTCGCGGATAGGGCCCTCGATCATCGCCTCGAATTCAGCCCTGACCAGGCGTACCTGCTGCTGGATTCCGGGCAGGAACACCGAGATGCTTGCCTCAGTGTCGGAAGAGAGCGCTTCCTTGGCTTCAACGCATTCCCGCCGCAGCCGGGCCAGCGCCGCAAGTGCTCCAGGCATGTCATGGTCCACGCCGGCCAGGGCCGCTCCTGCGTGCTCCGCGACATGACCGAAGACAGCGGCGTCGAAATCGGCGCCGCCCAGCCCTTCAATACCTTCCGGCCGCCCCAGGAATTCAAAACGGCCGGCGGTTGCCTTCCTCAGGACCGCGGTGTCAAAGGTTCCGCCGCCAAGGTCGTAGACCCCGATAGTGCTCCCGTCCTCCACCCGCACCTGGGAGGCGTAGTGCAGTGCCGCCGCCTCCGGTTCGGTGATCAGATCGACGTCGGCAAGGCCCTTCGCGGCCAGGGCATCGAGGATAAGGGCGGTGCGATGCCCACCCCAGGAGGCAGGATGGGACATGACAATCCGCGACGGCGGCGCTCCCTCGCGCTCTTCAGCGCGGTCAGCGACCCATCGGGCCATCGTGGCGAAAACATCTTCGGCGGCAAGTGACATCGTGCCGACGCAGATCGGTACTGCGTCACCCACCCGGCGTTTGAATTCACGCACCACACGCTCGGGGGAATCGAGGCCGCGTCGCTCCGCGGCTTCTCCCACAAGGATGGGTCCCTCCTGGGGGTAATACACCACGGACGGGACTGCCGTTCCACGGAGGCCCAGTGGTAGGCTCTCCGGAACAGGCCGGGCGTTCCGGTCAAGTCGGGCTACAGCGGCCGCAGTGAAACTGGTCCCGACATCAATGGCGAGAACGTAGTTCATAGGTACCTCGAGAAACGCTGCGAGTCGTCTGCGAGCTGCATCACAGGCGAACTCCCACCAAGGTAGCATCACCGGATCGCGGGCAACACCCTTATTTGGTACACCGATTTGCTATTCGGTGCTGCAGCGTATCAACGCGGTACTGGAAAGACCTCCTTAGAGGCCTGAGTAGGAGTGCAGCCCGTTGAAGAACTGGTTGACGATGGTGAAATTAAAGACCACGCACAAGTAGCCGACGATCGACAACCACGCGGCCCGTGTGCCGGTCCAGCCGCGCGTGGCCCGGGCGTGCAGGTAGCCTGCGTAGACCACCCAGATGACGAAGGTCCACACTTCCTTGGTGTCCCACCCCCAGAAGCGGCCCCAGGCCTTTTCCGCCCAGATGGCACCGAACATGAGCGTGAAGGTCCAGCCAATGAAGGCGATGGCGTTGATCCGGTATGAGAGGTTCTCCAGGCTCAGGGCGGAAGGCACCAGCCGCATGAAGCCCAGCTTGTCCGTGCTGCCTGCCGCCACCGTCTTCTGCCGGTGTGCCTGGACCAGCTGCAGTGCGGACATGGCGAAAGTGAGGGTGAAAAGCGCGGATGACATCACGGCGATGGAGACGTGGATGATGAGCCAATAGCTCTGCAGGGCGGGCACCAGGTGGCCTACGGGGGTCCAGAACGCCACCGAGGCAGCCACCAGCATGATGATCACCAGGCCTACCACGAACGTGCCCAGGAAACGAAGGTCACGGCGGATCAGCACCAGCAGGAACATGGCCATGACAACGAACGCGCCCGTGGTGAGGAACTCGTACATGTTGCCCCACGGCACGCGACCGGCGCCGATGGCCCGGGTAATGACGCCGGCGGCATGGATCGCGGCACCCAGCACCGCGAGTGCTACTGCCACTCGAGCGGGAACGCGACGGACAGCGGCGTAGCGCATGTCGCCGTCGGCTGTCTGTCCGCCGCCCGACGCGGGGCCGGCCTGTTTCGACGCCGATGATGTGGGCCGTTCGGCCCGGCCCACCGGCCCCGCCAGGTGGGACTCTGTCCGGTCCATGACGGCAACCGCGCCGGCGCTTCCTACACCAGCTACCACCGGCACCTTTTGCGCCAGGGCGGCTTCTGCGGCCTTGAGGTCAACGGCGCGCAGGGCCTTGCTGCTCTTCGCCAGGTCCCAGGCGAAGGCAATGAAGGCCACGGTGTAGGTGCCGGCGGCGAGCAACATGAACAGCTCGCTGTACTGGCCCATGGTTTCGTTGATGGGGAAAGGCATTACTGGTCCTTTTTCGGCCCGCCGGGGCCAGCTGGGGTGGTGACGGAGTCTGCGCCATTATCGTCCTGGCGGCTGGGAGTTTGCTGGGTGGCCGAGGAGCCGGCCGGGTCGGAATCCTGGCGCGCCTCTTCCGGGAGTTGCCATTCCGCGGTCAGCAGATTGCGGATTGCTGCCGATTCGGCTGCAAGCCTGTGATCCTCGCCGCGGGCCAGGAGGCCGTATTCCACCATGGTCCGGCCGTCCTCGTGGGTGCCGGTCCGCACCCAGACCCTGCGCCGGTTCACGTAGAGCGACAGGATGAGGCCGGCCACAGCCAGCAGGGCGAAGACCAACGCGTAGACCTGGCCCGGGTTGTTGTGGATATCCACGCCCACGTACTTCTTGACGCCGTCGAAGCTGATGCTTCCCTTCCCGTCAGGCAGGGTATACGTGGCGCCCGGCGTCAGGGTGATGCCGCCGGCTGCCAGGTCACGTGCATTCAACGGTGTGAGCTTCCTGACGTCCAGCTCGAAGACGTTCTGCGGCGCCCCGTTGTTGAGGCCGAGGTCCCCGTAATAGGAGTTCAGCGTCAGCTGGGGGTTGAACAGCGCGGGATCGGCACTGAAGGATACGCCCTGTTCGTTGACGAACGCCGTGGGAAGGAAGAAGCCGACAAAACCGAGCTGGTCGGGTTTGGCGTCGGGGACCTTGATCACCACGGACGAGTAGTAGTTGTCACCCTGGAGCTTGGCGACCACGGGACCCTGCATGGCCACGTTGCCGGCGCCGTCGCGGATGGTGACCATCGGCGCATAGCCGTTGCCCGTGAGGTAGACGCTGGTGCCGCCAAGGTTCAGGGGATCGTTGACCTTGAGGATTTGCTGCCGGGCCGGGGAGTCAGGCGTCTCCTTGGTGGTGACGGCCGCCGTGAAGTCGATAGGCTGACCGAATTTGCCCTTGGATTCACGGTCGAAGGTGACATCGAACTTGTCCAGCTGGATGGAGTATGGCTGCAGCTGGCTGCTCTGGAAATTGGTGCCCGGCGTGAACTGGTCATAGCCCACCAGCGTGTTCACGAAGGTGTCGCCCTCCACCAGGATGCGCTGGCCGCTGTAGCCGAACAGCCCTCCGACGGCCACCGAGACGAGCACACCGATCAGCGACGTGTGGAACACCAGGTTCCCCACTTCCTTCAGAAAGCCGCGCTCGGCTCCTAAAGACGGCAGCGCGCCGTCGTCGTCCCTTACATCGACGCGGTAGCCGCGCTTCCTGAGCAGCCGGGCGGCGCTGTGGATGGCGTCCGACGCCGGGAGGCCGGCTTCTGCCGGAACCACCAGTGTGCCGTACTCCGGGAGCCGGGAGAGCCTCTGCGGGGTCCTGGGCGGCTGGGAGCGCATGGCCCTGTAATGGGCGATGGCCCGGGGAACCACGCAGCCGATCAGGGAGATGAACAGCAGGAGGTAGATGGCCGAGAACCAGGCTGACGAATAGACGTCGTACAGCTGGAGGGTGTCCAGCAGCTTGCCGTAGTCGGGATGGTCCTGGATGTACTGCGTCACGTTGGACGGGTTGGCCGGACGCTGCGGGAACAGCGATCCGGGAACCGCGGCGACAGCCAGCAGCAGCAGCAGGAACAGCGCGGTGCGCATGCTGGTCAGCTGGGTCCAGGCCCAACGGAGCATCCCCACCGGCCCCAGTGCTGGCAGGGCTGCTTCTGCCTTGGCTGCGGCCACAGGGGCCGGGGGCTTCTTCTTTACGTTCACGCGCTCGCTCATCAGATCGGCAACTTCACATCGGTTTGGAACCAGTACTGCAGCCCGGTGACCCAGGCGCCCCAGACTCCGCTGGCCATCAGCAGGCCCAGCACTATCAGGATGCCTCCGCCCGTCCGCTGGATGGCCAGGCGGTGTTTGCGGAAGAAGGACATCACGCCCATGCCGCGCCGGACTGCCAGTGCAATGAGCAGGAACGGTATGCCGAGGCCGAGGCTGTAGATAAAGGCCAGGAGGGCACCCTTGGCGGCGGACGAACCGCCGGACAGGCTCAGGAGCTGGACAGCGGAATAGGTGGGTCCGATGCACGGCGCCCAGCCCAGCCCGAATGTGATCCCCAACAGCGGAGCACCCCACAGCCCGGCCGGCGGCTTGGCATGGATCTTGGCATCACGCTGGAGCCAGCCGAAGCCGCCCATGAACACGACGCCCATGGCGATCACCAGGACACCGAGCAGCTGCGTGATCCAGGCGTTCTGGGCACCCGTGATTAAGGTCCCGAGCTGGCCGAATGCCCCGCCAAGCAGCACGAAAATCACCGAGAACCCCAGCACAAACAAGCCGATGCCCGCGAGCATCCGGCCGCGCTTCTGGCGCTCCAGGTCCACGCCGCTAAGTCCCGTGACGTAGCCCAGGTAGCCGGGCACTAGGGGCAGCACGCAGGGCGACAGGAAGGACACGAGTCCGGCCAGGAGCGCCACCGGAATGGCAAGGAGGAGTGAGCCGTTCAGGATGGCTTCGGCGAAGGGACTGTTCACGACTCTGCTTACTCCGCCACTGCTGCGCTAATGAGGGCCTTGAGGGTGCCCTTCTCGATTTCGCCCAGTACGCGCGAGGCCACCCGGCCCTGCTTGTCCAGCACCAGGGTTGTCGGAACGGCACCGGGAGGTACCAGGCCCGAGACAGCGAGGAGGACCCCGCCATTCTTGTCGTCGAAGCTGGGGTAGGTCAGGTTGAAGGTCTTATCGAATGCTTCCGCCGTGGCCTTTTCGTCCCGGAGGTTGACGCCGAAGAACTGCACGCCCTGGTCCTTGAACTCCTGGTGCAGCGCTTCCAGCTGCGGGGCCTCCACCCGGCACGGCGCGCACGCCGCGAACCAGAAGTTCAGCACTGTCACCTTGCCCTGGAAATCGGCTGGAGTTACGGCGGTGCCGGTGAACAGCGTGCCATTAATTGCGACGGCGGACTTGCGGTCCGCAGCGGCGAACTCGGTGACTGAACCGTCCCCCGCAACATAGTTCTTGTTGTCGCCGGCCTTGGCCTGCTTTGCGAGGGCATCCTCCTGCGCACACGCTGAGAGTCCCAGCGTGAGGGCCGTGAGGGCGGCGCCTCCGGCGGCGAGCAGGCCGCGGCGGGAGGTAACGGGGTTGATGCTCACGGCTCAGGCTCCCGGGGTGCTGGCCGCACCAGGCAGAAGGGCGGCAGCAGGCTCGCTGTATTCAACGCGGAGAAGGGAGCCGTCGTCGTCGAACACGAGGGACGTGATGGACGTCAGCGTGCACTCACGCTTGCGGGGGTCATGCCACAGCGGCCTGCCTTCGGCGCTGAGCCGGGTGGCCCAGATGGGGAGCTGGTGGCTGACCATGATGGCCTCCGGGCCGTGTGTTCCGAAGTCGCCGCCGGCAAGCTCGATGGCACGGATCCTGGCATCCTGGACTGCAGCCCTGACCCGGGCCGCCTGCTCCTTGTAGGGCTCACCCCAGGAAGGCCTAAGCGGGTTGACAAGCCGCGGCCAGTGCTTGGGCCTGCGAAGCTCTGCCTTGGTGACCTTCAGGCCCTCGAAGTAGTTTTCCGCCTCGATGATCCGCGGATCGGTGTGGATCTCCAGGTGAAGGGCCTGCGCTGTCGGGGCGGCCGTCTCCTGCGCCCTGACAAGCGGTGAAGCCGCAAGATAGACGATCCTCGCCCCGTGTGCCGCACGGTCCCGGAAGTGCTCCGCAAGGGTTTCCGCCATTTGCCGTCCCAGCTCGGAGAGGTGGAATTCGGGCAGCCTGCCGTATAGAACGCCGTCGGGGTTGTGGACCTCGCCGTGGCGGAGCAGATGGACAGTGGCTTGGGGCATGTGTACCAGTTTCTCAAAGATGGCGTGCTATCCGAAATCTTCTACATCTAGTAGAACTGAAGTTTTTTGAAAAATGTTCCGGAAACGGGAACAAAAGATGCAAATGCATGTTTATACTGGATGCAGCAGTTAGTTGATGCTTCAACAGATGAAGTTTCAACCTATCCCGTAGTACCACCCGACATATTTCCAAGGAGATTCACCATGGCACTTCCCGCAGACGTCACCACCGGCACCTGGACCCTCGACAACTCGCACAGCGAAATCGGATTTACCGTCCGCCACGCAGGCATCAGCAAGGTCCGCGGGCAGTTCAAGGATGCCGCAGCAACCTTGGATCTCGCTGAAAACGTCGCCGACTCAAAGATCAGTGCCACCATCCAGACCGCCAGCTTCGATTCGGGGGACGTCAACCGCGACGGCCACGTCCGCGGCGAAGACTTCTTCGATGTGGAGAAGTTCCCGGAGATCTCCTTCGTTTCCAACGGCCTGGTGGCCAAGGGCAACAGCTACGAGCTGACCGGCGACCTCACCATCAAGGGAGTTACCCGTCCCGTCTCCCTGGAGACAGAGTTCAATGGCGTGGCAGTGGACCCGTTCGGTAACACCCGCGCAGGCGTGAGCGCTGAAACCACCATCAGCCGCAAGGACTTCGGCCTCACCTGGAACGCAGTGCTGGAGGCCGGCGGCGTGCTGGTCAGCGACAAGGTTGGCATCAACCTGGAGCTGGCGTTCATCGCACCGGCCGCATAGCCCGCTTCTAACCGCACCCCGGCCCGGACTCCTCCAGGAGTCCGGACCGGGGTGCCGTTGTTTATCGCATTGTTTGACCCCGGAGTCCACGGGCCGCCCCCGCTGCGGCAGGAATCCACTGCCTGGCAAGGGCCTGACGTTCCTCTTCCGGACCCACCCCTTCCTCACGGGTAAGAAGGGTTGCGCGGTCTACAGTGAGAGCCATGAGCAACCCTAATGAAGTACCGCCGCCAGAGCAGCCGCCTGCCGGCAACATTCCTCCTGCCGGCGGTGTTCCTCCCGCTGGCAGCGTTCCTCCTGCCGGCGGCGTTCCTGCCACCGCCAACGAGCCGCAGGGCTACCAGCCGCCACCGCCGGGATACCAGGCCCCAGGTCCGGCCTATCCCCCGCCCGGCCAGGCGTTTCCGCCGCAGAACCCGCCCTACGCGCAGGGCCAGCCATACGGACAGGCTGCCTATCCTGCTGGCACCGCACCGTCAAACAATCCCCCGGCCGGCCTGGGCTACGCCGCTCCTCCGCGCAATGCCTTCGGGCTGGACTTCAACAACATCGGCCAGAGGCTGACTGACACCAGGGGTGTTCCGCAGCAGCTAGTCGTGTCCTACTGGCTCTGGATCGCAGCGGCGGCCCTTGGGATCGTCTTCAGCCTGATGATGGGTGGGGGAGTCGGAGGATTCATCTTTGAGCTCATCTTTGCGGCCCTGTACGTGTTCATCGCCATCCGGCTGAAGGAGGGCGCCAGGTGGGCCCGCCTGGTCCTCTCAATCCTGGGCGGCCTTGCAGTGATCGGCTTCCTCGCCAACCTCATCTTCATGAACCCCAGCGCTGTCGGGTCAGCTGCCGCAGTGGCGGCTGCCATCATGATGTGGCTCCCGCAGTCCCGGGAGCACTTCAAGGGCTGAGCCCGGACACATTGCAGGGGAAGGACCCGCCCCTGTGCCATCGGGAAGGCTGCGGCCAGGTGAGCACCACCAGGCCGCAGCCTTCCGCCGCGTTTCAGTGCAGCCCCGGTGGCCGAATACCTCTTCGGAATGACCCGCGGCAGGCGTGACCGGGGGTACGGTGGAAGTAAGCCGCGCTGGGGACAGGGCCAGTGACCGATCCCGGCAGCCCATCTGAAACTCCACATTGCAAAGGATCCTCATGAGCACTCCCCCTGTCCCGCCTCCCAACCCGAATGAGCCTGAGTCCGAAGGCAAGCGCCCGGCTCCGCGTTACGGCGAGAATGCCCCGGAGTACGGGCAGCAGAACCCCGCCACACCCCAGTACGGCCAAAACGCCCCGCAGTACGGGCAGCAGAACCCCGCCACACCCCAGTACGGCCAAAACGCCCCGCAAGGACCCGGCTACGGGCAGCAGCAGTTCGGCCAGCCGTACGGGCAGCAGCAGTTCGGCCAGCCCTACGGACAGTCACCGTACGGACAGTCACCCTACGGGCAGTTTCCCTCGGAGCAGCCACAGGCCACGGGAGCGTCGGGAATCCCCAAGCTGGTCGATATTTCGTTCTGGTTGTTGATCGGAGCCGGCATTCTCTTTGTCATCTCCACGCTCATGGGCATCGGACAGCTGGATGATCCGGCGATGCGGAACACCTTCGAGGAGGCCATCAAAAACAGTGGCGGTGGCACCGCCGTCTCCTATGACCAGATGAAGGGCGTCATCGTCGGCACGCTGGTCGTATTCGCCATCATCGGCGCCGGGCTCTACGCGCTGGTCGCGTTCTTCGTCCGCAAGGGCAAAAACTGGGCCCGCATCCTGGGAACGGTCTTCGCTGCCATTTCGGTCCTCGGACTGTTCGGGGTCCCTAACATCGGGACCCTGGGGACTTTGGCCGGCATTGCAGCCATCGTGTTGCTGTACCTGCCGTCGGCCGCTCCGTACTTCCGCAGGCAGCAGCCGTTCGCCAACCCTTACGGCCAGCCCGGCAATCCCTACGGTACCCGCTGACCCCCAGACCAGCTGGAAACCTAGACCAGCTGGAAACCCCAAGCAGTAAACCACCCGACGGGCGTGGACCCCTGGCCGGCAGCGAGATTTAGGCAGTCTGGCCCGGGGTCTGCGCCCGCTGTGCGTGGTAGGCAAGAATTTGCAGTTCGGTGGCCATGTCCACTTTTCGGAGGTTGACGCCGTCGGGGACCTGCAGCATCACCGGCGCGAAACTCAGGATGCTGTGGACGCCCGCTGCCACCACGCGGTCACACACACCCTGCGCCACTGCGGCAGGCAGGGCCAGGACCACCATGTTGGCACCCGTGCGGTGCAGCACCGTCTCAAGATCGGCAACGTCGCTAACCCGCAGCCAACCCACTTCGTTGCCCACCACCATCTGGTCGGCGTCGAAAATGGCCACAACGTCGAAGCCCCGGGATTCGAAGCCGCCGTATCGTGCCAGGGCCTTGCCCAGGTTACCGGCGCCGACGATGGCGACTTTCCAGTCGTGGGTGAGTCCGAGCGCAGCGGCAATGTGACGGCTCAGGTACTGCACTTCGTACCCCACGCCGCGGGTGCCATAGGAACCCACGTGGGAAAGGTCCTTGCGAAGAGTCGAGGAACTGACACCGGACGCCTCGGCCAGCGATTCCGAAGAAACCCGTTCCACGCCCTCGGCGAGCATGGTGTTCAGGGCGCGGAGGTACAGCGTCAGGCGGGCAACAGCCGCGGGCGGAATCTGCTTGCCACCTGCCGCTTTGCCCTCCTGGCCGGCCGGGACGGGCTGAACCCCCTGGACAGCATGGGGAGAAGAATCCAGTGAAGTCACTATCCCCTCCATCCCGTCGCGTCGTGACTCCACTCTAGAGCCCCATCACCGGTGCCAACAAAGCGGCTGCCATTGCACGGAACCGCCGTTCCTACTCCGCCATGGCCCGTTGCAGGACGCGCTCCAGGCGGACTTCATCGATCTTCCAAAAGTCACGCTGGACACCGTCCACCAGCACCACGGGGATCTCTTCGGCGTAGCGTTCGCGCAATTCCGGCAGCTGGTCCACCGGCTGCTCCGTCCACTCAAGCCCCAGCGAGGCAGTGACCCGCCCGACGGCGTCGCGCGCGTCCGCACACAGGTGACAGTCAGCCTTGGTGATCAGAACAACCTGCGGTTTTGCCATAGTTCAACCGTATCGCCCTTTAGGAGCGGCAGCGCGGCGCACGGCGACGCGGAAGGCGACGGCCCTTTGGATTGACTAGACTCGGGGACATGCCCGAGGAGAAGTACGTCGCTGTGGTGACCCAGCCGGCTGCGCTGCCGCAGACCGGTGAAGCCGCCTTCTTCGACGTCGACAACACCCTCATGAGGGGCGCCAGCCTTTTCCATGTGGCCCGCAAGATGCACCAGCGCGGCGCTTTCACGCTTTTGCAGGCCGCCGGTTTTGCCTGGAAGCAGTTCAAGTTCGTGACGCGCGGCGAGAACATCGACGACGTCCACGCAGTCCGCGATTCCGCCCTCACGCTCGCGGCCGGGATCACCGTGGAAGACATCAAAGCCCTTGGCGAAGAGGTCTACGACGAAATGATCGCGTCCAGGATCTGGCCGGGAGCCAAGGCCCTGGCGGAACAGCATCTGCGCGTCGGCCGGCGCGTCTGGCTGGTCACCGCCACCCCCATTGAAGTGGCCACCGTGATCTCCACCCGCCTGGGCCTCACCGGAGCGCTGGGAACAGTAGGCGAGGTGGCCGACGGAATGTACACCGGGCGGCTGGTAGGCGACATCCTTCACGGGTCCGCGAAGGCAGTGGCTGTCCAGGGCATCGCCGACGTCGAGGGCCTGGACCTCAAAAGGTGCTGGGCCTACAGCGATTCCTACAATGACATCCCGCTGCTGAGCCTCGTCGGGCATCCTGTCGCGATCAATCCCGATTCCAGGCTCCGCCGCCATGCCCGCGACAACAACTGGCCTGTCTACGACTTCCGCTCTGGGCGGAGGGCCGCCACTCTCGGCCTCAAGGCCGCCACCGCCGGGGGCGCCGTCTACGGGCTCTGGCGTGGATACTCCCGCATGCGCGGCCCGCGGCTCTAGCGGCCTGCGCTCCACGTTCCACGGGTCCAGCGCTCCATGGCCCAGCGCCACCAAAACAAAATGCCCGTCGCCGGAATGGCAACGGGCATTTCTGCAGTTCGAAGTATCTCTACTTCTTATTGCGGCGCTGGTGACGGGTCTTGCGAAGCAGCTTGCGGTGCTTCTTCTTGGCCATACGCTTGCGACGCTTCTTAATAACTGAACCCACGAAAGTTCCTTACAAACTAGATGCAGTACCTGTCTGATGGAAATGGTCCGTGGACAGAGCTACAGACTGGACAACTGACAGATTCTTACAATGACGTAAAACGTTCCTTAACAGGGTACCGCTTATCGGGAGCGGCTTCTGACAGGGCCCTTCAGGCGGTCTCCGAGGCCTGCGAGTGGCCGCCGTCCACCACAGCACCTTTGAGGTACTGTTCGACGGCCTTTTCCGGCACCCGGTATGAACGGCCGAAACGCACGGCCGGCATTTCGCCGGAATGAACAAGACGGTACACGGTCATTTTGGAGACGCGCATGACCTCAGCCACTTCGGCCACGGTCAGGAACTTCGCGTTCGAGAAGTTCTGTTCTGCGGACATTTCCCTTATTCCTTTGCTGACGGATGGACAACACTGACCCCAGGTATATGCCATTGCGGTGTGCCGATGCTGAGCCATCCACCAACCATGTGCTAGATACTCTAGAGGTTCATGGGGCTGTTGTGAAAGTCATCCCGGTAATCATTTCGCCGTCCGGCGCTTCCGGGCGGACGCCGCCAGCTGGTCCAGCACGGATACGGACACGTCCCATTCCATGCAGGCGTCGGTCACGCTCTGCCCGTATACCAGCTCAGACCGGCCCGCCGCATGCTCGGCTACGTCCAGGTTCTGGGCCCCGCCCACCAGGAAACTCTCCAGCATGACACCGGCTATTGCCTGTGCTGCCTGGCCGCCGTCCTCGAGCTGGGCCCCGATCTCCAGCGCCACTTCCGCCTGCCGGTGGTGGCTCTTGCCGCTGTTGGCGTGGCTGGCGTCCACAATCAGCCTGGGGTTCAGCTGCTTGGCGCCAAGCTTTGCCGAGGCGGCCTCGACGTCGGCGGTCGAGTAGTTCGGCCCCTTCCGTCCGCCCCTGAGGATCACGTGCGTATCCGGGTTGCCGGCCGTGGATACGAGTGCGGCGCGGCCGTCGCCGTCGATGCCCAGGAAGGCCTGGGCGGCAGCAGCGGCACCGCAGGCATCGATGGCCACCTGGAGGTCGCCGTCGGTGCCATTCTTGAAGCCGATGGGCATGGAGAGCCCGGACGCGAGCTGGCGGTGGATCTGGCTTTCGGTCGTGCGTGCCCCGATGGCCCCCCACGAGACCAGGTCCGCCATGTACTGGGGGCTGATGGGTTCGAGGAATTCGGTGGCCGTAGGCAGCCCCAGCGACGTGACCTGCTGGAGGAAGCTGCGGGCGGCCCGCAGACCGGTGGCCATGTCATGGCTGCCATCCAGGCGCGGATCGTTGATCAGGCCCTTCCAGCCCACAGTGGTGCGCGGCTTTTCGAAGTAGGCGCGCATCACGATCAGGAGGTCTTCCTTGTGCTTCTCTGCCTGGCTCACCAGCCGGCGGGCGTATTCGAGGCCGGCCAGCGGATCGTGGATGGAGCACGGGCCCACGATGACCAGGAGCCGGTCATCCACGCCGTCCATGATCGCGCGGACTTCATCCCGGCCGCGTTCGACGACGTCCGTCACCCTGCCGTTCATCGGCAGCTCGGCGATGAGCTCCTGAGGGGTGGGCAGCGCAGTGAACTCGTTGACGCGGAGGTTGGACGTTGACTTCGTTGAAGATTCGGATGCTGAGGATGCGCCGGCATGTTTGCCGTCGGCAGAGGTTCCGGCTGTTGCGGTGGTCATGTTCGGGTCCTGTTCCAGGTAGGAAGCGGGCCCAGATCAGAACCCGCCGGAGAAATGGCGAAGGGCAGAGAATGATCTCTGCCCTGTTGGCTCTGAAGGAAAGTTGGATGCGTGTCAGTTAGACGCGGGCCCCTCCAGAGCCAACGAAAAATACGCATACCAACGGTTAGTCATAGCCAAGACCATAACCGCACTGACCCGGCGTCGGCAAATCCGCCTGTAACCTCAGCGCGGTGTCGGGCGGGGTCTGGGAGCGGCTTCGGGGTGGCGGGTCAGCCCAGGAGCTTGCGCAGGAACTGCAGCTGCTTGATCCAGTGGTGCTCCTGGCCGCCCTCGTGGTTGTTGAAACGGTAGACCTCGATCTCCTTCGCGGCCCCGGTTCCGGACGAATCCGTCCTTCCGGAACCGTAGGCGTTGAAGCTGGCGAACACGGTCGACGGCGGGCAGACGTCATCCATCAGGGCTGCCGAATACAGCGCCGGTACCGTAGCTGCCCTGGCAAGGTTGACGCCGTCGAAATAGTTCAGCACGGCGAGCGTGGACTCGTAACGGTCCCGGTGCCGGCTCAGGAAGCTGGCAATTTCCGGGTACGGGCCACGCGGCGTGATGTCGATGGCGCGCGGGAAGTCCTGCAGGAACGGGACGTCGGGCAGCGCGGCGATCACGCCGTCGAGCCTTCCCGCCACCAGCCCGGCGACCGCCACCGCGATGCCTCCGCCCTGGCTTACCCCTGCCAGCACGACGCGCGAGTCGTCCACGTCCGGGTGGGATCGGGCCGCTTCGACCGCACGGAAGCCATCAACGTAGACGCGGCGGTAGTAGTAATCCTCGCGGCTCCCCGCCCCCCTGGTCATGAGTCCGGCATAGGCAACCTCGCCAGCGGTAGGGTGCGGGTCCGCCGTCTCCCCAACCTTCCAGCCGTAACCCTGGCCGCGGGTATCCATGATGAGCTGCGCATACCCGGCCTGCGCCCACTGGGTTTCCTGGTTGACCAGACCGCGACCTCCCGAATAGCCAACGTATTGCACGACGACGGGGAGCCGGGTTCCGGGCTCACGGTTCGCGGGAAGGTGGAGCCAGCCCTTGATAGGTGCTCCCCCGTAGCCCGCGAACGTCACGTCGAAGGTGTCGATGACCGTGAGGTAGTTCTCCACGGGCTCGAACACGGCCTCCAGGGGAAATGTCCGTGCCTCCTCGATCGTGGCGTCCCAGAACGCCTGGAAGTCGGCCGGTGGCGTGACTTCCGAGGTGTAGTTGCGTAGCTGGTCCAGGGGTAGATCGAAGAGGGGCATGCTGCTTCCGGTCCTGTCGTTTCTAGAAGTTGTCGGGCTGATGGGATGGGACTTTTTGGCGATCCTATGTCACGCAGGCAGGGCTGCACCGTCGAATGTGGCGTGGTTGAGGACTGCCGGCTGCTCTGGCTCAAGATCCAGCTCCAGCACGCGCGCGCCGTAGCGGATGGCGACCCTCGCCGGCCGGGCAGAAGCGAGCGTTGCCGCAACCAGCCTGCCGTCCCTCCATTCCAGGTCCACCTCCACCCCGGGGCGTGCGCGAAGCCGGTGAGCGACGCCGTCGGGCAATTCAGGGGGCAGCGCCGGCAACAGCTCGATTTCCGGCACGCCTTCGGCCAGGCGGTGGCTCTGCAGCACGCACTCGGCCAGGCCGGCCACGAAGCCGAAGTTGCCGTCGATCTGGAAGGGCGGGTGCGCCCCGAACAGGTTTGGATACAGTCCCCCGCCGTGGCCGTCACGGTCAGTGGCCATGTCCCGGAAGTACAGGCGCAGGAGGTCGCTGACCTTCCCGGACTGGCGAAGGCGGGCCCGGAGCAGGATCTTCCAGGCCAGCGACCAGCCGGTGGCCTCGTCGCCGCGGCCGTCCAGGCTAAGTCCCACGGCGGCTTCAAGCTCGGGTGTCAGGGGCAAGTCGCCGGGGTATGCCACGTACAGGTGGCTGACATGACGGTGCTCAGGCTCCCACTCAGGCGGGTCTGCCAGCCACTCGCGGAGCCGGCCGCCGCGGCCGACTGAGGGCTCCGGAAGCCGCGGAAGGACCGCCCGGGCCTCGGCCACTACGGGATCGGACTCCAGTCCAAGATCCTCGGCCAGGCTTGCCAGCATCCCAAAGACGTCGCGGATCAGGGCCAGGTCCAGGGTGGACGATTCGGCAACGGACGCCCTGCCGGAGCCTCCGGCATGGAGGGGTACGGTGAAGCTGTTTTCCGGCGAGGTCGAGGGGCTGGTGCCCACAGTGCCGTCCGGGAACTCCATCAGCAGATCCAGGGCAAACTCGGCGGCACCGCGGATGGATGGCCAGGCAGCGTCGCGGGCGAAGCCTGCTCCGGCAGCAACGTCACCGGCGCCGAATCGCAGGTGCTCCCACAGGTGGCGGACCAGCCACAGCCCGGCCATGGGCCAGTAGGACCATTCCGGTGAGTGTGCGCCATGGCCGACCGGCTTGCTGTAGCCCCAGATGTCCGAGTTATGGTGCACAGCCCAGCCGCGGGCGCCGTAGTATTCCTGGGCGGTAGGAGCTCCGGTCTCCTGCATCGCTTCAACCAGCGCAAACAACGGTCCGGCGCATTCGGCCAGGCCGGTGGGTTCTGCTCCCCAATAATTCATCTGGAGGTTGATGTTGGTGGTGAAGTTGGAACTCCACGGGGCACACAGCTGGTCATTCCAGATGCCCTGGAGGTTGGCCGGGGTCCCCCGCCAGGCTGTGCCTTTCCTGGATCCCGGCGGCGCGGTCCTCGAGCTGGAAATCAGGAGGTACCGGCCGTAGTTGAACAGCAGCGCGGCCAGCCCGGGATCGGCGGCAAGCGCTCCGTCCGGATGCGCGTTGGCAGCCAGCAGGCGCTGCCCGGTATTGGTTCCTGTCCACGCCGGCACGTCCAGACTGACCCGGCAGCTTTCGTAGAGCCGTGTGTGGCTGTCCTCATGGCGGGCCAGGAGGACGTCACGCCCTGATGCCATGGCGGCGCTGAGGGTCCGGCGGGCGGCGGCGGCAGCCTCGGATGACGTGCCCTCCGGCCGCTTGCCCAGCCCCATGAAAGTTGTTTCTGTGGTCACCCAAATGACCGCGTGCCGGACGCCCGTGGCGGCGAGGCCGCCGTCGTCCGTTTTGTCTGCAGGCGGTTCGGCTGCGTTGCCGTCGTGCTCCCAGGCCACAGCCACGGCACCCTGGAGGCTGAGGGAATCGTCCTCCGAGTACTCCACCAGCCCGCCGTCGTGCGAGGGCCCGACGTCGGACGGCATCTTCAGTTCCAGGGCCGCCAGGGCCGGGGAGCTGGAACGGCGGAGGATCCGAAGCTGCGACTCCAGACGGAGGGCCAGGTCAAGGCCGCCGGGGGCATCCGTTTCCACCGAAATAACCAGCACGGAGGGGTCGTGGCTGGCAAAGGCCTCAACCCGGACCCGGTGGCCGTCCACACTGTAGCTCGTCGAGTTGAGGGCGCGGGCCAAGTCAAGGATGCGGCGGTAATCCTTGGGCGGGTTGCCTGTGCCTGGAACAGATCCGGGGACCTCTGAAGGGGCGACCGTCAGGAACAGGTCAGCGAACGGAAGATACGACTGCGAGTGGCGGTGCTGTAATTCCTTGAGCGATTCGTGTGCGGCCGCATAGTCACCTTGGCTGATCAGCCGACGGCAGGTGGCAAGGATGCGGTCCGCCCGCTCCCGGCTGAACGTCGGTTCCAGATCCTGGCTGAGCGGCGAGCCGGACCAGGCGGAGCCATCGTTGAGCTGGAATCTGTGCTCGAGTGTACCGGCAGGGGCTGGATTCCCGGCGAGCGTCTGCCCGCCAAACACCATGGCGGCCAGGCGACCGTTCCCCAGTGGAAGGGCTTCCAGCCAATCGGCGGCCGGGGCGTCGTATTCAAGGATATGTTCTGTGTGCACGGGACTAAATCCTAGAGGAGAACATCGGATGATTACAGGGGGTCGCTGGCATCACTTAGCGCGAACCAGCAGATAATGACCCCTTTTCGGTAGTTTGAGGGCATCATCTGCCAGTTGGCGCCGAGACGGGAGGCTGGATGGTCAGATCTATGAGGGAAAATTAGAGTGTCGAAAGCTCCGGTGTGAAGACTCTCAACTCATGTCCGCCGGCTACGAGGGCCCGCAATTCGGGCAGCCCGCCGGTGACCTGCCCGGCTGCCCGCGCCTGCACCAATACGTTACCCAGGGCAGTTGCCTCCACGGGACCTGCCACCACACGCCTGCCGGTGGCGTCAGCCGTGAGCTGGCAGAGTAACTGGTTCTGCGAGCCGCCGCCGACCACATGCACCACGTCAACAGTCCGCTCCGCCAGGCGCTCCGCAGCGGAAATGGCTCTGGCATAACCTGCGGCCAGGCTGTCCATGATGCAACGTGTGATGGCCGCGGGGTCGTCAGGAAGCAGTTCCCCCGTATGGTGTACCGCTGCCCGGATGCGTTCCGGCATGTTGTCCGGGGCGATGAAGTAGGAATCATCGGGATTGATTCGCGGTCCGCCCGCCGGCAGCGCGCCTGCGTCCTGGAGCAAGGCCTGGAGGTCCCGCCGGTAACCTTCCCCGGCCCACGTGCGCTGGCATTCGCTGAGGAGCCAGAGCCCGCCCATGTTCCGCAGGTAGCGGATGGTGCCGTCCACGCCGCGTTCGTTGGTGAAGTTCGCTTCGCGGCTGGCCTGGGTAAGGACCGGATGCCTCAGCTCCAGTCCCACCAGGGACCAGGTGCCGGAGGAGATGTAGGCAAAATCCTCCTCCTGGGCAGGCACGGCGACGACGGCGGATGCGGTGTCATGCGAGCCGACGGCCACCACGGAGGTACTGGCCGGCAGACCGACCCGGGACGCAATTTCAGGGAGGAGCGTGCCGACGGTTTCACCCGGCTGGATGAGTGGCGGGAACAGGTCCTTCCGCAGTCCGAGCGCCGTGAACAACTCCGTCGCCCACTCCCCCGCCACGGCGTCAAAGAGGCCTGTAGTAGACGCGTTGGTGGCCTCGGTTCGCCGCTGCCCCGTCAGGAGGAACGCGATCAGGTCCGGGATGAGCAGCGCCTGCACTCCCTTCAAGGCCGGTTCCGTGGCGAGCTGGTAAATGGTGTTGAACTGCAGGAACTGCAGCCCCGTCGTTGCGTACAGCCGCGCCGGATCCAGTTTCCGGTGGACGGGTCCAACAGCAGCCCGGCTGCGCTTATCCCGGTAGCTGAAGGGTTGGGCAGTGAGCTTTCCTGCCGCGTTGACCAGGCCATAGTCCACCGCCCAGGTGTCGATCCCGATGCTGGCCACCTGCTCGCCCTGCGCGGCGGCCACTGTGGATGCCGCCCGGAGGCCTTCAAGCACCTCCTCGAACAGGGCGTCGAAGTCCCAGCGGAGCCCGCCGTCGATCTCCACCACACCGTTGGAAAAGCGGTGCACGACTTCAAGCTCGACGCCGGTCCCGGCCCCGGACAGGTCCGCGGCTTTGATCCGGCCAAGGATGACCCTGCCGGAGGAGGCTCCGATGTCGACGGCGGCGAACACGCTGCGGACGGTCATCGCAGGAAGGCTGCGGCCACTCCGGCGTCCACGGGGATGTGCAGGCCGGTGGTGTGGGACAGTTCGTTGCCGGTCAGCACGGCGGCGGCGTTGGCCACATGCTCGGGCAGGACTTCGCGCTTGAGCAGGGTGCGCTGGGCGTAGTACTCGCCCAGCTTCTCCTCGTCCACGCCGTACACGGCGGCGCGCTTGGCGCCCCAGCCGCCAGCGAAGATGCCCGAGCCGCGGACCACGCCGTCGGGGTTGATGCCGTTGACCCGGATACCGTACTCACCCAGCTCGGCGGCGAGCAGCCGGACCTGGTGGGCCTGGTCTGCTTTGGTGGCGGAGTAGGCGATGTTGTTCGGGCCGGCGAACACCGAGTTCTTGGAGGAGATGTAGACGATGTCCCCTCCCATGCCCTGCGCGATCATCACCTTGGCCGCGGCCTTGGCCACCAGGAAGGAGCCCTTGGCCATGACGTTGTGCTGCAGGTCCCAGTCCTTCTCGGTGGTTTCCAGCAAAGGTTTGGAGATGGACAGCCCTGCATTGTTGACTACCAGGTCCACGCCGCCGAACGCCAGGACCGCGGCGTCGATGGCGGCCGTAACCTGGGCTTCGTCCGTCACGTCGGCCTGGACGCCGATGGCGACGTCGGGTCCGCCGAGTTCCTCGGCCACCTTTTCAGCGTTCTCCAGGTTCAGGTCCGCGATGACCACGCAGGCACCGTCAGCGGCCAGGCGGGTGGCGATGGCCTTGCCGATGCCGGACGCGGCCCCGGTGACCAGCGCGATGCGGGTGGCGTGGGACTTGGGCTTGGGCATCCGGGCCAGCTTTGCTTCCTCCAGCGCCCAGTATTCGATCCGGAACTTTTCGGATTCCTCGATCGGGGCGTAGGTGGAGATCGCCTCCGCGCCGCGCATCACGTTGATGGCGTTGATATAGAACTCGCCGGCCACGCGGGCGGTCTGCTTGTTCGCGCCATAGGAGAACATGCCGACGCCGGGAACCAGCACGATGGCAGGGTCCGCTCCGCGCAGGGCCGGGCTGTTCTCGTCCGCGTGGCGGTTGTAATACGCCTGGTACTCCTCCCGGTAGGCCGTGTGGAGTTCTGAGAGCCGCGAGACCGAGTCCTCGATCGAGGCGTCAGCGGGCAGGTCCAGGATCAGCGGCTTGACCTTGGTGCGCAGAAAGTGGTCCGGGCAGGAGGTGCCCAGGGCGCCCAGGCGCGGGTGCCCTGCAGCTTCCAGGAAGTCAAGGACGACGGCGTCATCGCTGAAGTGCCCCAACTGCGGATTGTCCGTGGAGGCCAGGCCCCGGATCACAGGTGCCAGGGCTGCGGCCTTGGCTTTGCGCTCTGCCTCCGGCAGCGCGGCGTAACCGGGCAGCTTGGGCCCGAAGGGTTCGGCCTTGCCGTTGTCATGGATATACTTCTCTGCCTGCTCAATGATCCACAGCGAGTTCCGCTCGGCCTCTTCGCTGGTGGCGCCCCAGGCGGTGATGCCGTGCCCGCCCAGGATGGTGCCGATGGCCTGCGGGTTGGCTTCCTTGATCGTGGCGATGTCCAGGCCCAGCTGGAACCCCGGGCGGCGCCAGGGCACCCACACCACCTTGTTGCCGAAGATCTTGGTGGTCAGCGCCTCGCCGTCCACCGCCGTCGCAATGGCAATGCCGGAGTCGGGGTGCAGGTGGTCCACGTGCGCGGCGTCCACCAGCCCGTGCATGGCCGTGTCGATCGAGGGAGCGGCGCCGCCCTTGCCGTGCAGGCAGTAATCGAAGGCGGCCACCATCTCGTCTTCACGCTCCACGCCCGGGTAGACATTCTTCAGGGCGGTGAGCCGGTCCAGGCGCAGGACCGCGAGGTTCTCCGCCTTGAGGGTGCCCAGGTCTCCGCCGGATCCCTTGACCCAGAGCAGCTGGACGTCCTCGCCAGTGACCGGATCCGTCTCCGTGCCCTTCGCGGAGGTATTGCCGCCGGCAAAGTTGGTGTTCCGCTTATCCGCACCCAGGCGGTTGGAACGGGAAATCAGGTCTTCAACAGTCTTGTTGCTGGTGTTTTGCATAGTGATACTCACGCGCCCCATCCGGCTTGCTGGCCGCCGACGCGGTCCTCGTTGATCTTCTTCTGGTAGCCGCTGGCCTTAAAGGCGGCCAGCGGATCCGCGGGGAGGCCGCGGGATTCACGCCATTCGGCCAGGACGGGCCGGACGTCGGTGTAGAACGCGTCGTTGAAGATGCCGTTCGCTGCCAGGACATCCCCGGCGCGCTGTGCTTCGCCCAGGGCTGCCGTGTCCACCAGAAGGGCGCGGGCGGTCATTTCCTGGACGTTCAGCACCGAGCGGATCTGGCCCGGGATCTTTTCTTCCAGGTTGTGGCACTGGTCCAGCATCAGGGCCACACCGGAATTCCTGCCGTAGCCTCCGCCACGAATGACCTCGTACATGATGCGGAAGAGCTGGAACGGATCCGCGGCACCCACAATGAGATCGTCGTCGGCGTAGAAGCGGGAGTTGAAGTCGAAGGAGCCCAGCTTGCCCAGGCGCAGCAGCTGCATCACGATGAACTCGATGTTGGTGCCCGGTGCATGGTGGCCCGTGTCCAGGCAGACGAAGGCCTTCTCGCCCAAGGCCAGGGTCTGGGCGTAGGAAGTGCCCCAGTCCGGAACGTCGGTGTGGTAAAAAGCCGGCTCGAAGAACTTGTACTCGAGCACCAGGCGCTGCTCCTCGCCCAGCGCGGCGTAGATTTCCTGCAGGGATTCGGCCAGGCGGTCCTGGCGGCCCCGCATGTCGTCCTGGCCGGGGTAGTTGGTCCCGTCCGCAAGCCAGATTTTCAGGTCTTTCGAGCCCGTGGCGTGCATGATCCCGATGCAGTCCAGGTGGTGGTCAATGGCCCGGCGTCGTACGGATTCATCCGAGGATGTCAGCGAGCCGAACTTGTACTCGTCATCCTGGAAGGTGTTGGAGTTGATGGTTCCCAGCCCCACTCCGAGGCCTGCGGCGTACTCCGTCAGTGCTGAGTAGTCGTCCACTTTGTCCCACGGGATATGCAGTGCCACGGTGGGGGCCAGCCCGGTCAGCTCATGCACCTTCGCTGCGTCCGCGAGCTTCTCCTGCACGGTGCGCGGAGTGCCGGGAGTGCCGAACACCTTGAACCGTGTGCCTGAATTTCCATAAGCCCACGAAGGGACCTCGATAGCAAGCTCCTCGAGCCTGCCCAGCGCCGTTGCTACGTCATTCATGATGGTTCTTTCCGGTGTCTTGTCATGCTGTGGTCTGTTGTCGCCCCGCTGCTGGAGCTCTTTTGCTGGGGTGCCGTGCTTCAGGAGCTGGAGCTCCGGGTGGCTGCAGCCAGCTGGTCATCCAGGTTGAAGACTTCCTCTAGGACCTGGAACCCTTCGTCAGGCGCCTGGCCGGAATCTTCGAAAAGTGTCGCCATTTCCGCCTGCCAGCGGGCATTCACGTCTTTGAGGGCCATACGTGCCCTGGCCGCGTCGAAGTCATCGCACTCCACGTAGCCCACGAGGAGCCCGTCCTCCGCAAGGAACAGCGAGTAGTTGTTCCACCCCGCGTCGTTGAGCGCTCTGAGCATCTCTGGCCAGACTGCCGCGTGCCGGCGCCGGTACTCATCGATCAGCGCTGGCTGGACCGATGAGCGGAAACATACCCTCATCCGACACTCCCCCGGTTTCTCGTTCTTTGAATCGTTTCATTGTTACGATTCAACGTACTCTGGAAGCTAAGCAGGTGTCAAGCAATTTCCCGACCTCGGTTTGATGGGCATGCGGGAACGCACGGGACTCGACATGGAGGCACGAAGAAGAATGAGTCGTTCAGCCAGCATTAAGGACGTAGCAACCCACGCAAGCGTGGCAGTGGGCACAGTCTCCAACGTACTGAACTACCCGGACAGGGTGTCCCAGCGAACCAAGGACCGCGTCCTGCGCGCAATCGACGAACTTGGCTTCATCCGTAACGATGCTGCCCGCCAGTTGCGTGCCGGCCAAAGCCGGACCATCGGCCTGATTGTCCTGGATGTGGGAAACCCCTTCTTTACTTCGGTGGTTCGCGCGGCCGAGGACGCCGCCGCCCTTCATGGCAGCGCTGTGCTGCTGGGCGACAGCGGACACAATGCCGGCCGCGAAGCCAACTACATCGACCTCTTCCAGGAACAGCGCGTGCAGGGCCTGCTGATCTCGCCTGTGGGTGACGTTACTGAACGGCTGGACCAGCTCCGCGAGCGCGGCATCCCCACGGTCCTGGTGGACCGGCTCGCTGATGAGAACCACTACAGCTCGGTTTCCGTAGACGACGACGCCGGCGGGTACCTTGCCGCCCGCCACCTGTTGGACACCGGCCGCCGTCGGCTTGCGTTTGTTGGCGGTCCCGCCTCCATCCGTCAGGTGGCTGACCGCCTGCAGGGTGCTCGCCGGGCCGTCAAGGAGGAGCAGGATGCCACCCTGGAGGTCCTTGATTCGGAGGGGCAGACCGTGCTCGCGGGCCGGAGCGTGGGAAACATGCTGGTGGAACGCCACCGCGCCGAACTCCCTGACGGCATCTTCTGCGCCAACGATCTTCTGGCCCTCGGCGTCATGCAGTCCCTCACCATGACGCACACGCTCAGGATCCCTGAGGACATCGCATTGATCGGCTACGACGATATCGACTTTGCAGTCTCTGCCGTGGTGCCGCTTTCCTCGATCCGCCAGCCCACAGAGGCCATCGGACGTACCGCCATTGAACTGCTTGCCGAAGAAGTGGAGGCGAGCACCGCCCGGCACCGCGCGGTGGTCTTCACGCCGGAACTCGTGGTGCGCCACAGCACCGGACCGGCTTAGAGCACTTCCCGCCGGGCCTATGACAAAGGACCGGGAGCCTCTATCCTCTTGCTATGAGTGGTCAGGTCACTTTTTGGCGAGGGAATTCCCGCCAGCCTGAGCCTTTCGAAGCACCGCGGGGAGCTTCCCGGCGGAGCGCAGGGGCCAAGGCGGGTGACCCATGAAGACTGAGATCACTCCCCCACACGATAGCTACGCGGCGTTCCTCCAGAGGCTGGACGCCGCCACGGCCAGCCTGAACATGCGGGCCGGGTCGGTGGACAAGGCGATGAAAGCAGTCTCGCTGCTGTTAGTGCCCTACCAGTCGGCGGTGCGGAAATGGGAACGACGTCGAGTCCACGTCAGTGAAGAGTTAGCCGGGCATTCCGGAACACCGCAGACATACACGGCTTTGCGTGAGCTGCACGACACGGCGGCGAAGATGGAATCCATGCTCCGTAACCGCGCTTTCCGACTCACGGAAAAGTTGTCGCTCTTGCAACGACGCCAGGACGCAATCGACAAGTCGCTCCTGGAGCTTGAGCTCAGCAGAACCAAGCTGAATTCGTCCCGGATGCTGTCTTACGACCGCGAAAACCTGGGCAGGGCCTTTTCCGAACTTGCCGGCCCTACCGGGGCCGCCGCGACCATTCCCGATCTGGGCCTGCGAAGCGATCTCAAGGAAGCACGTGAGGCAGTCATCCTGGCTGAAGCACTGATGGAGGTAAAGGGGCACTAGCGTGGAGAATTCAGCGCAAGACCAGCATGGAACGAACAGCGTCATAGTCGTGCGCTGGTCCAAGAAACCAGGCGATGACCCGGCGGTCAGGTTCGTCCTGCTCAGCATTATTGGTTTGATCCTCTGCCTGGTTTCCATGATCTTCATGCCCATCCTCAGAAATTTCGGTGCCATTGCATTGTTCACGGTCATCTTTCCGGCGATTCTCACGGTTCCTGCAATCTCCAGCCAGCGAAGCTATTTGCGGGGGCTTACCAAGCGGGTCAATGACACAATCGTCGAGGTGACCGGGAACCGCGGAGATCAACTCTCAGTCAGGCATTTTCGGCAGCTGGTCAGAAGCGGAGAGCAGCATGCCCTCACCGTCGACGGCGTGCCCGGGTTGAAACTGCATGTGGAACGGGCTCCGATATTGGAGAAGAATGCTGCCGGGAAATGGCTTGTGGTCATGACGGCAATCCCTCCCGAGAGCGGGACCGCCAGCTTTGATCGGCTGCTTTCCGCCGCGATCAGCCCCCGCTAAGCGCCCCGACCTGGTTATTCGCCCCGGGTTATTGCCCGCCAGTCTGCTCCAGAGCCTCAACACTTTGTTGACAACATCCTGTTGCTGCGGAAGCTGTAGGTTCAGTCCGAACGACGCCGACGGGAGATGGAGTGGGGTATGAACGAGGCCCAGGGAGCCGAAACCGGCGCCGGCGACTTTGAGGACGCCGCCCGTCAGACCCAGGCGACGCGCACGTTGCTGGAAAGGGGCGCATCTGAACTGCCGCCCCGCCCCTGGCTGGCTGGCAAGCAACCGCCTTCCGCGACGGACCTCGTCCAGCACGTCCTGTGGCGGGCCACCGGCCCCGGGCGGGGAGAGTCAGTGGATACCGCGGACATCCGTGCAGGACTCACCTTGCTTTCCGCCGCCCGGGCGGAGGTGGATGCCTTGGAAACCGCGCTTTTGTTCCTTGCACGCGCGGAAGGACTGACCTGGCCCCAGATCGCCGGAAGCCTCGGCCTTCGCTCCGCCCAGGCCGCCCAGCAGCGGCTCGACCGGCTGTCCGGCAGGCACGACACAGGTCTGGCGGGCTGAGGTGAACTCCACCCCTCCCGACCCGGACGCAACGGAAAGTATCGATCCTTCGAACGCGGTTCTCACCGGAATCGGCGCCAGCCCCGGTATCACCACCGGGACGGCACCGACCATCCGCAGCGTGGATCAGTTTTCCGCCGTAAGGCCTGGCGACGTCCTGGTATGCCACACGACCGACCCCGCTTGGACACCGCTGTTCGGGATGGCCGCTGCGGTGATCACGGAAACAGGCGGTGTGCTGTCCCACGCCGCAATCGTCGCCCGTGAATATCGCATACCCGCCGTCGTGGGGATCACCGACGCCCTGACCCGTATCAGGCCCGGAACAAGGCTGTTGGTGGACGGAACACATGGAACCGTCCACCAGGATCCGCGCAATCCCGGCGGGGCTCCACCATGAGCCCCCGGCAGCCATCTCTGCTGCTCACACTCCACGCCATGAGGCTGCTCGGCTTCGCGGACACCGAGCCGGTCGCGGAACGGTTCGGCCAGGATCCCCTCGGCGTCGAAGGGCTCCTGATTGATGCAGGTTGCAACGGGTGGGCAACGCGGGCCTCATTCGCCGGAAGCGGGGGCTGGTCCCTGACTGTCGCCGGCAGGGCGGAAAACGAACGGCTCCTGGCTGAAGAGCTGAACGCTGCTGGCGCCCACCAGCCGGTCACCGCCGTGCAGGCGGAATTTTCACCGGTGAACAACGACGTCGTAGCTGCCTGCAGCAAGCTGCAACTCCAGTGGATCTCCGGCCGGCGTCAGCAAAACGACGGGATCGACGAGGAAACACAACTCACCTTCACCCGGGCCCTGACCGCCCTCCGCGCTCTGAAAGCCCGCCTGACGGCGGTGTTACCGAGGTTCAGCGGATACACGAAACGCCTTGAGCAGGCAGTAGCCAATGCAGCCACAGACCCTGGCTGGTACACAGCTACAGACCGGGACTCGTTCCACCGCATATGGTTCGAGGTGCACGAGGACCTCATCGCCACCCTCGGCATCCGGAGATGAAACCCCTAGAGTCTCGCGACAACAAGATTCCTGTATCCGGCCCGCAGCGGGGCCATCTGCCGGAACCCGAAGTACCCTCCGCCCAGCACCTGGCCTCCCGGATCCGTCCAGGCGAGTACAGGCAACCCGTTGATGGAGAACTCCACCAGCGGGCCGTCCTTGACCAGTTCCATCCGGTAGAAATCCAGCGCATCCCCGGCCGGCGGCAAAGGATCGGCTGCTTGGGCCACGAGCTCAAAGCCAGCGCTCTTGCGCAGGTTGCACGTCCGGAAGGCCCGTTCTTCCGCGTGCTTGTGCCGGAAATAGGAGATGTGTAGGGCGTCGAGGTCCCCTGAGTGGTACTGAGGATAGTGGCCGGTTCGCGGCGCGAGCCGGGGCGAGAAGAGGTCCAGTCCGCCGTGACCTGAGGCCGAAAAGAAAACCATCGCCAGTCCCGGCTCCGCCAGCGGCAGGAACTCCCAGCTGATCCGGACGCCATCCGGAAACTCCACGGGGCACCAGAAGGTCCAGTGCGCGTGGTCGCCGAACTCTTCATCATCCAGGAACCCGGAGAGCTGCAAAGCACCCCGGCCGCCTGCCAGCTTAAGCGGCCCCTCCGCTACCCAGTCAGCGACGTCGTCGGGGCCGGCCAGCGGGTTGCTGTACAGCACCTCCCCCTTAACCCTGGCCGTCCCCACTAGGCCGGTCCCGCCGTCGTCGTTATCAGTGACGCCGGGTCAGTTCCGGCCCGTCCGGGGCCTTCGGATGACGTGGCCTCGCCCTGGTCCTGACCGAAGCGGAGAACTGTCAACTGCCCTGCCACGTACGCGGCGACCAGCCCGGCGCCCCGCTGTGAGAAATGGGTGTTGTCAGCCAGCCCGGCAGGCCAGTAGGCGTGCTCTCCCGGTGCGAAGTGGCAGAAGAGTGACTTTGACTCTTCAGGCCCGAGCCGGACGTACAGGGCGCGGGTCCAGCTGTTGAGGTCGATGAGGGACAGCTGCAGCTCAAGCGCGATTTCGCGGACCACCTCAGGGTAGTCTTCGAGGGATTCCTCCAGGACGGCTGGCGCAGCCGGACGCGGAGGGTCCTGGAAGTGCCGCCGCTCCACTGGGGTGCAAAGCACCGGAACGGCGCCGAGAGCCTGGACTTCTGCAACCATCGTCCGCAGGTTCGCGGCATACCCGGTCCTTGCGGCAAGGTGGAGGTTCTTCTGGTCGTTGTGCCCGAACTGCATCAGCACCAGGTCGCCTTCTTCCGCAGCGTGCAGGAGCTGGTCCCAGAGCCTTTCTGTCCGGAAGGATTCGGTACTGGCTCCGCCCTTGGCGAAGTTATGCACGGCAGCCCAGGAGTACACGTGCCGGGGCAAATGGGCACCCCAGCCGCTCATGGGATATTCGTGGGTGGGGCAGTTGGCCACCGTGGAATCGCCGGCGAGCAGTATTTTCATGCTGTGCTTTCTGTTGCTGGATTTCGATGACAGGCGGACCCGCTCGACCGGCTTAGCCCTTGACAGAGCCGATCAGCATGCCCTTGGCAAAGTGCTTCTGGAGGAACGGGTAGAAGATCAGGATGGGCAGGGTTGCCACCACGATGACGGCGAACTTGATGCCCTGTTCCGGCGGGACGTAGGCCGGGTCCACGTTCCCCGTACCCAGGAGATCACTGGCGGCCGTGACCTGGCGCAGGTACATCTGCAGGGTCCATTTGGAATTGTCACTGAGATACAGCAGCGGTGACATGAAGTCGTTCCAGATGCCCACCGCGTAGAACAGCGCGAACGTCGCCAGCACCGGCTTGGACAGCGGCAGCAGGATCCGCCACAGGATTCCGACTTCCGTGGCGCCGTCCATCTTGGCGGATTCCTCCAGCTCCGCCGGCAGTTCCTGGAAGAAGTTCTTGATGATGATCAGGCTAAAAGGGTTGATGGCAGCGGGCAGGATGAGCGCCCAGTAGGTGTTGAGCAGGCCCAGGTCCTTGACCACCAGGAAGGTGGGGATCATTCCGCCGGAGAAGACCATCGCAAACACCACCAGGCTCAGGATCAGCTGGCGGCCCCGCAGGTTCCGCTTGGCCAGCGGGTAGGCCATGGTCACTGTGAGGATCAGCTGGATCAGTGTGCCTACCGCGGTGACCAGGACTGTGGTGACCAGGGCACGGATGAAGGCCTGCGTGGAGAAGATGTATTCGTAGGATGCCAGGCTGAACTGCTCGGGCCAGACGAAAAATGCCCGGCGGGTGATTTCGGCTTCGCTGGCGAAGGAACCCGCGAACACATAGACGAACGGGAGCAGCGTGATGATGCCGATCAGTGCCAGGAAGACGTAGTTGGCGGCATCGAAGATCCGGCCGCCCCGGGTGTTATGAATCTTCATTAGAACAGTCCGCTCTGGTTGAATCGCTTGGCCAGCCAGTTGGTGCCGAAGATCAGCACGATCCCCACCACGGACTTGAAAAGTCCGACGGCGGTGCTGTAGCTGTAGGCGCCCTGGGTGATGCCTACGAAGTACACGTAGGTGTCGAAGACGTCGGCCACGCTGCGGTTAAGGGCGTTGGTCATCAGGTAGATCTGTTCGAAGCCGGTGTTCAGCATCTGCCCGATGGCCAGGATCAGCATCACAATAATGGTGCTCCGGATCCCGGGCAGCGTGATGTGCCAGACCCGGCGGAACCGGCCGGCGCCGTCGATGATGGCGGCCTCATACTGGTCCTGGTCCACCGTGGAAAGGGCCGCCAGGAAGATGATGGTCCCCCAGCCGGTGTTCTTCCAGATGTCCTGGAGCACAATGAGTGGCCGGAACCAGTTCGGGCCGGAAAGGATGTCGATATGGGTTCCCAGCAATCCATTGATGAACTGGAAGAGCGGTCCGATATCCAGCGCGAACAGCAGGAAGCTCAAGGACGCCACGATAGTCCAGGACAGGAAGTGCGGAATGTAAACGAGGGTCTGCACAGTCCGTTTGAGGATACTGAGCCGGACCTCGTTCAACAGGAGCGCGAGGATGATGGTCAGCGGAAAGGCCACCAGGAGGCTCAGGGCAGCCAGGATCAGCGTGTTGCCCAGCAGCCGGGGGAAATCGGGATTGCTGAAAAAGTCCTCGAAATGTTGGAAGCCCACCCACTGGCTGCCGTTAACGCCCAGGAACGGTACGTAGTCCTTGAACGCAATGCTGACGCCGTACATGGGGGCGTAGCGGAAGACCGCGAAATAGATCACGCCGGGCAGGAGCAGGAGGTACAGCCATTTGTAATGGGCGAAATGGACTGAGAACCTGCCCTGTGGAATCTTCGGCGCCTTCCCCGGCTTCTTACCGGGACTTCTGCCGTGCTTGCCCGTTCCGGGCTCCGCTCCGGCACCGTTGCCGGTAGCGGTCTTCGAGGTCAGGGCATCTGTCAGCTGCGACATTCAGGCCTCCTTTCTACAGTGGTGATGGTCCGCCGCCGGCCGGCTACTGCGGTAGGTGCAGTGGACGGCCGACGGCGACGGGAAGCTGCTACTTGTTCTCTTTCCAGAGCTTGTTAATTTCTTCCGTGACCTTGTCCCCGCCGCTGGTGTCCCACAGCTTGATGGCGTCCTTCAGCCCCTGCTCATCGATTTGGCCGGCCAGGTATTTGATCCGGGCGTCCGCCACGATGTTGTCCAACTGCGCGCCCTTTGCGACGTAGGTGGGGGAAACGAAGGCCGCGGCCGGGTTGTAGACCGCACTCTTGAGGTCCTGCGCCATGACGTCGGTGCGCTTGTCGAAGACCTTCTGTTCGTAGTCCGACGCCTGCTTCACAGGGTAGAACTCGTTGTTCCTGACGTTGGTGCCGAGCTGGGAGTAGCTCTTGATGTCTTCGGCGACGGCCTTGCTTTCGGCCGTTTCCGGCGTGACGGGTGCGGCTTTGCCGTCCACCACGGTGAAGTTGACGTTCTCGATGCCGTTGTTCAGGAGGATACTGACGTCTTTGGAGTTCATCTTGTCCAGGAAGGACAGGACGTTCTTCAGCTCGGCCTCGGTGCGCACGCTGGTCTTCGGGATGGCCAGGAAGCCGGAGTAACCGTCGGTGGGATGGGCGTGGAGCTTTCCGTCCGGGCCCTTGAGGTTGCCCACAAAGCCCACCTTGTTCTGGAAGTCATTGGGGTTCGCCTGCTTGAACAGGCTGATCAAGGCGCTCACCCGGGAGTCGACTTCGATGATGGCGCCGCTCTTGCCGTTGAAGAACGGCTCATTCCACTTGGTGCTGTCGAACGTGGCGAAGTCAGGGTTGATGAGCTTCTCGTCAATCATCTTCTTGATGAACCGATCGGCCTCCAAGAACTCATCTGTTTCGAAACTGGGGACCAGCTTGCCGTCCCGTTCAGTCCACCGGTTCCCGGCGCCGAACCACTCTTCGATGACGTCGTAGGGGCTGTTTGTTCCCAGGGCGCCCCACTTGGGGATGGTAATGCCATAGGTGTCGTTCACACCGTTGCCGTCCGGGTCCTGCTGGGTGAAGGCCTTTGCCACCGTGTAGAGGTCCTCAACGGTTTGCGGCGCCTTCAGACCCAGCTTGTCCAGCCAGTCCTGGCGGAACATGACGGCGGTACGCATGGGTGCCCGGCCGCGGAAAACACCGTAGACCTTGCCGTTGACGCTGGCGTTCTTCTGCACATCCGGAAGCGTGGTGTTGAGGTTGGGGTAGTCCTTGAGCTTGTCCGTCAGGTCCCAGAAGGCACCGGCTTCGGCATTCTTCACGAACCCCGGTGACTTGCTTTGAACGACCATGACCTGGGGGATCTCGGATGAGGCCAGGGTGATGTTGGTCTTGTCCTCGTAGGAAGCGTTGGGCGCCCACGTGATGTTCACCGTCTTGCCCGTCAGTTCCTCAAGCTTCTTCTGTACGGCGCCGCTCGTGTTGGGCGGCTGTGCTCCAAGGTACGGGGCCATCATGGTCACCGTTTTAGAGTCGGCGGCCGGCGGTTCACCCCCGCCGCAGGCAGTCAGAGTCAGTGCCGCAGCGGTCGCGACGGCGGCGGCCAGGCTGAGTTTTCTGGGGATCATGTTGTTCCTTTTCCACTTCGTTGGGGTTTGTAGGTTTGCTGCGTGTGGTCCGCCGCTTCGGCTCGCAGTACGGTCGGATTGATCCGCCGCGGGTTCTTTGTTGATACGTTTCACTTAACTGTTGGGGGCGGCCGGGGACTTTCCCCACAGGGGGATCAGGTCACGGATGCTCCACGATGGACCACGGCCTTGGAGGTCGGCGACTTCATGGCTGAACGGCTGGAAACGTGGATATGCCCGCCGTCGTCCGTAAGGTTTTCCTGCAGCGCCGCCAAGGCGGCCACTGATTCATCGTTCGCGGTAAAGAAGCGGTCGCAGAGCCAGCCGGTCACGAAGAGCCAGGCACCGATGCTGAAAAAAGGTATGAGACCAGGCAGGGCCCGGCTTGCGTAAATACTTGCTGCCGAGACGAACAGCAGAATCACGGTGCCAGCGAGATGCCTGACGGCGAATCGCGAACTCATCATCAGGTGCCGCCCCGGCGGCAATTCGTAGCGCGCATACATTGGAAACAGATAGCAGACAACGGCGGCCAGGAAGATAGCCCCGACGACGGTTCCTGCTGCGATCAGCTGCGACAGGAGGTCCGCTGCGCCGCCGAAATAATTCCAGTTCAAGGCCAGGGCCACGGCCACCACCAGTACGGGCAGGGCCAGCAGATTGGCCGGGACTAAGTTCCTCATATATTCAGCCACGAAGGCGCGAAGTAAAGGTGCAGCATCACCCCGCACCCTCCGGCGGACCAGAATCTGCGCTGCCGCAGTCGCCGGACCTACCCCCAGGATCACAAGCCCCAGCAGCGTGGACGCTATCCACAGCAAATTGAGGCACGCGATCCAGAACAGGGTGTCGAAGAATGAGTAGGAACGCGCACTGAATGTTCCAGCCATCATGGCGTGCTCCTTTCGGTTCTTCTTCATTGCCGGAACGGAGGCCATGGTGGTCCACGTCACGTTGGTAATCGGTTTCTCGAAAATGTAGACCCCGAAAAGCCTGCAGGTCAAGCGGGAACTTGAATCGTTACACGACTGGACTTGGGAACTGGGCATGGTTCAGACTGGATCTTGGAAAGCGCTTGCTGGATGTTGTGTCTGGGCACAGTCTGGGAGCCTCCCCGGCCCTCATGCCGGGGACAGTTTCATGAGCAACCATTCCGGCCATGAACGCCCGCGTGTATTAAGCAGGCGTGCATTAAGCAGATGCCACATTAGACGTACAAGCCTCCTGGGGCAGAAATGGAGAACAATGCGCACCCCGTCCGGCAGCGCCGCCGATTCGCTACCCCTCAATGCCATCCCTGCCGCCTTCCCGGCCGCAGCGACGCAGGCAGCAACTCGAGTAGCCCTCGTCGGTGTCCACGGCTTTGGCACCCACCACCTGAGCAACCTTGAACGACTCCAGAAGGCCGGCGTCGTCGAACTGGTCGCCGTGGCCGATCCCCAGCCACCGGCCCCCGGTGCCGTCCCGGGAACCGCCGCAGTTTTTCCGGGGCTCGACGAACTCCTGGCGGAAACCAAGGACCTGGGCATCATTATCGTGGCAACTCCCATCCAGACCCACGCACCGCTCGCCCTCGCTGCCCTCGCCGCGGGCGCAGATCTCTATCTGGAGAAGCCTCCGGTTGCGTCGCTCGCGGACTTCAACAAGCTGGCCGCGGCCGCCGACGCCTCCGGCCGCAGTGTGCAGATCGGCTTTCAAAGCCTGGGTTCCCACACATTGGCGGCCATCGAGGAGGTCATTGCCGACGGAACCATCGGTACTCTTCAGGGCATTTCTGCAACCGGCCGCTGGGTACGGGACCGCGCATATTTCAAACGCTCCCGCTGGGCCGGGAAGCGAAGCATTGGCAGCATCGACGTCGTCGACGGGGTTGCCACCAACCCCCTGGCCCATGCGGTGGCAACCGCCCTCCGGATTGCCGGAGCGCGCACCCTGGGCGACATTGCCAGCGTTGAAACGGACCTGTACCGCGCCAACGACATTGAATCTGACGACACCTCCGTAATCCGGATCCGGACCGCTTCCGGCATTCCTGTGACGTGCGCCCTGACCATCTGTGCTGCCGAATCTGTGGAACCCTACGTCACGCTCCAAGGCTCGGAAGGCACGGCCGTCTTCCACTACACCGAGGACCGCCTCACCATCAACACCGCGGCCGGCCAGACCGAGCAGGCCTACGGCCGGGACGACCTGACGGAAAACCTGATCGCGCACCGGAACAATGGTGCCAGGCTCATCAGTCCGCTCCTGGATAGCGGGGCATTCATGCGTGTCCTTGAGGCCGTCCGTACGGCACCGCTTCCGGCCCCGATCGACCCTGCCTACATCCGATGGGAGGGCGACGGCGACGCTGCACATGCCGTCGTCGTCGGGATCGAAGACGCGCTGGATCGAGCCACCCGGAAACATGCCACGTTCAGCGAACTAGGCCTCCCCTGGGCCGCATCAACCCGACCGCTTCAACCCCGCTAGCTTCGCCTCCGCCGGCTTCCGCCCCGAACGTTTCAGCCGGGAAGGCTTCAGCCGGGCAGCGGACAGCACCCTGACGGGGCACCTGTCGGCAGACCGGCGTCTCACTGTCCCGGCTGCCTGTTACTGCCAATGAATATGGCTATCCACGATCTGGGCAAGCGTTTTCCAGACGTACAGTTTCAGGTAGGTTCGTAATTCACCAGTAGACCAAGGAGTCCCATGACTTTGCAGGAACCATCGCGCCCGGCTTCCGTCTGGGGCAACGTCGAAGGCATCGCTTATGGCGGCGACTACAACCCCGAGCAATGGCCGCAGCACGTCCGGCGCGAGGACCTGGAACTCATGAAGGAAGCCGGCGTCACCCTGCTTAGCGTGGGTATTTTCTCCTGGGCCCTCCTGGAACCGGTCGAGGGACAGTACGAGTTCGGCTGGCTCGACGAGGTGCTGGACAATCTTGCCGCAGCCGGCATCAAGGTTGCCCTGGCGACGGCCACCGCGGCTCCTCCGGCATGGCTGGTGCGCAAGCACCCGGAGATCCTGCCGGTCTCTGCCGATGGGACGGCGCTGGGGCCGGGCTCCCGGCGGCACTACACGCCGTCGTCGGCCGTTTACCGCTGGTACGCAACCGGCATCACGAGGTTCATCGCGGAGAGGTACAAGGATCACCCGGCGCTGGCGCTTTGGCATGTGGACAACGAGTTGGGCTGCCACGTCTCCGAGTTCTACGGCGAGGAAGACGCTGCCGCCTTCCGCCTCTGGCTGGAGCGCCGGTATGGCAGCATCGAGGCGCTTAACGCGGCCTGGGGCACCGCCTTCTGGTCGCAGAACTACGGCTCTTTTACCGAGATCGTGCCACCCCGTGTTGCCCCCTACACCCTGAACCCTAGCCAGCAGCTTGACTTCCAGCGGTTCAGCTCGTGGGCATTGATGGACTATTACCGTGAGCTCGTGGCGATATTGCGTCAGGTCACGCCGGGGATTCCGGCCACCACCAATCTGATGGCGTCGAGCGGCGCCAAATCCATGGACTACTTCGATTGGGCCGGCGACCTGGACGTGATCGCCAATGACCATTACCTGCTGGCTGCGGACGCCGAGCGGCACATCGAACTGGCGTTCAGCGCGGACCTTACCCGGGGAATTGCGGGCGGTGACCCGTGGATCCTGATGGAACATTCGACGTCGGCGGTCAACTGGCAGCCACGCAACCTGCCCAAGATGCCAGGCGAGATGCTGCGCAACTCCTTGTCCCATGTGGCCCGTGGGGCGGATGCAGTGATGTTTTTCCAATGGCGGCAGAGCTTTGCGGGATCGGAGAAGTTCCACTCGGCAATGGTTCCGCACGGCGGCCGCGATACACGGGTGTGGCGCGAGGTCGTAGGCCTAGGGTCTGCGCTGCAGAAGCTTGCGCCGGTGCGGGGATCCCGGGTGGAATCCAAGGCGGCCATCGTGTTCGACTACGAGGCGTGGTGGGCCAGTGAAATCGATTCCAAGCCCAGCCGGGATGTGAAATACCTGGACCTGATGCGGGCGTTCCACCGGTCCCTGTTCCTTCGGGGCATCCCGACGGACATCGTCCATCCTTCTTCCTCACTGGAGGGCTACGGCCTGGTCCTGGTCTGCACGCTTTACGCTGTTTCCGATGCCGATGCTGCCAACATTGCTGCCGCCGCGCAGTCAGGCGCCACTGTACTGGTCAGCTATTTCAGCGGGATTGTGGACGAGAATGACCACGTCCGGCTGGGCGGATATCCGGGGGCCTTCCGTGACCTTCTGGGAGTTCGGGTGGAAGAATTCCATCCTCTGCTGCCAGGCTCGCAGTTGAAATTGAGCGATGGCGGAGTCTCCTCCGTATGGAGCGAGGACCTCCATCTCACCGGCGCCGAAGCCGTCCAGACGTTCACGGAATTCCCGCTGGAGGGCGTGCCGTCACTCACCCGCAACAGTGTTGGCGAGGGCGCTGCCTGGTACCTTGCGACGTTCCCGGACGCCTTCGGTATCGAGGCGACCGTGGACCGGTTGCTTGCAGAATCCGGCGTTGAGCCGCTCGCTTCTGCGGACATGGGCGTTGAACTGATGCGCCGCCGTTCGGACGATGGTGGAAGTTTCCTGTTTGCGATCAACCACTCGCGCTCTTCCGCAGCAGTGCGCGCCGCAGGGATTGATCTGCTGACCGGTGAGCGGTTCAGCGGCAAGGTTGAGGCAGGAAGCGTGGCCGTCATCGCCGAGGACTGAGTCCTTTTGGTCATTACTGTCAGACCCGGTGGGTATCCTGCCGACCATGGATGAGATCGAAACTCGGCCGCCGCGCGACCGCCACGAACTGGACGCGATGCTTCGCACCGGCTTTGACCTGATCAGGACCGTCGCTCCGGGGCTCCGGTACCGACTCGTCGGCACGGCAGCGGCTAGTCTGCAGGGCTTCGACCTGCCCCTGGGCGATATCGACATCCTGGTCGACCGGCGCACGGACGTGGATGCCGTCGCCGAGGCGCTGGCGGACTTGCCGTGTGCGACCGCTCCCCAATGGCTCCCATCTGCCTGGCAGTACTTCGCCTGCTACGTCCTGGACGGCGTCGGATTCAGCGTCAGCACGGTGGAAGTACCGTGCGAGGAGGATGGATGGGAGTGCCAAGGACCCGGCCCCTGGCAGCACTACGTCACTGTGGACTGGGGGGGCACCGCGTCGACTGCGTGCGGCTGGAGCTCCGGCTGACCACCGAGTTCCTCCGCGATCGCCCGGACCGGTACCAGCCGCTACTGGCCCACCTCGGCGCTCACGGCGCTAACCTCGACCTCCTGCAACAGAGCATGACCGTGCGCAGGATCCCTGAAACGCTCGCGCGCCTGACCCGAGGACTTCAACCGACTGGCAAGCCGCAAACGTAGATTGTCAGGGCAGCCATTCCCGTGACAAACCCGCGCAGTGCGTTAGTCGGATCCGAGCCGCAGCCCGCTCGCACAAGCCAATTCCATCATTATTGTCGTACCCTTTTGGCAGAGTAATCGTATGGAAGCCATGGGGGATCAGCTTGCGGGGTTTGGCGGTACTACCGCTTTGCTGACGCGTGCTTCCGGTGGCTTTGAGCATGGTTCGGCATCCGGCGGCGGCTCAGGCACCAAAACGTCCAACGGCGGTTCAGCAGCGAGCCGCCCGGCCCGGCTTCGCGCCGTGCCGGTGGTGGAGGCTGTCCCGCTTGTACAGGCGGTCGCGCTCGTGAACGCCGCCGCCGTCGCCGCAGCTGATGATCTGGCAATGGCCGATTATGTCCAGGCTGCTGATTTTGCCGGGCTTGTCGAGGAACTCTCGCGGACCGTTGACTACTTCCTGATCCTCGCCGCAGGTGCCGTCGACCGTACCCGGACCCAGGCCATCGCGGCCGCCAGCACCCCGCACACGCACACAGCCGCCAACCAAACCGGCCGGAGCGCAGCAGGCTGGACCACCGGCCGAGACGGCGGGACCTGCCCGGTCGCCGAGACCGACGCTAATTGGCCCGCCACCGAAAGCAACCTCAGGCCCGTGCCGAACTCCCCGGCCGATGACGGATGCAGGAACACCGCCGAATTCCTGCGCATCAGGCTCCGGATCGGCATCACCGAAGCCCGACGGCGCCTACGACTGGCCCAACAGACCCTGCCCGCAACCACCCTCACCGGAAACACCACACCCCCAGCCCTGGAACACCTCGCCCCAGCACTCACCCCCACGGGTCACTGGCTCTCCGACAGCAGCGCAGATCACCCCAACCTCATGATCGAAGCCACCGCCCCTGCAGTGTCCTCCCGGGCCGGGACCATCATCAGCACCACCCTGGACCGCCTCCAACACCACACCACCACCGAAACCCTCACCCGGATCGAAGAACACCTCACCCGCACCGCCGCGACCGCCGACCCCGACTTCCTCACCCGCGTCGCCCGCCGCTGGGCCGACACCATCGACGCCGACGGCACCGAACCCACCGAAGAAGCCCTCCACCACACCCAAGGCGCCTTCATCCGCAAACCCCGCCACGGCCTCCACCACCTCGAAATCTTCGCCACCACCGACCAATACGAACACCTCCTCACCGTCATGAACACCGCCACCAACCCCCGCACCCACACAGAACCAACCACCACAGGCACAGGCACAGGCACAGACGGCAACACAAGCCCCGCACACGACTGGCAGGAAGCCGGACCCGACCTGGACCAGCGGACCAGATCCCAGAAACAACTCGACGGCATCATCACCGCCATCAAAGCCGCACTCACCACCAACACCCTGCCCACCACCGGCGGCAACCGCCCCCAAATCCTCGCCACCATCAACTACCAAGACCTCCTCCCCCACCCCAACCACACCCCGCCAGGCAGGGGTACGGACACACGCACAGGCCCAGATACGGGTGCGGGTACAGGCACCGGGAACTTCACCTTCACCGGACCCATCGCCGCCACCACCCTGCGCAAAACCGCCTGCGACGCCGACATCATCCCCGCACTCCTGGGCACCCACAGCGAAATCCTGGACCTCGGCCGCGCCACCCGCCTCTTCACACCCACCCAACGCCTCGCCCTCACCGCCCGCGACCAAGGCTGCACCTTCCCCCAATGCACCATCCCCGCCCCCTGGTGCGAAGCCCACCACATCACCTACTGGTCCCACCAAGGACCCACCAACACCGACAACGGCACCCTCCTCTGCCCACACCACCACCACCTCATCCACAAAGAACAATGGACCATCCAAATCCAAACCGGCATCCCCTGGTTCATCCCACCACCCCACATCGACCCCACCCAAAAACCCCAACAAAACCACTACTTCAAACCCCCACCACCACCCCACGAATAACGCGGGCGGCGAATATGCCCCCGCCCTCCGAGTCGGAGCCCGTATGGGTAAGTACAAGTCATTCGGGCGAAACCAAAACGGCCCGGATTAGCGGCAAGAGTGTGAATGCTGGACAGCTGAAACGCCCTTAAACAACTCCGTCCCGGCTGGAACCAAAAGGTTCCAGTCGGGACGGAAGCCGCCACCCGCCGTCGGACGTCCCCCCAAATAAACGAGACGTTCGCAGGGTCAATCGAGGGCCCTGTTGGCGGTGTGAAACTTAGCTGCTGATGGCCGACTTCATTTCGTCGACTGCCTTCTTGCCGGCATCATCGGTGGACAGCCTGTTGAAGAGGACCTCGGACGTGTACCGCTTGACGATTTCCTGGATAGCGCCTGCGCCCTTTGGCGGCGGAGCCGGAGCCTCACCGAGCTCGTCCTTGATCTGGTCAATGAACTTGACGACCTTGGTGTCGGCGGGCGTCAGCTTGGATGCTATGGCTGCCCGGACATCAGAGTTGGGGTAAACCCCGCGGTCGGCCAGCAGAGCTTCGCCTGCTTTGGTGTTGTTGGTCAGGAAGTTAATGAACTTGGCTGTTTCCTTAGGGTGCTTGGTCCGTGAGGATGCCGACCAGAACTGGGAAGCCTTGTACCAGAGCTGTGCGTCTGCGGACTTCCCGGTTTTGGACGGGAAACGCAGGATCTGCAGTTCGCTGCCCGCTGCCTTCTCCAGCGCGGGCTCCTGGTTGGACCACCAGAAGGCCATCCCGTTCTTGCCCGTGGCCAGGCCGCTTTGGTCCAGCGGTGCAGCCTCGGCCTCCACCACCTCGGATGCCGAAGGGACGGCCTTTTTCTCGCTGAGTTCCTTCAGGAACGCCCACCACTCGGCGATGTCACCAGGCTCGAAGCCCAGCTTTCCGTCCGAGGTGTACAGGGATTTGCCGTTCTGCCGGAGCCAGACGCCCAGTGAGGCTTCGTCTGTCCCATAGGCCGCTGCACCATACGTGCCCTTCGGCGATTTGGCCGTAACTTCCGCGGCAATACGCCCGAAGTCTTCCCATGTCCAGGTCTTGTCATCAGGAAGTGCAACCCCCGCGGCCTTGAAGACAGCAGGGTTGGCAAGGATGGTCGCGGCGTTGATGCCGGCCGCGATGCCAGTCAGGCCCTTGGGTCCTTTGCCTGCGTTCAGGGCGGCTTCATCAAGCTTGGAGGTATCGATGTCGTACTTGGAGAGATCCAGCAGGGCCCCTCTGCTGGAGTACTCGGTGATGTATTTCTCGTCCATCTGGATGATGTCCGGGGCGTCGTTGGCTGCCATTTGGGTGGCGAGCTTGTCCCAGTATCCGCTCCAGTCGCCGAATTCCGGCTTGATCTTGATGTTCGGGTTCTCGGCCTCGAATGCGGCAATCGCGGCCTGCGTCAGCTGGGCCCGCTTATCGCCGCCCCACCATGAGAAGCGGAGCTCGACTTTACCGTCTGCGCTCTGCGGAGCGGCTCCCCCTCCGCAGGCACTCAGGGCCAGGACGACGGCGGCTGCGGCGGCAACGACGCCCGTCTTGCGTAGGCGGCGCTTTGCGCCGTTGGATGGGGTCTCTGCAGAATGTTTCTTGGCTGCAGGGTCAGAGTGGGGAAAAAGCGGCACTGGGAACTCCGATCTTCTTTGATCTTGTTTGCTGGGGAAAGAATGAGGAACCGTTTTCTTAAGATCTGATACTACAAGTGTGGAACTTGTAATACAAGCTTATTTTGCGATCTCCATGAACCGGCTTTGCCCCCGCCCAAGGCCACGCCAAAAGCGGCACGATGCTTTTGGCCGGCCTGAGAGCGGCCACGCCGAACAAGGAGCAGCGCAGCCTATTTGATGCCCGTGGTAGCGATTCCCTTGATGAGGAACCTCTGGCCAAAGAGGAACACCAGGAACACAGGCAGCAGGGACACAATGGACATCGCGAACAGCGATCCCCAACTGGTGGCGGACTGTGAATCCACAAAGGCCCGCAGAGCCACCGGAACGGTGAACATGTCCGGATCCGTCAGATAGATGAGGGCCCCAAAGAAGTCGTTCCACGTCCAGATGAAGGTGAAGATGGTGGTGGTGGCCAGGGCGGGCACCATGAGCGGCAGGATGACCCGGAGGAAGATCCGCGGGTGGCCGGCGCCGTCGATCCTGGCAGCCTCGTCAAGATCCTTGGGGATACCCCGGATGAACTGGACCATCAGGAACACGAAGAACGCATCCGTAGCGAGAAACTTGGGCACCAGGAGAGGCCAGAACGTGTTCACCCATCCGATCTGCGAGAACAGGATGTACTGCGGCACAATCACCACATGGAATGGCAGCATGATGGTCAGCAGCATGATGCCGAAGAACAGCTTCTTGCCTGTGAACTGCAGCCGGGCAAAGGCGTAGGCCGCCATGGAGCACGAGATCAGGTTGCCCAGGATGGACCCGAGGACCACAACGGCGGAATTCAGCATGTAGTGGCCGAACGGATGGGTCAGCGCGGACCAGCCGTCCGTGTAGTTGCCCATCTCCAGGCTGTTGAGCCAAAGGCCCGGCTCGCGGAAGATGAGTTCGTTGGACCGGAGCGATGAGACCACCATCCACAGCAGCGGGTAGATCATCAGGCCGCCGGCCAGGATCAGGATTGCATGCTTCGTCAGGGCCTTGGTGCGTGCCGCCCGGCTGAATGCGAGCGTGCCACGGGATTCCCTGGCTCTCTTCGGCCCGCGGTGGTTCTTTGGCTTGCCGGCGGACTTCTTGTCCTGAATCGGCAGCGTCTCAAGCTTAGTCGTCATAGAAAACCCAATACTTTGCGGCGATGAAGTTGATGGCGGTGAACACACCGATAATGACCAGCAGGAACCATGCCATGGCGGAGGCATATCCCATGTCGAACTGGCCAAAACCCTTCTGGTACAGATACAGCGTGAAGAACATCGTCGAGTCCGATGGGCCGCCGTTGCCGCCGGAGACGATGAACGCCTGTGTGAAGGACTGGAATGATCCAATGATCTGAAGCACAAGGTTGAAGAAGATGATGGGGCTCAGCATCGGCAGGGTGATCCGCCAGAACTGCTGGAGCGTACCGGCGCCGTCAACCTTCGCGGCCTCGTAATACATTGCAGGGATCTGCCGGAGTCCGGCCAGGAAGATGATCATGGGGGCACCAAAGGTCCACACATGCAGCAGGATGATGGATCCCAAGGCTGTGCTGGGATCGGAAATCCACCCCGGGCCCTGGATTCCGAACATCGCCAGGACCTGGTTCACCAGGCCTGTGGTTCCGAAGATCTGCTTCCACAGAATGGCAACAGCCACCGAGCCGCCCAGCAGCGACGGCAAATAGAACACCGAGCGGTAGAAGGGAAGCGCCCGGAGCCCCTTGTCCAGCACGAGTGCAATCAGGAGGGCAACGGCAAGCTGCAGCGGAACGCCCACGAGAACGTACGTGAAGGTTACCCGCAGTGAGTTATGGAGCCGGGCATCGCTGAACATCCTGATGAAGTTGTCCAAGCCCGTCCATTCCGGCGGCTGAAGCAGGTTGTAGTCCGTGAAGGACAGATACAGGGACATCAGCATAGGACCGATGGTGATCGCCACCAGGCCCACGAGCCAGGGCAAGAGGAAGATGTAGGCGGCCTTGTTGTCCCGGCCGTTTGCCTTCTTCTCTTCGGCAGTTACCGGCGCTTTGCGCTTGGCAAGGGAACTGAGTTCGCTGATGGCGCTCATCAGGACGACTCCGCCGGTCGCAGCAGGCCTGCTGCGGGCAGCACGGACTTTACAGCCGCACATCGCGCCGAAATTCTGGGTATGTGCCTAGCGGCCATATGGTCTCCTTTGGTCATCGTGGCCATCCACGTCGTGATTGATCATCGTAGGACGATCGATGTAGGGTCCGCCCTCAATGGAGAGGGGCTGTTGCAGGCTGCCACATTGAGCTCCTGGGCGGGAAACGTTGAATGCGGTCCGTACCAAAGTAAACGGTTTCTTGACTCCTGTATAGCCCTTTGTTAGTTTTTGAGAAAGCGTTTTCTGTGTGAGGAGATCGCTCCAAGGTTTCACCGTCGACCCAAAGGGAAGCCATGTACCTCCATGCCCGGCAAAGATGACATCGAATCGCCGCTGGCCTTCCCGGCCGGACGGTCGGGCACCATGGAGGTCCTGAACACGATGGAGGTCCTGAACAAGTTCAACACCCATGTACTCTTCGGAAGATGAACCCCCAGGAAGCTCCGAAGGCTTCATTTACGGAGACGACCAGAACCTGGACAGACCTTCCGCGGTGACCAACACGCATGCCAGGCAACTGAACGCAGACCCCTCGACGACAGGCAGGCCCGTGAGATGAATGTCCAGCCGATCCGGCCCAGCGCGATTGCGGGCTATGAGGACTGGCCTGCCTACGTTCAGGACAATCCCCGCTACCAGGCAGCGGCCACGGCAGCCCAGGAGCTTTCGGATGTCCTCGGGATTCCCGGAGCTCTCCCGGCCCCTGACGTCACGGTCCATTGGGAACAAACGTACGACGGCGTCACCACCTCCCAGCTCAGCTGGCAGTTGGGGTTCGGTTCCCGGACCACAGTCTGGCTGGTCAGGCCCGCCGGAATATCCGGGCCGCTGCCTGGCGTCCTGGCCCTGCATTGCCATGGTGGCAACAAGTTCAGCGGCGCGGACAGGCTCGTGGAGCTTCCCGAAGCCCACCCGCTGGCTGCGGCCGCACGCCCTGGCTACTACGACGGCCACGCCTTGGCTACAGATGTCGCCCGCCGGGGCTTCGCTGTCCTCGCCCACGACGCGTTCGCCTGGGGCAGCCGGCGCTTTGACCTCTCCGCCCCGTCCTGGCGGACAGCGTCCGCGCTCGAGGCAAGGAAGGCGCAATGGCGGGAGGACGGCGTCGTCGGTTCCGAGGCGCAACTCTACAACAGCGCCGCAGGATTCCATGAGGACACCGTGGCCAAGGCCGCGGGGTTGCTGGGCACCAGCCTGGCGGGAATGGTGGCGCACGATGACCTTGCCGCTCTCGAGATCCTCGCCGGGTTACCGGGAGTGGACGCGGACAGGATCGGATGCATCGGCTTCTCCGGCGGCGGTGGACGTTCCCTGACGCTGGCCGCCCTCAGCCCCAGGATCCGTAGCTACGTAGTGACGTGCATGATGACAACGTTCAAGTCGCTGCTTCCTGCCTACGTGGATGCCCATTCCTGGCTGTTTCAGACTCCCGGGCTCAGCAAACTGGACGAATGGCCGGAGCTGACAGCCCGGTCCGCCGCGGCCGGCTTCCTGGTCCAGTACGCCCTGGCAGACGAGCTCTTCCCGGAACAAGGCATGCGTGCCGCGCACCGGATGCTGGAGTCGCTGCACGGACGGGATACCTACACAGGCAGCTTTTGGCCCGGCAACCACATGTTCACAGCGGAAATGCAGCATGAAGCCATCAGCTATCTCGCCAGGACCCTGGGCGCCGGAAGCCCGCCTGACCGCACCCGTTCATCCCCCAACCCTTAGCGCCCGAGGACATCGATGATTCAACAATCCGCCCCTGTAGCCTCCGACCTCTCCGCAGCAGGAAGCGGGATCCCTGCTGTCCGCCCGCGCATTGCCTTGGTGGGAGTGCACGGCTTTGGACAGCAGCACCTCGCGAACCTGGCCAGGCTGGAGGAAGCCGGCGCTGTAGAGCTGGTCCGCGTCGCGGACCCTAATCCTCCGGAGGCGGGAAGGCTCGCGGGTTCCGTCGCTATCTACAACACCCTGGACGAGTTGCTGGCAGCGGGACCGGTCCCCGACGTCGTCATCCTGGCCACACCCATCCAGACGCACGCGCCCCTTGCCCTGGCGGCCCTCGGCGCCGGCGCTGACGTGTACGTGGAAAAGCCGCCGGTGGCCTCCATGGCCCAGTTCCAGGAGCTCCTCGCAGCAGCAGAATCCGCTGGGCGACTGGTACAGGTGGGCTTCCAGAGCCTAGGTTCCCAGGCCCTGCTGGCCATCAGCAACACCATCGAATCCGGTGCCATCGGGGACGTGCTTGGCCTCAGTGCCCAGGGGATGTGGCTGCGGACCAAGGGATACTTCAAGCGCTCACGCTGGGCCGGAAAGCGGAGCCTTGACGGTGTAGACGTGGTGGATGGCGTGGCCACCAATGCCCTGGCCCATGCTGTTGCCACCGCCCTCAGTGTGGCGGGCGCGCACACTATTGCCGACGTCGACTCTGTGGAGACGGACCTCTACCGCGCGCATGACACCCAGAGTGACGACACCTCCGTGATCCGGGTCCGCACCGCCGCCGGAAAAACCCTGCTCTGCGCGCTCACCCTGTGCGCCCCCGAACAAGAGCATCCGTCCGTAACTGTCCACGGGACGCGCGGGGACATCACGTTTTTCTACACAGAGGACGAACTGGTCATCACCACGCCGGATGGCGAGCGCCGTGAAGCCTTCGGCCGGACCGACCTCCTGGAGAACCTGATTGAGGCACGGAAGTCCGGCTCGCCGCTGCTCTCCGGCCTCGCCGACACCGGCGCCTTCACATGCGTACTGGAAGCCATCCGCGCTGCACCCGAGCCCCGGCACATCGGCCCTGAATACCTCAGCTGGGAGGGCGACGGCGACGACGCGCACCCGGTGGTCCATGGCATTGCCGGAGTGATCGGGCGGGCCGTCACGGCCCAGGCAACCTTTGCGGAGCTGGGTCTGCCCTGGGCCCGCACCGTGCCCCCGGTCCGGACGTTCGCCATCGACGGTAAGCCCGTCGCGGACTACCAGGATGGGAGCCGGGTCCGCGCCATTTCGTCGCCGCGGCCCTACCTTCACCCGGTCCGCACCCTCGCCGGAACCGTTGTCACAGACCACCAGCCGCTGGACCATGTGTGGCATCTTGGCGCTGGCGTGGCACTCCAGGACGTGGACGGCATCAATTTCTGGGGCGGGCGCACCTATACCCGTGCCGCCGGCGAATACATCTGGCGGCCCGACCACGGGCGCATCGTGCGCGTTGGCTCAGCTGACACTGACTCCCCTGACAGCGCCTCCCCTGTCCGGGCCTCACATGACAGCACTTCCCCCGAAAGGGATGGCCGGCTGAGCGAGACCCTCGCCTGGAACGGTCCCGACGGCGCCTCCGTACTCTACGAGCGGCGCACCTGGGGGTGGGCCGCTGCCGGTGATTCCGCCTGGCGGCTGACACTGGATTTCGCCCTCTCCCCGGCCGGTGACCGGCCGGTCAGCCTCGGCAGCCCCGGATCGAACGGCCGCACCGGGGGCGGCTACGGCGGCTTCTTCTGGCGGTTCCCGGAATGCGCCGAAGCCACCGTCTGGACCCCCGCCGGAACCGGTGAGGCTGCAGTCCATGGGAGTATCACGCCGTGGCTGGCCTGGTCGGGGAAGTTCACCGGCGGCGCGGCCACACTGGTGTTCGTCGCCTCGGAAGGCACCCGCGACCCCTGGTTCGTCCGTGTGGAGGGATATCCCGGCGTGGGCCAGTCCCTTGCCTGGGACACGCCCGTCATCGCCGAACCCAGTGCTCCGGTGCGGCGCAGCGTGACCGTGTTCATAGCTGACGGGATTCTGGGAACGCATGAAGTCGAGAGATTGATCAACCAGCGGGGGAAACAGTCATGAGCCAGACAGCAACCAGCGCGGCCGCTCAGCCACCGGCGGCTCCGGCCACAGCGGCGCCAACCGGTGGGAGCCTGCCCAACGCCGTTCCGCAAGCCCAGGACCCTGCCGTCCGGAGAGCGCCGGGGTCCCCGCCGGACCGGGACATCAAAAGGCGACGGGTGCTGGACATTCTCGATTCGACGGGCCGGGACTCCCTCCTGCTGACCAGCCACACTGCGCTGACCTGGTACCTGGACGGCAGCCGCGTCCACATCAGCCTCGCCGGGGACCCCATCGCAGCGATCCTCGTGGACCGGGACGGTGACCACCTGGTGACGTTTGCCAACGAGGCCGGGCGCATCGCGGCCGAGGAACTCCCGGCGGGCGTCTCCCTGCACCAGGTGCCCTGGTACGGGGACCTGAGGAAGGCCGCCGCCGCCGTCGGAACCGGTTCCGGCAGCGATACCCACGCTAGCGCGCCGCTAACCGAGGCTGACGTGAGCGGGCAGCTCCGGGAAGCTCGGCAGCAGCTCCTGCCGGGCGAGAGCGCGCGCTACGCCAGCCTTTGCGCCGAGCTGGCAGGCATGATGACAGACGTCCTTTCAGGCGCCCGGCCGGACACCACCGAGTTCGAGATCGCGTCCAGGCTGGCCGGCCGGGTAGTGGCCGCAGGCGCAGAACCCTTGGTCCTCCTGTGCAGCGGCAGTTCGCGGAGCACTTTCCGTCATCCCCTGGCCACCCACTCGCCGCTAGGCCGCCGCGCCATGGCGGTAGTGTGCGCCCGCCGGGACGGGCTCGTAGCCAACATCACGCGCTGGGTAAGGTTCGACGACGGCCCTCCCGCAGAGCGCGACGCGGAAGCACGGATCGCTGCAGTGGAGGCGGATATTTTCGATGCCACTGTTCCCGGGGCGCGGCTGGACAGGATATTCGCCGAGGTCAAGGCGGCCTATGCCCGGCATGGATTCGGGGCGGAGCAATGGGAAAAGCACCACCAGGGCGGGCCTGCGGGCTATGCCGGGCGGGACCCGAGAGTCACCGCCACCACTACCGACGCCGTTGTCCTGAACCAGGCTTTCACCTGGAACCCGTCCGCGCCTGCCGTCAAGATCGAGGACACGGTCCAGCTCACGGACTCGGGCCTCACGGTCCTCACCTCCGACGAACGCTGGCCGTCAACGATTGTCAACGGCCTCCGGCGGCCGCTCACCCTGCAGCTCTGACCCCTTCCGGCCCGCGGCCCGTCGGCCCCACGGCCCGTCGGCCCCGCGGCCGCCGGCCCCTCGATGGGAACATTGCAGGTCAGGCCGGAAAGCCAAAATTCGCGCCGCAACATTGGGTCATTGGTATAGACCAATGGGAGTTTTTCGCCGGTCTTGCCAGGAAATTTGAGGCCGACCTGCGGCACGGAAGGCGCCACAACGCTGATTTGACTTGATTCCCCGGCCATTTTCCGTAGCCCGGCCCTTCGGCCCATGACGGCGGGGCGGCAGGCATAACGGGCCCCCCGGCCGGCAGCTGATGTGCCGGCGTTTGGCTGCGGTTTTACCGGGCCACAGCGGTTTTCCGGCGTGTTTCTTCTCACTCCTGATGTCCTTGCGGGCTAAACGTGCAGGTCAATAGCGTGAAACAGGACCGCCACGTACCAGTGAAGGGACTGCACATGCCACCGGCAGCAGCCATGACGGATCCGCCCACCCCCAGCCAAAAGGACGTCCAGCACATCCAGCCGGGCCCCTCGGGCCCACCTCCACCCAAGAGCTACCGGCACTTCCTGACAGACGGGCTCCGCTGGGACCTCCCCGCATCCCTCGTGGTGTTTCTCGTCGCCGTTCCCCTCTCCCTGGGCATAGCGGCAGCGTCAGGAGCTCCTGTCATGGCCGGCCTCATCGCCGCCGCCGTGGGCGGGATTGTGGCCGGAAGCCTTGGCGGCTCGCCGTTGCAGGTCAGCGGACCGGCCGCCGGGCTCACAGTCATCGTCGCCGGCCTGATCGAACAGTTCGGCTGGCAGGCCACCTGCGCCATCACCGCCGCGGCAGGCCTGCTCCAGGCCTTGTTCGGCGTGGCCCGGATCGGCCGCGTCGCGCTGGCCATTGCACCTGTCGTGGTGCATGCCATGCTGGCCGGCATCGGCATCACCATCGTGCTCCAGCAACTGCATGTCATGCTCGGCTCGGAATCCGCCAGCTCGGCCTGGGAAAACATCACCGCGATTCCGGGAAGCATTCTCGAGGCCAACATCCCGGCTGCGGTCCTGGGAGCAGTTGTCATCATCGTGCTTGTCGCCTGGAAGCACCTTCCCTCCGCCTTCCGCCGGGTTCCCGGGCCACTCGTCGCCGTCATCGCGGCAACTGCCCTGTCCCTGCCGTTCAACGTGGACAGAATCACGTTCGACGGCTCACTGCTGGACGCCCTGTCCTTTCCCCAGGTTCCTGACGGAAACTGGACGGCCGTGGTCATAGGTGTAGTGACCGTCGCCCTGATTGCCAGCGTGGAGTCCCTGCTCTCCGCGGTGGCCGTCGACAAAATGCATCACGGGCAGCGAACCAATTTTAACCGCGAGCTCCTGGGCCAGGGCGCGGCCAACATGACCTCCGGGCTGCTGGGAGGACTTCCCGTCACCGGCGTGATCGTTCGCAGCGCCACCAACGTCGAGGCCGGCGCCCGGACCCGGAAGTCCGCAGTACTCCACGGCGTCTGGGTGCTGGTTTTCTCACTGCTGCTGGCGAACCTGATCCAGCTCGTTCCGGAGGCCGTGCTCGCAGGGCTGCTGATCGTCATCGGCTCACGGCTGGTCCGGGTGGCGGACATCAGGACGGCACGCGTCACGGGCGACCTCACCGTCTACGGCGTGACGCTGTTCTGTGTGGTTTTCGTCAACCTGCTCGCGGGAGTTCTGACCGGCCTGCTCCTGGCGGTCGGAGTTGTCCTGTGGCGGGTGGCCCGGGCCAGCATTCATGCTGAGCAGCTTGCCACGGGAGACGGCGGGCACTGGCGGGTGGTCATCGACGGATCCTGCAGTTTCCTCTCACTCCCGAGGCTGAGTACGGTGCTGGCGTCAGTTCCAGCGGGCTCGAATGTCACTGTCGAGCTGGAGGTGGACTTCCTCGATCACCCCGTCCACGACACCCTCGATGCCTGGCACAACAGGCATGAGGCCACCGGAGGCAGGGTGGTGATTGAGGAAAGCGGTACCGCCACACTCCATGCAGCGCAGGCCGGGCCGCCCAGCCGGGGAACATCGCGTTCAGCACTTCGGGGCGGGTTCGCGCCCTGGCGCAGCTGGCAGCGCCGCATCCACGCGGGACACGCTGCGGCGCCGGACGTCCCGGCACCCCTGCGTTCGGTTCTGACGGGCGTGGACAATTACCATCGCCGCAACGCCCACCTGGTACGCCCGCACGTCCAGGAGCTGTCCTCATTCCAGGACCCGGACACACTGTTCCTCGCCTGCTCGGACTCCCGCGTGGTTCCTAACCTGATCACCAGCAGCGGCCCGGGGGACCTCTTCACTGTCCGAAACGTGGGCAACGTAGTCGGCGACGACGGACGGGACGCGTCCATCGACGCTGCACTGGATTTCGCCGTCAACGAGTTGTCCGTCAAATCAATCGTGGTCTGCGGACACTCGGGCTGCGGCGCTATGACCGCGCTGTACGCCGATGCGCACTCTTCCGACAAGGAATCATCGCCCGCCACACCGTCCGGCTCCGGGCAACGGGGAGCCATTGACGTCTGGCTCGATCATGCCAGGCCAAGCCTGGCAGCATTCCGGGACGCCCATCCGGTTCAGGCGGCCGCAGCGGATGCCGGGTACACCGCCGTCGACCAGCTGGCGATGGTCAACGTGGCAGTACAGGTGGAACGGCTCCAGCGCCGGCCTGGCCTTCAGGAAGCGTTGGGGACCGGACGCATCCAGATAGCCGGACTGTTCTACGACATCTCCACCGCACGTGTCCTGCGGATCACTCCCGCCGGTATCAGCCACCTCGATCCGCTCCCTCGGCAACTCCTGGCCGGAGAGAAGGAAGCCCAGCCCGTCGGGTAGGCGCCGCATGCCTGGGCCGCAGGGCCCAGGCATGCTTTCCGAAGCCTGACACGGCCAGGACAGGCTAGGGCAGCACCAGCTCGCCGTCAACGCGCCGGGGGATGCCCAGCGGATTGCCCTCGCGCAGCGCAGGGTGCAGGACCTCCTCCGGAGCGTCCTGGTAGGCCACCGGACGCTGGAACCGGCGAACCGCCGTCGCGCCCACAGAGGTGAACAGTGAGGTAGTAGCCGGGTACGGGCCCCCGTGCTGCTGTGCCCAGTTCACGGCAACCCCGGTGGGCCAGCCATCGAACAGGACACGGCCGGCGAGGCTGGACAGCTGCTCCACGAGCCCCGAGACGTCCTCGCCTGGCTGCGCATGCAGAGTGGCCGTCAGGCTTCCCGGGACCTTGGCCAGGACTTTCGAGAGTTCGTCCTGGTCTTGGTATTCGATCAGCAACGTAGTGGGTCCGAAGCACTCTTCCAGCAGCTCGTCGGCGCGTTCCAGGACGTTGGCGGCGGAGGTGGAGAACACCACAGGTGCCGCGCCGTCCACCGTTGCATCCTGGTCCACAGTGCCGCTGACGATGTCCACGTTCGGAACTGAAGCGACACTGCGCAAGCCGTCCGGGTAGGCGTCGGCGATTCGTGTGGTGAGCATGGCCGCCGTCGGCTTGTCCTTGCTGGCTTCCGCCAGCTCCGCGGCAAAGCCGGTTCCTGACGGAATGAAGACCAGGCCCGGCTTGGTGCAGAACTGTCCCGCCCCGAGCGTGAAGGATCCGGCCAGCCCGGCTGCAAGCCCGCCGGAACGCTCGGCGAGCGCCGCGGCAGTGATCACTACCGGGTTCAGGCTGCCCAGCTCGCCGTAGAACGGGATCGGCTCAGGCCGGGAGACTGCGAGGTCAAAAAGCGCACGTCCACCGGGGATGGATCCGGTGAAGCCTACGGCCTTGATGGCCGGGTCCTGCACCAGGGCGGTGCCCGCCTCGCGGCCGCTGACCAGCGCGAAGAGGCCCTCGGGGGCGCCCGAGGAGTGCAGAGCCTCGACGACGACCTCCGCCGTCCGTTCGGAGAGCCGGAGATGGCCCGAGTGCGCCTTGACGATCACGGGGCAGCCCACCGCCAGCGCCGAGGCGGTGTCGCCCCCGGCTACGGAGAACGCGAAGGGAAAGTTGGATGCGGAAAAGACAGCCACGGGGCCGATGGGCCGCAGGAGGCGGCGAAGGTCCGGCTTGGGCGGGGTGGAGGCCGGATCGGCGTGGTCGATGACGGCCTCAAGGTATGAGCCCTCGGTGACTACGCGGGCAAAGAGCCGCAGCTGGCCCGACGTTCGCGCCACCTCGCTGGTGAGCCGGACTGAGCCCAGCCTCGTCTCGGAGTCGGCGATTTCCACGAGTTCGGCCGCGTTGGCGTCCAGCGCATCTGCCACAGCGTGGAGCCAGCCGGCCCGCTCTTCGTCGGACGCGGCTGCCGCGACGGATGCCGCCCTGGTTGCGGCGGCAGTGAGCTCTGAAAGGGAGAGGGTTGCAGTTGTCACTGGAGTTACCTGTTCTTTGCGTCGTTTGCTGTTCGGAAGCGGAGGCCAAGGCCGGGCCGGTCGGTCAGCGTCAGCCGGCTGTTGGCGAACCGTACGGGTGATGGCCCGGCCAGGATTCCCAGCCGCTCAAAGGACGCATCTTCCACGTCCTCCACCAGCGTGGGCTCGGCAAGCGTCAGCGCCAGCTGGCCGGAGAGCTCCGGCAACAGGTGCGGCATCACGCGGATACTGTTGGTCGGGGCCAGTTCGGCAATCCGCCGGAACGGAGTGATCCCGCCAACCCTGACGATGTTGGGCTGGATGATGTCCACCGCTTCGGCGTTGATGAAATCGCGGAAGCGGTAGATGGTGTGCAGGTTTTCACCCAGGGCAATGGGAACCGGCGAGTGCCTGCGCAGCCGGCGGTAGGCCCACAGGTCGTCCGCGCGGAGGGGCTCTTCGAGCCACTCCAGCCCGTATTCAGTGAGGACGTCCAAGGCTTTAAGTGCGGTGGGCAGGTCCCAGCGCTGGTTGGCGTCGATCATGAGCTTGCGGTCCGGGCCCAGCACGGACCTGACCGCTGCCACCCGCTCGGCGTCCTCGCGGATGTCAGGCTTGCCCACCTTGATCTTCACCGCCCGGTGTCCGGCGGCCACCCATCTTTCTGTCTGGGCGACGAGCTCGTCAAGCGGGTAGTGCAGGTTCACGCCCGAGCCGTACACCTCGGCTGACTCCTGGCGTTGCCCCAGCAGCCCGGTCACCGAGGTCTGCGCCCGGCGCGCCTGGAGATCCCAGAGGGCAAGGTCGACGCCGGCCATCGCGATGGTGGTCAGGCCTCCGCCGCCAGCCTCGTGCAGGCGCTTCCACAACTGATCCCACACCAGCTCCGGATGGGCGGGCAGCCCCGTAATGAAGGGGGCGATGTCGTAGTCCAGGAGGGCTTTGACCGCCTGGGGACCAATAGTGGGTGTCCAGGAAAAACCGTACCCCGAGCCGCCGTCGTCCGTGTGGATTTCGGTGACGATCACATGGTTTTCCGGGGCTTCAGCTCCCCAGCTGCGCTGCAGCGGAACGGTCAGCAGCCGGGTGGATAGGCCGGTGATGAGCGGCGCTGTCCTGATTGCTTCGGCTACCGGCAGGCTCATCAGCGGCCAGCCAGCTCGTAGCCCTTGGCAAGGATGGCCTTCAGCCGGATCAGTTGGTCCTCACTGGGATCCACCAGCGGCGGGCGCACGGGGCCGACAGCCAGTCCACCGAGCCGAAGACCCGCCTTGATCAGCGAGACGCCGAAGCCCGGCGTCTCGTCCCGAAGCTGCACCAGCTGGGCGTAAAAACCCTCCAGCAGGGCGTTTCGGCGTTCCTCATCGCCAGAAATGTAGGCGTCGTAGTACGCTTTGGCGATCTCGGGAGCCATGGCAAAGGCTGCAGAGGAGTAGAGCGGAATGCCGAGGCCCCGGTAGGCGCCCTGGCTCAGTTCGGCGGTCAGCAGTCCGTTGAACAGGGCAAAGTCCTCCCGTCCTGTCGCGCGCACCGCCGACACGATTTCCTGCGCCAGGCCGACGTCGCCCAGTCCGTCCTTGAAACCGATCACTTTGGGATTGGTAGCAAGCTGCGCCATGGAGGCCGCCGTAAACTTCGCGTTGCCGCGGTGATAGACGATCACCGGGAGGCTGCTGGCATCCGCCACAGCCTCGATGTAGGCCACGAGCCCTTCCGTCGGGCCGGTGACGAGGTACGGCGGCAGGACCAGGAGGGCATCAGCGCCGGCCTCCTCCGCAACGCGGGCTGCTGCAATTGCGTGGCCGAGCGGGCCGCCTGCCCCGGCAACCACCGGCACCTTGCCGGCTACAATCTCGACGGCGGCGGTCACCACGGTGCGCACTTCCTCGATGCTGAGGGCATGGAACTCTCCCGTGCCGCAGGCGGGGAAGACCCCGCCAGGCCCGAACGGGAGCCTGGAAGAGATGTGCTCCTTGAGGACGTCCACGTCAACCGCGCCTTCGGGCGTGAAGGGGGTGACGGGGAAAAACAGTACGCCGTCGAATTTCATTGTGGCTCCTTCGATCCGGTTCCGGCCGTAACCAGCGCTGCGGAGGTCTCGTGGGTGGTTGTGCTCTTGAGTTCAGTCCGCCAGCTGCGCCTGGGCTCCCAGCCGAGCAGCTGCCGGGCCTTCGCGATGGAGAAGGCGGGGCTGGTTCCGGTGAGTCCGGCACTGAGGGCGTCGCTGCCCGGCAGGAATTTCGGCATCAGCTCAGCGAGGGGCGCGGTGGCCAGGGCGTCCGCGGCTCCGACGAAGAAGGTTTCCCCGTTGGGAATTGAGGGCATCTTCTGCAGCAGCAGGTCCAGGAAGTCCGCCACGTCCCGGGCGTCCACGTAATTGAACAGGGCGGGTGCGGACAGGCCCGGATCGGCGAGCCGTTCGGCGACGGTATGCCCCTGCTGGGTGGGCGCTCCTTCCCATTCCTCCGGTGAGATCACGTAGCAGGGGCGGAAAGCGGCGTAACGGATCCTGTCCCCCTGAGCCGCAGCAAACATCTGCTGTGTCTGTTCGGCAATCAGCTTGGACAACGCATAGGCGTTCCAGGGCCGCGGCGTGGTGCGCTCATCCACCGGGAAGCCTGCCGGCAGCCAGCCCGCCGGCGAACCGTAGCCCAGGACCGTGGGGCTGCTGGCCGTGACGATCCTGCCCACGCCCAGCTCCGTGGCCGCGCTGATAACGGTATAGGCGAGCCGCGTGTTCGTGGCGAAGATGACATCCTCCGGCGCGCTGAAAGGCACCGCTATCGCAGCCAGGTGGATGACGGCGTCGGGCGTGGTTTCCTGCAGAAGGCGCAAGGCCTCCCCCGGAGCCAGGAGGTCAGCGGTTTCCTGCACGACGCCGGCTGGCAGCTGATCGGCCGGGACGGCGTCCCGATCTACGGAAATTACCTGATGGCCTTTTGCGGCGAGTCCGGCCACGACGCTGCGGCCGAGGCGGCCGGAGCCGCCGGTAACGAAGATCCTGCTCATGGTTTTTCCTTCGATTGATTGTTCCCGGGCAGGAGTCAGTTGCCGCGGCGGAGGTCGACGCCGAGGTCCAGGTCTTCGATGCGGACGGGCAGGGAGGACTCAAGGGAGCGGTTGCCGGCGATGCCCACGGACACGGAGCGCAGTCCGTCCAGGTATCCGGAGGGCCGGCCCAGCGGGTCCTCGCCCGGCCCGTTGAAGAGGTCGGAGAGAAGGAGTTCGTCACCGCCGCCGTGGCCGCCTTCACCGTTGACGATGGGCACCTCGTAGGCAGCTTCCCAATGGCGCTGGACCACCAGGCGTTCGCCGTTGCGGCGGACGGCGTCGTCCTCTTCAACCGGGGTTGCACTCGGGTCCAGCACCATCTTCTTGTCTGTGCTGGACTGCACTGCGGCACGTTCCACCACGTCAAGCTCGGCCCGGCCTTCGGTTCCGTTGACGGCCACCCGGTAGCCTTCCCAGGGGCTGTGCGCGTTCAGTGAGTAGCTCAACCGCGGACCGCCCTGGTACTCCACCACGAGTGCCAGATTGTCCTCGATGGTGATGCCGGCGGTGAAGACGTCCTGGTCGCGGCGGTAGCCGTCGTAGTGCTCGTTGTCCAGGAAGAGCGCTTTGAGCCGCTCGTCCTCCCGCAGGTCCAGGGCGAACGGATCCTTCTCGCCGGTGGCCGGGGCCCCTGCGTCCGGGGTGCCGCGTTCAGGCCTGGGCCCGAGGCCGCGCTCGGCTGCGTTCTGGTCGCCGTAGAACCTGAGTCCGCCGGAGGCAAAGACACGCTCCGGCACGTCATCGATCCACCAGTTGACGAGGTCGAAGTGGTGGGAAGCCTTGTGGACCAGCAGGCCGCCGGAGTTCTTTTTCTCGCGGTGCCAGCGGCGGAAGTAGTCCGCGCCGTGGACTGTGTCCAGTAACCAGCTGAAATCGATGGAGGTGACCTTGCCGATCACGCCGCTCTGGATGATCTCCTTGAGCGCACTGTTGCGCGGCGAGTAACGGTAGTTGAAAGTGACCACCACGTTGCGGCCTGTCTCATGCACGGCCTTGGTGATCCGGCGGCAGCCCTCCGCATCGATGGTGAGCGGCTTTTCCACTACGACGTCGGCGCCGGCCGTGAGCGCCTCAACGATGTAGTCCGCGTGCGTGTAGTCAGGTGTGGTCACCACGACGCGGTCGATGTTGTTGGCCTTAATGAAGGCAGTGAGGTCCGCGGGATCGAAGGAAGCGACGGGACCGGCAGCACCCAGTTCCCGGATCAGCTTCTGGTAGAACCCCACGCGGCCGGGGTTAATATCCGAGAAGGCCACAAGTTCCGCAGGGTCCGAGTGCTTGCCGAAGATGGCGCGTATATACATTTCCGAACGGCCGCCGGTGCCTATGAGTGCGATCCGCGCTTTGGTGGACCGGGATGTCCCGGCAGCCGGATCTGCTGCCTTGCCCGTGAGGGATTCGGAAGTGGAGACCGTGGTCGCAGAACTGGACTCGGCTGTGTTGACCATGGGGCCCTCTCAAATGGCTTCGTGCTCGGACGGTTGCCGGCAGTGGTTGGTGCGGGCGGAGCGTGGTTCCCTGCGCTGCAGTAGGTGGTGTCACAATGGACGAGAAAGCGTTTTCTCAGGTTCGTTATATGATTTCTATCAAGAGACTCACGGTCCCGTCAACCACTATTCTTATAAGAGAAAGCGTTTTCTGGCGATGGACTCCTTAGAGCCTGGTGATTCAAGGGTCCTGGAGCTTCAAAGGAAGTTTTACCGGGGCAGAAATCGGTTTCCCAGCGTTATATGCTTCTCTCAGGACACCTCTGGTCCCGGATCCTGCGCCCGCCCCGGCCGGCAGAATGGTTCCAGGGACTGACGAAAGGCAGACATGGTCAGGAAATCGGCAACCGGCAGGATCGGCATCGCGGACGTTGCCATCAAGGCCGGGGTCTCACATGCCACGGTTTCGCGGGTGATGAACGGAAACTTCACTGTTGATCCTGACATCGCGGCACGGGTCCGCGCGGCGGCAGCGGAGCTCAAGTACCAGCCGAATCCGGTCGGGCGCAGCCTTGCACTCGGCAAGACAGACACCATCGGCATTGTGGTGCCGGACCTGGCCAACCCTACGTTCCAGGCAATCCTGCGCGGATTGAGCCGGGCAGCGGCCCAGGACGGCTACCGCGTCCTGATCGCAGATTCCTTCGAAGTTTCCAGCGAGGAAGCCATCCTGGCCGGCGAGGCCCGGCGCCGGTGCGACGGCCTGGTGCTGTGCGCACCGCGCATGAGTGACGCAGAACTTGAGGAAATAGCGCCGTCCCTGCACCCGCTGGTGCTGGTCAACAGGACGACGGCGACCGCGGGGGTGCCCAGCCTGGTAGTGGACTACGGCCAGGGGGTCCAGGACCTGGCCGGACATTTGTTCGGGCTCGGCCACACCCGGCTCGCATTTCTGTCAGGTCCAGCCGGCAGCGCGTCCAACGCGCTCCGTCTCCAGGGCCTGGAGGCATTCAAGTCCGCCCACCCGCAGGTGGAAGTCCGGATGCTCGATGGCGGCTCGGACTTCGATACAGGCCACGGGGCGGTCGATGCCGTCCTGGACAGCGGCGCCACGGGCATTCTGGCCTTCAACGACCTCGTAGCCATGGGCCTCCTGAGCGGCTTGCATGAACGCGGCGTCAGCGTTCCCGAAGACATCTCGGTGACGGGCTTTGACGACATCCCCTTCGCCAGGTACACCACGCCCACCCTCACCACTGCAGCTGTCCCCATCACTGAACTCGGCGAGCAGGCGTGGCAGCAGCTGAGGGCGCTCATCCGAAAGGAAAGCAGCGACACACCGGGCGGCCGGTACCAGCCCCGCCTGGAGGTCCGGGCCAGCAGCGGACCCGCGAAAAACTAGCGGCCGGTCACAGGGAAGACCGGATGCCCTCATCCGGATGCCTGAGACCGGCCTCCCGGTAGTACCCCTCGATATGCTCGGCCACCAACCTGGCGGCACGCCCGCCGTCGTCGTTCCGGATGGCCGCGAGGATCTCACGGTGCTCGGCGCGGAGGCGCGAGGCCGTGGCATCCCAGTCCGGGAGATTGGCCGTAAGCCGGGCAACATACCCCTGGATGGATTCGCGCAACGAGCCCATCATGGCACTGACCACGGTATTTCCGGCAGCATCTGCGAGGGCCAGGTGGAAGCGGACATCCAGCGCCAGGAAGTCATCAACGGTCATGGCAAGTCCCCCCGGGCCGTCATTCCCGAAGGCGTCCATCTCGTCCAGCAGCGCGCCGGCAGCCTGTAGTTCCGGCGCGTCCGGCCGGGCACGGGCCGCAGCCCAGGACTCCAGCAGGACGCGGGTCTCCACAATGTCCGAGACCGGAAGGTGCTGCGTCGCGACGTGGAGCCGCAGCGCTGAGCCAAGCGCCGCCGTCGGATCCGAGATCACCACGGTCCCCGCCTCCGGACCCGAGCCGACGCCGGCCCTGACCACGCCCATGGCCTCAAGGATCCGGATGGCCTCCCGCACGGACGTCCGGGAGACCTGGAGCTGCTCGGCAAGGGAACGTTCGGCAGGAAGCCGGCCGCCCACGCTCAGCTGGCCCTCGGAGAGCTGACTCTCGATCCAATGCAGGACAAGCTGGTGGGTACGCATATCCCCCATCCTAGTTGATGTGGTCGGACCACATGCCTTAGAGTGTGGTTAGACCACAGACCTAACGAGCGCGGCCCACCATCGGAGGAAGCCATGACCCACACCATCCAGCCGAACAACCCGGAAGCCACCCCGGCCCCGAACGCCACGGATGTCCCGGCCGCCGCGGTTCCACGACCCTCAACTTCTTCCGCGCTACCGGCCGCCCTGAAGCGCCGCATCCCCAAGTACTCCGATCTCGCTCCCCTCATGCAGTTCAAGAAGCCGGAGTTCAGCAAGGAAGCCCGGCTCAAGCGGGCCAGCACCATATGGGAGCTGCGCGATATCGCCAAGCGGCGCACCCCGCAGGCTCCGTTCGACTACACCGACGGTGCCGCCGAAGCTGAAATCACCCTGCGCCGGGCCCGGCAAGCGTTCCTGGACATCGAGTTCCGTCCCGGCATCCTCCGTAACGTTTCGAGTATCGACCTGAGCACCGAGATTCTCGGCAAGCCGTCCCGCCTGCCCGTGGGGATCGCGCCCACAGGATTCACCCGGATGATGCAGTCGGAAGGTGAATATGCTGGCTCGCAGGCGGCCGAAGCGGCTGGCATCCCCTACACGCTCTCGACAATGGGCACTGCTTCCATCGAGGACGTGGCCGCGGCCGCCCCCAACGGCCGCAACTGGTTCCAGCTTTACCTCTGGACGGACCGCGACCGTTCGCTTGAGCTCATTGACCGGGCTGCAAAAGCCGGCAATGACACGCTCATGGTCACGGTGGACACCGCCGTCGCCGGTGCGAGGCTGCGCGACGTGCGCAACGGCATGACCATCCCGCCGGCCCTCACCATCAAGACCGTGCTGGATGCCTCCTACCGCCCCGCCTGGTGGTTCAACTTCCTCACGCACGAGCCGTTGACCTTTGCCTCGCTGTCCCGCTACTCCGGCACGGTCGCCGACCTCATCAACTCCATGTTCGATCCCACCCTCACGTTCGAGGACCTGGACTGGCTGCGCGAAACCTGGAAGGGAAAGCTGGTGGTCAAGGGGATCCAGACCGTCAACGACGCCCGCAAAGTGGTTGGCCACGGTGCCGACGGTGTGATCCTCTCCAACCACGGCGGCCGGCAGCTTGACCGCGCCCCCATTCCGTTCCACCTGCTCCCCGAGGTCAAGCAGGCCTTTGAGGCAGACAACTCGGACGCCGCAATCATCCTGGATACCGGCATCATGAGCGGCGCTGATATCGTGGCCGCCCTGGCACTCGGCGCCGACTTCACGCTGATCGGCCGCGCTTACCTCTATGGACTGATGGCCGGCGGCAGGGCCGGTGTGGACCGGGCCATCCAGATCCTCGAGAAGGACATGGCCCGCACCATGGCGCTGCTGGGCGTCAGCAGGATCTCGGAGCTCACGCCGGACCACGTCCGCCTGCTCGGCAGGTAGCATCAGTCCCCAGGCCGCCCAACCAGGTCGCAGCAGGTGTCGTTTTCAGCGCTCATAACGACACCTGCTGCTACGCAGTTGGGATAGGGGCCTACTTTTTCCGGCCGAATTTGGGCAGGTTCGGCAAATTCGGGAGGCTGGCCAGCAGGTCCGCGGCCTTGGTGGCGGCCCGGCCTACGCTGCGGCCGATCTGTTGTGGAACGGTGTCGTCGCTGAGCGGCGCTGCGGTGCCGCCCGGAATGACGACGGCGGGGCTCAGTTCCGTGCTCCCCTGAGCCAGGGCACCGGTAGCAGCCACCGCATCAGCGTCCGTCACGGCCTGGAGCGGCGTCTGGCCCCCGTTCCCGCCCGGACCCGTGGCAGTTTTCGGCTCCGGTGACTTCCCGACGGCGGCTGCCGGCCCGACGTCGAACGTCTCCAGCCAGCTGACGATCCCCTCAAGCGGCTTGGAGTTGAGCGTGTAGTAGCGCTTTTGGCCCTGTGCCCGCATGCTCACCAGTTGCGCTTCGCGGAGGACCTTCAGGTGTTTCGAAATGGTGGGCTGGCTGGCGGACAACTCCTGCACCAGCTCCCCCACTGCCTTGTCCCCTTGGCGAAGGGAAACCAGGATGTCGCGCCGGGTTGCTTCCGCAATGACGGCAAATACGTCGTCTGTCACCATGCCTCCCACCCTAGCGACATATACGCCGAAAGGCATCAACTATTTCGCCTGTCGCCATCGCCGCCGAACTGCGCTGGCACCCGGGGCGGGGCTAGTCGAACCAGGGGTCCAGTCCGTACAGCGGGAACACCGCCTTGCGTGTGGCCATGACGGTCCGGTCCACCGCGTCGTTGGGATCGAACCCCACTTCCCACGACCGCCACCACAGCTCCACGTCGTCACCCATAAGCCCGGGTGTGGCGATGCCGAACTTGTCCTCCACATAGGAGCGCCAGTCCTCCGGGACAAGGGCCCGCAGGGGCACGGGGCGTCCGGCCGCAATGGCGATCAGGTGGCTCCAGGACCGGGGGACAACGCCCGTGACGTTGTAGCCTCCGCCGCCTGTTGCTATCCAGCGGCCGCCGCAATGGCGGCTGGCCAGGTTCCCGACGGCGGAAGCGGCCTCGCGCTGGCCGTCAACACTGATGTTCAAATGCGCCAGCGGGTCCAGCCGGTGCGAGTCGCAGCCGTGCTGGCTCACGATGACCTCGGGCTCAAAGGCGCCGACCAGCTGCGGCACCACCGCGTGGAAGGCCCGCAGCCAGCCGGCGTCGCCCGTTCCCGACGGCAGGGCAACGTTCACCGCGCTGCCCTGGGCGTGCGGGCCGCCGATCTCGTTGGCGAAGCCCGTGCCCGGAAAGAGCGTAAGCCCGCTTTCATGCAGGGAAATGGTGAGCACCCGGGGATCATCCCAGAAGATGCTTTCGGTCCCGTCCCCGTGGTGCGCGTCGACGTCGATATATGCCACCCGCCCGATACCGCCGTCGAGCAGCCTCTGGATGGCAAGGGCGGAATCGTTGTAAATGCAGAAGCCGCTGGCGCGGTCCCGCGCTGCGTGATGGAGCCCGCCGCCGAAGTTCACGGCATGCAGTGCTGAGCCGTCCAGAATGGCGGACGCCGCGAGCAGGGAGCCGCCGCCCAGACGTGCGGCGGCTTCGTGCATACCGGCGAAGGCGGGATCGTCCTCGGTGCCGAGGCCCCGGGCTTCGTCAGGCCAGGCAGGGTCCTCGCTGACGCGGTGCACGGCCTCCACGTACTCCGGCGAGTGCACAGTCTCCAGCTCGGCGTCCGAGGCGACCTCAGGGGCCTTCACAGCGACGTGGGCCAGGTCAAGGAGCCCAAGGCTCCGTGCCAGCCGGACTGTGAGATCCATCCGTTCAGGTGCCATCGGATGGCCCGGGCCGAAATTGTAGGCAGTCATGGCGGGGCTCCACACCACCGTCGTCGGCGGCGCGGGCTGGCTGAGACCGGGCAGGTATGTCATCAATCACAGGCTACCCGAGCGCGCCGCCTCCCCCGGCCCGCCAATGAGGTCGGCTTTAGTGGTTTACTACTGATGGAATATTTTCTACCGAGGACATGCCACAGATGACGGAAAGCCAGTCGAGGCTCCGGAACCCGGCCAGCTGGCAACCCGCTGGTCGGGAGCGGGAAGGCCTCTGGATCTTCACGCGGCTCCGCGACGTCATCGACGATATCGCGAACACGTCGCCGGCCCGTCTTGCCCTCAGCGCGTTCGCCAGCGTCTGCCTGGTGTTCACCTTCCTGCTTTCACTGCCCATTTCGTCCGCCACCGGAACCGCCACGCCACTGCACGAGGCACTGTTCACGGCGGTATCCGCCGTCTGTGTCACCGGCCTGACAGTGGTTTCGACGGCGGTGCACTGGTCCTTCTTCGGACAGGTGGTCATCCTTGTAGGCATATTCGTCGGCGGCCTGGGCACGCTGACACTCGCTTCACTGCTGGCCCTGATGGTGAGCAAGAAGCTTGGTGTCCGGGGCAAGCTCATTGCCCAGGAGGCCATGAACAATGCCGGGCGGCTGGGCGAGGTAGGCACCCTGCTGCGGATTGTCATCACGACCTCCGTGGTGATCGAGGGTGCCCTGGCCCTGGCCCTGGTTCCCCGGTTCCTGCTGCTGGGCGAGCCGTTCTGGCAGGCAGTATGGCACGGTGTGTTCTACTCCATTTCGTCCTTCAACAACGCCGGCTTCACCCCGCATTCGGACGGCATCGTGCCTTACGAGACGGACCTGTGGATCCTTGTTCCGCTGATGCTGGGCGTGTTCCTGGGCAGCCTGGGCTTTCCCGTGGTCATGGTCCTGCAGCAGAACGGGCTCAACTGGAAGAAGTGGAACCTCCACACCAAGCTGACCATCCAGGTCTCCCTCATCCTGCTGGCGGCAGGCACTGTGCTGTGGGCCCTGATGGAGTGGGACAATCCACGGACGATAGGCCCCATGGACTTCGGCGACAAAATCACGCACTCGCTCTTCGCCTCGGTCATGACCAGATCCGGCGGTTTCAACCTCGTGGAGCAGAACCACATGGAATCAACCACCATGCTGCTCACGGACGCCCTGATGTTCGCAGGCGGCGGCTCGGCCTCCACCGCAGGCGGCATCAAGGTGACCACCATCGCCGTGATGTTCCTCGCGATCGCGGCCGAAGCCCGGGGCGATTCAGACGTCAAGGTCTACGGCCGCACCATCCCGCAGGGCACCATGCGGGTGGCCATCTCCGTGATCGTCGCCGGGGCAACCCTGGTCTCTGTCTCCGCGTTCCTGCTCCTGCAGATCAGCGGCCAGTCCTTGGACCGGGTACTTTTCGAAACCATTTCGGCCTTCGCCACGGTCGGGCTGAGTACCAACCTGAGTGCTGAACTGCCGCCGTCGGGCGTCTATGTCCTTGCTGTCCTGATGTTCGCAGGCCGCGTGGGCACCGTTACCCTTGCCGCTGGCCTGGCTTTGCGCCAGCGTAGCCAGCTGTACCACTACCCGGAAGAGAGGCCCATCATTGGCTAATTCCCCAGGCGCCCCCAACCGCCCCGCCCATAACGCACCTGTCCTGGTGATCGGGCTGGGACGCTTCGGCTCCTCCACCGCCGAACAGCTCGTGAAGCAGGGCCGCGAAGTGCTTGCCATCGAACGTGACCGGAGCCTTGTCCAGAAGTGGGCGCCGCTCCTGACCCATGTGGTGGAAGCGGACGCCACCAACATCGATGCCCTGCGCCAGCTCGGCGCTCAGGAGTTCAGTTCCGCTGTCGTTGGCGTCGGGACGTCCATCGAGTCCTCCGTGCTGATCACCGTTAACCTGGTGGACCTGGGCATCGAGCACCTATGGGTGAAAGCCATCACGCCCTCGCACGGCAAGATCCTCACCCGCATCGGCGCGAATCACGTCATCTATCCCGAGGCCGATGCCGGCGTCCGGGCCGCCCACCTCGTTTCCGGACGCATGCTGGACTTCATTGAGTTCGACGACGACTTCGCCATCGTGAAGATGTACCCGCCGCGTGAAACCGTGGGGTTCACGCTGGATGAATCCAAGGTCCGGTCGAAATACGGCGTGACGATCGTCGGCGTGAAATCCCCGGGCGAGGACTTTACCTACGCCCGCCCTGAGACCAAAGTGTCTTCCCGCGACATGCTGATTGTGTCCGGCCACGTTGATCTGCTGGAGCGGTTCGCGGCGCGGCCGTAGCACCCCCTGCTGCAACCCGCGACTCCGGAAGCCCGCGACGTCGGGAACTGGCCGAGACTAGCTGAGCTGGCGGGTGATCTCCGCAGCACGCTCTGCAGCGGCGCGGGCGCCGGCAGCAATGATTGACGGGATGCCCCTGTCATCGAATGTCGCGATGGCCCGCTCAGTGGTGCCGTTGGGACTCGTCACCGCCTTGCGCAGGGCCGAAGGATCGGCACCCGGCTCCGCCAGCATGAAGCCCGCGCCGGCCACGGTTTCCCGGGCAAGGAGCAGCGACAGTTCAGGGTCCAGGCCCAGTTCGACGCCGGCGGAGGCCATGGCCTCGGCAAGGTAGAACGCGTAGGCCGGTCCTGAACCGCTGATGGCTGAGAGCGCGTCCACCTGATCCTCCGGCACTTCAACGACGGTGCCCGCCGACTTGAGGATGCTTTTGGCCTTCTGTAGCTGCTCAGGCGTGCAGTGGCTGCCGGGCGTGACGGAGACGACGCCCCGGCCCAGCTTGGCAGGCGTATTGGGCATGCTCCGGATGACCGGCTGGCCGGGAGGCAGCGCGCCTTCCAGCTGTGCCAGGGAAACAGCCGCCGCGACGCTGATGACGATGGTCTGCGGCGACAGGGATCCGCCGATCTCCCTGGCCAGGTCCGCGATCCCCAGGGGTTTGACGCCCAGAATCACAACGGCCGAGCCCTTCGCCGCCTGCTTGTTGTTGTCGGGTTCCTCCTCGCCGGCGATGGCTGTGATCCCGTGGTAGCGTACGGCCAGTTCGGCGGCCCGCTCTGCCCGCCGGACAGTGGCCACGATGTCGGACGGGTCTGCTCCGCCCTCCAGGAGGCCACCCAGGATGGCTTCGTTCATGGACCCACAGCCAAGGAATGCGATTCGGTTGCTCATGGATCCATCATTGCAGTTCGGCCCCCGTGCTGCCGAAACAAAGCGGCGCACAGGATTCACAGCCGGCTCCCATGTTCGCTGGAGGTCCCTCACAAGTTAGGGTCCTAACGTAGTAATTGCCTCATTGAGGGTGCGAGTGATGCGGCAAGCATGGGGATGTTTGCCCGGAGCGCCGGTGGCCTGCAGCAGGTTTTCCCCCATTTTCCTGCTGCGGGCCCCGGTGTTTTCGCTTTAAGGATGGTTTCGCTTTAGCGCGTTTTTGCCCGGCACCGTGGTTTTAACCCACTCGTGCCAGAACCTCGTGCCATAGTCATAGACAAGGGCGGCGGGACCGGATTCAGAGGGCGAGGGACCCTTCAGGTGCCATGACGTGGGGCGCCGGATCAAGCGGGCCGGCGAAGACCAGCTGATCGAGGCGTCGAAGGATCAGGCCTTCGCGGAGGGCCCACGGGCAGATCCTGACCTTCTTGAAGTTGAAAAGTTCCAGGGCAGCTTCTGCCACCAGGGCTCCTGCGAGAAGCTGGTTGGCGCGGGCTTCGGACACGCCCGGCAGGTGCAGCCGGTCCTCAGTCTTCATGGCGGAAATGCGTTGGGCCCACACGCCGAGGTCAGTAGCGTTCAGCTCACGCTTCACATACGGGCCCGCAGCGCTGGGGGCGGCGCCGGCGATCCTGGCCAGTGACCGGAAGGTCTTGGACGTCCCGGCAACGAGATTTGCCCGGCCCAGGCCGTCGAACTCCTTCACCGCCGGTTTGAGTGTGGTGCGGATGTAGCGGCGCACTTCCTTGACGCTTTTTGCCGACGGCGGGTCCTCGGCGAGCCAGTCACGGGTGAGGCGGCTCGCACCAAGGGGCACGGAGGTGGCCACTTCCGGCAGCTCGTTCTGGCCGAAAGCCATTTCAAAGGACCCGCCGCCGATGTCAAGGTTCAGGATGGGCCCTGCCCCCCAGCCGTACCAGCGCCTGACAGCGAAGAACGTCATGGATGCCTCTTCGTCACCCGTGAGTTCCTGCAGCGTCACCGTGGTCTCGTGCTTGACGCGGGCAAGCACCTCCGGGCCGTTGGTCGCTTCCCGGATGGCCGAGGTACAGAAGGCCAGCAGGTCCTCCGCCTTGTGCTTTGCAGCGAACTCCCACGCTTCCAGGACGAACTCGGTCAGCTCATGCTGCCCCGCGTCCGTGATGTTGCCATCACCGTCCAGGTACTGCACCAGGGAGAGTGGACGCTTGTGCGAGGCGAAAGGCACCGGACGCGCGCCAGGGTGGGCATCCACCAGGAGGAGATGAACTGTGTTGGACCCGATATCGAGGACGCCTAGCCGCATGCTGCCATTATTGCCCGGCAGGGCGCCCCGGTCACAACCGGCGCGGCAGATGTCAGTTCGTGGCGGTGTCCCCGTGCTCGCCGTCAGGCAGCTCATCGGCGCGCTTGAAGTCGCGCTTGATGTTGGCCACGCCCTCGGGGTTGATCTCGAAGCCGAAAGCGGCGCCCGGGTTGATCACCATGCCCAGCTCCTCGCCGATGTTAGCGATGATGGCCGCGCCCTGGGTGCCGAGGACATTAGGGGCAGCCTCAAGGTACTGCTCGTCTACGCGGCTGGGGTGGGAGAAGACCGCCAGGACGGGGTCGCCGTCAACATTCGCCAGAACCAGCGGCTCCACCTGGGAGTCCTCGCCTTCAATGCCGTCACTGCTGACGACGTACACTTCGCTGTTGAGGAAGGACAGGATGACGTCCACGGGGCTGGCGTCCGGCTGTCCGCCCTTGGCGAGCTTCTCCTCGAGGTCGTTGAGCGGCTGGAGATCCGTGTGCGCGGGCTGTTCAGTCATGTCTCTACTCGATCACGTTGCGCACCATGGGCGCAAACGGCGGCTGTGGCACAACCCGAAATCGCCCGAACGGTGCGGGATCGCTGGAACGTTCCGGCGAACTCGCACCGTTCCAGCGAACTCGGCGCCGGAGCGCCTACTTCTTGGCCGCGGCCTTCTTCTTGGGCGGTGCCTTGCGGGCGGTGGTGGTCCGCTTGACCGGACCCTTCGCCCGTTTTTCGGCGAGCAGTTCGACGGCGCGTTCCCGCGTCAGTTCCTCCAGTGAGGTGGTGCGGGGGACGGTGATGTTGGTGACGCCGTCGGTGATGTAGGGACCGAAGCGGCCCTCCTTCACCACGATGTTCTTTTCCGACACGGGGTCCGGACCGAACTCAGCCAGCGGCGGCACAGCAGCACGGGCACCGCGCTGCTTGGGCTGGGAGTAGATTTCCAGGGCCTGCTCCAGGGTGATCGTGAAGATCTCCTCTTCGGAGCCGATCGAGCGGGAGTCCGTGCCCTTCTTCAGGTACGGGCCAAACCGGCCGTTCTGCACGGTGATGAGGTTGCCTTCGGCGTCCTCGCCCAGCACGCGGGGCAGGCTCATGAGCTGCAGGGCCTCATCCAGGGTGACGGAATCGACAGACATGGACGCGAACAGCGAGCCGGTGCGCGGCTTGGCCTTGACGGGCTTCTTCGGCGGCTTGGGCTTACCGTTCTTGTAGTACTCCACGGGCTGGTTGGCCAGCTGTTCATCGGTCATCTCGGGGATGATCTCCGTGACATAGGCGCCGTAGCGGCCGTTCTTGGCCACGACGGTGTGACCGGTGTGCGGATCGGCGCCCAGCACGCGTTCTTCCGGTGCCGCTGTTTCCATCAGCTCTTTGGCTTTGGCTGCGGTCAGTTCATCCGGGGCCAGGTCTTCGGGAACGTTGGCGCGCGAGGACTCGATGATCTCGCCGGTCTTGGGGTCAACGGTGGCGGCTGAACTCTCAAGATAGGGACCAAATTTGCCCACGCGAAGCGTGATCTCGTCGGTGATGGGGATCGAGTTGATTTCCCGCGCGTCGATCTCGCCCAGGTTGTTGACGATGCTGAGCAGGCCCGGATCGGAGTCTTCCCCGAAGTAGAAGTGCCGAAGCCAGGAGGCGCCGACGGCCTGGCCGTTGGCGATCTTGTCCAGGTCGCCTTCCATGTCAGCGGTGAATTCGTAGTCCACGTAGTCGGTGAAGTGCTGCTCCAGCAGGCGGATCACGGAGAACGCGATCCAGCTCGGGACCAGGGCCGAGCCCTGTTTCCGCACGTAGCCGCGGTCCTGGATGGTGGAGATGGTGGAGGCATACGTGGACGGGCGCCCGATGCCCTTCTTCTCCAGCTCCGCTGTCAGCGAGGCTTCAGTGAAGCGGGGCGGCGGCGAGGTCTCATGGCCCACGGCGAGGATGTCCGACGCCGTCAGGGCATCGCCCTTGGCAACGTTCGGCAGCCGGCGGGTCTCCTCGGAGTCCTCATCGCCACGGGTTTCGTCCTTGCCTTCCTCATAGGCGGCCAAGAAGCCGGGGAAGGTGATGACAGTGCCAGAGGCGGAGAATTCGGCGTCCCGGCCGTCCGCTGCCACCGCGCCCAGGCGGATGGTCGCCGTCGAGCCCTTGGCGTCACCCATCTGGGAGGCGACGGTGCGCTTCCAGATCAGCTCGTACAGGCGGAACTCGTCCCCCGAGAGCTGCTTGGCCACCTGGGCAGGCGTGCGGAACGAGTCACCGGCGGGGCGGATGGCCTCGTGGGCTTCCTGCGCGTTCGCGGCCTTGCTGGTGTAGACGCGCGGCGACGCCGGGATGTACTCGGGGCCGTACAGCTCCGAGGCCTGCCGGCGGGCGGCGGTGACGGCCTCATCGCTCAGGGCGGAGGAGTCCGTACGCATATAGGTGATGTAGCCGTTTTCATACAGCCGCTGGGCCACCTGCATGGTGCTCTTAGACGAGAAGCGCAGCTTGCGGCCGGCCTCCTGCTGCAGTGTGGAAGTGGTGAACGGCGCGGCGGGGCGGCGCGTGTACGGCTTGGTGTCAACTGACCGGACAGTGAACGAGACGTCCTGCAGGCCGGCGGCCAGCGAGGTGGCCAGTTCCTCGTTAAGGTGGGCGACGTTGCGCGAGGTAAGGACGCCGTCGTCGTTGAAGTCACGGCCGGTGGCCACCTTGGCGCCGTCAACGGCGGCCAGCTTCGCTTTGAAAGAGCCCGAACCGGCGCCGAACTGGCCGGTGAGATCCCAGTAGGACGCCGCCTTGAAGGCCATGCGTTCCCGTTCACGGTCCACCACCATGCGGGTGACCACTGACTGCACCCGGCCTGCGGACAGGCCCCGGGCCACCTTGCGCCAAAGGACGGGGGAAATCTCGTAGCCGTACAGGCGGTCCAGTACCCGGCGGGTTTCCTGGGCGTCGACCAGCGCGGAATCCACGTCGCGCAGGTTGTCCATGGCGCGGTGGATGGCTTCCTTGGTGATTTCGCCGAACGTCATCCGGTAGACGGGGACCTTGGGCTTGAGTACTTCCAGCAGGTGCCACGCGATGGCCTCGCCCTCGCGGTCCCCATCGGTTGCGAGATAAAGAGCGTCAGCATCTTTGAGCTGGGCCTTGAGTTCGGCCACCTTTTTCTTCTTGTCCGGCGACACGACGTAGTACGGCTTGAAGTCGTTGTCGATATCGACGGCGAACTTGCCTACGGAGGTTTTCTTCAGCTCCGCGGGGAGTTCGGACGGCTGCGGCAGGTCGCGGATGTGACCGATGGAGGCCTCTACGATGAAACCCTCGCCCAGGTACTTGGCGATGGTCTTGCTCTTGGCCGGAGACTCCACGATCACGAGTTTCTTGCCGGTTTTGGCCTTGCTTGGCACGGTGCTCCTACAGAAAAAGGTTGCTCGGGCAGATGAGCCCATACTGGCCTAGTTCACCATATTTTGGTCAATTGTGCGCATTCCTGTGGAAAACATACGGCTTTTCGTACCATGGTGAGGCGCCGGATTTCTGTCGTTTACACAGCACCCGGAGTGTCGTCGGCGGCGCTTTCGGCCGCACCGGCAACTCCGGGCGCCGGGACCGGACGGTCATCGGGAATCAGCGACCACATGGCTGCCATCCTTTCGGCTCCTGCGGGAATCCGGTGCGGATCCTGCAGCTCGTACTCGTTGAGCAGGGAGAACAGGCGTTCGGTCAGTTCCGCCTGCTGTTCGCGGGTGAGGTACAACAGGCTGCTGGCAAGGACGACGGCGGTGGGCGCCTCGGTCGGCGCCTCCACCGGCGCTCGGCTGACGTGGCGCTCATCACGGGCCCGGGCGTAGGCGCGGGCCCGGCGGCGGAACGCATCGAGTTCCAGGTCCAGGACAGCGAACTGGGGGCTGGCGGGTCCCCCGCCGGAGTTGATGGTGAAGTCGGTTCCCGCTGCTTTCCAGCGCCGCTCCCGGGCATCCCCTGACGCCTCGGCCGGCGCCACGATGCCCCACTTCTGCAATGCCCGCAGGTGGTAGCTCATGGCGCTGGGGGTCAGCCCGGTCTGGACCGCGAGCTCGGTGGCGGTGCGGCCGAGCTGGGTGGAATAGAGCTCGGAGATGACCTCCAGCCGGGCAGCGTGTGCCAGCGCCCGGATGGCTTTGGGGTCGGTGATTTCCACTGTGGTCCCGGCCCGGTTCCGCCGCGTGCCCGCAGCGGCGGTGCCAACGGCCGGAGTTCCTGCGGATTCGGTGTTCACGGCTCCAGTGTAGCCAGCACCCGCCAGCTGTGAAGGAAACGCTTGACATCGCTCCCGGCGAACGGAATCACTCAGGCAGCAGGAAGCCGTCGCGCACCAGGTTCGCCACCTCGGTGAGCAGCCCGGTCCGGAACGCGCCGCCGTCGAACCCTTCCTCCCCCGCCAGGCTGCCGCCCAGCAGCGCGGCGAGGGCGCCGATGATCTGCCCCACGGAAAGGTCCCCGTCGCAGGCCGAGACAAACCCGGCGAGCTCCGTGCTGAGCAGGTTGGTCCGGCGCAGCCCGGCTCCCTGGCGAAGCAGGATCACGCCCGGGTGCTCCGCACCTGGGCGCTGGTGGCGTTCCTCGGTGACGTCGTCGGCCACCAGCAGGTGCGCGTCCTCCAGGCTGTTGGAGGCCAGCCAGTCTGAACGTTCGACGGCGGCGCCCAGGTGCGGCCCGACGGGTTGTTCGATGGGGTGCGTGATTTCTTCGAACCGGCTGATGGCGGCCCGCCTGACGGCGCCGCCCGGCGCGGGAACAGGCGGGCGCCGCAGCCAGACCATGCCGAAGCCGATCCCCTCCACGTCGCGGGACGCGAAATCGGCCAGGTAGGCGGCGTAGGTGTCCTGGTAGTGCCGACAGTCGCGTGACTGGGAGGCGTCCTGCAGCCACGTCTCGGCGTACTGCTCCGGGTCCACCTGCTCGCGCTGGATGAACCATGCATCCACGTCCGGTCCGACCCAGCCCTGCGGCCGCTCCGACCACGGCTTCCCGGCGGGAATCTCCCAGTTGCCCAGGAGCTGAGCGGTCCCGCCCGAGGCCAGGACTCCGGGCAGGGCGGCCACGAGGGAGGCGACTATTTCGTCGCCGGGCAGGCCGCCGTCCCGATAGGTGAACTGGTCCGTGACCTCCTCGCCGAAGCTGCGCGGCGTGATCACGAAGGGCGGGTTGGAGACCACGAGGTCAAACTCTTCTCCGGCCACGGGTTCCAGCAGCGACCCGAGGCGCAGGCTCACCCGGTCCTCGAGACGGTCCGGGTCCAGGTGCAGGGCGTCGGCATTCAGGAGCAGGTTGAAGCGAGTGAAGGCCAGCGCCCGCTCCGAGATGTCCGTCGCGGTGACGTGTCTGGCGTGGTGCAGCAGGTGGAAGGACTGGATCCCGCAGCCGGTGCCGACGTCCAGGGCCCTGCTCACCCGCCGTCGGACGGTGGCCTGAACCAGCGTGGTGGAGGCCTGCCCGATCCCCAGCACGTGGTCGTACCGGAGCACGCCTGCCTGTTGGTGCGCGGCGAGGTCGCTCGCCACCCAGAGCTCGGCCCCGCTGTTGCCCTCAGCCGCTGTGGCGGTATCCGCCTCCCACCCGTAGGGCCGCAGGTCCGCCTTCGCGGCCAGCATCCCGGAGCCGGGCACGGGTTCAATGAGGCCCAGCTCCAGGAGGCCGCCTGCCCCGATTCCCGGAAGGGCGGCGTCGAGCGTTTCCTGCGTTTGCGGTACTGCCAGGAGCCAGAGGCGGACGACGGCGGCGAGCGCAGCGTCGGCTGCCTCGCCCCGGGCGGCGGTTTCAGTGGCGATGAGGGCGGGGATGATCTGGTCCCGGTTCAGCGCGCGGTTGGCGGAGTCGCCCAGGAGGCCGGCCACGCCGTCGAGCGTGTAGTCCACGCCGCGCAGGTCAGTAGCAAGGGACGTGAGCAGTCCGGGGAGGTCGCTGCGGGGGGCGTCGGGGGTGTTGCCGGCCGAAAAATGCGTGGAATCAGTCACCGGCCAAGTCTATTGGCGGCCGCTGCCGGATGTATTCCGCCCGGCAGCCGGCCGCCCTGACCGGTTGTGGCGGCGCGAGCTACAGGTTCTGCTCGGCGTACACTGCGAGCGCGTCCCGGACGAAGGCCGCCCCGTCCTGGCCGCCGTAGTTGGCTGCGAACCGCGGATCGGCAACGTACATCTCGCCGAGGCCCGTGACGTACGCCTTGATACGCGCGCTGCCGCCCTCTTCGGCGGCGGCACCATAGGCGGGCGTACCCGGGATGTCCGTCAGCCACTCGACGTGCCGCTTGGCAATCTCCTGCGCCGCTGCGCTGTCAGGCCCGACGCCGGCCTGTGCCGCGGCGATCCAGTCCTCGCCCAGTTTCTGCTGGCGTTGCTTCCACGCTGCCTTCTCATCGGCGCTCATTCCGCGCCACCAGGAATCCCCCTTGGCGTAGGCGTCCTTACCCCAGCGTTCCTCCACCTCGTCCTTGTACTGCGTGTGGTCGAAACCGTCGAACATGTCTTCCGCCATGATTTCGCCACCTCCTTTCACTGCTTCGATGGTTTGCGTGACTGACGCGATCTGCCGCGCCAGCCTCTCCTGTTCCTGCTTCAGCCATTCCAGATGCCCGGTGAGCGCCTTGGCTGCGTCCGTCTCGTCGTCGAGGACCTGGCTGATCACCGGCAGGCCCAGCCCCAGTCCGCGGAGGAGCAGGATGCGCTGGAGCTGAACGAGCGCTGCCTGGTTGTAGTACCGGTAGCCGTTGTGTCCGGTGCGGCTGGGTTTGAGCAGGCCGATGTCGTCGTAGTGGCGTAGCGTCCTGCTGGTGGTGCCGGCGATCCTGGCGATGTCCTGGATGGACCAGTCCACGGCGTCCTCCTTCCCGGGCCCTATTTCATGGCTGATACTCAGACTCTAAATGTTGACGTAGCGTCAAGGTCAAGAGAGGCTCCCGTGGCTGCGTCGTATCATGGACGCATGCACACAGAGCAGCGATTTATCAGCCCTCGGCCGCTTACCGGCCGCACGGGCTTCCCATCGCGCGCCTGAATGTGCTGCCGGGGTCCGTCCGGCGCAGCGGCTGAGGGTGTTGACCCTCCCCGTACCTGATACACCCCCAAGGACCCCGACATGACGAACTACCTTTCCCTCTCCCAGCTCAACGCCGCCCTTTCCCTGCGCGACCTATCCGATCCTGATGCCGGCCCGCACGCCATGCAACTGCTCCTCGCCGACGTCGTCGCAGCACTGGAACGGCTCTGGGCAGTGCCTTCAGTGACCCACCGGCTGAACCCGCTCGTGGCCACCGCTGACAACTATGACCGGCTGGGATACTCGCCCGACGACGTTACAAGGGACTCCCGTTATTCCCGGCATGTGAGTCCCACAGTGATGCTCCGGAGCCACACGTCCGCGGGCATCCCGGCGCTGCTGGATTCGCTCCGCGGCGAGCTGGGCCACTACGACCGGCTTCATGTTCTTCCGGGCCTCGTATACCGCCGGGACGCGATCGACCGCACCCACGTGGGCGCACCGCACCAAGTGGATCTTTGGCGGCTCAGGGCACGGGGGCTCCTGGGTCCGTCCGACCTGGACGCCATGATGGCCGCCATTGTGGAAGCTGTGCTGCCCGCGTCCGAGCATCCGGGTGTCCGGTGGCGCGCCACCCCGGCCCGGCACAGCTACACCGCGGCAGGAATGCAGTTGGACGTGCTGGTCAGCCAGCCCGGCGGGCGCAGCGAATGGCTGGAACTGGCGGAGTGCGGCCTGGTGGCCGCGTCGGTGCTGCGTGGATCAGGCCTGGATCCCCGCCGCTGGGCGGGCCTTGCCCTCGGAATGGGGCTGGACCGGGCGCTGATGCTGCGGAAGGGAATCACGGATATCCGGCTCCTGCGCTCACGCAACCCGGAAGTCCAGGCCCAGCTGCTGGACCTGTCCCCGTACCGTCCGGTCTCGACCATGCCGGAAATCCGGCGCGACCTCTCGCTGGTCCTGTCCTCGGAAGCGGGGGCCGACGTCGAACTCCTTGGCGACCTGGCCCGCACGGCATTGGGGGCGGACGCTGACATGCTCGCCGCCCTGCAGGTCAGGACAGTGACCCCGGCGGCTGACCTGCCGCCGGCCGCCGTCGAACGCCTGCGTATTGCTCCCGGCCAGGTGAATGTGCTGGTCCGGCTCGTGCTGCAGCCGCTGGACCGGACCCTGACGGACCAGGAGGCCAATGCGCTACGGGACCGTGTCTATGTGGCACTGCACCAGGGCGAGGTGCCGGAGCTGATCGCCGGGTAGCAAGGGCAGGAGATTTTGCCGGGTAAGTTGGAGGCATGGCTCTGGTCCTTCCTTCCTGTCCGCGCGCCCTCGCCGCGGTTGCTGCTGCCGCCCTCGTGCTGGCTGTTTCCGGTTGCGCCCAGCAGCTCTCGGTGGAGAACGCGGATGTGCCTGCCTGGCAGGCCACTGCACTACCCTCTACCGGAGGAACCGTGGCGGAGGATTCCGGTAAGATCCTCAACGCCCAGCCCGTGGTTCATACCAAGAATGTGCCGGCTGGCAGCTACACGCTGACGCTGACGTGCGAGGGCGGCGGCAAGGCTTTCCTCTCGGTTACCTCCGGCGGACGTGAGGTAGTGGATCTCGGGGCAGCCTGCTACGGCAGCCGCGAGAGCGTGAGGGTCACGCTTACGCAAGCGGGACCGCTGGAAATCAGTGCTTCCAGCGTGGATGCGCCCCTGCTTTATGCCTACCAGCTCGTGGCGGCCGGGTAGCGGCCGGAGAAAGCGGTCGCAGGCTCCCAAGCCGCCCCTATCGCCGCCCCTGAAGACCCCGATACCCCTAGTCCTGCCTAGGGTAGGTACACCTCTGGCTTACCGTCATTGCCGGGCCTACAGTCGAAATATGCCCGCCAGCCAGGGGGCGCCTTCGCGCCGCAATGCGGTTCCCCTCCGTGGCTCATGCCCGCCCGGGACGCCGGGGCCGGGCTCCCGGGTGCGGACCGCCGTCGTACTGTGGGCGGCCGGCGCGCTGGTGGCCGGAGGATCTCTGACGGCGTGTGAGTACAGTTACGACGACGGCCGGGCCCGTTCTGACCCTGGCAGCTCGGCGGCGCCGGCCGTTCCGGATCCGAGTTTCACCAATGAATCCCTGGAAGACGAGCCGGTCAGCGGGGCTGAAATGGGCAGCTGGCTCCAGGAGGCACTGCCCGATACTGAACGGGAGGTCATCCACGTCAGCTCCGGCGTGCTGAATGCGGGGGAAATCCGGATGGAAAAGGCGGAAAACCTGCCGATCGGAACGTACGCGCTGGCCCTGGTCTGCAGGAGTCAGCGGCGGGTCACCTTCACTGTCCGCACCGAGGAATACACCCTGGTGGATCTGGGACTGCGATGCGGACCAACCCGGGAGAATGTCATTTACTTGTCGAGGCCGTCCGCGCTGACTTTCCATGTGGAGGCACGGTATCCGGCCAACTATGCCATCAGGCTGACCCGGCTTTGATGCCCATCAGTCCCCTTGCCCGGTCACCTTGCCCGACGTCAGGCGGCGCAGCCTTCCGGGCAGCGCAGCGTTTCCGGGCTTGAGGCACATTCGCTGCAGTACAGCGTGAGGGTGCGGCAGCTGGCGTTGGAGCAGTTCTCGAATTTGCTGGTGGGCGCCGAGCACCGAACACATTCGCCGATGGTCTTGGCTTCCTCGCTGAACTCGAGGTGCATGCGCTTGTCGAAGACGTACAGCGAGCCCTCCCACAGGCCCTGGTCCTTGAAGGTCTCCCCGTACCGGACTATGCCGCCGTCGAGCTGGTAAACCTCCCGGAAGCCCCTGTTCACCATCAGGCTGGAGAGTACTTCGCAGCGGATGCCGCCGGTGCAGTAGGTGACCACCGGCTTGTCCTTGAGGGCGTCGTATTTACCGGAGTCGAGTTCCTTGATGAAGTCGTGGGTGGTGGCCACGTCCGGGACCACGGCGTCCTTGAATCGGCCGATCTGGGCCTCGAACGCGTTGCGGCCGTCAAAGAAGACCACGTCCTCGCCGGCCTGCTTCCTGGCCTCCACCAGTTCATGTAGCTCTTCGGGCTTGAGGTGCTTTCCTCCACCCACCACGCCCTGGGCATCGACCTTCAGTTCCCCCGGTGCGCCAAAGGAGACAATCTCATCCCGGACCTTAACGCTGAGGCGGGGAAAGTCCTCCGCGCCGCCGTCGGACCATTTGACGTCGACGCCGTGGAAGCCCTTGTACTCGCGGGTGGTTTTCACGTATTGCTTGACGGCACCGATCTCGCCGCCGACGGTGGCGTTGATGCCGTCCTTGGAAATGAGAATGCGTCCGGTCAGCCCGAGCTTTTCGCAGAGGGCGCACTGCCAGAGCCGCACCGCGTCCGGATCCGGGATGGGGGTAAAGCCGTAAAAGAGCACAATTCGGTTCAAAGCCACGTATTTAAGGGTACTGGCTTGCCCGCATCACAATTGCATAAGGGGCATACATCACTGCAGCGAAACACTGTTGCTTGTGACGGGGCTGGAATAGTCTCATCACATGAGTCCGGACGCCATGGTTGGAGATATCACCCGCCTTCTTGAAGTATGGGTGGCCGGCTGGGCCGGCTGCCGCGGATACCAGACTGCCACCGAGGGCCGCTTTCCCGCTGCCCTTCGGGCTGATACCACCGGGGAGTGGGAGTATTTCGCCCACGACCCTTCCGACGACGAGTTCGCGGCCCTGGCGGCAAAGGCCACCGAAGCTCCGGCGAGGATCCTGACCATTCTGAGCAACGACCTCGCCCGTTACACCCAACTGGCCGAGAAGTACCGGCTGAACGTCACGTCCGCCTCACAGGCGATGATGATCGTGGACATGGAAACCCAGGATGCGGAAGATCCCTGGCTCGCCGACGACGACCTCTCAATCACCACTTCCGAGTCGAACGGTGTGCACCACGCAGTGGTCTGGTCCGGTGAGAGTGTTGCAGCCAGCGGCAGGGTCTATGTGGTGGGCAGGACGGCCATCTTCGACAAGATCGTCACCGAACCGGCCTTCCAACGCCGCGGTCTGGGCAGCTTCATTATGAAGGCGCTGGCGGCCCAGGCTTTCGAGCATGACGTGGAGAACGGCCTGTTGCTGGCCTCCCTGGACGGGCAGAAGCTGTATTCGCACCTGGGCTGGTCAACTGTCTGCCGGGTACTGATGCTGTCCGCTTCCGACGAGGGGTCCGATCTTTCCGTCGTCTAACCAGGACGGGCGGATGATCCACCCGGTGTGATGCTGGATCCGTGATCCGGAGCCCGTGACGTGGGGCCGATTTCTGGCCGGGTGAAAGAATGTTGGGGTGAACCCCCATGACTCCCTGATTCCCTTGCTGGGCCGCGGCCCGGATCCGGAACAGCTGCGTCATGTCCGCACGATTCCTGCCCGCCTGGCCGTACATGAGGCGTGGCCGGCCTGGGTGCATCCCGATCTGGTTGCCGCTTACAGTTCTGTGGGCATCCACGAGCCGTACCGTCACCAGATCCGGGCCGCAGACCTTGCCCATGACGGCGAGCATGTGGTCATCGCCACCGGCACGGCCTCTGGAAAATCCCTGGCGTACCAATTGCCGGCACTGGACGCCATCCACCGCTCTGAGCTCCGGGTCCTGTCCGAGCCCGGAAAAATCCACGACGACGGCGCCGTGACACTCTATCTCTCCCCCACCAAGGCTCTCGCCGCAGACCAGCTCGCGGCCATCCGCTCGCTCAAGCTGCCAACGGTCCGCGCGGAGACCTACGACGGCGATACCGACCCGGCCTCCCGCCGCTGGATCCGGGACCACGCCAACTTCATACTTGCCAACCCGGATATGCTCCACTTCGGCATCCTGCCCAACCACGCCTGGTGGGCTGGATTCTTCCGCAGGCTCAGGTACGTAATCGTGGATGAAGCCCACAGCTACCGCGGGGTGTTCGGCTCTCATATAGCCAACCTGATGCGACGGCTTCGGCGGATCTGTGCGTATTACGGTGCAGGAACGTCCTACCCGGAGCCGGTATTCATCGCGGCATCGGCCACGGCCTCGGAGCCTGCCACGTCTTTCGGGCGGCTGATCGGAGCGCCCGTACGGGCAGTCGCGGAGGACTGCTCCCCGCACGGCTCGACCACTGTGGCCTTCTGGGAGCCCAGCCTGACGGAGGTCAAGGGCGAAAATGGTGCCAGGGAGCGGCGCACGGCGGTGGCTGAAACGGCTGACCTGCTCGCCAACCTCGTCTCCTCCCGGATCCGGACCATCGCATTCATCAAGTCGCGGCGGGGAGCGGAAACCATCTCGTCGATCACCAAACGTCTTCTGGACGAGGTGGATCCAAGCCTGCCGCAGCGGGTGGCCGCCTACCGGTCCGGCTACCTGCCGGAAGAGCGGCGCGCCCTGGAACGGTCCTTGCGTTCCGGCGAGCTGTTGGGGGTCTCCAGCACCTCCGCCCTGGAGCTGGGGATTGACATCTCCGGGCTGGATGCCGTACTGGTGGCAGGCTGGCCGGGTACCAGGGCATCGCTGTTCCAGCAAATAGGCCGGGCGGGCCGGGCCGGCCAGGACGCCATCGCCGCGTTTGTGGCCAGTGATGATCCGCTGGACACCTATTTGGTGAACCATCCCGAGGCGATTTTCGATGTCTCGGTTGAGGCAACGGTGTTCGATCCCTCCAATCCTTATGTGCTCGGACCCCATCTATGCGCTGCGGCAGCCGAGCTCCCCTTGGGCGTGGCCGAACTCGGGCTGTTCGGCAGCACAGCAGAGAAACTGCTCGGACAGCTCGTGGACCAGGGCTATCTTCGCCGGCGTCCCGCTGGCTGGTTCTGGACGCATTCCCAGAGCGCTGCGGCAATGGTGAACCTGAGGGCAGACGGCGGTGGGCCGGTCAGCATTGTTGACGCCGACACCGGCTCCCTGCTGGGAACCATGGGCTCGCCCCAGACCCACTACCAGGCACACCGGGGGGCGGTATACGTCCACCAGGGCGACAGCTATGTCGTGGAGGACCTCAACGAAGATGATCACTGTGTGGTGGTCCGCCGCGCCAACCCTGACTACTACACCACCGCCCGGGACGTGACCCAGATCGAAGTGCTGGAGACGCAGCGGACGGTCCAGTGGGGCGATGTTGCGGTCCACTTCGGCGACGTAAAAGTGACAACGCAGGTGATTTCCTTCCAGCGCAAGGCGCTGATTTCGAATGAGATCCTGGGCGAGGAGCCGCTGGAGCTGGGAGCCAGGGAACTTTTCACTAAAGCCGTCTGGTTTGTCGTGGAAAACCGTTCCCTGACCGGCGCCGGGCTCATCGAGGCTCAGTTCCCGGGAGCTCTGCATGCCGCTGAACACGCGGCGATCGGCCTGTTACCGCTGGTGGCGTCAAGCGACCGCTGGGACATCGGCGGAGTATCCACGGCCATCCATGCCGATACCGGGGTGCCCACCATTTTTGTGTATGACGGGCACCCTGGCGGAGCGGGCTTCGCCGAGCGAGGCTTCGATAAGGCCAAGGTGTGGCTTTCCGCGACGCGGGACGCCATCGAAGCCTGCGAATGCGAATCCGGCTGCCCGTCCTGTGTGCAGTCCCCCAAATGCGGCAACAAGAACAATCCGCTGGACAAGGCGGCCGCGGTCACCCTGCTCGATGTCCTGCTCAAGGACGCTGTCGAGGGGCCTCCAAGCGAGGCTGATCCAAGCTAGGGCGGTGGCCCGGCACGCGCTTGGCCCCTGGCAGCACCGAGCACGGTCCGGGACAGGAGCTCGGTCCGGACTTCGATAGTCTGGCCTGCTCCCTCGGTACAGCCAGTGAGCGTGGCCGCATGGCGGCCGGCCACCTCCGCGGCCACAGCGCAGGGTTCGCCGGAGGTAAGTCCGCGCAGGGCATCGGCAGCGGCAAGAGCCGCGAGATCCGCTGCTGAGGCCGCCCTGCTGGCCATCACTGCGGACTGCGCCAGCATAAGCATCAGCGCCATCGCCAGGATCAGCACCATGGCGAGTCCTGCCGCGAGGACGGTACCCGAGCCCCGCTCCGAGTGATCCCGGCCCCGGCCCGTCATCCCGCCGCCCCGGGTAGGGAAGTGGGGCGACCTGGCAGTGGCAAGGCAACTGCTGTCTCGGTTCGGGTAGAAGACCGGGCGCTCAGCGTCCAGGGGATAGCTGCTCCCAGCGGGCCGCCCGTGCGGTCGGACACGGTAACGCTAAGCCATTCGCCGTCGGCCACTACAGCCGAAGTGGCAGAAGCTCCGGCCAGCGTCCTGACAATCCCCTCCACTGTGCCCGCCTCCTCTCCGCGCGCCAAAGCCCTGGCGCCTGCCCTAGCCGCCTCTTCCAACCGGAGCTGCGTGACTCCCGCTGCAGCGCCACCCAGCAGTAACGCCAGGAGCAGGAGGACCGCCGGCAGTGCAACCGCGAACTCCGCCGTCACGGCCCCGCGGGCGCTTCCCGGCGCGTGGTGCAGGCAGCCACGGTTACTTTTAGCACGGTGCCTGCAGCCGCGGTCCCCGCAGTCGCCGTCCATGCGGCCATGGTCGCTGCAGGGGGCGCCTACTCCTGCTGCAGGTTCCTCCCACGGGCGGAGGAACCTGCAGGAGAAGACCGGTGCAGCGTTCACGGCAAGGCCAGCGCCGTGCGGATGAGATTCAGCAGGAAGCCACGTACTTCGTCGCTGCGCAGGATGAAAACGAGCAGCCCGGCAAATCCCACAGCCGCCAGGGTGGCTATGGCGTATTCAGCGGTGGCCATTCCGGCCTCCCTGCCCCTGGTCCGCATCCTGCGACGGAGCCGCCTGCTGCTGGCACCGGGGTAGATCTCAACCACGTTACCGCGACCTCCGGCCTCCTTCGTTTGGGCCGGGGTGGGCCGTTCCTCGGCCTCGGGCATACGACGGGAGTCCGGCGCGGCGCTCAGGTTGTTAGGGTTGCTCGTCATGATGTGTTCCTTTCTGTCGTCCGGCCTGTTGCCGGCTGCTTCGACTCTTCCCGCCGCCGCACGAGGCGGTAAGCGCTGACGTGTCCTAAGTGGAAAAAGCGGAGCTGAACCGGGCTGTGGAGGAGCGGTCAGGTCAACTGGCCGCCAGAGCTGGGACGGCTCTCGGTGCTCCTGGTCCGGGCGGGCGCAGAGGGCCGTGAGCAGGCACTGGGCCCGCCCCCCGGCGAGGCCATTCCGATGACAGATGAATTGGATGGCTGCAGGACTAAAGGCGCCGCGCGCGCTGAAGGGAGCCAGCCTTGGAGGCGTTCAGGTTCCGGAGGGGACCAGTGCAAGAAGCACAGGGACCACACCCAGGCAGATGAAGGCAGGAAGCGAACACAGCCCGAGGGGAATGACCAGCTTCACCCCAAGTGAGGCTGCCCGTTTCTCAGCTGCCCGGAACCTCTCGCGGCGGAGCCTGGCGGCCTGGGCATAAAGAATGGCTGAGGACGGGGCACCGGTCATGGCGGCGAAACCGAGCGCGTCCCTCAATTCCAGGATCTCCGGCAGGCGTACTTCAGAGCTTCGCCAGGCCGTCTCCCAATCGGCGCCGATGGCTAGCGCCGACACGACAGGACGAAGGGACTTGCCGTAATCGCTTGACGCTGCGGCTGCCACGAGCTCCAGGGACCGGCCGATGCCGGACCCGGCATCGAGCATCGCGGCCACGAGTTCCAGCATCATGGCGCTGTCACGCAGCCCGTGAACGCCCCCTCCGGAGCGGCGTGCTGGCAGTGAATAGGGGCGCTCGGCGTGCTGCTGGTCGGCCTCGGACCGGCCGAATGCCTGCCTGGTCTGCAGATTACGCAGCCGCTTCCGCACCTGGCCATGATCCGCCAGGAACAGGTAAGACGCGCCGGCCAGCAAGGCCATGAGGACCAGCCCGGGCAGGAAGGCGTCCGTCATGTCACGCCCGCGCCGGTGGCAGCACTGACCAAACGGCAGGACCAGATCCGCCCCGCAGCGGTCAGGACTGCACCCGCGCCCATCGCGGCCAACCCGAGCGGCGTTCCTAACAGAACAGCCAGCGGATCCACGCCCAGGGCAATCCCCAAGCCAAGGCCCATCAATGGAAGCCACGTCAGCAGGCGGACTGTGGCTTTCGGGCCCGCAAGGGCTGTCTGCCGCGCGGCCTCGGCGTCGTCCTCCACCTCGAGTTGGGAGGCGAACCGGGTCAGGACGTCGGCCAGCGGGCAGCCGCTGGCCTCGGCAATGTCAAAGCACGCAGCAAGTTCAAACCAGATCCGCGGCTCTTTCGCGTTGAGTCGCGGAAAAGCGTGTGGGGCTGTGATCCTGATGGCCTCGGACACGGGCGAGCCACGGAAAGCGGCAGACCGGGCTGCGCCAAGCAGGGTTGCCGAGCCGGCGCTAAGCGCCGGGCGGCCCGTTCGTCCCGGTACCGCACGCTCTGACCCCCGCGGGCGCGCCGGAATCCCCTCCAGTCCCGTCGACCCGATCTCCGGGCCGGAGATATAGACAACACACAACTCTTCCCAGAGCCTCGCCGGAGTACGGCCGCCCTTCAGCAGAGCGGCGAGCTGTTGCACCACGAGAGTCATGGAAATACTGGTGGCGCCCCGGCCCGTAGCTACCGGCAAAGCCAACCTGCGGGGAGCACCGCCGGCAGAATAATGTCCTCCGCCGCGAGGCCTGCTGTCCGGGCTGATGCGGTCCCCGCCGCTGCCGGCCGCGGCCCTGCGGAAGCGCCGCATGGTTCCGCCAGGCGGGGTCATGACCAGGAATACGGCCAGACCCAGTGCCAGGACCAGAAGAATGCTCATGCGGCGGCTCCTGACAGATCCGGGAGCCCGAGCCGGGCAACCAGCGAAGCCCACGCGGGACCGTGGCTGAGCGCGCCGCTTCTGCTCTCCAGCGCGGGAACGACGGCGAGGCCGCCGGGTCCGTCGTCCACCACGCCGATGCAGGCGATGTGACGGCCTTGCGCGGACCTCTCCACGTGGATGACGACGTCGAGGGCGCTGGACGCCTGAAGCCTTACCGCATCCGGCCCCAGACCTGCCAATGCTCCCAGCGCAGTCAGGCGCGCCGGCACCGCGGTGGCGGTGTTCGCGTGGATGGTTCCCCCTCCGCCGGTGTGGCCGGTGTTCATGGCTGTGAGGAGTTCCCGGACCTCGGCGCCGCGGCATTCGCCGACCACGAGCCTGTCGGGGCGCATGCGCAAAGCCTGACGGACCAGCTCGCCCAGATCCACTTCGCCTCCTCCCTCCAGGTTCCCGTGCCGGGATTCCAACGACACGACATGCGGGTGGACCGGGTTCAGCTCGGAGGCGTCCTCAATCAAAACCAGCCGTTCCGCGGGAGAGCACAGGCCCAGCAGCGTGGAAAGCAGCGTCGTTTTGCCGGAACCGGTGGCCCCGCTGATGAGGAAGCTCAGCCGATGCTCCACCACGCGCTCAAGCACGTCCTGGACAATTCCGCCGAACATGCCGCCGGTCCGGAGCTCGTCCATGCTGAACACGTGTTCACGCCGGATCCGGACGCTGAGCAGCGTGCCGGCGGTTGAAATCGGCGGCAGCACTGCGTGGACGCGGTAACCGCCGACGAGCCTGACGTCGACACAGGGAGCGCCGTCATCCAGCCGCCTCCCGCCCGCCGCGACAAGCCGGGACGCCAGCGCCCGCAACTGTGCTTCGCTCGCGAAAGCGATCCCGGTGCGTTCGATCCCCTGGCCCCTGTCAACCCATACAGAGTCCGGTGCGTTGACAAAGATGTCCGTGACAGACAGGTCGCGGGTCAGTTCCTGCAGGGGTCCCAGCCCGTTGAGCTCGGCACTGATCCGCTCCACGGCTGCCAGGGAGCCGGCGGTTCCCAGCAGTTTGCCGGTGGCCTGGACGGCAGCGGCCACCCGTGACGGGGTGACCGGTCCGGCGTCCGCCATCACTGATTCGCGGACAGACTCCAGCAACCCTGCATCCAGGATGCGGGGGTCCAATGCCCGTGCCTGGCGCCGGCGCATGGCCGCTGCCGGAGCAGCGGAGGGTGCAACAGGCTGCCGCGCGCTCACGGAAATTCACCAACGGGGATTTCGCCGTCGAGCAGGTCCAGCACCGACGCAGCAAAGTGCCTGACACGGCGCCGTTTCCCGAGTTCCAGGAGCCGTCCGTTCTCCGCCGCGGCGCCCACGCCACGCAATTCCGGGACCATTCCGTGGACAGGCAGACCGACAGCGTCCGCAATGAGCGCACTGTCCAGGGCTGCACCTGCCTTTCCCCTGACCAGCAGGGCAGTTTCAACAGGCGGGAGTTCCTGCGTCAGGCGGGCCGACGCCACCGCTGCCTTCAGCTGCGCCGGAACGACGACCAGGATGCGGTCGCAGTCCCAGGCGAAGGTGTGAAGCGGCTCGCTGCCCCGGCCGATATCCACGACCACCAGCTCGTAGGCACGCCTTGCCGCATCCAGCACACCGCCGGTAGTGGCAGCGTCCACCGGGGCCGGACGCTCACGGCTGCCCGGCCAGGACAGGAAGGAAAACCCGCCGGCGACGGGCAGGGAATCAGCCAGTTGGTCCGGATCAATGCTTCCGCTGGCCTGTGACAGGTCCGGCCAGCGGAGGCCTGGCGTCTCTTCGGCGGCGAGCGCCAGTTCAAGGCCTCCACCCCACGGATCCCCGTCAATCACCAGGACGCGGGCACCGAGCCCGGCGGCCGCCTGGGCGATCCAGATGGCGGCTGTGGTGGCGCCTGCCCCGCCGCAGCCGCCGGTCAGGCCAAGCACCAGACCGCCGGCTTCAGGCGAACGTGATCTGCTCAGGCATTCGGCAAGCCAGCCGGCCGCATCAGGCAGGACAGCGACCCGTTCGGCGCCGAGGGCAGCGGCCAGGTGCCAGAGACTGTCCCCTTCCCCGTTCAAACCCACCAGCACTGCGGGCGCCCGCCGCCGCGGCGGAAGTTCACGGACATCGCTTCCCACAAGGACGGCAGCCGCCGAATCCCAGTATCTGGCCGCATCAGCGACGTCTGCCACCACCCGTAATTGCCCGCCGGCGGCGGCCACGATCCGTTCCACTTCGGCTTGGAGGACGTGGAAGCCGGTGACGAGCAGAACCTCGCCGGCCACATCAGGCAACCACGCCTCGGCAATCTGGTCCGGCCCCCGCGCCAGGGACATCCCGGCGGGCAGAACCGGGGCCGCCAAAGGTCCGCGGCGAACTGCTGCAGATCCGGTGCGGGGTTCCGAAGGAGACCGTTCCAATGGGGATGGAGATTGCTGGTGCCTGCTCATGGAGCCACTCTCCCCCGGCCAAAGCCAGGACATAAGTGGCCGTCCGTCCTATGTGGACAATGTCCGGCAGGACATGGAGGAGTATGGGGAGGACGGGCCGCAGCTATCTCCGGCACAGGGCAGAATTGGTTCTATGTACCTGCTGCTCGCCGCCCACCCGCACGGCGCAGCCCTCCAGCAGGTCACCCAGTCGGGCGAACCCGATCCCGGCAACCCCGAACCCCGCCTGGTCAGCCAGGGCGAGCTGGCCGCCGTCGTCCGCCGGTTCGAGCAGCAGACAGAAGGGCCGCCGCGCTGGATCTGGCACCGTACGCAGGACTGGTACCCGGCGCTCCTTGCTGCCGGGGTGGAGCTGGACCGCTGTTATGACCTGAGCTTGTGCGGCAATATCCTGGCTTGTTCGCAGTTCACGGCAGACACGGAGTACGCACGCCACGCTGAAAAGATCACGCTGGATGATCCGCAGCAACCTCCCCGGCTGCTTCAGCCTCCTCCCCCGCCGGCCGACCAAGGGGCGCTCTTTGATGATCCGGGCCACCGCGCCGGTCCACGGCATACAGTGGCGGAATTGCGTGCCGAATATTCCGCACAGCAGGGAGCCCTCGCCTCGGTCAGCTCCGATGGAAACCGCCGGAACCGGCTGCAGCTGCTCCTTGCAGCGGAGTCCGCGGGCGCCATGATCGCGGCGGAGATGCAGCACGCGGGCGTGCCGTGGCGGGAGGATCTGCACGAGCAGATCCTGGCCGACTACCTGGGTCCGCGGCCGCCCCTGGGCCACCGCCCGGCGAAGCTCGAGGCACTCACCACGGAACTTCGCCGGCTGCTGGGCTCGCCCACGCTGAACCCTGACTCGCCGCAGGACCTGATGCGGTCCCTGCACCGGAACGGCATCGAAGTTAAAACCACCCGGCAGTGGGAACTCAAGGAATCCAGCCATCCCGCCATCGAGCCTCTCCTGGCCTACAAGAAACTTTCCCGGCTGCACACCGCCAATGGCTGGGCCTGGCTGGACGCCTGGGTCAACAACGGCCGGTTCCAGCCCGAATATGTCGTAGGCGGCGTCGTCTCCGGCCGCTGGGCCTCCCGTGGCGGCGGTGCGCTGCAGATCCCGCGCCAGATCCGTGGTGCGGTGCACGCCGATCCCGGGCACAAGCTGATCGTCGCGGACGCCTCGCAGCTGGAACCCCGTGTCCTGGTGGCGCTGGCGCAGGATTCGAAAATGGCCGAAGCTGCGAGGGACAAGGACCTGTATGCCGGCATCGCCGCGCAGGGGTTCGGCGGCGACCGCGCCAAGGCGAAAGTGGCGCTGCTTGGCGCCATCTACGGCGCGACCACGGGCGAATCCGGCCGGCTGATGCCCCAGCTGACGCGCACCTACCCGCGCGCGGTCGGCTATGTGGAGCAGGCAGCGCGCGACGGCGAAGCGGGCGGCACCGTGACCACACGGCTGGGCCGCAGCAGCCCTCCCCCATCCGAACTGTGGTTCCGGAGCCAGCAATCCACGACGGCCGAGGAGCAGCGGCGCGCCGATTCAATCGCCCGCTCCCGCGGCCGCTTCACCCGCAACTTCGTAGTCCAGGGATCGGCAGCGGACTGGGCTGCCTGCTGGCTGGCAGAACTTCGACGGCGGCTGCGCACCATGCGTACGGAAGGTTCCGTTCGGGCGGAACTGGTGTTCTTCCTGCACGATGAAGTGATGGTCCACGCTCCGGAGGCAGCCGTCGAAGACTGCATCCGGGCCATCGAGGAAGCCGCCAACGCCGCCAAGGAGCTGTTGTTCGGCCCGATTCCCGTGGAGTTCCCCGTGAGCGTCGCCGTGGTCGATTCCTACGACAGCGCCAAATAGCGGTTATCTCGCCTGCCATATTGGAACCTTGCCGCGGCGGCCACCGCAAGGGACACTGGCGACATGAGCGGTGATTCGCGGCAGCCCGGCGGCAGTTACGGTCCGGCCGGCGCCGACGTCCGGCCGGGCTCAGCACTGGCTCACTACCTGCTGGACCAGCTCGCCGCACTCGAGGTCCACCTCCCGCTCGCTGCTGCTGCGGACCCCGAGGCCGTCCACAATGCAAGGGTGGCACTGCGCCGCTTCCGCTCGGTGGCCACCTGCTACAGGCTCCTCCTGCCCCGATTCCCTGCGGACGACGTCGGACTCCTGAAAAAGCTGGCACGGGATCTGGGTGAGTCCCGCGATGCGCAGGTCCAGGCACAACGGCTGGTCCTGGCAATGGAGATAAACGGCCCGTGGCGCCGCGAAGACCTCCTCCGGGAGCTGGCCGCAGGACTGCGGTCCCATGCCGCGGACCGTGCCGCAGCCCTGAGGCTGGTGGACGTCGCCGCGCCCCTGGACCGGCTGCGCCGGAGCATCCGGTCCGCTTCCCGCGGACAGGCCGGCAGGCCGCAGGTCATTGCCGCGCTGCAGTTGCACTGGCAACGTGTGGAGGCCCTGATGGACAGGGCCGCGCGCCCGGCGGCGAGGGACGAGCATCACCTCCGCTACACAATGTCCGCAGGGGCCTCAAGAGCCTGCGGTACTCGGCGGAAGCGGTAGCAGTGCCGTTTGGGGAGCCTGCCCTGGATATCGTCCGGCCCGCCATGGCGCTGCAGCGGATCCTGGGCGAACAGCATGACTCCGTCGTGGCTTCCGCGATGCTGGCCCGGGCTGCCCAGGCCGGTGAGGCGGACCCAGCGGATGCTGCAGCTCTTGCCGGGCTGGAGTCCCGGCATGCACTGGCCGCCGAAAAGGAGTACTTCCGACTGGCCGCAGCCTGGCCGGTTCCGGCGCCGGCCGGCATCCTGGGACCTCTTGCCTCCGGACCGGATGGCCCGGAACGATAACGAGTTTCCTGGCCGGATTCCAGTCAAACGGCCACGAAAAGCCCAATTCGTCCAACGAAAGTAATGTACCCGGCAGTAGCTCGCCTCTCCCCTGCGGGCGGCGTTACAGTCAAGCACGCGACTGTAGCAGAACGGTTCAGCGGCTATTTGCAAAGAAGCATGACCAGGGGAGGTCCGGCATATGGCGGGCAGGTTCGAAATTCACCGTGTTGGCGATGAGTCCTACAGACTGCGGCTCACAGACGCGGAGGGCAATATTGTGGCGGTTTCGCCAAACTTCAAACACATCGGTGCACTCATTGAAGGAATCAACGCAGTTCGCGAGAACGCCGCCACCGCGATAGTGGTGGATCTACGGAACCAGGGGCAGGGACAACCGGCCTGAAGCTGACGGGGCCGATGTTCCGGGCAGTACTAGAGAGCCACCGCATGCAGACGGTCGTGGTCCCAGGGCACAGCCCATCCGAGCTGCTCGAAAAGACCGTCAAGTACTATCCCGGTGAAACCCCAGACAAGAACCCCGTTGACCGTGAAGGCAGGGCTGTTGAATGTCCGGCCGCCGCGGCTGACGGTGGACATCACCCGGTTGTCCGGGTCCAGTAAGTCACGGACCGGAATGCGGAAAACCTGGGCGGACTCTCCGTAGTCCACCACCCGCACCGGCGACGGCGAAGCCCACCAGGCGAGCACGGGTGTCACCAGGAAGTTGCTGCGGGCAAGTCCCAGTTCCTGCAGCGCACCCAGCACTTCCACGCCAGCGGAATCCAGCCCGGTTTCTTCCTCGGCCTCACGGAGCGCTGCATCCACCGGCGTTTCGTCCGGGTCGATGGCGCCGCCGGGGAATGCCACCTGGCCGGGGTGGGAGTCCAGGGTATGCGCGCGTTCCAGCAGCAGAACGTCCAGGTCTGCCGGCGCCAGCGGCTTGTCCGAGGACGCCGGAACGTCGTCCAGCGCACCGAAGAGCATCAGCACCGCCGCCTTCCGCGCGAGGTTCTCGTCCACGGTCAGGGCAGCCCAACGGGTGTCGGGCTGGGCAACCTGGCCGGCTTCGCTCCGGCGCACGAGGTCGATCAGGTCCTGGCGCGCGCTCACTGAGGCCTCTTCTGGGATTCCATCCGGATTTCCGCGGCCCGGTGTGTTTCGGCAAGCAGCTTTTCCAGGAGCGCCTCATTGCCCGGGGCGAGCTCGTATTTGAGGAGCTTGGCGGCCTTGACGGGATCCGTTTCGCCGAGCCCGTAGCTCGGACACAGGTTGGCAACCGGACAGGCGCCGCAGGCCGGTTTCCGCGAGTGGCACACCCTGCGCCCGTGGAAGACCACGCGGTGGGACAGCATGGTCCAGTCCCTGGGCTCAAACAGTTCCGCGACGTCAAATTCAATCTGGACCGGGTCCTCAGACAGGGTCCAGCCAAAGCGGCGTGCCAGCCGGCCGAAATGGGTGTCGACGGTGATACCGGGGATGCCGAAAGCATTGCCGAGCACCACGTTCGCCGTTTTGCGCCCCACACCCGGCAAGGTCACCAGGTCCTCGAGCCGGCCCGGCACCACGCCGTCGTACTCATCCACCAGGCGCATGGCCAGGGCAATCAGGCTCCTGGTTTTGGCCCGGAAGAATCCGGTGGGCTTGATGATAGCTTCCATATCAGCGGGGTCGGCCTCGGCCAGGCTCCGGGCATCGGGGTATCTGGCAAAAATCAACGGAGTGATCTGGTTGACGGTGACATCGGTAGTCTGCGCCGACAGTACGGTGGCCACCAGCAGCTCCAGCGGGCTCCGGAAGTCGAGCTCGGCATGCGCATACGGGTACTTCTCAGCCAAGGCCTTATTGATTCGCCGTGCCCGCCGCTTCAGTGCCAGCAGGGATTCGGACGACACTCGGGGACCGGCGACTGCACCGGCTTTGGGCGCGGCCACGTGTGCTGCTAGCCGCGTTCGATGTTGCTAAGATCGCGCAGCACGCCCACGCGTCCGTCGGTGTGCTGGACCAGGAATTCGTACCCGCGGTCCTCCAGGGCAAGCACCCAGCCGCCCGGTTCGATGACAAATGCCGGCTCTCCGGTCTGGGGGTCAAAGGCGGTCCGGTGCTGGGCCACCGCGAACCAGAAGGCCTCGTGGATCGGCGGCTCCTCCGACTCGTCGGGCCGGCTTGACGGATCCACCGTGGCTCCAATGGGTTCCTGACTCCGCACCTGCTGGTGCACAGCCGTGGCGGCGACCGGCTCGGAACCAGGAGCAGTGCCGCTTGCCGACGTCGGCAGCTCGCCGATCTGGGTCTCTTCCGGTCCGGCGGCCGGGGAGGCAGGAGGTATGGCGTCGGCCGCCCGGGTTGCCGGGGTCGGGTCACCGGCCGCGGTCCATTCGCTCGCTTCAGGTGCCGACGAGACTGGCGCGGCGGGTGAGGTGGCAGCCGCGGGCGATGTGGCAGCCGCGGGCGATGGGGCCGGGGCGGCCGGGGAGTTCGGTGTTGCTACCGCAAAAGGCCCTGTGTGCAGGACAGAGGACCCCGTGTGGGTAGCCCCCACCTTGGGACCTGCAGGGGCAGCCGGCGAGCCGGGGCGGGACGGCGCCGTAGCAGATGCCGGCTTGGGTGCCTTCGGGGTATGCGGTTTGGGCAGCGGGACAGCTGATTCCCGGGTCACTATGTGGGCCGGTGATTCGTCACGTCCCAGGAAGTCACCTGCGAAATAGGGAATGAACCGGCCCAGAACGGTGGCGGCAAAGAGCACCAGGGCGCCGACCAGCCCCACCAGCAGGCTGGGGACGTACGCGTTGGCAACAGTCAGGAAGAAGAAGGCCACGGCGAAGGAAGCCACGACGGAGGCGAACTGGTCAATGGACAGCGAACCGATCCGGATCCTGGTGGCAGGGGAAAGCCTGCGGGCGGCGAAAAGCGCGCTGACGATGACCGGCAGGACGATTCCCAGTCCGAGGAAGAACAGGCTGCCCGCGTTCCAGAGGTTGAAGCGGGGGCCGAACAGTGGCAGAAGCGAGGCGACGAACAGAATGAGTGTGGCGGCAAATACCGCCAGGTCCCGTACCGTGAACCTGCCCAGGACGGCCTGGTTTGTGGTGCCGGGTCTGGCGGCCGCCGTGCGCGGTTCACCGGATCCAGCGCCGCCACCGGATTCGGCGCCAGGACGGGCCTCTGTTCCACGGCCTAGTTTCTGCCCGAGTTTCTGGCCGAAGCTCTGCTGGTTCATTCTGTTCTCCTTAGCGTGGCGGCATCCGGGACGGTTTCGCCCCGAAACTGTGCCGTCAGGAACGGCGGGGCCGGCCGGATTCAGGTGCGTGCGCACCGGGCCGGACGGCTCCGCAGAAGGTCACAAGTCAATCTCAGCCTAGTCATCAGCATGGTCGATCACTAGCTCAGCGGCGGTGAGCCATCACAGCCGTGCCCTTCAGTGCGGCCATATACCGCTTAATGAATACCGTTTGTGGCACCCGTGTGACAGTGCGCACACACCACCGGGCTCAAGCATTAGTGTTGTTTCCGGAACAGCTCTTTGGTCGATGAATGATGAGGTTCAGCATGTCCCAGGACACCCCCAGCTCACCTGCTACCGCCGCCGCCGGCACCCAGCCAGGAGCCCCGCAGGGCGATGCTTTTGAGAACCTGCTGCACGAGTCCCGCAAGTTCGCGCCGACGGCGGAGTTTGCCGCGAACGCGGTGGTCACTGCGGCCGAGTACGCGGAGGCTGACGCGGACCGGCCGGCTTTTTGGGCAAGGCAGGCGCGGGAGCTGCTGACCTGGAGCAAGGACTTCACGCAGGCATTGGACTGGTCCAACCCGCCGTTCGCCAAGTGGTTTGTCGGCGGTGAGCTAAACGCCGCCTACAACGCACTGGACCGGCACGTCGAAAACGGGCTCGGCGACAGGGTTGCCATCTACTTCGAGGGCGAACCCGGAGACACCCGCACCTACACCTACAGCCAGCTCACCGAAGAAGTTAAGAAAGCTGCGAACGCTTTCGAGTCACTCGGCGTGGCCAAGGGCGACCGGGTCGCGGTATACCTGCCGATGATCCCGGAGGCCGTCATCACCCTGCTGGCCTGCGCCCGGATCGGCGCGGTGCATTCGGTGGTGTTCGGCGGCTTCTCCGCGGACGCCCTGCGGTCCCGCATCGAGGACGCCGAAGCCAAACTCGTGGTCACCGCCGACGGCACCTACCGCCGCGGCAAGCCCAGCCCGCTCAAGAGCGCCGTCGATGAGGCCTTGTCGAAGGACGGGCACACCGTGCAGAACGTGGTGGTAGTCAAGCGCAACGGAGCGGACGTGGACTGGCACGGGGGCCGGGACCACTGGTGGGCAGACACCGTGGACCAGGCCTCCACCAATCACCAAGCCGTCGGCCATGACTCCGAGCACCCGCTCTACATCCTCTACACCTCCGGCACCACCGGCAAACCCAAAGGCATTCTGCACACCACTGGCGGCTACCTCACCCAGACCGCCTACACCCACAAGGCAGTCTTCGACCTGCACCCGGACACGGACGTGTACTGGTGCACCGCTGACGTCGGCTGGGTCACCGGCCATTCATACGTTGCCTACGCCCCGCTCATCAACGGTGCCACCCAGGTCATGTACGAGGGAACCCCGGACTCCCCGCACCAGGGCCGCTGGTGGGAGATTGTCGAAAAATACAAGGTCTCCATCCTCTACACCGCCCCCACGGCCATCCGGACGTTCATGAAATGGGGCAAGGAAATCCCCGCCAAATACGATCTGTCCTCCATCCGGGTGCTCGGTTCAGTGGGCGAACCCATCAACCCCGAAGCCTGGATGTGGTACCGGGAAGTCATCGGCGGCAACGCCGGAAGGAACGGCGAACGCAAGGAGAACCCGGCCCCGATCGTGGACACCTGGTGGCAGACCGAAACAGGGGCGCAGATGATCGCCCCGCTCCCGGGAGTCACCGCGACCAAGCCCGGCTCCGCACAGGTCCCGCTACCCGGCATCGCGGTGGATGTCGTGGACGAGAACGGCGCCTCCGTGCCGGACGGCCACGGCGGGTTCCTGGTGATCCGCGAACCGTGGCCCGCCATGCTCCGCGGTATCTGGGGCGACCCCGAGCGGTTCAAGGAGACCTACTGGTCCCGCTTCGAAGGCATGTACTTCGCCGGGGACGGCGCCAAGAAAGACGACGACGGAGATATCTGGCTCCTGGGCCGGGTGGATGACGTGATGAACATCTCCGGCCACCGGCTCTCCACCACCGAAATCGAATCGGCACTGGTGTCCCACCCCGCGGTGGCGGAGGCCGCCGTCGTCGGTGCGGCAGACGAAACGACCGGCCAGGCCGTCGTCGCGTTTGTCATCCTGCGTGGGGACGCCGTAGATACCGGCGACACGATCATCCAGGAACTCCGCAACCACGTGGGCAAGGAGATCGGCCCCATCGCCAAACCCAAAACGATTCTCGTCGTCCCCGAACTGCCCAAAACCCGCTCCGGCAAAATCATCCGCCGCCTCCTCAAAGACATCGCCGAAGGACGCGAAGTGGGAGACGCCACCACCCTCGCCGACAACACCGTCATGCAACAGATCGCCGCCTCCCTCCGAAAGTAGGTGCGTGGCGGGCGCTGAGGAGCGGCAGTCATCCTCTGCGCGCTGCTCGTTCCTCGCTTTGACGCGCGCTGCCGGATAACTCCCGCTCCTCGTCAACGGCGCTTCCCACCGCAGTGGGAAGCGCCGTCGCCGTATGCTTGGTGCAGCCCCTGTCCGCTGGCTTTAAGGAAGGTTTCTCGATGCTCCCCGCTGCACGTCACCAGGCCATTGTGGATGCCATCCAGCGCGAGCGTGTTGTCCGGGTCTCGGACCTGGCCCAGGAACTGGGTGTTTCACTCATGACGGTGCGCCGGGACATCGAACTGCTGGAGGAAGGCGGCCTGCTGGAGCGCATCCACGGAGGCGCCAAGCTGCCCGGTGATGTCAGCACCCATGAGCCGGGCTTCGAGCTCAAGTCAACGCAGCTTACCGCCGAGAAGCGGGCCATCGCCCTGGAGGCAGCCGGACTGGTGCACGAGGGCATGGCGGTAGGACTCAGCGCGGGAACGACGACCTGGGCCCTGGCCAAGGAGCTGGTCAACGGGCCGCGGATTACGGTGGTGACCAACTCTGTGCGGATCGCGGACCTTTTCCACTATGGCGCCTCAACCGGTTCAGTCCGCTTCGGCTCCACGGTGATTCTGATCGGCGGCGAACGGACTCCGTCGGATGCCTTGGTGGGGCCGATTGCTACCGGGGCGCTCAAGCAGCTGCACCTGGATGTGCTGTTCCTCGGCGTGCACGGGATGGACGCCACGGCGGGCTTCACCACGCCCAACCTGCTGGAAGCGGAGACGGACCGCGCCTTTGTTGCCGCGGCCCGGAAAGTGGTTGTCCTGGCCGACCACACCAAGTGGGGACTGCTGGGAATCAGTTCCATCGCATCCTTGGATGATGCTGACGAGGTCATCAGCGACGCCGGCCTGGGCCTTGAAGCCCAGCGGGTCCTCGGCGAGAGGGCCAAGCTCCGGCTCGCTTCCCTGTAGGACTAGCTTCCCTGTAGGAACCAGCTCCACTAGAACTACGGGCAGCCGCAGGACTGGCGGATGAGTAGCCGGGTGGGAAACTGCCGGTGACCCGCCCCCTTACCGCGATTTTCACCGACCAGGGCACTGACGGCGGCCTCTGCCATGGCCTTGACCGGTTGCTCCACCGTAGTCAGGGCCGGCCAGCTATACTCCGCTTCCACCGAGCCATCAAACGAAGCCAGCGCGATGTCTCCGGGGACAGAGATGCCGGCCTCGTGAATCGCCCGGAGGATTCCTATCGCCTGCATATCAGAGCTGGCGAATATCGCCGTCGGCCTGTTCGCGGAGGACAGAAGGCGCTGGCCGGCAGCGTACCCGCCAGCCCGTGAAAAGGGCCCGCGCACGATCGGACCCTCCAGCAGCCCGGCGTCCGAGAGTGCCTGCAACCATCCCCTTTCACGGCCGTCCACATCGTTGGCCGTGTTGGTACCAATTGCCAGGCCGATATTCGTGTGCCCATGGCCAATGAGGTGCTCAACGGCCAGTCGTGCACTCGCGGCCAGATCCACGCCCACACTGCTGAAGCCGGGTGCCGCATCCCCATGATTGAGAAGCACGGCCGGAATATCGGCGTCGTCCAGTTCCACGAGGTCGGGCTCGAAAAGCACGCTGGCCAGCACTACACCGTCCACCTGGCGGGCGGCCAGGTTTCGGATATGACGTCGCTCCTTTGCCACGCTCCCGTCCGAGTTTGTCAGAACCAAGGCATACCCGCACTCGGCCGCCGCGTCCTCCACCGCGTGCGAAAGCAGGGAGAAGAACGGGTTGCTGTTATCCGGAATCACCAGGCCAATGGTTTCGCTGGACCCCAGCTTGAGGGCACGCGCTGCGGCGTTGGGGCGGTACCCCAACACCCGGATGGCATCCTGCACTTTGGCCTCGGTTGCAGGAGCTACCCGCTTGGGGCCGCCGTTCACAACATAGCTGACGACGGCGGTGCTGACGCCGGCGTAGCGGGCCACATCCTTGCGGGTCACAGGTCCGCGCGGAGTGTTTACAGCCGAGGAAGTCATGGATCCATGCTATCTATCCCCGTTGGGGGGCATCGCCGAAGTCGTGGATGGGTAGCCGTTCCCCGCCACGCAGGGCGGATTCGTGGGCCACGATGCCAGGCATCGTGAACCGCGCAGCGACCCAGGCGTTGACCGGCGGCAGCGTGCCGGCGTTAACCGCAGTGACAAAATCGTCCACCAGGAAGTGGTGGCTGCCCTCATGACCGTTGGGTGCCCCGCGGAACTCCTCCGGGAGGCGTTCCGCATCATGGACCGGGGACAGTCCGGAGACGAAGGCGTCCCTCAGCTCGGGGGCCACGTTCGCCAGCGACGGGTCATCCAGGGACATGCTGGGCCGGGTCTCCAGTTGCTCCGAAATGTCGTGGACGTTTTCCTTGTCCTGCCACACGGTGACCTTCGCGAGCTGTTCGAAGCTGGCCTCTGTGCCGAAGAAGCGGAACCGGGACTCCCTGATGTGGGACGGGTAGCCCACCCGGCGCATCTCGTTGGTGCGCATCACGCCGCCGTCGTTCAGTTCGAACAGGGCAGTGGCGTTGGAGAAGTCGTTGCCGAACATGCTGACTTCCTTGTCGAACACGCCGTCGTCGAGGTGGTCCTTCACCCCCACGCAGCTGACGCTGACGGCATGCGCCGGCACGGCGCCCAGGACCCCGCCGACGGCGTGGGTGGGGTACAGCATGGGCGGGTAGCTGGCTGTCTCCTTCCAGCGCTCGCCTCCGCTGTACTGGTAGGCGTCATAGAAGCCAAGGTCCATGTCGTGGACGTAGTCGCCTTCTGTGTAGAAGATTCGGCCAAACTTCCCGGCGGCAAGCTGCTTGCGGGCATAGACGGTTGCGGGGTTGTAGTAGCTGGTCTCGCCCATCATGTACACGTTCCCGGTTTCGCGGACGGCGGTGATGATCCGCGCAATCTCATCTTCCGAAATGGCCATGGGGACCGCAGAGTAGACGTGCTTGCCGGCGCGGAGGGCCTGCTCAACCAAGGGACCGTGCGTCCAGCGCTGGGTGAAGATGGCAACCGCATCGACGTCGGAGGCCAGCAGCTCATCGAAACTCGACTTCACGCCCGCCAGGTGGAACCGGCCTGCGGCCTCGGCCGCGCGCTCGGGAATATCATCCACCACATATACGTCGCTGACCCCGGGGTGCAGGTTGAACAGGTGCGCGAACTGGCCGCCGAACTGGCCCACTCCCACCAAACCGATTGAAAACGTCATTGTCCACCTTCCATTGACTGTCTTGGGAGTAGCCAGGCAAGCGCTCTCCACGTTGTTTTGAGTGTTCCATGGTGATCTACTCGAGTCAACAGTAAGCCTTGGCGGTGGAATATTTCTCAAAAAAATAAAGGGAAAACAGTTGCTGTACGAAATCTACTCGTGTAGATTCCTACCAGTTGTTACCCACCTCACAGTCAGGAAAGGGTCGAAGATGACCACCCTTACAAAGCAGCAACGGGACCCGGCAGACCGGGCGGCACGCTCCGGGGGAGCTAGAACCGGAAGCAGTGGCAAGAAGAGCATCACCCACCGCATGGGCGACCTGAAGATCGCCCTGGTTTTCATCTTTCCGGCGATGATCGGCTTCGTCGCCTTCTTCCTCATCCCCACCATTCGGGGCGTCTATCTCAGCTTTACCGAATACAGCATCCTCGGAGACCCCACCTGGATCGGGCTCAAGAACTACTCGTCGATATTTTCCGATGAGCTCTTCTGGAACGCCATGGCCGTGACAGTGCAGTACGTCGGCCTCAACATCGGATTCCAGACAGTGATAGCCCTCGGACTGGCGCTCCTCATGCACCGGGTCGCCAAATCAACGTTCATCCGGGGTGCACTGCTCCTGCCGTTCCTCGTAGCGAATGTCATCGTGGCACTGCTGTGGTTCTGGATGCTCGACTACCAGTTGGGCATCGTCAACGAGGTCATCAGCTGGTTCGGCTTGCCGCGCGTCGCCTTCTTCGGCAGCGAGCAATGGGCCATCCCCACCATCGCCTTCGTCAACGTCTGGCGCCACATGGGCTATACGGCCCTGCTGATTTTCGCCGGACTGCAGTCGATTCCCAGCCACGTCTATGAGGTTGCATCCCTTGACGGAGCGTCCCCCACCCGAACGTTCTGGAGCATCACCATGCCGCTCCTGCGCCCAGTCATGGTTCTTGTCCTGGTTGTCACCGTCATCGGCTCCTTCCAGGTCTTCGACACCGTTGCGGTCACCACAGGCGGCGGTCCCATCAACGCTTCCCGCGTCATCCAGATGTACATCTACCAAAAGGCCTTCACCGAGTCGGACTTCGGGTACGCCTCTGCTCTGTCTGTCATTCTCTTCGTCATCCTCGCCCTGGTGGCCTTCGTTCAAATGAAGTTCCTCAAGGGCAACGAATCGGACCTGGACTAAGGACCCCCGCAATGACTACTTCGACTCCTTCCCGGCAACACGCCGCTGCCCCAACGCGCGCCCTCACCACCAAGCCCCGCAAGCCGATCAACTGGCGCCGCGCGGGAGCGTGGACCCTTGTGGTCATCGCGTTGATCGTCACCATTTCGCCTTTCCTATGGATGCTTCGCACTGCGCTCTCCAGCAACCATTCCCTCGCGGCCAATGCCGGCAACCTCCTGCCCGCCGATTTCAGCTGGGGCGCCTTCAAAAGGGTGCTCGGCCTGCAGTCACCGGAGGAAGCAATAGCCGAGGGCGGCTCGGGTGCGGCCATCAACTTCTGGTGGTACCTTCGCAGCTCCATCATCGTCTCCACGGTAGTCACCGTCGGTCAGGTGTTCTTTAGTTCCATGGCGGCCTACGCCTTCGCCCGGCTGCGCTGGCCGGGCCGGGAGAAAGTATTCGCCCTGTTCCTGGCCACGATGATGGTCCCGCCGATCTTCACGGCCCTGCCCAACTTCCTGATGATCAAGAACCTGGGCCTCCTGAACACGTACCCCGGCATCATCCTGCCGTTCCTGTTCATGACACCGTTCGCGATCTTCTTCCTGCGGCAGTTCTTCCTGAGCATGTCCCGGGAAGTGGAGGAGGCCGCCATGCTCGACGGCGCCAGCAAGTTCCGCATCTACTTCAAGATCGTGCTGCCGAATGCAGCAGCACCCATGGCCACCCTGGCACTGCTGACGTTCATCGGAACCTGGAACGAGTACTTCTGGCCGCTACTGGTGGGCCAGGACGAGAGCGTCCGGGTCCTCACGGTAGGCCTCGGTGTCTTCAAGTCCCAGTCCCCGCAGGGCGCCCCGGACTGGAGCGGGCTGATGGCGGCAACCCTCATAGCCGCCCTGCCGGTCCTCCTGCTATTCATCGCCTTCGGCAAGAAGGTAGTGAATTCCATTGGCTTCTCCGGAATCAAATAGCCATCCACACCTGCTCCACCCGCTCCTTAACCGCACCTCCCTATCGCATGCCCCTGCAAGAACCGAAAGGTCCACCATGAAAAAATCCCTTGGCGTCGCCGCTGCAGCTGCCGTCATTGCCCTGTCCCTGTCCGCCTGCGGCGGGTCCGCTCCAGCTTCCACGGAGGCCAAGGGCGAGATCAACTACTGGCTCTGGGACGCCAACCAGCTCCCCGCCTACCAGCAGTGCGCTGACGATTTCACCAAGGCCAACCCCGACATCAAGGTGAAAATCACCCAGCGCGGCTGGGATGACTACTGGACCACCCTGACCAACGGTTTTGTGTCTGGAACAGCCCCCGACGTCTTCACGGACCACTTGGCCAAGTACCCGGAGTACGCCTCCAAGAAACAGCTCCTGTCGCTGGACGACGCGGTCAAGAACGACAACCTGAAGCTGGACATCTACAACAAGGGCCTGAGCGACCTGTGGGTCGGCCAGGACGGCAAACGCTACGGTCTCCCGAAGGACTGGGACACCATCGCCATGTTCTACAACAAGAAGCTCGTGGCCGACGCCGGCTACACCGAAGAGCAGCTTAAGGGCCTGGACTGGAACCCGAAGGACGGCGGCAGCTACGAAAAGGCCATCGCCCACCTGACCGTCGACAAGAACGGCAAGCGCGGAGACGAAGCCGGCTTCGACAAGAACAACGTGGCGGTCTACGGGCTGGGCCTGGAAAACTCCGGCGGCGGAGATGGCCAGACCCAGTGGAGCTTCCTCAGCGCCACAATGGGCTGGACCCACACGGACAAGAACCCGTGGGGCACCAAGTTCAACTTCGACGATCCCAAGTTCCAGGAAACCATTGCCTGGTGGGCCGGACTCGCAGACAAGGGCTACATGCCCAAGCTTGAAACCACAGTAGGTGCCAGCGTGTCTGACAACTACGGAGCCGGCAAGGCCGCCATCAACACCGGCGGCTCCTGGATGATCGGCCAGTACACCGGCTACAAGGGAGTGGAAACAGGTATCGCCCCCACCCCCAAGGGACCTGACGGCAAGCGGGCCAGCATGTTCAACGGCCTGGCTGACTCCATCTGGGCCGGCACCAAGAACCCGGCAGCCTCAGTGAAGTGGGTGGAGTACCTCGCCTCCACAGCATGCCAGGACGTCGTGGCCGGCAAGGCTGTCGTGTTCCCCGCCATCAGCACGTCCTCGGAGAAGGCAGCCGACGCGTTCAAAGCCAAGGGCATCGACGTCTCCGCCTTCACCACCCACGTCAAGGACGGCACAACGTTCCTGTTCCCCATTGCTGACAAGTCCGCCAAGGTCACCGGCATCATGAAGCCGGCGATGGACGCTGTCCTCTCCGGCAAGAAGCCCGCCAGCTCCCTGACCGAAGCCAACGACCAGGTCAACGCGCTGTTCAAGTAGGCGCACTGCCCCACAAAGCGTGACTGCGGGTGTGGCCGCAGTCACCGGTCCGGATGCCGCCGTTTGCTCCTCGCGACGGCGGCATCCGGACTACCACCACCACGCACTAACAACAGCAAACGACCAGCAAATACCTTCCTGCGTCTGCGAACGCACTCCATCTTTACCGAAAGAGATACACCTATGGAAACGCTCCACCTCCGTACCGCCGGCACCAGCCTGGTGATCAGCTTCAACAGCGGGGAGGCCGAGATTATCCATTGGGGCGCCGATCTGGGCGCCACCCTGCCCGACCTCGCCATCCTGGGCGAGCCCGTCCCTCCCTCCGCCGTCGATGCCAATGTTCCTGCCGGTCTGCTGCCGCAGGCATCATCCAGTTGGCGCGGCAGGCCTGCCCTCCGTGGCCACCGCTTCGCCGACGGCGTCCCGGGCCACGATTTCTCCACGCGACTCCGCACCGTATCTACGGCCGCCGAACACAACACCGCGATCATCGTGCAGTCCGACGCCGACGCCGGAATCGCCGTCGAATCCTCCCTGACACTGCACGACGGCGGGCTGCTGGAGATGCGCCACACCTTGACCAACGGCGGGACCACTCCCTACCAACTCGACGAACTGGCCACGGTCCTCCCGGTGGCGCCGGACGCCGTCGAACTCCTGGACCTGACCGGGCGGTGGTGCCGTGAAACCCACCCCCAGCGCCGCTCCATCCAACAGGGCACCTGGGTCCGCACCGGCCGCCACGGCCGCACCGGCCACGATTCGTCCCTGCTGTTGGCAGCCGGCACCGAAGGCTTCGGCAACCGCCACGGAAAGGTCTGGGCCACCCACCTTGCCTGGAGCGGGAACCACGAACAGTTCGCGGACAGCATCGGCGATGGCCGCACCATGATCGGCGGCTCCGAGCTCCTGGGCGCTGCCGAGGTAATCCTCCAGCCCGGTGGCAGTTACACCACGCCCGCGCTCTTCGCAGCCTATTCGGACCGCGGCCTGGACGGCATCAGCGAGGCGTTCTACAGCTGGTTCCGCTCCCGCCCCCACCACGTCCTGCCTGCCGCAGGCGCCGCAACCGACCCGGGAAAGCCTCGCCCCGTGGTGCTCAACACGTGGGAAGCGATGTACTTCGACCACAACCTGGACGCCCTCGTCGAGCTGGCGGATTCCGCGGCGGAGCTGGGCGTGGAGCGTTTTGTGCTCGACGACGGCTGGTTCCGGGGACGCCGGAACGACCAGGCAGGGCTGGGTGACTGGTATGTCGACGAGTCCCTGTGGCCCGACGGCCTCGGTCCGCTGATCGAGGCTGTCACCTCCAGAGGGATGGAATTCGGCCTCTGGGTGGAGCCGGAAATGATCAACCTGGATTCAGATATCGCCCGGGCGCATCCCGACTGGATCGTCGGCCCCTCCATGCATTCGCATAAGGACGGGGGCCGCCTTCCGGTGGAGTGGCGGACCCAGCACGTCATCGACCTCGTGAACCCGGAAGCCTGGCAGTACATCTTTGACCGGATCGACGCCCTGCTCCGCGAGAACAACATCAGCTACCTCAAGTGGGACCAGAACCGCGACCTGACCGAGCACGGCCATGCGGGACGCTCCTCCGTCCACGAGCAGACGCTGGCTGCCTACCGCCTCTTTGACTCGCTCCGCAAGGCCCATCCCGGCGTCGAGATTGAAAGCTGCTCCTCAGGCGGCGCCCGGGTGGACCTGGGCATCCTGGAACGCACGGACCGGATCTGGGCCTCGGACTGCAACGACGCGCTGGAGCGGCAGACCATCCAGCGCTGGACCGGGATGGTCGTCCCGCCGGAACTGGTCGGAGCGCATGTGGGCCCCACCACCTCGCACACAACAGCCCGCACCCACGATCTTTCGTTCCGCGCCATCACGGCGTTGTTCGGGCACTTCGGGATGGAATGGGATGTCCGGGAGCTTCAGGGCGCCGAGCGGGCGGAGCTCAAGCGCTTCATCGCGCTGTACAAGGAGCACCGGGCCCTCATCCACGGCGGCCGGATGGTCCGTGCCGACGTCCCGGACGGCTCGCTGCTCCTGCACGGGGTAGTCGCAGCCCCTGCGATCAAGGGCGCGACGGCGGCTCTGTTCGCCCTGGTCAGCACCCGCACGGGTTTCGCAGAACAGCCCGGCCGGGTCACCGTCCCCGGGCTCGAGCCGGACCGCGGATACCGGGTGGAGGCAATTTTCCCCACACCGGCGGACGCCGGCTACGCCCACAATTACACCCAGGTCCAGCCGCCAGCCTGGTTGGCGGGCGGCGCTGAGGCAAACGGCCGTTTCCTGGCCGAAGTGGGCCTGCCCATGCCGATCCTCAATCCCGAGCACGCTGTCCTGCTGAAGTTCACTGCGCTCTAACGGAAGCCCCTTTCAGCATCGATTGCTCCGTAACGGCCCCTATGAAGGCTCAAAAGGGCTGTTGCGGAGCAATCGATGGCGGTTATCCTCTCCTGCCCGGTAAAAATGCGCGGACGCGCCGTCCGAGACGCTAGATTTGCACTCATGACTGAAGCCACCAGCGCCGGCCGCGGCACGATCCTCGTGATGAACGGACCCAACCTGAACCTGCTGGGAACCCGCGAACCGGAAAAATACGGCACGTCCACCCTTGCCGACGTCGAGCAGCTGGCCCGAACCGCCGCCGAGGGACACGGCTTCACGGTGGAATGTGTCCAGTCCAACCATGAGGGCGTCCTGCTTGACGCTATCCACGCAGCCCGCGGCAACGCCGTCGGAATTGTGCTCAACGCCGGAGCTTTCACACACACGTCCGTCGCCCTCCGCGACGCCCTGGCGGCGGTCCAGCTGCCCGCGGTGGAAGTCCACATCACCAACGTGCACCAGCGCGAGGAATTCCGGCACCATTCTTTCCTGTCGCCGGTCTGCGCCGCCGTCATCGTAGGCGCCGGCGTGTTCGGCTACAAGCTCGCCATCGACTACCTGGCCGAAACTCTGTAGTCATGTCCAGCGAGCCGGAGACCTCCAGCCGTACCGCTGCGTGGTACCGGCATTTTGGCCTGGTGGAAGCTCCGGAGTCCTCCCCCTGCTACGCCCAATGGACGCTCGGCATCGCCGACGACCCGGAACTCCTTGCTCTGATCGACCGCTGGCCGCATGACAAGCGCCAGCCCAACCTTCTGCTCGCAGCGGCCCGGTTTCTGGGTGCGGTCCCCGGCCCCTACGGCCAAAGCCTTGAATGGCTGTGAAGGTTGCCCTGAACACGTCTCCGCGTGCTGCCCTGCCTTGTTTCCCGACGCCCGTATTTCTGGACGCCCTATTTCTGGATGCACTGCCCGGATGACACCGGGGCAGTGAGTGCGGGAGCCTGGGACGCAACTGGGCTGAGGTCGTCCATGGTGAGGGCGAAGCCGACCTCGGCGTCTGACGTCGCCTTGGCGAAAATCACGCCGGCGACGCGCCCGTCCGTGGTGAGCAGCGGACCGCCGGAGTTTCCGGGCTGGACGTCTCCGGCGAGGCGGTAAACGTCCTCAGGTGAGGAGTTGTTGCCGTAAATGTCCGGCACCAGCACTGTGCTGATGTCCTGGACTGTTGCCGGCTTGGACTGGAAGGGCCCGCCGTGCGGATACCCCGCGAACGCTGCCGGGCTGCCGTTCGGAAGGTCAGGGCTCAGTGTCAGCGGCGCGGAAGGCAGTCCGTCCACCGCCAGGACGGCGAGGTCATGCTTGGTGTCGAAGTAGACGACCCTGCCCGGCATCGCTCCCCCGCTGGGAACCTCGACCACAGGCTGCGACACGCCCGCCACCACATGGGCATTCGTCACAACCCGTCCGGGGGAAACCACAAACCCGGTGCCTGTCTGGTTCTGGCCGCACTGGTACGCCGTCCCCGCGATTTTCAGTACGGATTCGGCGGCCCGGTTCAGGGCCGGCGTGTCCGTGCTTGCATTGGGAACGGGCACGGGTTGTCCTGGCGCGAGTCCCTCCAGCAGCGTAGGAATGCCGTTGCCGATCACAGTGGAACGCAACTGCGCCATGGTCGCCTTCACCGGGACTGGCGTCAATCCGTCAATGAACCGGATGACCTTGGACTCGGCCAGCTGCTGGGATACGAACGGCACGCCGAGGGCGCCAATGCTGAAGGCGAGCATCGACATAACCAGGGCTGAGACCACAACACTGACGGCCCCGCCGCCAAAGCGGTCCGCCGCGCGCAGGGGCCTGATCCGCACGGCGCTGCGGATATTACGCCCGATCATCGTGCCCAATCCGTGGCCCAGAGCCACCAGCACGACGGCGGCAGCCACCGTTGCGGTAAGCCTCCAGCCGGGGTCGGTGACGTAGCCACTGACGAGCGGCACGGCCAAAAACGCCGCCACCGCTCCGACAGCAAACCCGGCAATCCCGCCAAGGGTGACCAGGAAGCCGTTGCGCAGGCCATAGATCAGATAGGACATCAGCGCCAGGATCAAGGCGAGGTCCAGAACGGTCAAGCCAAACACCAAGGCTCCTTATGTACGGTTGAGCCCTCATTCTAATAGCGCAGGCTGACATTCTTCTGTGGACCAAAGGCTGACCCGGGTGGGGTCTCCCCCTCAACCGGCCCCTGCCGGGAGCTGTGGGCGGGGCAGGGTCCTGCCGTCCGGAATGAGACGTTCCTGCGCCGGTTTAGGGCGTTTCGGCTGCCAACTACGTCACAGATCCTTGAAAATTCTGGAACAATGGCACAAGCGCCACAGCCGACACATTTTATTCAGGAGATTACATGGACATCGAGGTACTGCGCCGAGCGCCCCTTTTCGCCACGCTCGACGACGAAGCATTCCGTCTGCTGACGGACGAGCTGACCGAGGTGGACCTGTCCCGCGGTGCGTCGGTATTCCGCGAAGGTGACCAGGGCGACCAGCTCTACTTCATCGTCTCCGGAAAAGTGAAGCTGGGCCGCACCTCACCGGACGGCAGGGAATCCCTGCTTGCCATCCTGGGCCCGGGCGAACTGTTCGGTGAAATGGCACTGTTTGACCCCAGCCCGCGGACCGCCACGGCCACTGCCGTGTCCGAGACCCGCCTTGCCGGGCTGAGGAACGAAAGTCTCAACGCGCTCCTCCGCACCCGCCCCGAGGTTTCCGCGCAGCTGCTGCAGGCCCTTGCCCGGCGCCTTCGCCGCACCAACGACTCCCTCTCCGACCTGGTCTTCTCGGACGTCCCGGGACGCGTGGCCAAGGCCCTCCTGGACCTGGCAGACCGCTTCGGCCGTCCGGCGACCGACGGCGTCCTGGTGGCCCACGAGCTCACGCAGGAGGAACTGGCACAGCTGGTTGGCGCGTCCCGCGAAACCGTCAACAAGGCGCTGGCCGAATTCGTCCAGCGCGGCTGGCTCCGCCTGGAAGCCCGCGCCGTCGTCATCCTGGACATGCAGCGCCTCCGCCAGCGCTCCCGCTAAGCCTTTAGATACATCCGGTGAAGGCCGGCACCCTTGGATTTCCAAGGGTGCCGGCCTTCGCTGTTAATCCAAAACGCTCCCTCACCTTTCGCAGGTTTCCTCACGACGCTTCCTCACCTTTCGCAGGTTTCCTCACTACGCTCCCTCACCTTTCGCACGTTTCCTCACGACGCTTCCTCACCTTTCGTCAGTCATCCGTTCTGTCATTGGCTGATGACGGTCAGAATATGAGGAAGCGTCGCCTGAAAACGTGCAGGACCTGAGGAAGCGTCGCCTGAAAACGTGCAGGACCTGAGGAAGCGTCGCCTGAAAACGTGCAGGATGTGAGGAAGCGTCGGTTGGGAGAGCTGAGTTAACGCTCGCGCTGGGGGTCGCCGGCCACAGTCTTGGCAGCCTCGACCTCAAGCATGAGCCTGCCGTCTTCCTTGACCAGATTCGGCTGGTACACGTGGGCTTTGCGTTTATAGCTCAGATACGCGATGCAGCCGTTCGCGGCCGCCATCTTTTCGAGCATGATCTCCACGCCTGGAACCACGAGTTGGCCCAGGGTCAGGCCAACGGTGTTTTCCTGCCCCACTTCATCGCCGAGGGCGGTGGTGTGGCGTTCGGCGATGACCTTGGTGGCGCACACCCAGCGGCCCCACACTCCCTTGCTCTCCAGAAGGCTCGGCTGCTGGTTCATGGGCACTGTGGCGGCAAAGTAGCGGGTGTCGAAGCGCTGGTGGGCGAAGTCGGGGCTGCGCCAGTTGACCAGGGATTTCAGGAGGTCGGTGCGCAGCGACAGGCCTCGCCTGGAGAGGGCCTCGGTGAAGGACTTCTCCTGGTTGGCTATGGCCTCCCGCGCACGCATCCATTCGTGGGTGGAGGTGGCCTCCACCGTGCTGGCCAGGTCGGGACCGGCCAGGAGCACCCCGGTTTCCTCGAAGAGTTCGCGGATGCCACCCACCACGTGGCGGCGCGCCAGCCCGACGTCGTCGGTCCCCATCTGCTCGGCCCAATGCTGGGGCGAGGGGCCCAGCCAGCCGACGGGGTCGTCGTCGGACTCCTGCAAGGAACCTCCCGGAAAGGCGAGGACCCCAAGCGGCGAAGATCCCGGACGATAGCCGAGCCAGGTCTCCAAGCCGGTGGGGGAATCGCGGAGCAGGACCACTGATGAGGCGAGGCGGGCGGCACGGGGCGTCCGCTCGCCGTGTTCAAGCCAGCTTTGCGCTGCCCCTTCAAGATCTGGAGGGAGGGCAAACAGGCGTCGGGCGAGCTGAGGCAAAGGAAGCGACCGGTCCTAGCTGAATTCGGCGATCAGTTCGACTTCTACGGGAGAGTCGAGGGGCAGCACTGAAACGCCGACGGCGGAGCGCGCGTGGTGGCCGGCGTCACCCAGGACGCGGCCAAGGAGTTCGGAGGCTCCGTTGATGACGCCCGGCTGGCCGGTGAAGGACGGATCGGAGGCAACGAATCCGACAACCTTGACGATCCGGGTGATGCGGTCAAGGTCGCCGATGACGCTCTTGACGGCTGCCAGGGCGTTGACGGCGCAGACGGCGGCGAAACGCTGGGCGTCCTCCGGGGACACGGTCGGCTCGTCGGCGTGGGTTTCAGTGCCGGTGGAAACCTTGCCGGTAGCTTCGAGTTTGCCATTAATAAACGGCAGCTGCCCGGAGGTGTAGACATGGTTGCCGGAGATGATTGCCGGGACGTAGGCGGCCACCGGTGCGGCCACCTCGGGGAGGGCCAGGCCGAGTTCTGCCAGGCGCTGTTCGACGGCGGAAATCGGCGCGGTTGCCGCGCCGGACGTGGTTTCTGCGGGCGTGCTCATGCTATTGCTTCTCCCTCTTGAGGTAGGCAACGAGCCCGTTTCCGTCGGGTCCGGGGACTACCTGGGTGAGCTCCCAGCCGTCATCTCCCCACTGGTCCAGGATCTGCTTTGTGGCGTGAATAATGAGCGGAATCGTGGCGTACTCCCATTTGGTCATGACCTAAAGACTAGTCCTTGCCGGTAAAGTGGAAAACATGGTGACTCGTAGGAACCCGATTTTCGACACAGCCACTACCCTCGGAAAGATTTTAGGCTTCCTTGGCGTGAGCGCGATTTGTGGTGTACTGGTGGCCGGCCTCCTGGTGCCGGCCGCCGCTGTTTCCGGCAGCGCCGCAAGCGGTTCCATCCAGTTCTTCGACACGCTCCCGGCGGAGCTGAAGGTCGACCCGCCCAGCGAGTCCACCAGGATCCTGGCAGCGGACGGCAGCCTCATTGCCAACCTGTATGAGGAGAACCGCACCAAGGTTTCCCTCGACCAGATTTCGCCGCTGATGCAGCAAGCCATCATCGCCGTCGAGGACAGCCGCTTCTACGAGCACGGCGGCGTGGACACCACGGGTATCCTCCGTGCGGTGGTCAGCACGGCCCGGGGCAACAAGCAGGGTGCTTCCACCATCACCCAGCAGTACGTCAACAACGTCCTCAACGCCAACCTCGCCGCCGAAGGCAACGACGCTGACATCAAGCTCAACGGTGTCAACAAAGGCGTGGGCGACAAGCTCCGCGAAATGAAGCTTGCCATCGCCCTGGAGAAGAAGTTCAGCAAGGACCAGATCCTTGAGGGCTACCTCAATATCGTCTTCTTCAACCGCGACGCATACGGCATCGAGGCCGCATCCAAACTCTTCTTCAGCACCACCGCCAAGGACCTGACCCTTCCGGAGGCTGCACTCCTGGCCGGCCTCGTGAACAGTCCCTCGGCCTTTGACCCCATCACCCACCCGGACGCCGCCAAGGCCCGCCGTGACCTGGTGCTGGGCCTCATGCTGGACCAGAAGAAGATCACCCAGGCGGAGCACGACGCTGCCGTCGCCACCCCGGTGGAACCGAAGGTGACCCCGGCCAAGCAGGGCTGCGCCTACGCGACCACCGCACCGTACTTCTGCGACTATGTGCTGCACCTTCTGCTGAATAACCCGGCGTACGGCGCTGACACTACCGAGCGCACGAACAACGTCTTCCGCGGGGGCCTGACCATCAAGACCACGCTGGATCCCAATGCCCAGGCGGTGGCCCAGGCGCAATCCGATGCCGCTGCGGGTGCCAACCCGGACAAGTGGGGGGCCGCAATGGTCTCTGTGCAGCCAAACACAGGCAAGATCATCAACATGGCTCAGAACACCTCGTTCCTGCAGGCCGACGGCAAGTTCGATTCACAGGTGAACTTCAACGTGGACAAGATGGACAAGGACGGGAACGACCTTAACGGCCTGGGCGGTGCCCAGCCCGGGTCCACCATGAAGCCCTTCACCTTCACGGAATGGCTCAATGAGGGCAAGAGCATGAACACCGTGGTCAATGCCGCGCAACGCGTATATCCCCTCAATTACCCGTGGCGCGATTCCTGTGGAAAGGTGACGGGTGCGTACAACACCGCCCAAAAGGGGCTGGGCGCTGCCGATGACCTGCAGAACGCGGAAGAGAACTACTACCGTCCGATGGACGTCCTTTACGGCTTGTACAACTCCATCAACACCGCAACTTTTGCCTCTGCAGCCCAGCTGGACTTCTGTGGCATCCAAAAGGTTGTTGACGCCGTCGGGCTGCACAGCGGACTACCGGACTCGGATGGAACTCCGAACCCGAAGATCAACATGTCCATCCTCGCCAACCTGCTGGGCTCCACCCAGACGGCACCGCTCACGATGGCGAGTGCTTTTGCGACCTTCGCCAACGACGGCAAGTACTGCGAGCCGATCGCCATCACGTCCGTGACTGACCAGGCCGGCAAGGATCTTCCGGCGCAGTCCACCAGCTGCCGTGATGCCATCAAGCCGGAGGTTGCCCGCGGCGTGAACTACGCATTGCAGGAAGTCCTGAACCGGGGATCGGGCTCTCTGATCCAGCCTCGAATCTCCACGAAGACGAGCTTCCCGATCGCGGCCAAGACCGGTACGTCGAACTACAACGAATCCACCTGGGTGGTTGGTTTCACGACGGGGCTGGCCACCGCAGCTTGGTATGGCGACCCGCTGGGCAATCAGAGCCGGCCTGGTCAGAACCTGACCATTAACGGCAAGTTCTACTCATCGATCGACGGTTACCAGATCGCCGGGCCCATGTTCTCCAAGTACATGTCCCAGGTTGCACCGGCTTATGGCACCAACCCGTTCCCTGCACCGCCGTCCAATATGGTGAGCGGAACTCCGGCCAAGACCAGCCCCACCTCGCCGACAACGCAGGCCACTCCGGCTCCGCAAACGTCCACGCAGCCGTCTCCGGATGCCGGCAAGAATGACAACGGCAATGGCAAGGGCTAGCCGCGCATGGTAGTCAGCCCGGCATTTGCCAGCCGCGTCCGGAACATCGGGCGCGGCTTTGCCGTCACCGCTGCCGCCGGGACGGCCGCCGGACTTGCCGCCGTCGGGTACGGGCTGTGGGAGAAGAACCAGTTTGTCCTCCGCGAGGAGACGCTGCCCATCCTGCCCCCGGGACAGGACCCGTTCAGGGTCCTGCACCTCAGCGACATCCATTTTGTCCCGGGCCAGGACACCAAGGCGGCGTGGCTTGAGTCCCTCGCCTCGCTGCGGCCGGACCTGGTGGTCAACACCGGGGACAACCTCAGTCACGTCAAGGCAGTCGATCCGGTGCTGAAGGCCCTGCGTCCGCTCCTGGAATTCCCGGGCGTTTTTGTCCCGGGCTCCAACGACTACTACGCGCCAGGCCTCAGGAACCCCGCTTCCTACCTCCTGGGCCCGTCAAAAGCCAGGCGAGAGAACATCGAGCTGGACTGGTCGCGGTTGCGTGCAGGCTTCGGCATGGGCGGCTGGGTGGACCTCACCAACAGAAACCAGTCGCTGGTCCTGAAGGGCATCCGTTTCGACTTCTCCGGGGTGGATGACCCGCACCTGAACCGTGAGCGGTATGCCGGCTGGCCCCAGGGCACCAGGAACCAGGACGGGGACCCGCACCTGCGGGTGGCAGTCATCCATGCCCCGTACCAACGGGTGCTGGACCACTTCACCGAGGACGGCGCGGACCTGCTGCTGGCAGGCCACACCCACGGCGGGCAGCTCTGCATTCCCGGCTACGGCGCCGTAGTGGCCAACTGTGACATCCCAACCTGGCGGGCAAAGGGCCTGAACGACTGGCAGAGCAACGGACGTACGACGCCGGTGAACGTCTCGGGCGGCATCGGCACCTCCCGCTTCGCCCCGGTCCGCATCGCCTGCAAACCCGAAGCCGTGCTGCTGACTCTGACCGCCCGCGAATAGGCGCAACCAGGCCTCTTCCATCCGGGCTCATTGCGGATTGCAATAAGTAGCAAAGCTTCTCAAACGTCCGGAGATTCTGTGAACGCTATCACTCAATGGCATAGGGTTGTTGCTACGGGAAACTATTCGTTCTGAGCTTGAGAAGCGGGCATGGCCAAGCAGACTTCATTCTTCACATCAGTCAAACGTCTTTATCCCCACGTCAAGCCGATCCTCCCCCGGCTCTTCATGGGGCTCATCTCCGCACTCCTGGCCAGCGTCCTGGCACTGACCATCCCCCAGGTGCTGCGGGTGCTGATCAACCAGTCGCTCCAGCCCGGCGGCGATGCAGGGGCAGTGTGGGCTGCCGCCGTCGTGATCCTGATCCTCGGCATTGGCGAGGCAGGACTGGTAGCGCTTCGCCGGCAGTTCGTCATCAACCCCGCAACCACGGTGGAGACCCGGATGCGGGTCTCCCTTTATGATCACCTGCAGGACCTGACGGTCTCCTTCCATGACCGCTGGGGTTCAGGGCAGTTGCTGTCCCGGGCCATGACTGACCTGAACTTCCTGCGGAGATGGATGGCCTTCGGCGCCATCATGCTGGTAGTCACCACGCTTACGGTGATCATCGGCATCGCCGTGATGTTCGCCATGAGCTGGCAGCTCGCCCTGATCTTCCTGGCCGCCGCCGTGCCCATCACGATCTCCAGCTTCCGCTTCCGGACACGCTTCAGCAAGGTCGCACGGCGCAGCCAGGACCAGGCCGGGGACCTCGCCACCACGGTGGAGGAATCCGTCCACGGCATCCGGGTGCTCAAGGCTTTCGGCCGCAGCCGTGAGGCACTGGAAAACTTCAATGAGCAAGCCGAGGAACTTCGCCAGACGGAGATCTCCAAGGCCCGGCACCAGGCGACCTTCACCCTGGTGGTCACACTGCTGCCGGAACTGGCCCTTGGCGCCGGGCTGGTGGCAGGCGTGATGCTTTGCGCCAGCGGCGAGCTGAGCATCGGATCCCTGGTGGCCTTCTTCGCCACCGCGGCGGTCATCGCCTCGCCCGTCGAATTCTCCGGGATGCTGCTGGCCATGGCCCTCACGGCCAAGACCGCCGTCGACCGGCATTACGAGGTCATGGACACGGCCAACACCATCACCAGCCCGCCTGACCCCGCAAGGCCCGCGGAGCTCAGGGGCGCCCTGGCCTTCAACAACGCCACCTTCGCGTTTGAGGACGCGCCGGACAAGCCCATCCTCAAAGGCATCGGCCTGGACATCCGGCCCGGGGAAACCATGGCCCTGGTGGGCATCACGGGAAGCGGAAAGAGCGCACTGATCCAGCTGGTCCCCCGGCTGTACGACGTCACCGAGGGAGCCATCACCATCGACGGCGTGGACGTGCGCGAGTTCGACGTCGAAGAGCTGCGCCGCGTGGTGGGCGTCGCCTTTGAGGACACGACGCTGTTCTCCAATTCGGTCCGTGACAACGTTCTGCTCGGGGCGCCGGAACGCAATGACGACGTCCTGGACGAAGCGCTGGACGTCGCCCAGGCCCAGTTCGCCTACTCCCTGCCAGAGGGAGTGGACACCCTCATCGGCGAGGAGGGCCTCAGCCTTTCGGGCGGGCAGCGCCAGCGGATTGCGCTGGCCCGCGCCATCGCCGCGAAGCCGCGGGTCCTGGTGCTGGATGATCCGCTCTCCGCCCTGGACGTGCACACCGAGGAACTCGTCGAGGCCCGCCTCCGGGACGTGCTGAAGGACACCACCACGCTGATCGTGGCGCACCGCCCGTCGACCGTGGCTCTGGCGGACCGGGTGGCACTGCTCGAGGAAGGCCGGATCACCGCCGTCGGAACCCACACCGAACTGCTGGCCGAAAACCACCACTACCGCTATGTGATCGCCAGCCTGGACCAGGAACCCCGGGACCTTGATTCCGACCTGCTGGATTCGGAGCTATCAGCCCTCGAGGACGAGGCGAAGGAAATCAACCGATGAGCAACGCAACCTTCGGCACCGCCAACGAGGACAACGCCCACCTCAGCAAAAGCGACAGCAGGGCAGTACGACGGCGGTCGCTCGCCCTCCTAGGCTCCCTGATCCGTCCTGTGCGGCTCAGGTTCTGGCTGACCCTCGCCATGGTCGTGCTTTCGCAGGCGGCCCGGGTGGCCGGACCGGCACTGATCGCCTTCGGCATCGACCACGCGCTCCCCGCGCTGAAGGCGGGCAACAACCTCCCGCTCGTACTGACCGGAGTCGGCTACCTGGCCGCCGCCATCGCAACGGCGGGACTCACCGCGTTGTACGTCACCTCCACCGCGCGGCTCAGCCAGTCCATGCTGCTGGACCTGCGCGTCAGGGTCTTTCGGCACACCCAGCGCCTGAGCCTGGAGTTCCACGAAAAGTACACCTCCGGCCGGATCATCGCGCGGCAGACCTCGGACCTGGAAGCGCTGCGCGAATTGCTCGACTCCGGCGTCAGCTCCCTGGCCTCGGGCATCCTGTTCATGATCTTCACGGCCATCACGGTGTTCGCCCTGGACTGGCGGAGCGGGTTCCTGGTGCTGGCGGCCGGCGTGCCGATGTACTTCCTGTCCCGCTGGTACCAGAAGCACTCCCAGATTGCCTTCCGTCAGTCCCGGGTCGTCTCGGCCAGGCTGATCGTGCACTTCGTGGAAACGATGACCGGAATCCGGGCCGTGAAGGCTTTCCGCAAGGAACGCGAGAACGCGGCGGAGTACGGCGAGCTGGCGGAGGACTACAGGCTGGTGACGGTCCGCTCCATCAACCTCAACGGCATCTTCCAGCCCGGCCTGGTCCTTATCGGCAACGTCTGCGTGGCAGTGGTGCTGCTCGTCGGCGGCTTCCGCGTCCTCAGCGGCGAGCTGGCCGTCGGCGTGCTGCTGGGCGCTTATCCTGTCCACGAAGCGGTTCTTCCAGCCGGTGGACCAGATGGCCATGTTCTACAACTCCTTCCAGAGCGCGCAGGCGGCCCTGGAAAAGGTCTCCGGACTGCTTGAGGAGATCCCCACCGTGCGGCCGCCGAAGAACCCGGTGCCGATGAAAGACGCCCGGGGAGCCATCGACTTCAACGGCGTCGAGTTCCGCTACGGCGACGGTCCGGTCATCATCCCCACCATGGACCTTCACATCCCGGCGGGCCAGACAGTTGCCCTTGTGGGCCAGACCGGCGCAGGAAAATCTACCCTGGCGAAGCTCATTGCCCGGTTCTATGATGTCTCCTCAGGCTCCCTGACGTTGGACGGCGTGGACCTGCGCAACCTCAGCACCACCGACCTGCGCCGGAACATTGTCATGGTCACCCAGGAGGCGTTCCTCTTCAGCGGCTCCGTTGCGGACAACATAGCCCTGGGCCGCCCGGAGGCAAGCCGGGAGGAAATCGAGGAAGCGGCCCGTGCAGTGGGGGCTCACGGCTTCATCACCGAGCTTCCCGAAGGCTATGACACGGACGTCAACAAGCGCGGCGGACGGGTCTCCTCGGGCCAGCGCCAGCTCATCAGCTTCGCGCGGGCGTTCCTGGCCCGGCCGGCCGTGCTGATCCTGGATGAGGCTACCTCGTCCCTGGACATTCCCTCCGAGCGCCTGGTCCAGTCCGGCCTGGGCCGCCTCCTCCAGGCAACGTCAGCCTCTGCTCCGGCTGCCGGGGGCCGCGGCGGAGGGCGCACGGCGCTCATCATCGCGCACCGCCTCTCGACAGTGGAAACTGCCGACAGGGTGCTCGTGATCCACGACGGCCGGGTGGTGGAGGACGGCACCCCTGCGGAGCTGATCGGCGGCGGCGGGCGGTTCGCGGACCTCCACGGTGCTTGGAAGGACTCCCTGGTCTGAGCGCACCAGCCGGGTTTCCCCACCCTCGGGAAGTCACCCTGCGTTTCCCTCCGGATGTCACCGCCAACCGCCCCGACCCGAGGGAGATTCAGCGGCTGCCGATTTCGCATCCGGCCCGGGCATCGGCTATTCTTGTAAAGTTGCTTTTGCAGCGGATCGGGATGTAGCGCAGCTTGGTAGCGCGCTTCGTTCGGGACGAAGAGGTCGCAGGTTCAAATCCTGTCATCCCGACCAACAGTAAGAGGGTCTCCCCCGGGAGGCCCTCTTTTGCTGTCTCGGAATTGTTCTGTAATCAATATGTGACAAACATATCCAGGCAAAGAAACGGCCCCGGAGCAATGGATGACCATGCTCCGGGGCCTCGCCTCCTTATGAGGAGTTATTACATTGGGTCCGGCCAGTTGCCGACGTAGGTGGTGTAGGTGGTACCGCTGTCCTTTGTCTTGTCCTTGACAGGCTTTGACATGGGATCAGGCCAGTTCCCTACGGCTACGGAGACACCGGTGGTATCAGCGATGGAACCAGCAGACAGGACGGCCGGAGCCGCCGCAGAAAACGCCAGGGCCCCAGCCAATACGGCTGCGGCTGCAATCTTCTTCAACATATAAGTTCCTCAATACGAGTCGGATTCGTTACAAAGTCAGCACTGTCCTTGTTGACATACATTGTAAAATGTTTTCCACAGGGACTGTCAAGCATTGAGTACAAAGACTGTCCGGAATAAGGAGGATGTCCCGTGGGCAACGGATTCGGGGAGAAGCTCAGGGCGGAGCGTCTCGAACGTGGGCTGACACAGGCTGAACTGGGCAAGGACCTGTATTCCCCTAGCTATATTTCTCTGCTCGAAACCGGCCGGCGCGAACCGACGGCCGAAGTCATCGAGGAACTCGCTCGCAGGCTGGAACTGGCGCCCAAGGCGCTGGAGGCCTGGAGCCAGCCGATTTCGGTCAGCGACGCCGAGTACGTCCTGGCCGGACTCTACGCACGCCAGGCCTGGGATCTCCGGGACTACCCGCTCGCAGCAAGCCATGCGGCCACTGCAGCTCAGATAGCCCTCGAGGGCAAGAACACCAGCGCCTGGTGGAACATGACCTACATGCAGGCCGAGTGCCTGATCAAGCAGGGCAACTGGCAGCAGGCCGAAAAGATCATGCAGCACCTGCTTGAACACCCCATGGCCACGGAGTCTGTTGGCCTTGCCGTCCGCGCCCGCCAGATGCTCGCAGGGATCTACCAGGGACAGGGCCAGTTGAGCAGGGCTGTGGACCACGCCATGGAAGCCGTGAAACTCTGCGCCCAGCTCCAGAAAGGGTCGACGCTCATCATCGGCGCGCACAGGGCCCTCATCGGAGCCCTGGCGGAAAGCGGCCGGCTGGATGAGGCCTGGAAGTACTGCCAGGACATGAACGACCAGGTGGACGAGCATTCGATGTCGCAGCTCGCAGGCGAAGTGGCCTGGGTCATCGGCAACGTGGCATTCATGCGCCATGACTACCCGGAGGGCATCAAGTACCACGAGCGGGCGGCCCGGATGCTTTCCCCCGCCAACGACATCGAACTGTGGGCCCGTTTCAACAAGGCGTCAGCGGCCGTGCGCCTGTCCTCGGGGATTGTCGAGCCGGAGACGCTGTCATCCATCGAACGCGCCGAACTGGCGCTCTCCATCGTGGGCGGGAACAAGACCGACCAGCTGGAAGTGGCTTTCATCCGCGCACGCTGGCTTTACCTCACCGGCGATATCGTGGCGGCAGTCGAGAAGCTCCGCGAGATCCACGCGGAACGCGCCGCCCTGGCCAAGCACACGGCCGGGGAAGTGTCCCTCCTCCTGGGCAAATCCCTGAAGGCTGCCGGGGAGGCGGAGGAAGCACTGGTCTACCTCAAGGAGGCGCAGAAAGCCTTCAGTGCCGCCGGGGCCCAGGACCGGGTCCAGCAGGCACTGGACGCCGTCCTGGAAATCAATCTCGCCCAGCAGCGCGCCGCCGCGGCCGGGAAGACCGGCTAGGAGAAGGCTTTTCCGGTCAGCTTTTCGTACGCCTCGACGTAGCGGCTGCGCGTCCGGCTGATGACCTCCTCGGGCAACGCCGGCGGAGGCGTGTCCGAGTTCCTGTCCCAGCCCGATTCGGCCGAGGTCAGCCAGTCACGGACGTACTGCTTGTCGTATGAGGGCTGCGCCCTGCCAGGCTCGTAGGTGCCCGCGTCCCAGAAGCGCGAAGAATCCGGGGTGAGCACCTCGTCGCCCAGCGTGATGGCGCCGGACACGGCGTCGTAGCCGAACTCGACCTTTGTGTCGGCCAGGATGATGCCGCGTTCGCGGGCGACTTCCTCGGCGGTGTTGTAGATCTTCAGGGTCAGTTCGCTCAGCCGTGCAGCGATGTCGTCCCCCACCATGACCACCACGGCCTCGTAGGTGATGTTCTCGTCGTGCTCGCCCAGGTCGGCCTTCGCGGACGGGGTGAAGATCGCCTTCTCCAGCCGGGAGCCGTCCACCAGTCCTGGCGGAAGGGGTATTCCGCACACCGTACCGGAGGCTTTGTACTCCTGAAGGCCTGAACCGGTGAGGTAGCCCCGGGCAATGCATTCCACGGGGAACATCTCCAGCTTCTTGCAGATCATGGCCCGGCCTTCCACGGCGGCGGGAACTCCGCCCTCCACCGTGGATGCCAGCACATGGTGCATGACGTCCAGCTGGTCGAACCACCACAGGCTCAGCTGCGTGAGGATGCGGCCCTTGTCCGGGATCTCGCTCGCCAGGACATGGTCGAAGGCGCTGATGCGGTCGCTCGCCACCACCAGCACGCAGTCCTGGCCGGCCTGCTCGCGGATGGACTCGTCGACGGGCTCGTACAGGTCGCGGACCTTGCCCGAGTAGACGTGCTTCCAGCCCGGCAGGTCCAGTGTTTTGGTCTTCAGGCCAGTTCTGGCCGCCGGTTCAGGGGATGAATTCTCAGTCATGCTATGCCTTTGTTTTCGTCACGGGCAGCGAGGCTGTTGTGTTGGATGACACCTTGATCTCGCCGCGGGCCGCCTTGCCGCCGATGTCCGTCCGGAACTGGGCGCCTTCCAGCTGAACCAGCTCCACGCCGTCGTACGCCCTTTCGCGCGCTTCCACGAGGTCGCTGCCGAGGGCAACCACGGCGAGCACCCGGCCGCCGGCGGAAACCACCTTGCCGTAGTCGTCGAATGCGGTGCCGGCGTGGATTACGTGCACCCCGTCCAGCTCATCCACCTTCTTCAGTCCCCGGATACGGTCACCGGTTCGCGGTGTGCCCGGGTAGTTTTCTGAAGCGACGACGACGGCGACAGCCGTTTCCTTTGACCAGCGCAGCTCTTCCGCCTTGTCCAGTTCGCCCTTGGCGGCTGCCATCAGCAGCGCACCGAGCGGTGTCTTGAGGCGGGCCAGCACGGCCTGGGTTTCGGGGTCGCCGAAGCGGACGTTGAATTCGATGACCCGGGTACCCCGGGAGGTCAGGGCCAGCCCGACGAACAGCACGCCCACAAACGGCGTGCCGCGGCGGGCCATTTCGTTGACGGTGGGCTGGGCCACGCGGTCGATGACCTCCTGGACCAGGCCCTCGGGAGCCCATTCAAGAGGCGTGTAAGCGCCCATGCCGCCGGTGTTGGGGCCTTCGTCGTTGTCGAAGATCCGTTTGAAGTCCTGCGCCGGGGACAGCGGCACCGTGTTGCGGCCATCACACAGGACGAAGATGGAGACCTCGGGCCCGTCCAGGAATTCCTCGATCACCACGGTCCCGCCCGCGTCGAAGCACGCCTGGGCGTGGGCCAGGGCTTCCTCGCGGTCATTGGTGACCACCACACCCTTGCCGGCAGCCAGGCCGTCGTCCTTCACCACGAAAGGCGCACCGAAAGTGTCCAGGGCCGAGGCTGCTTCCTCAGCGCTGGCTGCGACCATGGCCATGGCCGTGGGAACTCCGGCTTCGGCCATGATTTCCTTCGCGAAGGCCTTGGAGGCCTCCAGCTGCGCGGCGGCCTTGCTGGGCCCGAACACCGGGATGCCGGCTGCGCGGACGGCGTCGGCCACCCCCGCGGCAAGCGGAGCCTCAGGGCCTACAACCACCAGGTCCGCGGTCAGCTTGGTGGCCAGGGCCGCCACAGCATCAGGATCATTGCCGTTGATGTCGTGGGTGGGAACCAGCTTGCTGATGCCGGCGTTGCCGGGAGCTGCATGGACCTCGGACACGTTGGGGTCGGCGAGCAGGGAGCGGACAATGGCGTGTTCGCGGCCTCCGGGGCCGATGACGAGTACCTTCACAGTCTCCAAGCGTACTTTGTGCACCCGGCTGGCTCCTAAGCTGGGTCCCCGCCGAGGTTTCGTCGGACAGGAGCCCGTGCATCAAAAACCAGTACATCCAAAATGCAGCCGGAACAATCCGCCGTGGCAGCAGCTACGAACCAGCGGCATGAAGAAGCTGATGAACTGGCTCAAGGGTCCCACGGCCATGGCAGCGCTGGCCGGGGTGGCGGCTGCCGCCGTCGTCCTGTCCGTCGCGGAACTGACGGGGGCGTTCTTCACGGCACGGGCCACGCCCGTCATTGCCCTCGGATCCACGTTCATCGACTTCACGCCGCCGTGGATGAAGGATTTCGCCATTGCCACGTTCGGCACTCAGGACAAGGCCGTGCTGTTTGCGGGCATGGGTTTGACCATTTTCCTCCTGGCATGCGTGCTGGGTGTGGTGGCCTACCGTTGGCCGGTGCTTGGTGCAGCGGGTGTGCTGCTGATGGGCGCGGTGATGGTGGCCAGTGTGGTGACGCGCGCCGGCGTCAGGCCGCTGGATGCCATCCCTACACTGGCGGGCACGCTGGCCGGGCTGATGGTGCTGCAGCTCCTGGTCAGGCCCCTGCGGAGGCTTAGTGCGTGGCCCGACGCGCCCGCGGACACGGCGGCAAAGGACCCGGAACGGCCAGCCACGAGCCGCCGTGGATTCTTCGCCGCCGTCAGCATCACCGCCACAGCCGCGGGAATCGCTGCCACAGGCGGCCGCGTGCTCAGTACGGCCAGGAGCAACATCGCCTCGGCCCGGGAGGCGTTGCGGCTGCCCGACCCGCGGAGATCAGCCCCGCCCGTGCCGGCCGGAGTACAGTCCCCGGTGGCCGGCGTGACGCCCTGGCTGACGCCCAACGGCGACTTTTACCGGATCGACACAGCGCTCAGCGTTCCCGAAATAAATGTCGAGGAGTGGGAACTGAGGGTGCATGGCCTCGTTGAACAGGAGGTCCGCCTCACGTTCCGGGACCTGCTCGACGCCGACCTCATCGAATCCCATGTAACCCTTACTTGTGTCTCCAATCCGGTGGGCGGAAACCTCGCCGGGAACGCACGATGGCTGGGGCTGCCGATCCGCGAGGTGCTCAAGCGGGCAGGCCCCAGGGACGGCGCAGACATGGTGCTTTCGACGTCGGTGGACGGCTTCAGTGCCTCCACGCCGCTGGAGGTCCTGCAGGATGACCGGGACGCCATGCTGGCCATCGCCATGAACGGTGAGCCGCTTCCGCTGGAACACGGATACCCCGTGCGCATGGTGGTGCCGGGCTTGTACGGGTTCGTCTCGGCCACCAAATGGCTGGTGGACCTTGAGGTGACACGCTTCGCTGACAGCAAGGCCTACTGGACGCGGCGCGGCTGGTCAGAGCGCGGTCCCATTAAGACCATGGCCCGGGTGGAGGTGCCGAAACCGTTCGCCAGGGTACAGGCCGGACGGGTTGCGATCGGCGGCACGGCGTGGGCACAGACCCGCGGCATCACCATGGTGGAAGTCCAGATCGACAACGGCGAATGGGCCCGGGCCGTGTTGTCCGCTGAGGCATCACTGGTCACGTGGCGGCAGTGGTCCTTCGACTGGGAAGCAACCTCCGGGCAGCACTACATCAGGGTCCGCGCCACCGACGGAACCGGTGAGGTGCAGACAGACAGGCGTGCCGACCCGGTACCCGACGGCGCCTCCGGCTGGCAGGCCGTCATGGTGACCGTGGAGTAGCCGGGGATTCGAGTTCAGGGCCCCTAGACTGGCTTCATGCCACACAACCCCCATGCCACCTTTTACCGTGGACTCCGCCGTCGAACTGGCCGTGGTGGAACGCAGCGGTTTTGTGGAGTCACGGCACGTCGGCTCGGCTGTAGTCCTGGCCGCCGATGGCACCGTGGTCACGGAACTGGGAGACATCACTACCCCCATCTACGCCCGGTCCGCACTCAAGCCCCTGCAGGCCCTCGCCTCGATGCAGTCGGGCGTTCCTCTGCGCGGCGCCCAGGTGGCACTTGCGTGTGCCAGCCATGTGGGCTCCCTGGACCACATGGACGTGGTGGAGGGAATGCTCAAAGCCGCGGGCGTCCGGGAGGACCAGCTGCAATGCCCGGCTGCCTGGCCGCAAGACGAGACAGCCCGGAACTGGCTGGTCCGTTCCGAACGCGGCAAATCCAAACTCGCCTTCAACTGTTCCGGCAAGCACGCCGCCTTCCTCTGGGCATGCATGGAAAACGGCTGGGACACCCACAGCTACCTTGAGCCAAACCACCCGCTGCAGCAGCGCGTCCGGAGCGTGATTGAAGAATACGCCGGCGAACGGATTGCCCACCTTGGCATCGACGGCTGCGGCGCCCCTGTGGCAGCAATTTCGCTCCTTGGACTGGCCCGCGCGTTTTCACTGCTGGCCAAGGCTCCCGCTGACGGGAACTCCAACGCCCGCGCCGCCACCATTGCCACCTCCATGCTCGACTACCCGTGGGCGGTCCAGGGCGCTGGCGAGTCAAACACCATAGTGATGGACGAGCTGGGGATCATCGCGAAGATCGGCGCTGAGGGAGTGCTGGCGATGGCCACTCCGCAGGGCGTGTCCGTTGCCGTTAAGGTGCTGGACGGCAACCTCCGAGCCACCTCCCTGGTGGGGCTGACGCTCCTGGCCGCAGCCGGAGCGGTGGACATCCCCGGTGTCTCCAGCGTCCTGGAAAAAGTGGTTGAACCCGTGTTGGGCGGCGGGCGGCCGGTCGGCAAGATCCGCCTGGGCCCGGCAGTGTCCGCACTGCTCGACTGACCTTGATCTATCAGGGACTGTCCCAACCCCGTTTTGAAGGGAGGCCGGCCGCATGGCGATAGCCCGCCGTCGTATTGGCGTCGAAGAAGGGATGGCGGCACTGGCCGCCTGGCAGGAAGCCGCCCGTTCGGCGTCGAACGATCCTGTCCCCCGCAGCGTCACCGCCACCGCCGTCCGGTACTCGTTGGAAGAAGTGACCGCTCGGGCACCGGGCAACTCCGTGGAAGTGCGTGTGCCGCCGTTCGGTGTCACCCAGTGCGTGGAGGGCCCCCGCCACACACGCGGAACTCCCCCCAACGTCATTGAGTGCGACGCCGGCACCTGGCTGGCAATGGTGAGCGGCCAGTTGAGCTGGGCAGACGCCGTGGCGGCCGGGCGGGTGGCGGCATCGGGGCTGCGCGCGGACCTCTCCGGACTGCTGCCGCTCTAGGGCCGGACGCAAGGAACCCCGCCCTGGCAGGACGGGGTTCCATGAGGAGGGAAACTTACTCGCGTCCCGCCGGTGCCGGAGGCGCCTCCGGCACGGAAGCAGGAGCGGGCCTGCTCATCTGGAATTCAGGGATCTCATCCGGGTTCGGGCCGCCCCGGAACTTGGGGGACGGCTGCTGCCCGCCGCTGATGCGTTCCAGCTCCTGGTCCTCGAAGTCGTCCTCGACACCGAGCATGATCGCGGAATCGTGGTTGGTGATTTCGCCCCGGAAAGCCCTGACCATCACACTGCGGTCGAACTGGCCTTCCCAGGTGGAGACCACGAAAGTGGCAACACAGTTGCCCAGGAGGTTCACCACCACACGCATCGAATCCATCAGGCGGTCCGCGCCGAGCAGCAGTGCGACTCCGGCAACCGGGAAAATGCCGAGTGCTGCGGCCGTGGCGGACAGCGCCAGGAACGAGGAGCCCGGAACGCCGGCCATGCCTTTGGACGTCAGGAGCAGCACGCCCAGTGCCGCCAGTTGCTGGCCAAGGTCTAGGTTGTGGCCGAAGGCCTGGGCGAGGAAGAGGAGCGAGATCGACAGGTAGATCGCGGCGCCGTCGAGGTTGAAGGAGTACCCGGTGGGGACCACCAGTCCGGTGGTGGCACGTGAGCAGCCCGCATTGGTCAGCTTGGTCATGATGCGCGGCATCACGGCTTCGGTGGAGGCGGTGCCGAGGGCGAGCAGGAACTCCTCACGCGTGTACTTGAGGAATTGCCACAGCGGAACGCGGGCGAAACTCCAGGCCACGATGAACAGCAGCGCGATGAAGATGATGGCGGCTCCATAACATGCGGCGATCAGCTTGGCGTAGGTGCCCAGCGTGCCGAGGCCATACTGGCCGATGATGAACGCCATGGCGCCGAAGGCACCGATGGGTGCCACCTTCATGATCCAGGACATGATCTTGAAAATGAGCTCAAGGACTGTCTCCATGAGGCTGATGACAGGCATGCAGCGCTCACGGCCGACGACGACGATGGCCGAACCGAAGAAGACCGAGAAGAAGAGGACCTGCAGCAGGCTGTTGCTCGCAAAGGCGCCGATGACGCTGGTGGGAATGATGTCCAGGATGAAGTGGGCGGCGTCCTTGGGCGGCGTGGTGCCCGTTTTCGCGGTGAGGGCATCCTGGGACAGGGTGTTGGGATCGATGTTCAGCCCGGCACCGGGCTGGACGATGTTGCCTACGACCAGCCCGAAGACCAGTGCGAAAAGGGTGGCCGCGGTGAAGTACAGGAGAGCCTTGACGCCTACCCTTCCGACCGCCTTGACGTCGCCTACGGCCGAGATGCCCGTGACAATCACGAGGAAAATCAGCGGCGCGATGATCATCTTGATGAGCTGGATAAATCCATCGCCCAGCGGCCTCAGCTGCGAACCAAGGTCCGGCCAGAAATGTCCGATGAGAACACCTGCCACGACGGCGATCAGAATTTGGAAGAAGAGCGACCTGTACAGGGGCTTCTTCTTCAGCGGCGCCGAACTCGCCTTCAGCGCCGCGGGATCTGGGATCTTCATTGATCTGTACCTATCAATCGGGAACAGCCCCGGACCGGGGTCTTTTCCAAAAGTAACCCCGGTCACATATTTCCGCAAGAGGAAAATGTAATTCCATATTATGGAATTTAGGAGTGGCCGATTCAGCCGCGCCCGATGAAGGGCATCCCGGCGGCAGTAACGACCAGGGAACCGACACTTGCTGAGGCAGGCATGCCGGCCATCAGCAGCACGGCACGCGCAGCGTCCTCCACCGGGAACATGGGTTCAATGCGGCGGCTCCCGTCGGGCTGCAGGGCGCCGGAGCCCACACCGATGGTGTCCATGATTTCGGTGGCCGTATTGCCGATGTCGATCTGACCGCACGTGATGCCAAAGCCGCGGCCGTCCAGCTCTATGCTCCTGGTCAGTCCCGTCATCGCATGCTTGGTGACCGTATAAGCGACCGTCCGGGGTCGCGGCGAATGGGCCGAGATGGAGCCGTTGTTGATGATCCGGCCGCCCTGCGGATCCTGCGCCTTCATATCCCGTACCGCCGCAGCGGCACACAACATCGACCCCGTGAGGTTGACGGCAAGGGTGGCGTTCCAGTCGTCCAGGCTGATCTCGTCGACGGATGCCGCCGGACCAAAGATCCCCGCATTGTTGAACAGGACATCCACCCTCCCCCACCGCTGGAGCGCAGCTTCGAAAAGGTGCTCGACGTCGTCGGGCTTGGTGACGTCACACGTCACCGTCAGCGCCTGCGCATGCCCGTCCGCCGTCTCCAGCAGCTGGTTTTCGCGCCGTCCGGCAAGGGCAACGCGATAGCCCTCGGCGAGCATCAGCCGGGAGACGGCCCTGCCTATGCCCGAGCCGGCCCCGGTGACCACTGCCACCCTTGCGGTTTCCTTGTTGCTGGTCACGTGCTCGCTCCTTTGTGTCACAGTCACAATTGGCTGGTAGCCACAGCCTAGCTAATCTCGATTAGCAAGAAGTTTTCTCGACATATGAAATCGGGGGATGGCGTTCAATGACTAAGTTCATGACGAAAGGACTCGGATAGTGTGATCCTATGGGGAACGCCAGCCAGACCAGGACCACCGGCGTAGTGCTTGCTGCCGGCGCGGGGACGCGCCTGGGCATGGGACCAAAGGCCCTGCTTCCCTACCGTGGCCGCCCCCTGGTGGAAGCCGTCGCCGACGCGCTTCTGGACGGTGGCTGTCGTGAAGTGTTGGTGGTGCTCGGGGCCAGGGCGGCGGACGTCAGCGCCACTGCCCATCTTGACCGCTACCGAACGGTGGTGAACCAGGACTGGCCCTCCGGGATGGGCAGTTCCTTCCTCCTGGGATCCAGGTCCGCGGATCCGGCAGACCATCTCCTGGTGGCGCTCGTGGACCAGCCGGGCCTCACTGCCCGCACCGTCGGACGACTCCTGGCCGTCCATCGGCCAGGCAGGATTACCGCCGCCGCGTATCAGGACGGCGGCCAGCCTGGGGGCATGCGGCGCGGGCATCCCCTGCTGATAGATGCCACCCTTCGCGCCGCAGTGGAAAGCACCATAGAGGGCGACGCCGGCGCGCGCCTATTCCTCCGGACGCACCCCGGACTCGTGGACCAGGTGGACTGCAGCGACCAGTCCACAGGCGAGGACATCGACACCCCGGAGCAGATGCACCTGCTGCAGGAGCGTTCGTAGCAGTTTCACCAACGGGGGTGGATGGCCTCGCGGAAATAGTGGTCGTAGATCCACCGCACGCCGGCGTCGAACTCTTCACCAAGGACCACATCGGCGGCCGCAGCATTCTCCTTGGCCTGTTTCGCGTTGCGGGCACCGGGGATCACGGAGGTGACGCCGTCCTGGGCGGCGATCCAGGCAATAGCCGCCTGTGCAGTGCCCGTGCCCGGCGGCACGAGCTGCTCGAACTCGGCCACGGCTTTAAGTCCCAACTCGTAGTCCACCCCGGAGAACGTCTCGCCGACGTCGAACGAGGCTCCCGTGCGGTTGAAATTGCGGTGGTCGTTCTCGGCGAAGGACGTGTCCTTCGAGTATTTGCCGGAGAGCAGGCCTGAGGCCAGCGGCACCCGGGCGATGATACCCACGCCTGCTGCCTTCGCAGCAGGCAGGACCTCGTCCAGCGGCTTGAGCCGGAAGGCGTTGAGGATGATCTGGACGGAAGCGGTTCCCTCGTGGCGGATCGCTTCGAGGGCCTCATCAGTCCGCTCCACGCTGACGCCGTAGTTCCGGATGGCCCCCTCGGACACCAGGGTATCCAGCGCGTCGTACACCTCTGAGTTGCTGTAGACGGGGCTGGGCGGGCAATGCAGCTGGACGAGGTCGAGGCTGTCCGTGTCCAGGTTGTGCCGGGAGCGGTCCACCCACTGGCGGAAGTTGGACAAGTTGTAGTTCTGGGGAAGCTGCTCCAGCCGGCGGCCCATCTTGGTTGCCACGGTCAGGTCAAGCCCGGGATTGTCCTTCCGAAACCTCCCGATGGCCTGCTCGCTGCGGCCGTCGCCATAGACATCGGCCGTGTCAAAGAACGTCACACCTGCTTCCACGGAGGCGGCAAGGATTTCCTGGGCCTGGCGCTGGTCCACGTTCCCCCAGTCGGCGCCGAGCTGCCAGGTTCCCAGTCCCACAACAGAGACGCTGCGTCCGGTCTTGCCTAATATGCGCTGTTCCATTCCACGACTATATGGCCTCCACACTGCAACGCGGGGTCACTTAACGCCTATGCCGGGCCCCAACATCGGCCTTAAGTGACCCCGCGTTGCCTTAAGAAGGGGCGTTCCTGAGGCCAAGGTAGATCTTGTCCCGCGCGATGGGCAGCTCGGCGAAGCGGACGCCTGTAGCATCGCGGATGGCATTCGCCAGTGCAGGGGCCACCGGGTTGAAGGGGCTTTCACTCATGGACTTCGCTCCCAGCGGGCCCATTTTGTCGTTGGTATCGGCGAAGTACACCTCGCTCCGCGGCACGTCCGCAAAGGTTGGAATGTGGTACTGCCGCAGGATGTCCGTGGTCACCCGGCCGCCGTCGTCCACCACCACTTCCTCGTACAGTGCAGCACCCAGGGCCTGCGCGATGCCGCCCTCGATCTGGCCGCGGCACTGCCTCGGATTGACCACTACCCCGGCGTCCGCGGCCTGGACGCTCTGCAGGATCCGCAGCTCGCCGGTGCCGCGGTTCACCGCAACCCGGAAGCCGTGCACGTTGAAGGCGACGGACCGCGGCGTGCCGCCCCATCGTCCTTCCGCCGCCAGTTCGACGCCGGCATCCGCGGCCGCCTGCGCGAGTTCCGACAGCGGGACGGGAGTTCCCTCACAGATGACGGAGTCGCCGTCGAGGATGCAGCCCGACGACTGGACCTGGCGGATTCCGGCAGCGAACGCCCGGATGCGGACTGCGAGTTCCTCTGCTGCCGCGAGCGTCGCTTTGCCTGCAACTACAGTTCCCGCCGATCCGAACGCCCCTGTGTCGTGTTCGATCAGGTCCGTGTCCGACTGCCGCACAGCGACCCGGGAGGCCTCCGTGGACAGCGCTGTGGCCGCGAGCTGGGCGTGCACTGTGGTGGTGCCGTTGCCGAACTCCGCAGTGCCGACGTCGGCCTGGTAGCTGCCGTCCGGCAGGAGCCGGAGCTTCGAATGGGCAAAGTGGCCGCGCGGCGGTGCGGTGTCGATCATGGACAGCGCAGTCCCTTCGCCTGTGGTCCACTCAGGTCCCAGGTCGTCGAGCCCGGCGGCGCGATAACGTTCGCGGCCCCGTTCCAGCGCGTCCCGGACCAGGTTTGTGCACTGGTCCAGGCCGTAGCTGCCGTAGTGGACGTCCTCCTCGGGCTCCGGATGGGTGGACAGCATATGGTCCCCCTCCCGCACCATATTCAGGCGCCGGAATTCCAGCGGGTCCATCCCGATGCCCACAGCGAGCTCGTCCATGCCGGATTCGATGGCGAAGATCATCTGGCTCAGGCCGTAGCCGCGGAACGCTCCGGAGGGCACCGTGTTGGTATACACGGCACGGGCATCCACTTTCTTGTTGGCGCATTTGTACACGCCCAGCGATTCGCCGCAGCCATGGAACATCACGCCGGGTGCGTGGTTGCCGTATGCGCCGGTGTTGGTCAGGACGTCCAGCTGAAGTGCCGTCAGCCGGCCTTCGGAGCTGGTGCCCGCTTTGAGCCGTATGGTGAAGGGGTGCCGGGTGGTGGTGGCGGTGAACTGCTCGGTCCGGGTCAGTTCAAGCTGGACGGGCCTGCCCAGTTTCATTGCTGCGAGCGCCACGATGTCTTCCGTGAGCACTTCCTGCTTGCCGCCGAAGCCCCCGCCCACACGTCCGGCCACCACATGGACCTTCTCCTCTGGCAGTCCGAAGACCCGGCACAGGGTCCGGCGGACCAGGAACGGGACCTGGCTGGATGTGCGCACCTGCAGCCTGCCGTCCTTGTCCACGGACGCGATCGATGCGTGCGTTTCCAGCGCCACATGCTGAACCCGCTGCGTCTGGTACGTCTGTTCGTGAATGAAGTCCGCGGCTGCGAAGCCATCCGCGACGCTTCCAAGTTCGGAGTGCAGTTCGGCTACGACGTTCCCGTCCGGCCTGGCGATCCTGGCGGTCTGGCTGTCCTTGTCGCCGTGCACGAGTGGGGCGCCCTGCAGCACGGCCTCCTGCGGGGTGAACACGGCGGGCAGCTCCTGGTACTCCACCTCGAGTGCCCGGACGCCGGCTTCCGCCGCAGCCACCGATTCCGCCACGACGGCGGCGACCCGCTGTCCAATGAACCTGACAACATCATCCAGCACCCGGGTGTCATCCGGATCGTCTGTATAAAGCTCGTGCTGCGCCGTGGAGAACAGCTGCGCCGGGGCGTCCTGGTGCGTGAGCACCGCCACCACGCCGGGCACTTTCAGCGCCGCCTGGGTGTTGATATTGAGCACGCGGGCGTTGGCGTGCGGCGACCGAAGGAGTTTCAGGTGCAGCAGCCCTTGGAGCTGATTGGCAGGAACATCGAGCGTGTAGCGGGCCGCTCCGGTGACAATCGCGAGGCTGGCGGGGGCTGCGGCATCATCACCGAGTTGGCCGCGGCGTGGTTCCGGCTGGCCTTCCCCTGCGATCCCGGACCCGGGTCCGGCCGGATCAGGGTGGCCGGCGTGCCCGCAGACAGCGTCCTCAATGGCCCGGTATCCCGTGCAGCGGCACAGGTTGCCCTTCAGGTTTCTGGGCAGGTCATCCTTCTGGTCCGGGGTGAAGGTGGCGGCTGTCATCAGCATCCCGGCCGTGCAGAAGCCGCACTGGAAGCCCTGGCGCTCCAGGAACTGCTGCTGCATCGGATGCAGTTCCCCGCCCGCAACGCCGGAGGCATCTGCCAGGCCTTCGATGGTGGTGACGGCGTGCCCGTCGGCCCGGACAGCGGGGTAGATGCAGCTGTGCACCGGCATGCCGTCAACGTGGACGGTGCAGGCTCCGCAGTCGCCGCCGTCACAGCCTTTTTTGACGCCCAGGTTGCCTTGCTCACGGAGGAAAGTCCGCAGGCATTGACCGGGGCGCGGCGCCGCCTGGGCCGGAGCGCCGTTGATGTCGATGGCCATCAGGCCCCTTCCTGCGGTGCAGTGGTGTGCTGTCCCGATGCTTTGCGTGGCGCTGGCGGCCAGAAATCCCCGGAAACCCGGGCAGGAACGCTGGCGTCAGCTGTTGCAAGCTCCGCCCGGATCTCCTCGGCCAAGCGGTAGGTCATGTCCCGCCGCCAGGCAGGAAGCCCATGGATATCGTCGTGGTACACGGTGCCGGAAATGGCTTCGTCCAGGGCTGTCACCAGGGAGGCGGCATCCGGCATCCCTTCGAAGCGGAGCTGTACGGGGCGTTTGGTCGCGGCGGTGACGGTCAGGACCAAGGATGCACCGCCGTCGAGCCGTCCAATCAGCAGCACTCCTGACCGGCCCAGGTTGCTCAGCGAGAGGCGGCGGAACGCCACCCGGGAGGCAAGGGCCGACGCCGGGAGGTGGATGCTGCGCAGCAGTTCGCCGGGTGCCAGGCAGTTTTGTCCGTCCCCTGTCACGAAGTCGGCCACCGGCACTGTCCGGCTGGTGCCGCCGGGTCCGAGGATGGTGGCAACCCCGTCCAACCCGGCGCAGAGGGAAATCACGGGCCCTGCGGGCAGCGACGTGCAGAGGTTGCCGCCCACGGTGGACATGTTCCAGACCTTGAAGGAGGCAACAAAGGAGTCGCAGCACGGCCGGATCAAGTCCAGGCCCGGCCATTCCGGATCGGGCCCGGCCGGATTCGAGGACAGGGTATCGGGAAGGGCATAAAGTTCCGCGACAGTACAGGTGGCGGCAAGCTCGATCCCTGCGCCAGTTGTTCCTGCGCCGCTTGTTCCTTCGCCGCTTGTTCCGTCTGACACTGTTACCGCCGGCCAGCCTGCCGAGCCCAGGTCCAGCAGGCGTTTCAGCGGTTCGGCTCCGAACGCGTAGCTGCCATAGGAAAACAGGACCGTGCCGCCGGCCAGCCAGGCATCGCCGGGGCGCCAGTCGGCCGGATCCGTGGTTCGGACCACAGCCTCGATGGTGTTCATGTCCACGCGGTCTCCTGCCCTGCGGCGTGGGCCGGGGCGGCTTCGCTGGCAGGGCCGCTGCTGATCGGGTCCGGGTTGGCCGTCGGGATCGGGTTGCTGATAGAGCTCCTATGGATGGGTCCGGAGGTCGCCTGGAGCGGGACATGGGACGCTGTGGGGTTGCGGGCCGCAATGATCTCGGCGGTGATGGAGACCGCCACCTCCGCCGGAGTAACCGCACCCAGGTCCAGGCCGAGGGGTGAATGCAGCGCTGCGATCCGCTCAGGGCGCACGCCGGCCTCCAGGAGGGCATCGACGCGGTGGAGGTGGCTGCGCCGGGACCCGAGCGCGCCGACGAATGCGACATCCAGTGCAAGGGCAGTTTCCAGCAGCGGGATGTCGAACTTGGGGTCATGAGTGAGGACACAGAGCACCGTTCGGGCGTCCACCCGCCCGGCAGCCGATTCGCCCGCCAGGTACCGGTGCGGCCATTCGATGACCACTTCATGGGCAGAGGAAAAGCGCTCCTGCGAGGCGAAGGCCGGCCGTGCATCCACGAGGGTCACGTGGTAACTGAGCAGCCTGGCGGCCGGCAGCAGGGCGGCACTGAAGTCGTTCGCGCCGAATACCAGCATCCGGGGAGCCGGCAGCCGGCTCTCCACCAGCAGGGTGATCGGTTCATCTCCAACACACATGCCGGCGGGCGCGAGACGCACCAGCCCGGTCCGGCCGCCATGCAGCAGCGGTTCGAGCTGGGCGGCAGCTGCCAGCATCGCCGCAGCCGTATCGGAGGGCTGCGGGTGCAGGTCCGCGTCCAGCCCCAGGAGCCGGGCAATTTCCGCAGAGCCGGTGACCACAAATGTGGCCGGATCCGCCACTGTCACCAGGCCGGAGCCGTTGGAGTCTATGCGGCGGATCAGTGCCAAAGGCTCCGAGGCTCCGCTGGAAGCCAGCCGCTGAAGTCCGGCCACGGACGGGGATCCGTGGGTCCCGTCCGGACCGGCAGGTTCAATGTGCACGTCAAGCTCGCCGCCGCAGGTCAGACCGACGGCGAACGCATCGGTGGTGCTGAACGCGAACCTTTCACGGCGGATGCCGCCGTCGTCGATTGATTCCAGGGCGGCCGCCACCACGGCTCCTTCCACGCAGCCGCCGGACAGGCTGCCCAGGACGGACCCTGACTCGGAGACCAGCATGGACGTCCCCACCGGCCGGGGCGCCGAGCCTGTCGCGGACACAATAGTGGCAATGGCAAAGCGTTGGCCCGTGGCGACCGACGTCCAGCCGCTGAGCGAAGGGATCAGGTCCAGCATGGCGGCTCTCCTTTTTCCGTCGCTGTGGTGATTTCCATATTGTCGTTCCTATCGGGGTCCGGGGAAAGCATGGGCCCTGATAGGGACGAGGGGCGGTTCCGACGGTCAGCCGCCGAGCAGGACGTTGATCGGACCGCGGGCGAAGTAGACCAGGAACCCGGCGCTCACCACCCACATAAGGGGATGGATCTTTTTCGCCTTGCCCGAGGCCGCTCCGATGATGGCCCAGGACACGAAGCCCACACCAATGCCGTTGGCAATCGAGTAGCTCAGGGGCATGGTGACGATCGTGAGGAAGGCGGGCAGGGCCACGGAGAACTTACTGAATTTGATCTCGCGGATCTGCGCCATCATCATTGCCCCCACCACCACCAGTGCCGCTGCCGCTACTTCCAGCGGAACCACGCTGGTGAGCGGGGTGAGGAACATGGAGCCCAGGAAGAGCACTCCCGTGACCACGGACGCGAGTCCGGTGCGGGCGCCCTCGCCGATTCCGGCGGCGGAGTCAATGTAGACAGTATTGGAGGATCCCGAGGTTGCCCCGCCGGCCACGGCGCCGAAGCCCTCGACGATGAAGGCTGACTTGAGGCGCGGGAAGGTGCCGTCCTTATGTGCCAGGCCGGCGCTCTTGGCCAGCCCGGTCATGGTGCCCATGGCATCGAAGAAGTTCGTGAACACCAGCGTGAACACCAGCATGGTGGCGGCGAGCCCGCCGATCCTGCCGAAGGCGCCGAACATGTCGAAATGGCCGACCAGTCCCAGGTCAGGGGCGGACACGAGCTGCCCCGACAGCACCGGGGTGTTCAGGTGCCAGCCGCCGGGGTTGGTGGCACTGGCGGTGCCGAGCTTCAGGGCCGCTTCCACCACGGCGGCCAGCACGGTGGTGGCCACAATACCGATCAGCAGGCCGCCCTGGACCTTCCGTGCAACCAGGATGCCCATGGCCAGCAGGCCCACCACGAAAACGAGGGTAGGGATTGAAGTGATGGACCCGTCATTGCCCAGCTGGACGGGCGGACCGCCCGCCGTCGGCCGGATGAAGCCGGAGTCCACAAAGCCGATGAAGGCGATGAACAGGCCGATCCCTACCGTGATCGCGGCCTTGAGCTCCTTGGGAACGGCCCGGAAGATGGCAGTGCGGGCGCCGGTGACCCCGAAAAGCACTATCAGCAGTCCATTGATTACCACCAGCCCCATTGCCTCGGGCCACGTGACTTCGTGGACCACGGAAACGGCCAGGAACGAGTTGATTCCCAGCCCTGCGGCCAGTCCGAACGGGAGGTTCGCCACAAGCCCGAAAAGGATGGTCATGATGCCGGCTGTCAGTCCCGTGACCGCGCCGATCTGGGCGGCTGACAGCCAGCCTCCCGCAACGTCCGCGGGCGCATTCTCCGCGCTGAAACCGCCAAGGATCAGCGGGTTCAGGATCACGATGTAGGCCATAGTGAAGAAAGTGACCAGTCCGCCACGGAATTCGCGGGCCAGGGTGGAGCCGCGCCGGGTGACCTGGAAGAACCGGTCCAGTGCAATGTTCGACGCCGGCAGCTTGGGCGCGCCTGATCCCGGCTGGGCGGTGCGGGGCGATGGAGCCGGATGCTCCTCGTGGGAGCGGTCAAGGATAGTCATGTCAGCCACCGGTCCCTAGTAATCGATCCTGGATTCGAGCGTGTTCCAGGTGTTGAAGGGCTCCAGCGGTGTGGGAGCCAGGGAATCGACAAGCTCCAGTTTGGCCACCGGCATCAGGGAGTCCCGGTCCTGGTTTTCGAAGTACTCGTAGAAGACGGCGTCGTCGAAGCCTACGGATGCGGCGTCATGGCGGTCGGCAGCGAAGACTACCCTGTCAATCCGAGCCCAGAGTGCTGAGGCCAGGCACATGGGGCATGGTTCGCAGCTGGTGTAGAGGACGGCACCGCTGAGATCGAAGGTGCCTAGCTCCCGGCATGCTCTGCGGATGGCCGTGACCTCGGCATGGGCGGTGGGATCGTTGTCGGCAGTGACCCGGTTGACGCCGTCGAACGACTGTCCGTCTTGCGTGACGATCACGGCGCCAAAAGGGCCGCCGCTGTTCAGGACGTTGGCCGTTGCCAGCTGGATGGATCTGGCCAAATGTTGTTCGGCCGTGACGGTGGTACTCATGATGCGACTCCCTTTGCTTGGAAGCCGGTACCCCGTGCGGGACCAGTAGAACCAGATGCGACGGTTACCAGGCTTCAGCATGTGCTGTGAAGGTTAAGTTGCGCCTGGTAGATAGCTTCCCGAAGCCCGGGTGCCCGCCTTTGGCAAGATCGAGGTTAGCACCGGAATGTGGGCTGCGCCATACTTTTCTGGAAATTAGTTTTCGCGATGTGAAATCCATGTTTCCGGGTCTTAACCCCGTCCAACCGGTCTTCCGCGAACCTAGTCAGCAGGTTTGCCCGGGCGTAGGCTGGCAGCATCGGCGCCGGAGCCGAGGCCCCTGCGTCGAACCCTAACCGATGAAGGAGTACTAATGAGCGTCGTACGTGAATTCATGACCCCCAACGCGCAGTGCGTCAGGGAAGACCAGACGCTGCAGGAAGCAGCAGCTATGATGCGTGACCTTGACTGTGGATCGCTGCCGATCTGTGGCAACGACGGCAAACTCAAGGGCTTCATCACGGACCGTGACATCGTCATCAGGTGCGTTGCCGAGAATATGGATCCCAGGGATGTCAGGGCCATGGATCTGGCCCAGGGCACGCCGCACTGGATCGATGCCGACGCAAACATCGACAAGGCTATCGAGATGATGGAGAGGTACCAGGTCAGGCGCCTTCCCGTCATCGCCGACCACAGGCTGGTGGGCATTATCAGCCAGGGCGACATCGCACGCAACTACTCGGAAGCGCGCACCGGCGAACTGGTGGAGCACATTTCAGCCAAGAAGCGCATGGAGAACATGGCGTAGTACCTGGCTGCAACCAACCCAAGCGCCACGGAGATGTCCGGGGCGCTTGTCTTTGCCCCGCCGCCGGCCTGGCTGCGGCACCCGATCGTTGCTAGCGTGGCGGCATGAACCCGTCGAAGACCCCGGCCGAGATCCTCACCATTGCCGGCCACGAGGTTCGCATCTCGAGTCCGGACAAAGTCGTGTTTCCCGAGCCCGGACTGACCAAGCTTGACCTGGTGCACTACTACCTCTCCGTCGCGGAGGGTGCGCTCCGCGGCGCCGGCGGCCGGCCAATGGTGCTCAAGCGCTTCCCGAAAGGCATCGACGCCGAGCCGTTCTTCCAGAAGCGCGTTCCGGAAAACCATCCCGACTTCATCGACACGACCACGCTGCACTACGCGTCCGGGACGTCGGCGGAAGAGGCTGTTCTCCGGGATGCCGCAGGCCTGGCCTGGGTTGTGAACCTGGGCTGCCTGGACCTCAACCCGCATCCCGTGCGCGCCGAGGACCTGGAGCACCCCGACGAACTCCGCGTCGACCTCGATCCGATGCCGGGAGTCGACTGGTCCCAGATCGTGGACACTGCGTACGTCGCGAGGGAGGTCCTTGAGGATGCGGGACTGGTGGGGTGGCCGAAGACCAGCGGGTCGCGCGGACTCCACATCCTGGTGCGCATCTCACCGCAGTGGTCATACCGGGACGTGCGGCTCGCCGCCGAGACCCTTGCCCGCGAGGTCGAAAACCGTGCTCCGGGGCTCGCGACGGCGCGGTGGTGGAAGGAGGAGCGCGGCGAGAGTGTGTTCGTCGACTTCAACCAGAACGCCAAGGATCGTACCGTCGCGTCAGCATATTCAGTCCGGGCCCTGCCCGACGCCCGGGTGTCGGCGCCGCTCACCTGGGACGAGGTCCGCTCGGCCCGCCCGGAACGATTCACTGTCCGGACGATGCCCGGGCGTTTCGCCGACATTGGCGACCCTCACGCGGGTATCGACGACGCCGTCGGAACACTCGAAGGGCTCCTCGCCCTGGCCGACGAACTCGGCCCCGCAGAGAAGCCGCCACGCGGCGGCGACGGCTCAGGCCGCCGCCAGTCGACGATGCCGCTCCTCGAGGTGGCCCGCACCAAGACCAAGCCTGAGGCCCTCGCGGCGCTCGACGAATGGAAGGCCCGGCACCGCGACGTTCTTTCGGCCCTGCACCCGGCCGATGTGCTCATCGACGGAATGCGCGGATCAAGCTCGCTCTGGTACCGGGTGCGGGTAAACCTGCAACACATCCCGGAAGCGGAGCGCCCCGCCACAGGAGGAGCTCATCGCCGATTACGACCCCTGGGCGGGCAAGGAATGGCCGGGGCGCCTGCAGTAGCAGGCAGAATCCGAATTTTCTGTGGGTGATGTACAGCGCAGCGATGCTGGGCTACTGTGGAAATCAGTTCGTGGCTTGGGTCACGTAACCTGGGAGCAGCAGGCAGGGTCGTAATGAGCTGGCATCAATGGATGCCGGCTCTTTTTTGTTGGGTCGGCTCCACCGGAAATGCGCTCGACATGTGCGCTTAATTTCAGTGATGGAACGTTGGTTCCACTTACCGGAAGTTGGGAACAGACCATGAACAACAAGATCGTCCTCGGCCAGAACCAGTACGGAAAGGCCGAAGTCCGGGTCGTCAAGATCACCCGAGATACAGACCGCCACGAGATCGAAGACCTGAATGTCACCTCGCAGCTGCGCGGTGACTTCGAGGCCGCCCACCGTGAGGGCGACAACGCCCACGTGGTGGCCACGGACACCCAGAAGAACACCATCTACGCCTTTGCCCGCGAAGGTGTTGGCTCCCCGGAGGCCTTCCTGCTGCGCCTCGGCAATCACTTCACCTCCAGCTTCGACTGGGTGAGCGGCGGCCGCTGGGAGGCGGAATCGTACAGCTGGGACCGGATCCGGGCCCACGGCGCGGAGCACGACCACTCCTTCGTCCGCAATGGCCAGGAAGTCCGGACCGCTGTCCTGGTGCGCGACGGCGCCACGGCCCACCTCCTTTCCGGGCTCAAGGACCTGACGGTCCTCAAGTCCACCCAGTCCGGTTTTGTGGGGTATCCCAAGGACAAATACACCACTCTCCCGGAAACCGCCGACCGCATCCTGGCCACCGACGTTTCCGCCCGCTGGCGCTACAAGACCGGAATTGACTTCCGCGCGCTGGATTTCAACAAGAACTACGACGACGTCAAGGCCCTCCTGCTCGAAGGCTTCACCGAGAAGTACTCGCACGCCCTCCAGCAGACCCTCTTCGACATGGGCACCAAAGTCCTGGAAGCCCACAGTGAGATCGATGAGATCAGGTTTTCGATGCCCAACAAGCACCATTTCCTGGTAGATCTCTCCCCGTTCGGCCTGGATAACCCCAACGAAGTCTTCTTCGCGGCCGACCGCCCCTACGGCCTTATCGAGGCCACCGTCCAGCGCGACGACGCCACGCGGGCGGACATGGCATGGGCCGGCATCGCGGGCTTCTGCTAAGGCTCTGCCAACGGCTCGGGTCAGTTGCGGTTGAGCTCGTTCGAGATGGCCTGGGCGGCTTCGCGCAGGAGCGGAACTGCCCGCTCGCCGAAGGACTGGTCCACGCGTGACACCGGCCCGGAGACGGAGATCGCCGTGGGGGTCGGGGCGTTGGGCACGGCCATGGCGAAGCAGCGGACCCCGAGTTCCTGTTCTTCCTCATCAATCGAGTAGCCGCGCTCACGGATCCGGCCTAGGTCGGCAAGGAGGGAATCGATGTCGCCGATGCTCCTGGCAGTGGGCGTGGGCATGCCGGTGCGGCCCACGATGCCGCGGACTGCCTCGTCATCCAGCTGGGCCAGGATGGCTTTTCCCACCCCGGTGTCGTGGGTATGGGCGCGGCGTCCCACCTCGGTGAACATCCGCATGGAATGGAGGGAAGGGACCTGGGCCACGTAGATCACCATGTCGGAGTCGAGCACTGCCATATTGGAGGTCTCCCCCAGCCGGTCCACCAGGGACTTCAGCTGCGGGCGGGCCACGGCGCCGAGCTGCTTGTTCGCACCTTCACCCAGCCTGATCAGGCGGGGCCCGAGCGCATACCGGCGGTTGGGCAGCTGCCGGATGTAGCCCAGCGTGACCAGGGTTCGGAGGAGCCGGTGGATGGTGGGCAGCGGAAGATCCGTGGAGGAGGAAAGTTCGCTCAGCGTGACATCCCCGCCGGCATCAGTGATCAGTTCCAACAGTTCGAAGACGCGCTCAACCGACTGCACGCCACCTGGGGCCTTTTCAGCCATTCTTGCTCTCCCGCGGGCCTAAGTTCCGACAACTCTTATCCGCATCGTGAAAAGAGTTGCCCTTCAAGTCCCAACATACATCACAGCCCCGAAGCCGTCGACGAACTCAGTGGGCTTGTATTTCCACAAAGTAGATAATAATATCCATGATACGAAAACATTGAGAATGAAGCACCAGCCAGCCGACAGGCCCAACAGGAGGACATTCAATGGCGAACCCTAGTCCCGGAAATTCGATCACCCTGCGCGTGGAAGCACCGTCCAGCTTCTCTGCCACCAGCGAACTGGCCGCAGCCGTCGGCGCGGCCGGAGCAGCCATCACAGCCCTGGACGTCAGTGAATCGCACCACGAGACGCTCGTCGTCGACGTCACCTGCAACACCACTGACGACGACCATGCCGCCCGCGTGAAGGATGCCCTCAACGCGCTCGACGGCGTCTCGGTCCGGAAAGTCTCCGACCGCACCTTCCTGATGCACCTGGGCGGCAAGCTCGACGTTGTCCCGAAAGTAGCCCTGCGCAACCGCGACGACCTCTCCCGTGCCTACACACCCGGCGTCGCCCGCGTCTGCCTGGCCATTGCCGAGGATCCGGCAATGGCCCGAAACCTGACCGTCAAGCGCAACACCGTTGCCGTTGTCACTGACGGATCGGCCGTCCTGGGGCTCGGCAATATCGGATCCGCCGCGGCCCTGCCGGTCATGGAAGGCAAGGCCGCCCTGTTCAAGCAGTTTGCCAACGTGGATGCCTGGCCTGTCTGCCTGGATACCCAGGACACCGAGGAGATTATCAGGATCGTCAAGGCCATCGCCCCTGTCTACGGCGGGGTGAACCTCGAAGACATTGCGGCCCCCCGCTGCTTCGAGATCGAGAACCGCCTGCGGGAGGAACTGGACATCCCGGTCTTCCACGACGACCAGCACGGTACGGCAATCGTCACACTGGCTGCCTTGGTCAATGCCCTCCGCGTGGTGGGCAAGAATCTGGAAGAGGTCAGGATCGTGGTGTCCGGCGTCGGTGCGGCAGGCAGCGCCATCATCCAGCTGCTCAAAGCCCAAGGGGCCCGGCATATTGTTGCCGCCGGCCGCTCCGGCGCCATCCATTCCGGCGAGGACTACACTGACGAGCACCGCAGCTGGATCGCCGCCAACACCAATGAGGAGGGGTTCGCCGGAACGCTGCACCAGGCGCTCAAGGGTGCGGACGTTTTCATCGGGGTGAGCGCGCCGCACGTGATCGGCGAGGAACAGGTGGCGTCGATGGCCGAGGACGCCATCGTGTTCGCCATGGCCAACCCGACGCCGGAAATTGACCCCGTGGCCGCAGCCCGGCACGCCGCAGTGGTTGCCACCGGACGCAGCGACTTCCCCAACCAGATCAACAACGTACTGGCGTTCCCTGGCTTCTTCCGGGGGCTCCTGGACGCCGGAGCCTCCGATATCACGCCCGAAATGCTGGTGGCCGCCGCGAAGGCCATCGCCAGCCGGGTCGCTGACGATGAGCTCAATGCCAGTTACATTATCCCCAGCGTCTTTGATCCACACGTTGCCGCGGACGTCGCGTCAGCCGTGGCTGCAGCAGCCCACGCTGCAGCCGAAGCCCGGGACACGGCGGCGGCCCTTGCCTCCGGTGCCGCCTCAGCTTCCGCCTGATTCACCGCCAGTTTCGCAGCCAAAGGAAAGGACCAGAAATGGCCATCACTGTCACAGATCCCCGGCCAATCGACCGCGCGGAGGAGATCCTCACCCCCAAGGCCCTGGCGTTCCTGGAGGAACTCCACCAGCGCTTCGCCGGTACCCGCAACGAGCTCCTCGCCGCCCGCCGGGTTAAGCGCCAGCGGGTTGCGGAGACCGGCAAGCTGGACTTCCTGCCGGAGACCAGGGACGTGCGCGACGGCGAATGGCAGGTTGCGCCGGCGCCCACGGCCCTGCAGGACCGCCGGGTAGAAATGACCGGCCCGGCGTCTCCAGCGAAAATGGCCATCAACGCACTGAATTCGGGGGCGAAGGTATGGCTGGCCGACCTGGAGGATGCCAGCACGCCCACCTGGACCAACGTCATCGACTCCATCCTCAACCTCCGTGACGCAGCCCAGGGCACGCTCAGCTACACCTCAGACGAAGGCAAGCAGTACGCCCTGCGCACCGACGCTCCGCTGGCAGTCGTGGTGGCCCGGCCCCGTGGCTGGCACATGCCGGAAAAGCATCTGCTCATCGACGGGGAACCTGCCGTCGGGGCGCTCGTTGACTTTGGCCTGCACTTCTTCCACGTTGCCAAGCAACTGGTCCTCAACGGTCACGGCCCGTACTACTACCTGCCCAAGATGGAAAGCCACCTTGAGGCCCGGCTGTGGAACGAGATCTTTGTCTTCGCGCAGGATTTCCTGGGCCTTAACCAGCGCACCGTCCGTGCCACCGTACTGATCGAAACCATCCCGGCAGCCTTTGAGATGGACGAAATCCTCTACGAACTCAGGGATCACGCCTCCGGCCTGAACGCCGGCCGCTGGGACTACCTGTTCAGCATCATCAAGTACTTCCGCGACGCCGGCGAGGAATTTGTGCTCCCCGACCGCGCCTCGGTTGCCATGACCGCTCCTTTCATGCGGGCCTACACCGAGCTGCTGGTCAAGACCTGCCACCAACGGGGGGCCTTCGCGATGGGCGGCATGGCCGCGGTCATCCCCAACCGACGGCACCCCGAGGTCACGGAGGCGGCCTTCGCCAAAGTCCGCGCAGACAAGACCCGCGAAGCCAACGACGGCTTCGACGGTTCCTGGGTTGCCCATCCTGACCTCGTCCCCGTCTGCCGCGAAGTCTTCGATGGCGTCCTCGGCGACCCCGAAAATGGAGGCCGCCCCAACCAGCTGGACAAGCAGCGGCCCGAGGTTTCCGTCACCGCTGACCAGCTGCTGGACATCGCCTCGGCCGATGGCCAGGTCACCGAGGCCGGACTGCGGCTGAACCTCTACGTCGCCGTCGCCTACACAGCCGTCTGGCTCTCCGGCAACGGGGCCGTCGCGATCCACAACCTCATGGAGGACGCCGCCACCGCGGAAATCTCCCGCTCGCAGGTCTGGCAGCAGATCCGCAACAAGTCGGTCCTGGCCGATACCGGCAACACCGTGACCCGGGAGCTGGTGGAGCGCATTTTGGGCGAGGAAACGGAACGTCTCCGCACCGAGTTCGGGGATGAAGCCTTCCGTCGCTACTACCAGCCGGCCAGCGAACTGATCGCGGACATCTGCCTGTCCGAGGATTACACCGATTTCCTCACTACCCCGGCCTACGAACTGGTGGGCTGAGTCATGGCGCCATCCCCGACCCAGGCGCTCAGCGCCGCGGACCTTGCCAGGATCGACGGCCAGCTGGCCGAAACCGACCGCCAGCTGGAGCTGCGCTACCCGGGTGACGACGGTTCCCGCCAGCCCGTCCATACCGTCTACGTCCCGGCGGACCGCTTCACGCCGTCGCTCGCGGCGGACTGGGGAGAGCAGGCCGTCAGGACCGCGGAGGCGCACGGGGGCCTGGAACGGCTTGGCTGGCTGCTGGGTCAATCACTTGCCCTCGGCGCCGCTGTCGCCTCCCGGGTAGCGAACAAGCTGGCAAACGAACCGATCGAGGACCTGCGCCTGGACTTCGAGGACGGCTACGGCAACCGCGGTGACGATGCAGAGGACGCCGACGCCGTTGCTGCCGCCGGCATGGTTGCCGACGCCGTCGCCGCAGGCACAGCGCCGCCCTATATCGGGATCCGTTTCAAGTGCTTCGAGGCCGCCACGCGTACCCGGGGCCTGAGGACGTTGGACCTGTTCGTCTCCGCGCTGGCTTCCGCAGGAGAGCTGCCGCGCGGCCTGGTGCTGACAATGCCCAAGGTCACCACCGTGGCCCAGGTCCAGGCCATGGACTACGCCGTCGCCCGCCTGGAGGAAGTCCATGGCCTGCCCCACGGCCGGCTGCGGTTCGAGGTGCAGGTGGAAACGCCGCAGCTCATCCTCGGCCCGGACGGAACCTCGCCGGTGGCAAAGCTTGCACACGTCGTTCCCGGACGCATCAGCGCCCTGCATTATGGCACCTACGACTACAGCGCCTCGCTGCAGATCTCGGCCGAATACCAGTCCATGGAGCATCCCGTCGCCGACTTCGCCAAGGAAACCATGCAGCTGGCCGTGGCCGGAACCGGGATCCGCCTCTCGGACGGCTCCACCAACATCATCCCTGCGGGGGACAACGTCGAGGACGCCTGGCGGCTCCACGGCCGGCTGGTGCAGCGCTCCCTGGAGCGTGGCTTCTACCAGGGCTGGGACCTGCACCCTGCCCAGCTGCCCAGCCGCTTTGCCGCCACGTACGGGTTTTACCGGCAGGGACTTCCGGCAGCAACGGCACGGCTTCGCAACTATGTGGAGCAGACTGAAGGCGGAGTCATGGATGAGCCGGCGACCGCCCGGGCACTCGCGGCGTTTGTGCTGCGCGGCGTCCAGTGCGGCGCCGTCGGCGCCGACGAGGTCCAGGCGCTCGCCGGCGTGGGGCTGTCCCGGCTCACGGGGCTGGCACACCCGGGGCTCGCCGCGAAATCCTCGCCACAGACTTCAACAACACAAACCTCTACAGCGCAGCCTTCACCAGCGCAGGGTTCATCAACACAGGGAGCAGATTCATGAGCACCTATTTTTCCCCCGAGGGCGGACTGCCGCCGCAGACCCAGCTCCTCACCGACCGTGCCGTGGTCAAGGAGGCCTACACGGTCATCCCCAAGGGCGTGCTCCGAGATATCGTCACATCCAACCTGCCGGGCTGGGACAAGACCCGGTCCTGGATCATCGCCCGCCCCATCGCGGGATTCGCCACCACCTTCAGCCAGCTCATCGTGGAGGTGGCACCCGGCGGCGGAAGCGACAGGCCTGAGGCGGAGGCCGGCGTCGAGGGCGTCATCTTCCTGACGAAGGGTTCGCTGAACCTGACGCTCGACGGCGAGATCCACCGCCTGGAGGCCGGGGGCTACGCCTACCTGGCTGCGGGCTCCGACTGGAAGGTCAGGAACGACGCGCCAGCTGGCGGGGAGGCAGCCTCTTTCCATTGGGTCCGCAAGGCGTACGAAGTGCTTGAGGGACATACAGCCAAATCGTTCGTCACCCGCGACCAGGACGTGGAGCCCCGTCCGATGCCCGGCACCAACGGCGCCTGGGCCACCACCCGGTTCGTGGACCCTGACGATCTGGCGCATGACATGCACGTCAATATCGTCACGTTCCAGCCTGGCGCGTCCATCCCCTTCGCCGAAACGCACGTGATGGAGCACGGACTGTTCGTTCTGGAAGGAAAGGCTGTCTACCGCCTCAACGACGACTGGGTGGAAGTGGAGGCCGGCGACTTCATGTGGCTCCGGGCCTTCTGCCCGCAGGCCTGCTACGCCGGCGGTCCCGGTCCCTTCAGGTACCTCCTCTACAAAGACGTCAACCGTCAGATCCGCCTGACGTAGGACCGGGGGCCAACGCCCGACGCCGGATCCGTGGACCACCTGGCCTTGACCCCGTTCCAGGGCCCGAGGAGCATGGTGGTACCGCGCCGTTGAGCCGCCGTGGCGCAGGACGGCACTAACGATCTGAGCCATGTCCGGAGCCAGGCTGGCACGTTCGAGGTTGCGGATGGCGGCTGCTTTGTCCGCGGCCTTGCTGGCGTGCTCAGTATTGGGCGGATGCACCGACGATCCCCGCCCGCCCGACGAGCAGGAGACGGCCGCGCGATACGCCCGGCTGGAGGATTTCAGCCGCCGGATGCTGGAGGACGGCGCCCCGGCAGTGCTGATTGAAGTCCGGCACGGCGGGGAAGTGTGGTCGCACGGGGCCGGCGTCCGGAACCTGGACACCAAGGAGCCCGCGCTCGCGTCCGATCAGTTCGAGGTGGCAAGCATCACCAAATCCATGGTGGCGGTATCGGTCCTGAAACTTGCCGAAGAGGGCCGGCTGAGCCTTGACGAACAGGTCAGCGCCTACCTGCCGGAATTCGGCGAGGTTCTCCACCCGCCTGGGCCGGTCACGGTTCGCCAACTGCTGACCCACACGTCCGGCCTGCCCGACTTCTTCGTTCCCCTGATGAGGTCCGGACCGCCGCAGGACATCCTGAACAGGCCCCTTAGCCTGGAGCAGCAGCTCGCCCTGGCCGCCACGGTGCCCTGGGAGCCGCGGCTGGCCCAAGGGTTCGAGTACTCCAGTTCCAACTATTCTGCCCTGGGCCTGATCGTCCAACGGCTCCGGGGCCGGGGGATTGCCGAGGTCCTGAAAGCCGACATCGCAGATCCCCTTGGCCTCGAAAACACACACCTGCCCGCCGGCACGGCTGCGCCGGCCACCATGGTTCACGGGTACATCATGGTGGACGGCAAGCGCGTGGATGTCACACAGCCGGCGCTGCTGTCCGAGCTGGCGCCGGGAGGAGCCGTGTCCACTGTCGAAGAGGTCAACATCTTCTACGCTGCACTCCTTCAGGGCAAGCTCCTGTCCCCCGGGACAGTGATGGAGATGCGGGGACCGGACAGGGAAAGCTACGGCCAGGGCCTGTCGAAGTGGCAGGACAGCTGCACCAACCGGTTCTACTACGGCCACCGGGGAGACATCGACGGCTATGGGACTGTCTCCATGACCAGTGAGGACGGCACCCGCCAGCTCACCCTGGCCGTTACGTACCCGCCGGATCCGCCCACGCTGGAAGCCAACCCCCTGATCTCCGAAATGGAGGCTGTGGCGACCGAGACGTTGAACGGCTGGTGCTGAGCGGCCGGTACTGAAAACGGGGGCTGCCCGCTGCAGGGTGTTGCCTACCGGCTGCAGGCAGGGAAGCATACAAGCATGTTGACTATCGGAACCACGGTCCTTGGAGTGGAAGACGTTGCCCGTGCCACCGCGTTCTGGTGCGATGCCCTGGGCTATGTCCCCCGTGAAGACGGCGATGACACCTGGGTGGTCCTGGTCCCGCACGCAGGCGGCGGCGCCCGGCTCGCCCTGATGCTCAGCGAGACCCCGGTGCAGGAGCACCCGCGAATCCATTTGGACCTCTATGCAGACCACCAGGACGCCGAGGTGGCCCGCCTCCTCGACCTCGGGGCCACCATTGTGGACTGGGATCTCTACCCGGAGGACCCAGATTTCATCGTGCTGGCCGATCCCGACGGGAACCGCTTCTGCGTGGTGGACGTGGGCAAGGCGTAAACCCGGTCCACCGCTCCGTTCCAGGGCCTCAGCACACAACGCGGGGTCACTTACCGCCCATTGTGCCGTGCATGATGGGCCGTAAGTGACCCCGCGTTGCTGTCCCGGGCAGTCAGTCCCAGGGCTTGAGGACCACCTTGATGCAGCCGTCTTCCTTCTTCTGGAATTTCTCGTACAGGGCGGGCGCCTCATCCAGCGTCCCCCGGTGGGTGACCAGGTCCATCACACCCAGCGGATCGGCGTCGTCCTCCACCAGTGGAAGCAGCTCATCGGTCCACCGGCGGACGTTGCACTGGCCCATGCGCAACTGGACCTGCTTGTCGAACATGCTCAGGAGCGGCATGGGGCTTGCCTGTCCTCCGTACACGCCGCTGAGCGAGACGGTGCCGCCGCGGCGTACTGCGGCGATGGCGGTATGCAGCGCCGCCAGTCGGTCCGCGCCTGCTGTTTCCATCGCCTTTCGCGCGAGCTTGTCCGGCAGCAGACCCAGCGCCTGGTGGGCGAAGCCTGCCACCGGGGATCCGTGGGCTTCCATGCCGACGGCGTCCAGCACCGCGTCGGGCCCCCTTCCGTCCGTCATCTCCCGCAGTTCGTCCGCCACGTCCTTGCTGTAGTCCAGGGTTTCGGTCCCGTGCCGGGCTGCCATGAGCCGGCGCTCCGGAACGGGATCGACTCCCACAACGCGCAGGCCACGATGAATTCCGATGCGGGCAGCGAACTGGCCTACCGGGCCCAGCCCGAGGACCGCCAGGGTGCCCCCGAGAGCAACGTCGGCGTACTCCACGGCCTGCCAGGCGGTGGGAAGGATGTCGGAGAGGAAAAGGTAGCGTTCATCGGGCAGCTCCTGGCCTACCTTCACCGGGCCGTAGTCGGCATACGGCACCCGCAGGTACTGGGCCTGGCCGCCGGGAACAGAGCCGTACAGTTCGGAGTAGCCGAACAGGGCGGCACCTGTCCCCTTGTCCCTGACCTGCGTGGTTTCACATTGGGATTGGAGCCCCTGCCGGCACATGTAGCAATGTCCGCAAGAGATATTGAAAGGGATGACCACCCGGTCGCCTTGCCGAAGGCTGGTGACGCGGCTGCCCACCTCTTCTACGACGCCCATCGGTTCGTGACCGATGATGTCCCCCTTGTGCATGTACGGGGCGAGGACTTCGTACAGGTGCAGGTCTGAACCACAGATCGCTGTGGAGGTGATCCTCACGATGGCGTCCCCGGGATCCTGGATCACCGGATCGGGCACATCCTCCGCGCTCACTGAACGCTTTCCCTGCCACGTAAGGGCCTTCATATCTGCCTCCCAGTGTGCCGCCGGCGACTTGCCTGTGATTCGACGCTAACAACTCCACAGGAAAAAAGTAAGCAAACTTATGACATTCCTTGTGGTGATGAGCCAACGCTCCTAGCGTAGGAAGGGAACTGTTTCTGCCCAGCGAAAAAACGAGAGAGGACTTGTCATGACGCTCTATCAGCCGGAACCTGTCGAGATTTCCACCCGGATGCGGCCCGGCGAATGGACCGAAGCCAGCCTGGAGGAACTGATTACCACTTACCGAGCGAAGATTCTGGCCATGGGCGCGACCGTCTACGAGGTGGTTACCGAGGTGGAGCGGAACGACGACGGCTCCGTCGAGGTGGCCGTGTCATGGGCGAAACCAGCAGTGGCGGATGAAAGCGTGGCGGAAAGTATGGGCGAGCCGGGCACAGTGCAGTCAGGCCCGTGATTCCAGCGCAAGCAGTCGGCCGATGACGCTCGAATGCAGGCTGGCCAGAAGCTGGCGCGGCCCTTCGTAGACCTCGATGGCACCCGCATTGGTCAGTTCGGCGGCGCTCCTGCCGCCGCAGCTGAATCCGACCGCCGGAATGCCCAGCGCCCCAGCGGCCTGCATATCCCACACGGCGTCGCCCACGTACACGGTATTGGACGCTTCAAGGCTGGCGGCCTTCAAAGCGGCGACCAGGATGTCCGGCGCGGGCTTGCTGGCCTTCGCGTCATTGGCGCTGGTGGCGGCGTGGATGAATGCGTCCGAATCCAAAGCCCTCCTGGCGGCCTCCAGGTCCTGTTTGCGCGCGGAGGATGCGAGCACAACCGCAAGCCCGCCTGCATGGCACTGCGCCAGAAGTTCCTTAGATCCGTCAAAAGGGCGTAGCTGCGTCCATCTCGCGGCGAAAAGTGCAGCATGGCTGGTGAGGATTTCGTCGTCGACGGCCTTATCGCGGCTCGCAGGGAGGAGGGTATCCACCAGCCGCCTCCCGCCCATCCCCACGCAATAGTGGATGGAGGCCATGGGCACATCATGCCCCTGTTGGCGGAACGCCTGCCACCATGCGAGCGTATGGAGGTAGGCCGAATCGACCAATGTGCCGTCCACGTCAAACAGGACCCCGCGCCGCCGCCAGGTGCCCGCCTGTCCGTCGCCGCCGAACGCCATCAGCTGACCGCGGCCCTGGCTCCTGACATCTTCCTGCCGCGGGGACGGGCATCCTCTTTGGCGGACGGCACGCCGCGCACGCCATCCCTGATGATGGATCCCGCCCCGTCACGGCTGCGGTCACGAATCAAGCCTGTCCCTGCAATCTCCCGAGCCATCGCCACTCCAGCCACGGCGGCACGCTTGGTGGGAAATGTCACCGAAATGGCCATCAGGCTTCCTGATCCATCCAGCATCCTGATCCGGTAGCCACCGTCAGGCGCATCTACCAGTTCGAAATATCCGGCCATTACAACCACCTCCGTCAGTCACGGCGCAGTGCTTGTTGGAAGCGCTCATGAAGTGTTAGTAAGTATACTTACTTACTGCTTCAAGGAGAAGTCCTGCGCCCCCATGCACGCCTTACGTCACTTTTTCCCTCGCCGGAGGAATGGGCGTATCACTCCTGCGTACCGTATCGTGATGGAGCTCCAGGGCGCTGGTCACCAGCCCGAAGTGGCTGAATGCCTGTGGGGTATTGCCAAGCTGCCGGCCCGCCCTGACCGCCCATTCCTCGCTCAGCATGCCCACATCGTTGCGCAATTCCAGCAGGCGTTCGAAGAGTTCGGTTGCTTCCCGACGGCGGCCCGCGCCGAGGAGCGCCTCCACCATCCAGAAGGAACAGGCAAGGAATACGCCCTCGTCCCCCGGGAGTCCGTCGTCGCTCTCCGCTGGACGGTAACGCAGCACAAAACCGTCCTCGGTGAGCTCGCGCTGGATCGCGTCGATGGTCCCCACGACTCTCGGATCGTCCGGGGGCAGGAACCCGACCCGGGGAATGAGCAGGAGGCTGGCATCCAGTTCGGGACGTCCGTACGCCTGGACAAAGGTGTTGCGTGCGGCGTCGAATCCGTTGGCCATCACCTCGCGGTGGATGGTCTCCCGGAGTGCCTCCCAGCGCTCAACGGGGCCCGGCAATCCCAACTCCCGGACTCCCTTCACCATCCGGTCGGCGGCAACCCAGGCCATGACCTTGGAGTGGGTGAAATGGCGGCGTGGCCCGCGCATTTCCCAGAGTCCGTTGTCCGGCCGGTCCCAGATGGTCTCGAGATGCTGCATCAGCGTCACCTGCAGGTCCCAGGCCTCGTCCGTATGTTTAAGCAGCGAATTGCGCGTCAACGCCAGGCAATCGAGGACTTCACCCCACACATCGAGTTGGAGCTGCTCCGCCGCGCCATTTCCGATCCGCACTGGAGTCGAATTCTCATACCCGGCAAGCCAGGGCAGCTCCATCTCGGGCAGCCTCCGTTCACCGTGGATGCCGTACATGATCTGCAGGTCCGCGGGGTCGCCTGCCACGGCACGCAGCAGCCAGTCGCGCCACGCAGCGGCCTCATCGGTGTACCCGGCCGCCAGGAGCGCCTGGAGCGTCATGGTGGCGTCCCGGAGCCAGCAGTACCGGTAGTCCCAGTTCCGGGGTCCGCCGAGCTGTTCGGGCAGGGATGTTGTCACCGCGGCCACGATGCCGCCGGTGGGGGCGTAGGTCAGAGCCTTCAGTGTCACCAGCGAACGCATGACGGCGTCCTGATAGTTTCCCTTGAAGGTGCACTGGGAGGCCCAGCTGCGCCAAAAGGCCAAGGTTGTTTCAAGCACTTTTTCGGCATCGACGCTGTGCGGGCGGTCAACGTGGCTTGGCGCCCAGGTCAGCACGAAAGGCACACGTTCCCCGGCCCGGACAGTGAAGTCGCTGATGGTGCGCATGCTCTCCCCATGGATGGGCGCCTTAGTAACGAAATAGGCTGCATCCGGGCCGGCGATTGCGTGCAGGCCATGCTTGTCCCTGCGGACCCACGGAACTATGTGGCCGTAGTCGAACCTGAGTGCCAGCTCGCCGTACATCCTGACGCTTCCGCTGACGCCTTCCACGATCCGCACAATATCCGCCACCTCGTCGCGCGGGGGCATGAAATCAATGACGCGGACCGTCCCGTCGCGGGTTTCCCACTCAGTCTCCAGGACCAGTGTTCCGGGAACGTAGTCGCGTCGGGTGCAGGTGCCGCCCTCCGCCGGGGCCAGCAGCCAGCGTCCGGCCTCCGGAGTGTCCAGGAGGGCATTGAAACAGGCCGGGGAGTCGAAGCGCGGCAGGCAAAGCCAGTCGATGGAACCGGCCGTGCTCACCAGCGCAGCCGTGTGGAGGTCGCCGACGACAGCATAATCTTCAATTCGCGCCATCCCCATACACTGTCACATGATTCCGGGAGGCAGCTGGGCAAAGAGGTGTAGCCTGAAATCAGGGTAATGCAGCTGCCGAAACATAGTGGCACTGGCCGTCTGCCAAGCCGGGCGTAGGGTCCGGTTTGTGCCTGGTACAGCAAGCCATGTACAGCAGGACCGGAGGCATCCATGGAACAGGCTTCGCGCACAGGGTCCATCATGGAGAAGATCCAGGACCTCCTCCTGGACACCCAGGACGTTGAGGACTTCCTCAACGAACTTGCCCGTTTCACCGCCGAGAACCTCTCAGGGCCGCGTGGCGAAGTGCTCTGTGGCATCACACTGCTGCGGCACCGGACTGCAGCCACCGTGGCCAGCAGCAGCGAACGGGCACGACAGCTGGACGAGCTCCAGTACAACTACGGCGACGGGCCCTGCCTCCGCTGTGCCCGGCAGGGGGTGCTGGTGCATATCCCCGACTTCCAGACAGAGACCCTTTGGCCTGACTACTCGGCAACGGTACTGGAACACGGCATCCGCTCTGTACTGGCGGTCCCCTTTGAACTGGCCGGCGATGAGGCCCGGGCAGGGCTCAACCTTTATTCGGATCGGCCGCATGCCTTCGATGCCAGTGCTGTGGAGCATGCAGTCAGCTATGTGGCACAGGCCTCTAAGGGACTATCCCTGGCCGTTCGGATCGCCCAGCACTCGGATGCCGCGAATAACCTCAAGGCAGCACTTGATTCCCGTACCGTGATTGACACCGCCGTGGGCATCATCATCGCCCAAAACCGCTGCAGCCAGGACGAGGCCATTGAGCTCATCAAATCCGCATCGAGCACCCGGAACGTGAAACTCAGGGAAGTGGCCGCCGCGATAGTGGAATCGGCCGGCAGTGGCCCGCTGAAGACCCACTTCAGCTGACTTGGGGATCCACATCGGCACGTCCGGCTGGAGCTACGACCACTGGGAGAACGTGCTCTATCCTCCCGGGCTTCCGGCCAGGGACAGGCTGCAGCACTATGCAGCCAGGTTCGGCACTGTTGAGCTGAATGCAAGCTTCTACCGCTGGCCACGGGACACGTCGTTCGCCAGCTGGCGCAGCCGGCTCCCTCCGGGCTTCATGATGTCCGTCAAAGCCCCGCGCGGGCTGACGCATGGCAGGAAGCTGTACGGACCGGAAGTATGGCTGGAGCGGATTGCCCGGTGCTGGCATGAGCTGGGAGACAAACGCGCCGTCCTGCTGGTCCAGCTGCCGCCGCAGATGGAGCGGGACGATGCCAGGCTGGACTACTTCCTCTCCGCTGTGCCCGGGTGGATCCGCGTCGCCGTCGAATTCCGGCATCCGAGCTGGGAGCACCAGGAGGTGTTCAGCCTGCTGGAGCGGCACCAGGCGGCCTATTGCATCATGAGCGGGGCCAACCTCCCGTGCATTCTGCGGACGACCGCTCCGTTTGCCTACGTTCGGCTGCACGGTCCGGACCACCAGCACCTGTACGGCGGATCGTATTCCGATGCCGACCTGGGCTGGTGGACGGACCGGATCCGCGAATGGAACGGACAGGGCAAGGATGTGTTTGTGTACTTCAACAACGACGGCGGCGGGAACGCCGTCCGGAACGCCGAAACACTGCGCGGGTTCCTGGGCGAAGGTTGACGAAGCCATGGTGCTGCCGCCCGCCCGGCAGCCCACCGCACATCCGTCCGCGCTGTGGCAGAGTGGGGGGATGGACAGGGCCCCGAAAAACTCATCACACCATGCAGCGGGAAACGCGCCCCTAGGCACGTCAGAGGACACGGCACGCAGCGCACCACCAAGCACAGCCGTCTCCGGTAACCACGCTTTCCGGCTGGCGCACCGGCTTTCCGACGTCGTCAACGGCGCCCGCATCCAGCTGGTCAGGCGCTGGAACTTTGTTCCCCAGACCATCGCCTACCAGGGGTATGGATCCACCGGCTGGGTCCGGGTCCTGGGCCGCGTTCTGTTGACCAGGAAACCCGCTCCCGGCAGCCACGCGGAGCACGCCGCCCGCAACGGCACACAGAACGTGCGCGGCTGGCGGGCCTTTACCAGTGTTCCTGTGCAGTTCACGAATGTGGAGATCACCATCGGCGACGTCGTGACGCAGGTCAAGGCGGACCGGGGCGGTCTCATTGACACCGTGGTTGAGGTCCAGCTCTCCCCGGGTTGGCACACCGCAGTCCTGCAGGCAGAAGGCACCGAGCCGGCCGAGGCCCTGATCAGGGTCATTGCCCCCGACGTGAAGTTTGGCATCGTCTCCGACATTGACGACACAGTGATGGTCACCGCGCTTCCCCGCCCGTTCCTGGCTCTGTGGAACACCTTCGTGCTGAGCGAACGCGCCCGGATGGCCACTCCCGGGATGGCCGTCCTGCTGGACCGGCTGACCATTGAACACCCGGACGCGCCGGTGATTTACCTTTCCACCGGGCCCTGGAATGCGGCCCCCACTCTGGCGCGGTTCCTGAACCGCAACATGTACCCTGCCGGAGCCCTGCTGCTCACGGACTGGGGACTCACCCAGGACCGGTGGTTCCGCAGCGGGCGCGAACACAAGCACCTGAACCTGGAGCGCCTCGCCAAGGAATTCCCCGACATGCGCTGGCTCCTGATCGGTGACAACGGCCAGCACGACGAGCAGATCTATTCGGGCTTCGCCCAGGAGCATGCGGACAAGGTGGCTGCCATCGCGATCCGGCAGCTTTCCATCAGCGAGTCGGTATTCGCCGGCGGCCACTCGGAAACCGGCGACCACAGCGCCTCCGTGGTGCCGTGGATCTACTCACCGGACGGAGCCGGAATGGCGAAGCAACTGAGCACCCTTGACCTCCTCTGAGACCGGCAAACTAGGCTGAGGCATCCAGCGCGGGGACGCCGTCGTCGGGGGCTTCCGATTCAACAGGGTCCAGTTCAACAGGGTCCGGCCCCATGGCGCGGGCGACGGCGACAACCGCGGATGCGGCAAGGTTCCGTTCCTCGATGAGTTCCTGAAGCCAGAAATAGGACGCCTTTGGTGTCCGTTCCAGGGTTTGGAAGTCCACGTGCAGCAGGCCGAAGGGCTGGTTGTAGCCGGCGGACCATTCGAAGTTGTCCATCAGCGACCACACGTAGTAGCCGCGCAGGTCGATCGCTTCGGCCTCGCCGCCCGGGGCCGTCGCCCGCAGCGCGGCCTCGATGTGGTCTGAAAGGTACTTCAGCCTCCGCTCGTCCGGGATGAAGGTCCTGTTGGTCGCTTCGTCGCGGACGATGATGTCCTCGAAGCTCGCGCCTCCCTCGGTGAGGATGACCGGCGGCAGGTTGGGATAGCGTTCGGCCATTTCCTTCAGCGCCACTCCCATGTAGTCCGGCTTGACCGGCCAGCCGTAGGCCGTGGTGTCCGCTTCCGGCCAGGCTTCAACATGGAAAGGGGTCCCGCCGGACGCCGCCGTAAGGTCGTCCCCCATTGCTTCCGCCATCCCGGCGGGAATAACACCCTCGCCGGCTCCTACCGCCACCTTGGTGGGCATGTAATAGTTGAGCCCGTAGAAGTCCAGCGGCTGGGAGATGATCTCCATATCCTCGTCCGGATGCTCAAAGGAGCCAAAAAAATGTGCGGCCCGGATGAGGTCCGGATATCTGCCCAGGAGCACCGGATCCGCATAGAGCCGGTTCTGGGCGAGGTCCATAATGCCGGCGCTCAGCTTGTCCAGGGGATTGATCGAGTTGGGAACCATTGGCGAATACACATTCGTCATGCCGATCTCGCCGGGCACGCCTGCAGCCCGCAAGGCCTGGACGGCGAGGCCGTGGCCCAGCAGCTGGTGATGCACGGTGGGCAATGCCTTGAGCAACAGTGCCTCACCGGGCGAGTGCAGGCCCAGTGCGTAGCCGTTGGTGGTGACGGTGGCGGGCTCATTGATCGTCACCCACCGTGCCACCCTGTCGCCGTAGGCTGCGGCGGCGATGGCGGCGAACTCGGCGAGGCGGTAGGCAGTGTCCCGGTTGAGCCAGCCGCCGGCGTCGTCCAGTGCCAGCGGCGTATCCCAATGGTAGATCGTCATCATCGGGGAGATTCCGCTGGCCAGCAGCTCGTCGAGGAGCCGGTCGTAGAAGGCCAGTCCCGCGGGGTTCACCGGACCGCTGCCCGTGGGCTGGATCCTGGGCCAGGACAGGGAGAACCGGTAGGAATCAACGCCCAGCTGCTTCATGAGGGCCACATCCTCCGGCATGCGGTGGTAGTGGTCGCACGCCACGGCGGGGCTGCCGCCGCCCACGATGGCCCCGGGCTTGGCGGAGAAGACGTCCCAGCCAGCAGGACCCCGTCCATCCTCATCGAGGGCACCCTCGATCTGGAATGCGGCGGTACCCACGCCTAGCGTGAAGTCCGGCGGGATGAGCGCTGCCAGCTCCTTGGCGGTGATATGCATGGTGGAATCAGCCCCTAGTGACGGAGGAAAAGTTGCCGGCGGAGTCGATGACCCCGATATCCGCACCATATCCTCGCACGACTCCCGATCCTCCTGGCGTGAACATGGCCGGCTCCTTTGCTGATCTCCCCTAAGGGTAAGTCTCAGAATGGCATATGCCGGAGCTGCTGACGAGGGCATCAGTTGCCACCGTTGCCGGCCGGTGGGCCAGGTTGCCGCGACCGCTTCGGGGCCTGCTGCCGGGGCCTGCTGTTAGGGTCTGCCCTTGGCAACCTACAGGTGTCCGATGCACACCTGGCAGGGGCAGTGGAGGACCTGATGGCCGACGTCGAGTCCTCACGCTGAGCCTGCTGGGCAGCGGCGGGCCGGATATCACGGATGGAGGGCCAGGATTTGAGTACGGGAAGCCGAACCCGTTGGGCTACTGGGTGCCGAACAGGAAGTCCTTGGCATGGGCAACGGCTTTCCGGAAGGCGTCGTTCCGGAGCGTCACCAGGTGTTCTGTTTCGCCGTCCGCCGGTTCAAGGTAGCCGGTGTATCCCGGCCGGAGCACCCAGATGTCGCCGGCAGGTGGAAGATAGAAGACTCCGAACGAGCGCTGCTGCCGTTCGTCGACTGTCCACACCGGAACCACTGCGAGTGCTGCGCCGGTGGAGGGGTTGATCCACTGGGCGCGTGGAACCGGCTGCTCATAGGCTTCCGGATCGAGGAACGGGGCTGTTCCCTTGCCCCAACGCTCTTCGAAACGCTCATGGAATGTGGGAATCAGGTGGGAATCGTAGCGACGCCACTCGCTCATGGTTTTGTCCGCCTCCTTGCGGTTGTGACTGCCTCAACTGGTACCCGCATCACGCCCATGGCCCGCTTTCCCAGCGTACCGGGGTGATCCGGATGGTGTCGCGGGCTGATCCTGCGGGTTTGCGTACCTTCCGGACCGGGACGTTCTGCGGAGCGGCGCCACTCCTTGTCCGGCCCGACATGCTGCGGTCATAGGCTGCCCTCCGTTCCGGATCGCGGAGGACAGCGAAGGCCTGCATGATCTTCAGCAGCTCGGCGTTCTGGACCGCCCGATCCGCGCCTGCGCCTCCTGCCCCGGCGCCGCCGTCGATATCTGGATGGTGCGTGCGCATGAGTGCCCGGTAGGCACGCGAAATCTCCTGCTGGGTGGCGGCAGGCGCCACACCCAGCACGGCGTAGTGATCCTGGAAGGTATCCATACCGAAGCCCTCAATCAAAGGACGGCAAGGGGCGCAGGCCGCGGGGTGCAAACCCTGCGCAGCCTGCGCCCGGAAGGAACGGCCTAGGTCGAGATCTCGTGCTGTTGGCCGTGCATGGTTTCGATTTCGATCTTGCGGGGCTTGGCCTGTTCCGCGACCGGAATCCGAAGTGTCAGGACACCCTGGTCGTAGCTCGCCTTGATGTGGTCCGTGTCCAGCGTGTCGCCCAGGATCAACTGACGACTGAAGATGCCGCGCGGGCGCTCTGCGGCCACAAGTTCAACGTTGGGCTGCGTGGGGTCCTTCCGCTCCGCCCGGACCGTCAGGACGTTGCGCTCAACGTTCAGGTCCACGGAGTCAATCTTCACGCCCGGGAGGTCAAAGGCCACCACGAATTCGCCATCTTCCTGCCAGGCGTCCATTGGCATGGCGGCCGGCCGGGCAGCTGTTCCGAAGACCTGCTGCGTGAGCCGGTCCAGCTCACGGAACGGGTCCGTGCGCATCAACATCATTTCCCACTCCTTCAGTTTCTCGATGTTGAATCCAGTCTCCATACCCACCCAATTATCTGTACTGGTGGATATAGATTTTTTATAGCACCCGTGCCAAAATGAAGCAAGACTGCAACCGCGGATTTTTGGAGAAACATGACGGATAGTGGAGGTGGCCGGGTACCGGCACCCAGGGCAGGGCAGGCACTGTACGCCATTTCGGTGGCGGCAAAGCTGACAGGCACCGGACAGCAGAACATCCGGCTTTATGAGACCAGGGGCCTCATCACCCCTCTGCGCACATCCGGCGGCACGCGTCAGTACAGTGATTCAGATATCGGCGTTCTGCTCCGCATTGGAGAACTCCTTGACCAGGGACTTAACTTGGCGGGAGTTGCCAAAGTCCTGGAGCTCGAGGCGGCGAATGCCAAACTGCACCGTGCCCTCAAACGTGCACAGTCACGGCCCAGGCAATAGGTACTCCCAGGCTGTGCCGGCTCAGACCCGCCCCCGCCCGCCAGCCAGGAGGTAGGACTCCTCGAGCAGTTCCGAGAGCTCATCGAGACCGATCCGGGACAGGCGAACCAATACCAGGCGGGGAGAACGCTCATGGTGAGGGCTCCAAAAATAAATGTCCGGGTTGGTGCCCGCCAGGGCCTCGCGCTCTTCCGTCTTGACCGTCAGGACGCCTTCTTCCCAGATCCGCGCCATCAGCGTCTTTGCGAACCAGGCAGGCTGGTTCCAGCTCCTGCGCTCGGTGACGCCCGGCAATGCCAGGCAGATACGGCGGACATCCTCCTCATTTATCACGCGGATCAGTCCCCCGGAGCGTCGGCCTTGGACAACTCGCCAGTGATCCGCTCCCCTGGAATCCTGGCGGTCCGCCAGGTGTCCAGGGCTATGACGGCGCCCAGGATCAGCAGCGAAAGAGCCACCGAGGCCACTGCATCGCTCAGCCAGTGATAGCCCAGGTACAGCCGGCTCAGCGCGGCGAGAACGACCCCGACGCCGGCGATCACAAACCCGGCCGCGGCAGCCCTGGGATTCTTCCGGCGCGAAAAGACAAGGAACGCCGTAACCAGCAGGAAGTCGCAGGCACCCAGGACGTGGCCCGAGGGAAAGGAATACGTGCTGTCGGGCCCGAACAGCATCAAATCCACCGGCGGCCGCGAGCGCCTGACGATCTGCAGGATGATCTGCGAGACCAGAACTCCGGTGAGCATCGCGGCCGCAAGCACGATCGGACGCCAGGCGTGCTTAGCCAAAAAGCCCCATACGACGTTGACCACCAGCACAATGATCGGCAGCCCCACGGGCCCAAAGATCACAGCCAGGAAAATCATGACGCCGGTCAGCGGTTCGGAACGAAGTGTGAGCAGCCACGTCCTGGCGGCCTCATCGGCTGTGGTCGGCCCGGCACCGCTTTGCAGGACGACCGCCAGGGCGGCGCCGAAAAGGGCCAGGCCGACCACCATGAGAATGACGGCGGTGCCATACAGGCCTTTCCGTGCGGCCGGCTCCATGTAGCGTTCCTCCACCACAAACTTGTCATGGAATACCCGCCACCAGCCGGGACCGTTGCCGGAGCCGGGTGACGCTCCTGTCCCTGACCGCTCTGCCATAGTGATTCCGTCCCTACGCCGTTGAGTCTTCTACCTAGGTGAAGATTATCCCTGCCCCGGAGTACTGGGCGCTTGGGACCGCCCTGACACTGAGTGCCGGACTCCGACCCCCTTGCAGGGCCGGGGCTCCACGCCACTGGAACACGGCACACTTCCCGGGCATGAGACTATATATACGTCGTTTAAAAATGTGATTTGACTCACACGATCAGCAGGTAGTAAGCTCGCACTTGTTAGCGCTCACAACAATAACAGCCTAGACTGCATCGTCAGCAAGGAAAAGATTCATCCTTCCCGCCGACCCTGCAGTCTTTTGATGCCGGGACAACTCGGACACGGCATCATATGACCGGGTCATCCTGGCCAGCTCCACACTCCAGGCAAAGCGCAGATGCTTGCCTGCTTAGCACCACTTCGCGGACCCAGCGTCCGCGTAAGGAGAATAAACGTGAGAATTAAGAAACTCCTGGGCGCTGTAGCCGTCGTCCTCGCAGTCACAGTGGGGGCCACGGGTTGCGGAAGCCGGGGCGAGACAGCTGCGCCGGCAGCCAGCGCAAAGCCCAGCGACTCGCTGGTAGGCATTTCCATGCCCACCCAGACGTCCGAGCGCTGGATTGCCGATGGCGGTAACGTCGAGAAGTCCCTCAAGGATCTTGGTTACAAGACGGACCTTCAGTTCGCCAACGATGACATCCCCACGCAGGTCTCCCAGATCGAGAACATGCTGACCAAGGGCGCCAAGGCGCTCATCATCGCAGCAATTGACGGCACTACCCTCACCGACGTCCTCGCCAAGGCGAAGGAACAGAACGTGAAGGTCATCGCCTACGACCGCCTCATCAACGGCACCCCGAACGTGGACTACTACACCACGTTCGACAACTACACAGTCGGCGTCCAGCAGGCCACATCCCTGCTGACGGGCCTTGGCCTGGTTGATGCCAGCGGCAAGAAGGTGGACGGCAAGGGTCCGTTCAACGTTGAACTCTTCGCGGGCAGCCCGGATGACAACAACGCCAACTTCTTCTGGACCGGCGCGATGGACACCCTGAAGCCGTTCCTGGATGCAGGAACCCTGAAGGTGCCCAGCGGCCAGACCAAGTTCGAGCAGGCAGCCATCCTGCGCTGGCAGGCTCCGGTTGCGCAGAAGCGCATGGAAGACATCCTGACCGCGGCGTACAGCTCCGGCACCAAGCTCAACGGTGTCCTGTCGCCCTACGACGGACTCTCCATCGGTATCATCTCGGCCCTGACCAGCACTGGCGGTTACTCCAAGGGGAGCCTGCCGGTCGTGACCGGTCAGGATGCGGAGAAGGGCTCCGTGAAGTCCATCATCGCCGGCGAGCAGTACTCCACGATCTTCAAGGACACCCGCCAGCTCGGCTCGCAGGCCGTGAAGATGGTTGACGCCCTCCTGAAGGGCCAGGAGCCGGAGACCAACGACACCAAGACCTACAACAACAAGGTCAAGGTTGTCCCGGCCTTCCTGCTCAAGTCCGTCATCATTACGAAGGACAACTACAAGAAGGAACTCATCGACTCGGGCTACTACAAGGACTCCGACGTCAAGTAACAACGTCACAGGGTGCGGCCAGGCCATCCCCGGCCTGGCCGCAACCCGTCCCTCAGGCCCCTGCAACAGCAGTACCGGCCTTTTTCGACGAGTCAGTGGGAATTGACGATGAACACACCCATTCTTCAAATGCGAGGAATCACCAAGACCTTCCCGGGCGTGAAGGCCCTGCAGGATGTCACCTTGGATGTACAACGCGGCGAGGTGCATGCCATCTGCGGTGAAAACGGAGCCGGCAAATCCACCCTCATGAAGGTTCTGTCAGGCGTTTACCCGCACAACTCATTCGAGGGAGAGATCCTCTTCGAGGAGGAACCCTGTAACTTTTCCAGCATCTCCGACAGCGAGAAGCGCGGCATAGTCATCATCCACCAGGAGCTGGCACTTAGCCCCTATCTCTCCATCGCCGAGAACATCTACCTGGGCAACGAACAGGCAAAGAACGGCTGGGTGGACTGGCGCAAGACCAACCTGGAGGCGGCGAAGCTGCTGGCCAGGGTGGGACTGAGCGAAAACCCCATTACTCCCGTCCAGCACATCAGCGTGGGCAAGCAGCAGCTGGTGGAGATCGCCAAGGCGTTGTCCAAGGAAGTTAAGCTGCTCATCCTGGATGAGCCCACGGCGGCGCTTAACGATGAAGACTCCGGCCACCTCCTGGACCTGATCCTCCATTTGAAGGGCCAGGGGATCACCAGCATCATCATCAGCCACAAGCTCAACGAGATCCGGAAGGTGGCAGACGCCGTCACCATCATCCGCGACGGCAAGACCATCGAGACCCTCCGGCTTGATGAAGGCCAGATCACCCAGGAACGAATCATCCGGGGCATGGTTGGCCGTGACTTGGAAAGCCTCTATCCGGAGCGCGATCCGAAGATCGGCGAGGAAGTCCTCCGGATCGAGGACTGGTCAGTCCGGCACCCGCAGGACCACACCCGCACCGTTGTCCACAACGCCAGCCTGAACGTCCGCAAGGGCGAGGTGGTTGGTCTCGCCGGACTGATGGGGGCGGGCAGGACCGAACTGGCGATGAGCGTCTTTGGACGCACGTACGGCACGGCCACGTCCGGCAAGGTGTACAAGTACGGCCAGGAAATCAACACCTCCACGGTCGCCGAGGCCATCCGCCACGGCATCGCCTACGCCACCGAGGACCGCAAGCGCTACGGCCTGAACCTCATCGAGGACATCAAGCGGAACATCTCCATGGCTGCGCTCCGTAAACTGGTCAAGGGCGGCTGGGTGGACAAGAACCAGGAAACGGTGGTGGCCAACGGCTACCGCAAGAGCATGAACATCAAGGCACCCTCTGTCGCGGCCATCACGGGCAAGCTGTCCGGCGGTAACCAGCAGAAAGTGGTGCTGAGCAAATGGATGTTCTCCGATCCTGACGTGCTGATCCTCGACGAGCCCACCAGGGGAATCGACGTCGGCGCGAAGTTTGAGATCTATACGATCATCGCCAGGCTGGCCGCGGAAGGAAAGGCGGTCATCGTGATCTCGTCCGAACTGCCCGAACTGCTCGGCATCTGCGACCGGATCTACACCCTGTCCGCGGGCCACGTCACGGGCGAAGTCCCCATCGCTGAAGCATCACAGGAAACCCTTATGCACTACATGACAAAAGAGAAGGAATAGGCACCATGTCCGCCCTACGAGAATCCCTCGGCTTCCTCACAAGCCGCCTCCGGCAGGTTGGCATCTTCGTCGCCCTGATCCTGATCGTCCTGCTCTTCCAGGGACTGACCGGCGGAATCCTCCTGGAACCGCAGAACGTCAGCAACCTGGTGGTCCAGAACAGCTACATCCTTATCCTGGCCATAGGCATGGTCATGGTCATCATCGCGGGGCACATCGACCTCTCCGTCGGATCCATCGCCGGCTTTATCGGCGCCGTTGCAGGTGTGATGATCGTCCATTGGGGCTGGGCCTGGTGGCTGGCGATCCCCGCCTGCCTCCTGGTCGGCGCGCTGGTCGGTGCCTGGCAAGGATACTGGATCGCCTATGTCGGCATCCCCGCGTTCATCGTCACCCTCGCGGGCATGCTGATCTTCCGCGGCCTGACCCTGATCACCCTGAAGAACCAGCAGATCACCCCTTTCCCGGCCGAGCTGCGCGCCCTGGGCGGCGGCTTTCTGCCTGATATCTCCGGCGGCACGTCGGTATTGGAGTGGCTCACCGTCATCCTGGGCGTCGGCGCCACCGTGGCCCTGCTCATCCAGGCGCTCAAGGAGCGCCGGATCCGCAAGAAGTTTGACCTGGAGAACGAGCCCATGGCCTGGTTCGCCACCAAGACCACGTTCATCGCCCTCCTCATGCTGATCATCACCTTCCTGCTGGCCAGCTACCGCGGTACGCCCATCGTCCTCATCGTCCTGGCCGTCCTGGTGATCGTGTACACGGCACTGATGAACAACAGCGTCTTCGGCCGCCACACCTATGCCATCGGTGGCAACCTGCACGCCGCCGAGCTCTCCGGCGTCAAGACGAAGGCCGTCACGTTCCGGCTCTTCGTCAACATGGGCGTACTGGCTGCATTGGCCGGCCTGGTGTTCACCGCCCGGCTGAACTCGGCCCAGCCGGCCGGCGGTACCGGATTTGAACTGGACTCCATCGCCGCAGCCTTCATCGGCGGCGCCGCGGTCCAGGGCGGCATCGGCACCGTGGCAGGAGCCATGATCGGTGGCCTGATCATGGGCGTGCTGAACAACGGCATGTCCATCCTGGGCCTCGGCACGGACTACCAGCAGCTCATCAAGGGACTCGTCCTGCTGCTCGCCGTCGGCTTCGATATCTTCAACAAGAACCGCAGCGGTGGCGGCGGAGGAAGCACCCTGGGCAAGAGGTTCAAGCTCAGGACCACCCCTCCGGCCAGCACCGAGTCCAAGCCTCCCGCGGGCAACGAGGCACCGGCGCAGGAGCGCCCGGTCCCCGTTTCCGCAGCCAAGCCTGAATAACTGTGACAGAGTCACGCATTCGGAAAAACGCCGCCTAAAAATAGGCTGCGTCCATATTGGGGTCATAAATAAGGAAACTCTATGTCCACCTCATCAGAGAGCATTGAAATCCAGGTCACCAGCCGGCACCTTCTGGACGAACAGATCGATGCCGCCGTCAGTCGCCTGCAGGAGGTTGCACTCCCCTCGGGAACTCACGGAATCCTGCTCACACGCATCGCACCCGGGCGCTACACGGCAGCCTTGTCAGACCAGGTTCCGTTCGGAATGACCCGCGAACTGATTCACTAAGGACACGCCGGGGTCATGGACGAGGCAACTGAAGACTGGAAGCAGCTTGTTGGCTGCTGGGTGGAACTGCGTTATGGGGGAAAGCTGGTCCGCACGGGCGAAGTTGAGGACGTGACACCGGATTCATCAGTGATGTGGCTTAAGTTCAATGGCAACCATGGCAGGCAGATGGTAGCCAAGACTGACGGCTACGAGGTTTTGCCGGTCCGCTGACCCGTTCCGGACGGGGGGTGAGTACCGCCAGGACAACAGCAAAGGAGGCCGACGGCGGCAGGTAAGTGCCGCCGTCGGCCTCCTTTGTGCGCCCCGCCCTAGAAGGAACCGGTGGTGAATTGCCAGGTCTTTGTGGCCAGCTGGTTGCCGGCGAGGTCACGGATCCCGGCTGCACCGCCGGAAACTGTCACCGTGTATTTGGTCTTCGCCGAGAGCGTCAGCTGAGGATCCAGGATCCATTGGTTGGTGCTGCCGTTGCGGAAGACGTTACACGCCACCACAGCTCCCGTCGAGGCATTCGTGAGCGTGAAGGTGACTGTGCTGACTCCCTGGACCGCCTCGTTGAAAGTCACGGTGATGTCGTTGCCGCGCCTGACGAGAAGGGCATTGCTGCCCGGGGTGAAGCCGGACACCACCGGTGCCGGGCCGCTGACGAAGGACCAGCTGGAGGTGGACAAGGGAGTACCTGCCGAGTCCCGAATGGCTGTCGCTCCCCCAGTGAGGGTAGCTGTGTAGGTGCCGTCAGCAGCGAGATCGGAGGCAGGATCCAGTGTGGCGGTGCGGGTTGTGGCGTTGTAGCTGACCGTCGCCGGAATGACAGCACCTGCGGCGTTCCTGAGCACAAAGGTGCTGCTGCTTACTCCCTGGACTGCCGTGCTGAAGGCGGCTGTTACATTGCTTCCGGCGGCCACCGACGTCGAATTCGGGGCCGGTGACACAGCGGTGAGCGTGGGAGGAACAGCGCTGACGGCCGCAGCTCCGGAATACAGCAGGCGGTTCGGCGTCCCCGTCCCTGAACCGCTGATAACGCCTGCAGTGGCATTCGTTGCAAGGGCTGCCGCAACCTGCGCGGGGGTGAGCGAGCGGTTCTGGGAGAGCAGTACGGCGGCAACGCCGGTTGTGTGCGGGGTAGCCATGGAAGTACCGGACATGGTCGCGGTTGCCGTGGTGGAGGTGTAGTAGGCCGAGGTGATGCCGACTCCGGGGGCATACAGATCCACGCACGGGCCGAAGTTGGAGAACGAGGCCTGCCGGTCGACGGAATCGCTCGCCGCGACGGTCACCGCCGCCGGGACACGGGCCGGCGAACTCCCGCAGGCGTCCACTGCGGAGTTTCCGGCGGCAACCACTGCAGTGACGCCGTCGTTGATGACTCCCTGGACGGCTGTGTCGACCGCGGCGCTCGCTGCTCCGCCGAGGCTCATGTTGACCACGGCCGGTACCCCGGCGGCGTGGTTGGCGGCTATCCAGTCCAGCCCGGCCACGACGTCAGAGTTGTAGCCGGATCCGTTGCAGTCCAGGACCCGCACGGGAACGATGGTTGCACGCTTTGCCACGCCGTAGGTGGTCCCGGCAATGGTTCCGGCCACGTGCGTTCCGTGGCCGTTACAGTCCCCGGAGCCGCGGCCGTCGGCAACGGCAGTCCAGCCGGCCGTAACGCGTCCACCGAAGTCGGTGTGGGAAGCGAGGACGCCGGTGTCAACGACGTAGGCGCTGACACCAGTTCCGGCAGCCGTCCAACTGTAGGAGCCGGAGAGCGGCAACGGCCGCTGGTCCACCCGGTCCAGCCCCCACGCGGCGGGCTGCTGCGTTTCAGAAATGGTGACGGGAGCGTCCAGTTCAACGGAGGCGACGCGGGCCGAACGGGAAAGGGCTCCTGCCTGGCCCGGCGTCGCCGTCACCACTGCACCGCGCAGTGCCTGGGAGAATGTGCGGCCGGTGGCCATTCCCTGCGAACGGTGGGCTGCGGTCTCAGCCGCGACGTCGGTATCGGGGGTGTACCGGACGATGTAGCGGGCGCTGGCGCCGGTCTCTGTCGGTGCGGCTGCTGTGGCCGGCAGGGCTGAGGCGGCGACGGCAACGGCGGTGGCCAGCATAGTGGCGGCAGGCAGCACAAAATATGAGGTGCGAATTTTGGGGTCCTTGGCTGGTAGTGCGGTCGGCTGGGGCGGAGTGGCCACTTGCCCTACCAAAAGGATAGGAGTCCGTGATGCTGCGGCGGACGAATTTGCAGGATCCTGAGGCAACCCTTCGACAGCTGCGCTAATCCATAGAAATTCTTGCGCGAGGAAGCGGTCAGGCCGCTAGGTGGTCAGGAATTTTACGACGGCGGCGATCGCCAGTTCCGTGATCACCCCGGGCTCGCCGCTGCCGTCGACTGAGACCACCAGTCCCCTGCGGGCGTAGACCGCCACGAGTTCGTGGGTCTCGCGGTGGTAGAGGTCAAGCCGCCGCCGGAACACGTCCACGGTGTCGTCTTTGCGGCCCTGTTCCTTGGCCCGTTGCAGCATCCGGCGTTCCAGTTCGGCATCGGGGGCCCGAAGTTCGATGACTGCATCCAGGCGGTGGCCCAGCGAGGCGAGCATGTCATCCAATTCGGCCACCTGGAGCGCGGTGCGCGGGTAACCGTCCAGCAGGAATCCGCCCTGAACGTCCGGATCGAGGAGCCGTTCCTTGACCAGCGCGTTCGTCAGGTGGTCCGGGACGTAGGCGCCGTCATCGAGGTACTTGGACGCCTCCTTGCCCAATGGCGTCTGCTGGCTGACGTTGGTCCGGAAGATATCCCCCGTCGACACTGCCGGGATGCTGAAATGCCGGGCGATCTGCTCGGCCTGGGTTCCTTTGCCGGAGCCGGGCGGACCGATGATGAGCAGTCTGGTCATGTTCCTGTCCCTCCATGGCGCCGTCGCCAATGGTTTCGGGGTCTGCCGCTGGCAACGCGACGCGTGCTTCATTTTGCCCACAACTCACCGCACAACGCCAGCCTCCGGTCGATCCGGAGGCTGGCGTTGGGTTTGGAGAAGGGCTGATCTGAATTGTCACCAAGTTGTTCCTGTGGCCCGAACGCCGTTGCGCGAGTGACGATGTCCTTAGCCGCCGTATCGCGCCGTCCATACCCGAGATGCTCGGTCAATTCCTCATTCAGCGCCGTCTCAATGACGGTTTTGATCAACTGCTTCAGCAGCCCGTCAGGACCGGTCAAGGCCAGGCCGTGCTCCTTGGCCATCCTCACCAGCTCGCGAGCAGCCTCGGACTTCTCTGTCAGTTTTTCAACGGTTTTCATACTCGGCACAGCCTCAAGTGTTGCGGCCATATCGGGTTCCTCCCCGCCAGGCCCACCGCCCGGGGTGTCGAGCCAGATACACCGTTAATTCCGCAGTCCCGGAGACACGCCCTAATACGAATCTCAGTTCCCCTGTCTTGATCCCGAGTACGTGAGCTGGAGGGTTGCGCGTTTGCAACCGTCCAGGTTCTTGGAGGTGTCCAGCATCCCCACCCTGGGCCAGGCCGACTGTGCCACTCGAAGTGTGGAAAGTGAGCTGCTGGTGCTTGGGGAACGGAGAGGAGTACGGCCCGCTGTATTGGGTGAGCGTGAAGTCCGCCCCCGTGCAGGCCAGGTTCTTCCAGGACGTCCTCACCAAAGGCTCAGGCCTCCTGATTCCCCAAAAGCTGGGGGTCCCGGATGCTGCCAAGCCCGGTACCAACGAATGGAACAACCAGACCTAGGTGGTCGGCTACACGAAGGGCCTGGCCACCGCGTCCTTCTTCGGCGACCCCTTCAATGGGGGACCGAGCCGATTGGAACGCAACGTCACCATCAACGGCAAGTACTATTCCGCCGTGGACGGAGCCTACATCGCCGGCCCGCAATGGGCGCAGTACATGCAGGGTGTTGTGGGCCTGTACGACCATGGAACCTTCGACTCGCCGCCGCAGAACGTCGTCAGCGCTCCCGCAACCCAGCAGGCGCGGCGTAAATGACACGGAGGCGGTGCCGCGTGATATCGAACCCAAATTGGTTTTCGGCGCCGTTCCATGGATAAGGGTTACCCTGAATTTCCGATAGCCATGTGAAGCCGCAGAGGAGTTCCTGCGTGCTCAACGGTCAAAGCTTAGGGCCCAGCGTCGGAGCCTTGGTGGCCGTCGCCGTCGCCGTGTATATCGTGCTGGGGTGCGCCGCCGAAAATGACAGCCAGATCCACGCGGTCCATATTCCCTGCCGCGCACAAGGATTGGGCCGCGCACGGGAAACTGCGCGTCGAACACGTGCAACGGCTCCCCGACGAAATCGAAGGGGAGCCGTTGCCTGCGCTGAGTTGCCTTAGAAACGTTGCGGTACGGCCGGAGGTAAGGCCGAGCCGAGCGGGTTTCCGGCGAGGTCGGTGAGGCCGGCAGCGGGGGTATAGGTAGGGGCGTCCGCGGTGGTTGTAGTCCCCGAGGTTCCTCCGTTTGACTTCCCAAGTTTGAGCGTCAGCGTGGTGGACCCATCCCAGGTGATGGAGCTCGCGTTGCCGTTGCCGTTGGTACCGAAGCTGAGGGCACCTGCTGACGCGTACTTGGCATTGGATCCCAGTGCGATCGAGCCCACGTTCAGCCCGGGGCAGCTGCTGGTCACCGTCAGGATGTTGGAAGTGCTGATGTTGACCGTGACGTTGTTGTTGCCGGTCAACGTTTGAGTACCCGTGTTGTTCCAGGTGGAGCAGATCTTGGTGGCATCGATCTGTTCGGAGAACTGGATTGTCAGCGAGTCTCCCTGCTCGGCTTTTCCTAGTCCCTGCGTGCCTCCGCCGTTCAGCAGCGTGATACCCGTGACCGCCGGCAACTGGATGTCCTTGATGACCTTGGCCGTGACGGTAGTACTGTTGCCTGCCGCATCAACGGTGGTGGCTGTGATTGTGATACTGGCAACGTTCACGGGGTTGCTGTCCTGAAGGTTTGCCAGGTTGAGGTCGCCCGTGTTCCAGCTCGATCCGGACGCCGTTGCAGGAACGCTCGTGGCAGAGTCGCTGACGCTCAGATTCACTGGTAAACCAGAGTCATTGGTGCCCGTGACTTGGTACTTGGCGACGTTTCCCTTTAGGACGTTGGGCAGCTTATCGAGGGTCAGTACAGGTGCCACGGTGTCCTTCGTGTCCGTCTTAGTAGCTGCGGCGCTGGTATTGCCCGCCGCATCCGTCACCGTGACAGTGTAGGTGACTGTCCCATCTGTGAGGGACGTGAGGTTCAGGTTCAGCGACCAGGTGCCCCCGTTGGCTGTCGCCGTGCCGGTGACCGGAGTGACGGAGCCCAGACTCGTGGCCGAAACGGCCACGGATGTCCCGGTTTCGGCACTTCCGGAAACATTGACGGAGGAAAAATTGCCGGTGTACACATACGGTGGCACGTTCAGGCCCTGCGCCGCGGCCGGTGCCACGGTGTCCTTCATGCTGGTGGCCGTTTCGGCGGCGCCCGTGTTGCCCGCTACGTCCGTGGCCGTGGCCGAGTACGTGACGGTGCCCTGGTTCAGACTGCTCAGGTCCGGGCTGGCGGACCAATCGCCGGTGCCGGAAGCCGTAATCGTGACCGGCACAGAAGAATGGGCGGAGCCGACGTCGCTGGCAGTGAGTGTAATTTTCGCATTCGCCTCAGCGGTGCCAGTAACCGGAACCGCTCCAACATTGCCCGAATAAACGTATCCGGGGACGATCGTGAAGACCGGCGCGGCCGGTGCCTGCGTGTCGATCCGCACCGTTTGGTTCTTCGCGGACCCGGCATTGCCTACCTTGTCCGTGGCGAAGTACGTGACGGTGTGCGCCCCGTCGCCGCTGACGGGGACGACAGCCAAAGAGCCGCCCACCGTCTGCTGCGCACCGCCGTCGACCCTGTAGGAGATGGACGCGACGCCGGACCCGGCTGCCCCGTCATCTGCCGTGACCGTCACGCTGACCGGGCTCGTGTTGTTCCACGCGGCCGCGTTCGGCGTGGGTGAAATCCCTGAAACAGTGGCCACGGGCGCGGTGGAATCGTTGCTGGTGCCGCTGCTTCGGGGACTCTCCGTGCCGGTCCATAGGGCGATCGTCGGCGTCACCGTGTAGTACCAGATTCCGCCGGGCACAGACTGTTCGGTGCACGTACGCGTGGTGACCGTCCCGGCGCAGCCGCCGGTGGCTGCAGTGGCTGTGCCACCGGTCGCCGCAGAGTAGCGGGTCACGGTGTATCCCGTGGCAGCCCGCCCGTTGACAGTGGTGCCGCCGGCCCAAGTGACCGTCAAGGCGGATCCGGCGGCAGTGACCGCAGGCTTGGATCCGGGCGAGAGCGCGTCGGCGGCGGCGGCCGCGTTGCTGCTGCTGGTGGCCGAGGCCCAGAACGCATAGGCAGCCGTCCCCGTGCCCAGCAGGAGCAGGAGTGTGGCGACAATCCAGGGCACCCGGCTCGACGGGCGGCGGAGGAAGAGAGGCACGTTGCGGATGGCGAGCCTCATTTCCGCACCTCTGCCGTCACGGGAATGCTGAAGGTTGCGCCTTGGCAGGCGGCGAGGGAAGTGGTGTCCATGGCGGCCGCTCCGGGGAGGGTGATGAGTGCTGACGAGTTGGCTGCAACATATGTTGCGGGGGTAAGCGGTGCGGCTGGCCCGGTAAAGCGGACGCCGGTGGTGGTGCAGCCCGGATGCGCAGAGTCCGCGGCGGCGGCGCCGTTGGCAGTGACGCTGTAGACCTGCACGGAGTAGGGATTGGGGTTGGTCAGGCGCAGGACGACGTCGGCGCTGCCGCCCGGGTAGAGCGCCGTCTTCGGGTTGTCGCCGGCTGCCAGGGCGTCCACGGTGACGGCCTGCATGGTGCCTGCGACCGCGGACCCGGAACCTGAGCCGACGCTGGTCCAGTAGGCGTAGGCGGATCCGGCGCCGGCGGTGATGAGGAGACCGGTGAGGGCGGCTGCCCTGATGCCACGGCTCCTTGAGGTGGTGGCCATCTCAGTTCCCCTGTCCTGATCCCGAGTACGTGAGCTGGAGGGTTGCGCCTTTGCAACCGTCCTGGTTCTTGGAGCTGTCCAGCATCCCCACCCTGGGCCAGGCCGACTGTGCCACTCGAAGTGTGGAGAGTGAGCTGCTGGTGCTTGGGGGAACGCTTGGGGGAACGGCGATGGGGTACGGCCCGCTGTACTGGGTCACAATGAAGTCCGCCGCCGTGCAGGCCAGGTTCTTCTTCACGGCGTCCGCGCTCCGAGTAACCGCCGCGATAGCCACGGACAAGTTGGTCACGGATAGGGACTTGTTGTTGGGGTTGTTGATCTGCAGGTCCAGGGGCGCCGATGCGCCGGGGGACAACGTCCCGGGGACGATCCCGGAGAGAGCGAACTGCTTGATGGTGGAATCCAGGACCAGTTGGACGTTCGCGTAGGCGTACTGCGCCTTCCCCGCGGAGTCCTTGCCGGTTCCCACCAGGTACAGGTTGTAGCTTCCGTTCGGGGAAGCGGCAGCGGTTGCCACCTGGAGGGTGGTGGAGTTATCCGTTGTCGGGTTGGGAGAGAATGATGCTGTGGAGCCCGCCGGCAATCCGCCGATGACGCTGAACGAGACGGCGCTGGGGAAGTTGTTGCGGGTCAGCCGCAGTGTGTAGACGGCGGTGGCCCCTGGCGGGACGGTCACCGAATCCGGGGTGGCGGCCACTGAGAACGCGGTGGACATCTTGTAGTTCACGGTGAGGCTGGCGTCCACGCTGCCGGAGACTTTGTCGCTGGTTCCCGTGATGGTTACCGTGTTGGTGCCTGCCGGCGTGCTTGCGCTGGTGGTGGCGTTCAACGTTGCGGTTGCGGTGCTTCCGGAGCTGAGGGTGACGGACGACGGCGTGAAGGCGCCCGCCGCGCCGGCCGGCAGTCCCGCGGTGGCCAGGTTGACCGCCCCGCGGAAGCCACCGGTGGAGGTGAGGGACACGGTATACGAGGCGCCCTGGCCCTGCTGTATGGACTGGCTGGCAGGGGAGACCTGCACAGTGATGCCCGGCTTGGGATTATTCGCCGCCGCGATCAGCGCTCCCGCACTGGCCAGTAGCAGCAGAAGCCCCAGCAGCGCTGCCTGAATGCCAAGCCGCTTGCGACGCCGCGGATGTCCCTCTTGGTTGTGCACCCTGTGCCCCTTCCCATGTGGTGCAAATGACGGCCAGCCGGGAGCGGATTTACACCGCCCCCGGCCCGCTCGCTAGTTAGTGGCTGGTGACCGTCACCGTGATGAGGGCACCCTTGCACGCATTCTGGTTGACCGCCGGGTCATCGGTGAAGGTGAGCGTGCCCTTGCCCAGGCTCTGGGTTCCGTTCGCAGCAATTGTGGTGGTCGCCGTTGGTACCGAGGCGGCGAGCCAGGAAGCGGCGTCACAGCCGTTGTTGGCCGTCACAACCGCCCTGTCCAAAGTCACTGTGGTGCTCGAGGAATTTGGATTGGTGCCGGTGTACGTGATGTCCTCGGAGCCGCCTGGGGCAAGGCCTAGGGCAAATGTTGCATCAATAGTGACAGTGGACGTTGTGGTTCCGGGCGATGCCAGCGCCGATCCGCCGCCCGAACCCGTGGTGCTCCAGTAGGCGTACGCCGCGCCGCCGCCAACGGCTACCAGCGCGGCCGAAGCGGCAACGGCGGCGATCTTGTTCTTCTTGGTCATTTTGCGCATGGAAAGACTCCTTGAATCGTTGCGATTGAGAACCCGTTCCCCCAGGGTGGCCCCAGTCCAGGCGCCGGTCGGTGGATCGATGACCCAATATTTGCGGGAATGACCAGGCACAACAACACGTGCCGGTACTCGACTTTTTCCAGGCTTGCGTCGTTCACTACTTGGTTTGTCGCACCATTACTCACGACAGTCACAGCAGTCGACTCTCTGGACTTGAGGCTCAACGGCTACGTCCAGGGACACCCCACCCGAAAAAAGCCCGTCTTCCACCGGGCCTGCTGCTTTACCTACATGCTGCGCGCCAGAACAAACAGGTAGCGTCGCGGACGCAGCCGCTCGGGACAAAGGAGCCGGGGCTGGCAGCGGGTTTCACCCGCAGAACGGCGTAGTAGTCCGGCTGGCTGGTCATGGCGTACTCAGTTTTGTGTTTCGCGAAAACCAGTCGTCCTCAACGCGGGACTCCATGAACCCATCTATCAAACTGTTGACTCCCCCCCATCACTTCGCGCCGGCCAGCAATGAGCTCGTCATCCTGGCCGCGCGCAAGGACCGAAACGAAGTAGCGGGCTCCTACGTCCGTCCCAGACCGGGCATGTGACGTTTTCCGCTGCCCGACCGTGTATATACTTCTGGATATCGGTTTAGCAGCAGGCCGTTGGATAGTTCGTCGATCCAGCGACCGTTATCGCTAACACTCCTCGCGGGTGGCGCGGTGTGTTGCCGGCTCGTTTTGACCTGAGCGAATGGCACTAAGAAATCGTGGCCAGCGAGTCAACAGCAAGACCTGATACACCTATCACCGAGCACCTGCATGAACTGGTGCTCAACAGCCCTGACGTTGAGGACTTTCTCAACGAGCTTGCCCGCGTGTCCGCGCGGAACCTCTCCGAGCCCGGCGACGACGTGCTGTGCAGCATCACCCTTCTGCGCCAGCGGAAGGGGGCCACTGTTGCCAGCAACGGCCCTGATGCCGAGGCGATCGCCCGGATCGAGTACCAGTTCATCGATACCCCCAGCATGGACGCATCCCTGGAACAGGTGACGGTCCACGTTCCTGATATGGCAGAAGAGCCTCGCTGGCCGGAGTACTCCCGCGCGGTCCAGGCCCAAGGTATCCGTTCCGTCCTTGCCCTTCCGTTCCAGCTGGAGGGGGAAACGAAGGCCGCCCTTCTGCTGTACTCCAGGCTGCCCTACCAATTCGAGGGCCGTGTCCTGGAGTTCGCCCAGGATTTCGTCAGCCAGACCTCACTTGCCCTGCGGCTTGCCGTGCGCTTCGCCCATTACAGCGAAACGGCGGCGAACCTGCGGGCCACCCTTGAATCACGGACCGTGATCGACATGGCTGTGGGCATCATCATGGCCCAGAACCGCTGCGGCCAGGACGATGCCTTCAACATCCTCAGGGCCGCCTCCAACACCCGCAACTCAAAGCTGCACGACGTCGCAACGGCGGTAGTCAATGCCTTGGGTCAGGGCCCCGTACGGACTCATTACGACGGGTAGCGCACAGGCGGGGTAGCACAGCGCCGGGCGGCTAATTGGGGGCCGCCCGGGCTGCGTCTCTTCCAAAACGGCGTGATTTGATAATTACGCCACAAACCTTTGCGTAATGGCGATCCTCCTTGTACTGTTCTGACTTAGGTCAGCCTAAATTTGGCTACCCTAAGAGAGAGTGTCCCGTGGGGATCGCCGTCGCCGTTTCCGCGGCTTTCGGCGCCCTGCTCACCTTCGGTCCCCGTGGCCTGACCTTCGAGGCACAGGAAGCGATCGGCGGAAGCCTGTCCATAGCTGCCGTGGGCTTGGTGACCTGGATGGTGTTCTGGATGGCCAGGACGGCAAAAACCCTCGGTGGCGAGCTGAAATCCCAGGTCGACCGGGTGGCCGAAGGAGCAGGCTGGGGACTGGTGGCCGTTGCCGCCCTCGCGGTAGGACGGGAAGGCCTCGAAACGGCGCTGTTCCTCTGGGCCGCGGCGCAGTCCTCGGGCGAAACCACGACGCCGCTGGTCGGGGCGTTGCTGGGACTTGCCGTTGCGGCGGGGCTTGGCTACCTCCTGCACCGGGGCGTCCTCAAAGTCAACCTCTCCCGCTTCTTCTCCTGGACCGGAGTCGCGCTGATCGTGATCGCGGCCGGCGTGCTGGCATACGGCATGCATGACCTTCAGGAGGCAGCCATCCTGCCCGGCCTTCACAGCCTGGCGTTCGATGTGAGCGCCACCGTTCCGCCGTCGTCGTGGTACGGCACTCTCCTGAAGGGGACCCTTAACTTCTCCCCTGCCACTACCTGGCTCGAAGCCGGCGCCTGGCTCCTCTACGTTGTTCCCGTCCTCTTTTTCTACCTTCGCGCCAACCGTGTTGCCGCTCCCCCCGCGGTCACACAACGGGACCGGGAAAGCACGCTCGTTTCCTCCTAGGCGCTTTTCTGGCGTCCAACTCATCGGCCATCGCTCTAAGGATCCTCATGTCAACAGGTTCATTCCTGCCCAAATTCGCCCCTCATACCGCGCGCCGGAAGCGCTTCGCCGTCCTCTGCGCGGCTGCTGCCCTCCCCCTGGCGCTGGCCTCCTGCACGGACAACGCAAAGGCCGGCGCCACCGACGGGCCGATCCAGGTAGTCAGCACGGACAGCAAATGCACAGTTTCAGCCGGGACCGCACCGAGCGGCAACCTCACCTTTGCCGTGAAGAACGACGGCGCGCAGGTCACCGAGTTTTACCTTCTCGGCGCGGACGGACTGCAGATCGTTGGCGAAGTCGAGAACATCGGCCCCGGCCTGACCCGCAACCTCGTAGTCACTGCCGGAAGCGGCAAATACACCACAGCCTGCAAGCCGGGAATGCAGGGCGATGGCATCAAAGCTCCCTTTGAGATCACAGATTCAGGCACCCAGCCGGCAGTGGACGCGGACTTCCAGAAACTGCTCGACACCGGCACCCAGCAGTACGCGTCCTACGTCAAAGACCAGACCGAACAGCTGGTAACGGGCACCCAGGCCTTCGCTGCAGCCTATGCGGCAGGGGACCTGGACAAGGCGCGGTCGCTGTATGCAGCAACACGCGTGCACTGGGAGCGGATCGAACCGGTCGCGGAGTCCTTCGGTGACCTCGATCCGAAGCTGGACGCCCGCGAGGCCGACCTTGAACCAGGCCAGGAATGGACCGGTTGGCACCGCGCGGAAAAGGACCTGTATCCGCCGGCCGGCTACACGGCCCTCACCGCAGCGGAACGCTCCACGCTCGCCACACAACTCGTTACCGACACCGCGGACCTCGCCCAGCGCACGCGGACAGTGGAACTGTCAGCTGACAACCTGGGCAATGGTGCGAAGGAACTGCTGGATGAAATCGCAACCGGCAAGGTCACTGGAGAAGAGGAAGCCTGGTCCCATACCGATCTTTGGGACTTCCAGGCCAACGTGGACGGCGCCCGCATCGCCTTTGAAAGCCTGAAGCCAGCCCTACAGCAAAAGAACCCAGAACTCGCGTCAACGCTGGAGACCAAGTTCGCAGCCCTTGAGGCCGAGCTGAAGACCTATGCCAAGGGCGACGGCTTCGTTTACTACAACGACCTGACCCAGGAGCAGATCCAGCGGCTGGCATCGCTCGTTGACGCCCTTGGTGAGCCGTTGTCCCAGCTCACGGCAGCAGTCCTGTGAGCGGCTGCCCCTTCGGTGGCGGAGAGCCTGCCGCAGGAGAAAAGAAGAGGCTCTCCCGCCGCGGACTGCTTTACCTCGCGGGAGCCGGCGGCGCGGGAGCGGCCGCGGGAATGGCTGCCGGGCTGCTCAGCCATGATGCCGTTGCGGCCGCAGCTGCGACGGAAAATCCTGCGGCCAGCATCGTCCCGTTCCACGGAGAACGGCAGGCGGGTATCACCACTCCTGCCCAGGAACGCCTCCACATGGCCGCATTCGATCTCACCACCGAGGACCGGACGGAGCTCATCCAGCTGCTCAAGGACTGGACCGCGGCCGCAGAGGCCATGACCCAGGGGAAGGCCACGGGATCAACCGGTGCGTTCGATGGCCCGTATGATGCTCCTCCCCAGGACACCGGCGAGGCGGAAGGGCTCGCCGCGGGCAGACTGACCCTGACACTAGGCTTCGGTGCGGGGATGTTCGAAAAGAACGGCAAGGCACGGTTCGGCCTGGATGGACGCCGCCCCGACGCCCTCATCGACCTGCCCCACTTTCCCGGTGATGATCTGGACCCGGCCCGCTCCGACGGCGACATCGTGGTCCAGGCCTGTGCAGATGACCCCCAGGTGGCCGTGCATGCGATCCGGAACCTTGCCCGAATCGGCTTCGGCAAGGCGCGGGTCCGCTGGTCCCAGCTGGGGTTCGGCCGTACCTCCTCGACCACCAGGTCCCAGGACACACCCCGCAACCTGTTCGGTTTCAAGGACGGCACCAGCAACGTCAAAGCCGAGGACACCGATCTACTGGACCAGCACATCTGGGCCACCAAAGGCACACGCGACACCGAGGCCTGGATGGCCGGAGGCAGCTACCTCGTGTCCCGACGGATCCGGATGCACATTGAAATCTGGGACCGGACATCCCTCCGCGAACAGGAGGGCCTGATCGGACGGAACAAGAACCAGGGCGCGCCGCTCTCCGGTGGCGGGGAATTCACTGAACCTGACTTCAAGCTGGCGGGCAAGGGCGGCACCCCGCTCATCCCGCTGGATGCCCATATGCGCCTGGCTCATGCGAGCCAAAACAACGGGGTCAAGATGCTTCGGCGGGGCTACAACTACACCGACGGCTCAGACGGCCTGGGGCATCTCGACGCCGGCCTCTTTTTCATCGCCTTTGTCACGGACCCGCGCACCCATTACGTGCCGATGCAGATGAACATGGCCAAGGGCGACGGGCTCTCCCTCGAATACCTCAAGCACACGGGATCAGGACTGTTCGCTGTTCCGCCGGGAATCAAGCCCGGCGGCTTCATCGGGGAAGGGCTCTTCGCCTGACCGGAGAGCATGACAAGCCCCTGGAAGACCCGGCCGAACCCAAACGCTCCCTCACCTTTCGGGCTTTCTCTCCAGACGCTTCCTCACCTCAAGTGAGGAAGCGTTGCGGGATTCGATGCGAGACGTGAGGAAGCGTTGCGGGATTCGATGCAGGAAGTGAGGGAGCGTTTGGGCGGGGTGAGGGGCTCAGGCGGGCCGAAGGCCGTATTTCGCCCTTGGGTCCAGGACGTGGTGCCCAGGCGCCACCGGCACGGCGATGCCCAGGTCGAAGATCTCGATCCGTCGGGCATGACCGGAGGCAGGAGTGTGCTGGTACAGCAGCTCGATGATGTGCCCGTCGGGGTCAGCGATGTAGATCTGCTCCACGTATTCGTCGCGGACGCGGGGCCCGCCTACCCGTTCCAGCCCGCGTTCCCGCATGGCCGCCAGGAAGGGTTCGAACGAATCCACCATCACGGCGAAGTGATGGCACAGCCCGGTGCGCAGCTCTTCGTCACCCCAGCCGGGGGCATGGCCGGAGAGGCGGCCGGGATGGGTTTCGCGGACCACGTGCACTTCCACGTCGCCGTTCTGGAAGTACGCGCCGTGAAACACGAAGTCTGTGGGCCTGTGGATCTCCTCGAACCCCAGCACGTTGACGTAGAAGTCCCGGGTGGCGGCGATATCGGACACAACAAGGCACACGTGATGCATCCTCATTGTTCGTGCGGGCATGTCCTTGGTGAGCGCCTTCGGACGGGACTTGAGCAGTTGGTTTTGACGCATGGTGGACCCTTCTAAATTCAGCCACCTCGGCGGTGAGCCTGGCCTGTAAAACGAACCTCCAGTATTGGCCTGCCTCGGATGGATCCGAAGGCAAAGAGCCCAATTCTGCCTGAATTGGAACGCATGTTCAGGTTCTCGCTCATTGATTGACCCTGCCCGGTGGCAGGAGTTGGATCGGGTCGACCCGAAACCTTCTTTCGGTGGCCGTCGGCGTCGAAGCTCCCGGTCACCGCCTTTGTCGCGAAGGAGCGATATGTACCCGATTTGGTTGTCAATGACGCTGGTGGTCCTCAGCATCGCCGTCCTGTTCTTCATGATTGTGAAACTGAAGATCCATCCCTTCATCACCATGACGGTTGTCGCCGTCGCCCTTGCCCTGGCGATGCGGATGCCGCTCGTCGACCCTGCCAAGGGCATCTTTGCGGTGATGCAACCCGCCATGGGGACGCAGCTGGGCCACATGGTGCCGCTGGTCGCCCTGGGCTGCATCATCGGTGAGATCATTCGGCGGTCCGGCGGCAGCGAAGTGCTGGGCGAAAAGATGCTGCAGCGTTTCGGAACCGGGCGCGGCCCCCTGGCCATGGCCGTGTGCGGGCTCCTCGTCGGGAGCACCATCTTCTTCGACACCGCCGTGATTCTACTGGCTCCTGTCACCATCGCGGTGGCAAGGCAGTCGAAGAAGTCGATAATCTTCTTCGCCGTCCCCATGGCCATCGCGGTCCTGGGCATGCACTCGATCGTTCCGCCCCACCCGGGCGCGGTAGCCATTGCCGCTGCCCTGAACGTGAACTTCGGGCTCCTGATCATGTACGGTCTGGCGGCGATGCTGCCCGCGGTCGGCATCGCCTACCTATACTCCCAGTGGGTTGCCAGGAAGCTGACGGGCAACGGCACCATCGATCTTGATGCGGCGTACGACGCCGGCCCCACCGAAGCGACTGCCTTGGAAAGCGCGACGCCGGCACCCGCAACCAGCGGAAGCCAAGCATTCGACGGCGGCAGCGGTGTCCAGTCCTCCCCCACAACCACAGCGGTAGCGACGGCCGTCGCGACAGCCCCGGCGCCGTCGTCGACCCTGACCGCACTGGAAGGGCACGAACGCCCCGCCGTCGGGAAGCTGTTGTTCGTCCTTCTGCTGCCGATTGTGCTGATCCTCATCTCGACCCTCGCCAGCGCCATCCACCTGGCCGGGCCCGCGCAGACCGTCCTGGACATCGTCTCGTTCATCGGCACGCCCTGGCTGGCACTGACCATCACCGTCTTCTGCGCCTACCTGTTGCTCCTGACGCCCGGGGTCCGCCGCGGGGAAAGCATCTCGTTCTTCGGTATGCAGGGCATGAAACCCGTGGGCGAAATCCTGGTCTCCACCGGCGGCGGCGTTGCGTTCGGCTCGATCATCGGCGCCTCCGGGGTGGGCAAGCAGCTTCTGAGTACTCTTGCGGAAGTCCACCTTCCGCTGGTGCTCTTCGCCTTTGTGCTTGCGGCAATTCTGCGTGCAACGCTTGGAACGACGACGGCGGCGGTCACCTTTGTGGCTGTCCTGCTGGCACAATCGTTCGACACCACCAGCCTGAACCCCAGCCAGCTTGCACTGCTGGCCGTGGGCGTATCGGCCGGCGGCATGTGCCTGTCCAACTTCAATGACGCCGGCTTCTGGGTGCTGTCCCGCTACTTCGGCATCAGCGAGCAGGTCATGCTCAAAACCTGGACCGCGGGGGTCACCATCATGGGCTGCGTGACGGCTGCCATCGCGTCCCTGCTATGGCTCGCGGTGTCTTGATCCGGCCGTGCTGCCGGCGGCCCTAAGGCGCCGGCAGCAGCACCAGCTCAGCGGCGGTGGCGTGATCCGTGATCAGTTCGGAGATCATGCCACCGCTGATGCCCGCCGCGATCGGCGCCACCTTGTGCCGGCCGGCAGCTACGGCGATTCGTTGGGGGATCTGCCGTAGCTCGTCGGCCCCTATTCCCAGCAGGAAAGGTCCGTCTTCCGCTTCGACCAGGGATCCGTCGGCCCGAAGAAAGTGCCCGCAGAGATGCCCCGCTGCACCCCGGCCGGCAAGCTCATCGAGTTCCCTGGCAGGGACCGGGCTGTAGACGCCGGTGCCGTCGAACCTCTGCATGGAGCCCACGCCCACCAGGGCAACATCGGAGCGCCGTCCCAGCTCTAAGGACTCCCTGACCTGTTCCGAATCCAAGGCTGCGTCCCGGGCAGGGCCGGACCTGTAAACGAAGGCCGCCGGCAAGGGTCTGAACATCGCATCGAGACGGACCGCGATCAGCTGGGCAGTATTGGGTCCGCTTCCCTCCGCCGTTTTCCCTTCGCCGGGCCAGCCGCCGTCAGCGGACCTCCCGCCCGGAAGACACCCCAACAGGTCAACCACCTCCAGATCAGGACGGCGGCCCGCCGCCATGGAGTCCGCCACGGAAGACAGCGAACGGCTCGATGCCACGCCGAGGATATGCGCCTGGGCCAGCTGCGCTTCCAGGTAACGCGCTGCAACGTAGCCCAGCCTGCTCGTGTTCCCGTAGAGGGCCCGCGGTTTGTTGGTTGCCACCACGCAGCGGCGGAGACCCGTCCGCCGTCGTAATTCCTCCTCCAGCTCGCGGACGCGGTCCACCGGAGGGCCGATCTTAAACTGGACAACGCCCCGTGCGCGCGCCTCCGCCAGGAGGCGCGACACACTGGGGCGCGAGAGATGTTCTGCCGCCGCTATGTCATTTTGCAGCATGCCGTGCACAAAGTAGCGGCGAGCCACCCGTTCCAGGAGTGCGTCGTGAAGGTCCTCCTCCGTCCGGCCCACCGCCTGGTCAACCTGCTTCGGTCAGCGCGGCGTGGCTGCCGCGGAGGCGGTAAGCCTGGTTCGCACCAGGTCCACGGCCTCCTCCACGCTCAGCTCAGCCGGAACCCGGATGTGCGCCTCGTCGGCTTCGAGCGGTTCCAGCGTCGCCAGCTGTGAAGCCAGCAGCGTGGCAGGCATGAATTCGTGCTCCCGGGTTTCCAGCCTGCGCGCAATGATCTCAGCCGGGCCGTCGATGGGGACCAGGAGCAGGCCTGGCACGTGGCTCCGGAGCAGATCCCGGTAGGAGCGTTTGAGCGCGGAGCAGGCAACCACGCTCGCGTGGCCATCCGCGACTCCCCTGGCCAGGGTGGCGCCAACCAGCGTAAGCCAGGGGAATCTGTCTGCGTCGCTCAGCGGGATGCCTGCGGCCATGAGCGCCTTGTTCGACGCCGGATGGAGGTCATCGGCATCGATGAAGGGGATACCGAGCCCTTGGCCCAGGGCCTGGCCCAGGACGCTCTTGCCGCTTCCCGAAACACCCATCACCACCAGGGGAGGGATTGCCGGCGTCACGACGCCGCCTGGCCGGTGGAAGGCTGACCGGATCCTGGCGCGTCCGGAGAGAAGCTCAGCAGGACCTTGCCGGACTCGGCGGAGTTCTTCGCCGTTTCAAACGCCTCGAGTCCGCGTTCCAGCGGGAACACGTGGGTGATCACGGGGTCCACGAACAGTGAGCCGTCGGCGAGCGCGGCAATAACGTCGTCGATCTCGTCATTGAACCGGAACGATCCCAACAGTTCCAGCTCACGCGTAATTGCCAGTGAAATCGGGACCGGCTGGGGTCCGGACGGCAGGAGCCCGACCATCACCACCTTGCCGCCGCGGGCGGCTCCCTTGAGGGCGGAAGCCAGGCCATGGTGGCTTCCGGAAGATTCGATGACGACGTCGGCCTGCACATCCGCGATCGCGTCCGTCTCCCCTGCCTCCAGCACCTCGTCGGCACCCACTGCCTGTGCGATCCCAAGAGGCCGCCGGTGCATGTCCACAGCCACGATCCGCGCAGCACCGGCGCGCTTCAGCACGGCGACGGCGAGGGCACCGATGGGGCCGCTGCCGATAACCAAGGCTGTCTTGCCCCGCACGTCGCCCGCCCGGGCGACAGCATGCCAGCCCACGCTGGCCGGTTCGACGAGCGCCGCAGTCTTCAGATCCAGGCCGGCCGGAAGGAGCCTCAGCATCCGTGACGGCAGGTTCGCGTACCGGCTGAAAGCGCCGTCCGTATGAGGAAAACGCGCCGCGCTGCCGAGGTAGGTGCAGCCAGGGGATAAGTTGGGCCTGTCCTCGGGGTATCGGACGACGCCGGGGCCGGTACTCGGCCCCGGCGTCGCTGGATGCACGGCGACGGCGGAGCCCTCTGCTGGACCTGTTCCGTCTCCCGCCGCGCGGATCACCACACCCACAATTTCGTGCCCCAGCACCATGGGCGCCTTCAGCACCGACTCCCCGGCCGCGCCATGCAGCCAGTAGTGCAAATCGGAGCCGCAGATGCCGCCATACGCTATTTCGACGACAGCCTGGTCGGGTTGTGGTGAAGCTAATGGAATGTTCTCAATCCGAAGTTCACCGGCCGCGTGGGCGACGACGGCTGGGCCCTCCTTCGGAAGCACTGTTGAGACGGCAAGGGGTGCGGAGGACTCGCTCGCTGTAGTCATCAGACCACCACCGTCATGCCGCCGTCGATGAAAATGGTCTGCCCGTTGACGAAGTCGGAACCATCAGACGCCAGCCAGACTGCCGGCCCGGCCAGGTCCTGCACGGTGCCCCACCGGTGCGCCGGGGTCCGGCCCAGGATCCAGGAATTGAAGTCCTGATCGTCCACCAGGTTCTGCGTCATCTCCGTGTGGATGTAACCCGGCGCGATGCCGTTAATCTGCAGCCCGGAAGCCGCCCACTCAGCCGTCATGGCACGGGTCAGGTTCCGCAGCCCGCCCTTCGCCGCAACATAAGGCGCAATCGTGGGACGGGCCAGATCCGTCTGGACCGAGCAGATGTTGATGATCTTCCCGCGCCCGCGCGGAATCATGAACCGCGCAGCCTCCCGGCCCACCAGGAACGCACTGGTCAGGTCCGTGCTGATCACCCGTTCCCAATCCGCCAGCTCCAGCTCCAGCATCGGGACCCGGTGCTGGATGCCAGCGTTGTTCACCAGGATCTGCAGCGGACCAACGTTCTCCTCGATCCACCTGATCCCGCGGGCAGCCTCCGAATCCGAGGTCACGTCGAATGCGCAGCTGTGGATCCGGCCGGGGGCAAAATCGGCGGCCATGGCTGCCTCCGCAGCCTTGAGCCGTTCCCCGTTGACGCCGTTGAGCACCACCGTCGCCCCGGCATCGGCCAAAGCCCGGGCCAGCGCGTTGCCGATTCCCCTGCTGGATCCCGTCACCAGGGCAACCCGCCCGGTCAGGTCAAAAAGTGAACTCATGCTGTGGTCTCCCGAACGGAATCGATAACGTCGGCAGCTTCGGATGCGGCTGAAGCTGCCGTGGACTGTAGATCGCTGAGGGCTGCAATGGTCTGCCGCACCGCTGCCAGGTCAAGGTCACCCAGGCCCTGCCGCTTGAGTTCCCCGTAAAGTTCGACGCCGGCAGTCGCCATCGGGACAGCGGAGCCTGCCGCGCGGGCTGACTCCACCACAAAGGACAGGTCCTTGTGCATGAACTTCGCCGGCCCTGTGGGGGCATAGTCCCTGGCCGCGAGGCGCGGACCAACGAACTCCAGCACCCGGCTGGCCGCCAGGCCGCCGGACAGTACGTCGAAGAGTGACTCAACATCCATCCCCGAGCGCTGGGCGAGTTCGGCTGCCTCGGCGAGCGCCGCCGTCGTGGTTCCCACAATCAGCTGGTTGCACGCCTTCGCCAGGGAACCGGAACCAAGCCCGCCCAGGCGCCTGACCGTGGTGCCCATCGCCTCGAAGACCGGCCGGAGCCGCTCGAAGTGTTCAGCGTCGCCGCCGGCCATAATGGCGAGGGTTCCGCGCTGCGCGCCTTCCGTGCCGCCGCTGACCGGGGCGTCCAGCACCGTGGCGTTGCCGCCGCTGGCTTCGTCGACCGCAATGCCGAAGGCCTGGACACCCACGGGGGAAACGCTGCTCATGACCACCACCAGCGTTCCCGGCTGCGGCGGTGCCAGCCGCCATTCGGCCAGGAGGCCTGCGGCTGCCTCCTCGATGAAGGAAAGATCCGGGAGCATGAAAATGATCACCGGCTCGTCCCGAAGGGCTGCCACGTTCGGGACGCCGGTTCCGCCGAGCCGCACGAAGTCATCGACAGCTGCGGCGGAGCGGTTCCAGGCGGAGACGCTCCATCCTGCCTTGAGGAGATTGGCGGCCATGGGGGCACCCATCAGCCCCAGTCCTACGAAGCCGGCACTGCGTGCCGTACCGTTCAGCGACGTGACGGTGCTGTTCACCGGGCCGGTGGCCTGGTGGTTGTTTTCGTTCTGCAATTTCCAACCTTGGTTCTCGGGCATTGGCCCGGGGTGTACGTGAATGACGCCCTGCGGTCCCGGACCGGGTGTTCCGGGACCGCATGTCCGGGACCGCGCGGGGACTATTTGCCGGGGATTATTTGCCCCAGATCTTCTTGTACGCGTCCTGGTAACCTACGGGATCCCACGCATCGGTGACTGTGGTGTTTTCCTTGGTGGAGACGTGGATCTGCGGGATGTAGCCGCTGGCGGGCTGGTTGTTGAAGGCCCGGTTCAGTTCGTCCACGAGCTGCCAGCCCTCGGACTTCAGGGGCGACGGAACGGTGGCCGTCTGGTAGTCGCCGGACTTGATCCGCTGGAGCGCTGAGGAGTCGCCGTCACCGGCACCCACATTGAACGGAGCACCGCCAGCCTTGACACCGCCGGCACGCAGAGCCGCTGCCGCGTTTTCGTAGTAGACGTCGTTGATGGCCACGGAATAGGTCCAGGCGTCATTGTGCTTGCTCAGCAGCGAGGACACTTCCTGCGGCATCCGGGCACTGACATCGGACAGCGGAACGTTGTCGTACTCCAGGACCTTGGTACCCGGGCAGGTCTCCAGTTCCTTCTTGATCATCTGCGATTTGCCCTCGGCAAAGGGGATGGAGGAGTCCGTGAAGATCACGACGCCGGCCTTGCCGTTCGATTTGGCGATGACGTAGTCGGCGCTGATCTTGGCGACGTCCTCGACCTTGGTGGTGATGTTGGTGAAGAGCAGCGGATCGGTGCTGGGGCCCGGTGTGGAGAGGGCCTGCCAGGCGACGAGGGGGATCTTGGACGAGTTCGCCTCGGCAACCTGGGCCGCCGTCGTCTTCGGGTCAAAGCCGCCGATCACGATGCCGTCAGGTTTGGTGGTCAGCGCCTGGCTGAACGCGCTCTGGATTCCGGCGGGGGTTCCGAGGCCGTCGATGACCTTGACGTTCCAGCCGATCGCGGCGGCCGCGTCCTGGAGTCCCTTGGCAACACCGGCCACACCGGGGTTGGTCATGGACTGGGCGACGTAGACCAGGGTTTTCCCTGCGGCTGCCTTGGGTCCTGTAGTGGGCCCGTCCCAGGGAGTGTCCGACTTGGACGCGGTGTCCACTGCCTTCTGCGCCGTGGCGACGACGTCGGCGCAGCCGCTGTCCCCGGCGGCAGTCGAGCCGGCGGATACTGATTCGGAGGAACCGCTGGTGCAGGCCGTGAGCCCTAGTGCCATGATGGCGCCTGCTGCGAGCAGCAGTCGGGGGGCGGTCTGGTTCATGGTGAAGCCTTTCAGTCAGGGGAATTGCCTGGGTGGTCTGATGCTTGTGGAGCTGGTGTGGAGTATCTAGGTCCGGCGTCAGCGGGCGGTGACGGCCGGGGCGCCCGGCATCCCGGCTGGAGCTGCCGGTCCGGGGCTAGTTGCAGGTCCCGCCGTAGTGGATGGTCCGGAGGGAGACGAGGGCCCGGCGTCACCGCCGGTGGAGACAGCAGGCGGCGGGGCAGCTACGGCGCCGGCGCGGAGTTTGCGCCGGGCGGAGTATCCGGCCAGGCCGACGGCGATCAGCAGCGTGACGCCGTTGAAGAGCGGGGTGACCCAGAACTGGGCGCCGAGCTGGGAGATACCGGCCAGGCCGATCGCCAAGGTGATGACCGCAACGAGGGTGCCGATCACGTTGGCGCGTCCCGGCTTGATGGCCGTGGCGCCGAGCAGGGCTCCCACAAAGGCCGGCAAAAGGTAATCCATGCCGACGCTGGGGTTTCCAATCTGCTGCTGTGACGCCAGGAGCACACCGGCCACGCCGGTGACCACGGCGGAGAAGGCGAAGGCGTAGATGGAGTACCTCTTGGTGGGGATGCCGATCAGTGCGGCTGCCCGCGGGTTAGAGCCCAGGACGTAGAAGTAGCGGCCCAGCGGAAGCCGTTCGAACAGGATCCACAGGATCACTGCGACCACGAGCAGGTACACGGCAACAATCGGGACGCCGGCAATCTTTGAGTCATAGAGGTCCTTGAACGCGGCTGGCAGTCCGGCGTCGCCCGGGACCACCCGGGCCCCGTTGGTGATGGCTCCGGTGATGGCGTACAGCACGGTTCCGGTGCCCAGCGTTGCAACAAAGGAGTCGATCTGGCCGAATTCGACCAGGAGGCCATTGATCACGCCTACCAGCGCCATGACGCCGATGGCCACGAGCGCGGCGATGCCCCAGGGCATGTTGCCGTCCACGATGAGCTTGAGGACGATGACATGGGAGAGCCCGAGCCCATAGCCGATGGACAGGTCGAATTTTCCGGTGGCGATGGGGATCATGGCCCCGAGAGCCAGCAGCGCCGGGATCGCCTGGTTGCTGAGGATGGCGTTGAAGTTGCGTCCGGAGAGGAACGTCTGCGGCAGGATCAGGGCAAATACCGCGAACAGCACCACCAGGATCACTACGAGGCCGTAGGGACCCAGGAGGTGTGCGGCGCCGCCGCGCTGGCGGTTGGTCTTCATCTGGTTCATGTAAGGATTACTCCGAAGTGAGAGCAGCACCGGAGGCTGCCGCTGTTAGGTTTGCAATGGACAGGTCCGCACCGGACAGCTCGGCAGTCACGGTTCCCTGGACAAAAACGAGCGCTCTGTGGCACACGTTGGCGACTTCCTCGAAGTCGGTTGAAATCATCAGGACGGCGAGGCCGTCGGCGAGGGACTCCTCCAGAAGCGTGTAGATGTCAGCTTTCGCTCCGACGTCGACACCGGCTGTGGGTTCCTCGAGGATGATGAGCTTCCTCCGTGTGCTGAGCCAACGGCCGATCATGATTTTCTGCTGGTTGCCGCCCGAGAGCGTGGCAATTGCCACCTCCGTCAGGGCCGGCCTGACGCCGTACCGCTCAACAAGTTCGCCCGCCAGCTTGCGCTCGGCGCGGGGACTGGTCCAGGCAAAGGGGTTCTTGGAACGGATCCCGGGATTGGGCAGGAAGTTCTCCCGCAGCGTCAGTTCGGGGGCGCAGCCCTCATCCATCCTGTTGCTTGTCACGAATCCGACGCCGGCGTCCACCGCTTCCGATGGTGTCCGCGGGAGGTACTGCTTCGAGTCCAGCAGCACGCTGCCGGAAGTGATCTTGCGCGCCCCGGCCAGGGCCCGACCCAGTTCCATGTGCCCGGCGCCTGTGAGCCCCACCATGCCCACGACTTCGCCGGCATGGACGGTAAAGGAAGCGGGCTGTGTCTGGGAGGTACCGAGCTCGGTGACTTTCAGGCGCTCGATGTCCTGCTGCACGCCGCTGCCGGAGGTGTAACTGACGGGCTTATGGCCGACGATGTCCACTACGAGCTCGCGGGGGGACTTCTCGGCGATGGGGCCGCTGTGGATGAGTCGACCGTCCCTAAGTACCGTGACGGTATCGGAGATGGCGAAAACTTCATCGAGCCGGTGGCTGACATACAGCAACCCGTGGCCTTTGCTCCGAAGCTTCTCCAGTACATCGAACAGCCGGCGGGAATCCGCCGCCGGGAGGCTTGCCGTGGGCTCATCCAGGATGATGACCGAAGCATTCGTTGCCAGCGCCCGTGCGATGGCGACGAGCGATTTGTCCGCCCTGGTCAGCTCCGAGACGTAGCGGTCCGGTTCGAGGTGCGCCGCGACGGTCTGCAGCGCCTCAGCGGCGGCGTCCCGCACCTGTCGCCAGGAAATGAATCCACCGGAGCGGCCAAAACCCGTGCCCAATGCGATGTTCTCTGCAATGGTCATGGAGTCCACCAGGCCCAGGTCCTGATGGATGAAGGCCATGTTCGCCGCGGCTTCCGGATTTCCCAGTGGGTGCCCGGCCACAGTGATATCCCCGCTTGTGGGCGTATAAAGCCCGGACAGGATCTTGATCAGGGTGGACTTCCCGGCCCCGTTCTGGCCGAGCAATGCGTGGATGCTGCCCGCTTCCAGGGTGAGGTTGACGTCCTGTAGAGCCGCGTTCACGCCAAAGCGCTTGCACAATTTTTCGATGTGAATTAGCGGCGTCGCGGGAGGGTTGAATCCCATGGTTCGCTCCTTGCAGCCCCAGTGCTGCGGAAATTTTCTGGGTGGTCACCAATGACCTTTGACCAATATCTTGTACTAAGACCAACATATTGGTCAAGAGCCCGGGCAAAACTCTTGTGCCGTAGAGCTGCGCCTCAGAGTGAGTGGGCACTCAGGGGGTTAGCCAGCGCCTCGGCAATGTGCCGCAGTTCGGCGACAATTTCGGCGTGATCGAGCTCGTCTGCACGGGCCTTGAGCAGGGTGGCGCTGATGGCGAACTGGGCGGGCTCACCTTTCAGATTCACCACGGGCACGGCAAAGCAAACCACGCCGACATTGGTCTCCTCGTCATCCATGAAGTACCCGCGCTGCCTGGACGTCCGCAGGTCCGCCATCAGCTCGGAGAGGCCCGACAGGGACCGGGGCGTGAAGGAAACAAAAGTCTTGCCGCGGTATCTGTCCTCCACCACGGCATCAGGAAGTGTTGCAAGAATTGCCTTCCCTGTAGCCGTCACATGCGCAGGGAAGCGATCACCAATGTTGGCTGTCAGGCGGATGGGATTCGTGCCCTCATAGCGGGCAAGGTAGAGCACGTCGGTGCCGTCCAGCAGGGCCAGGCGGGCTGCTTCCCTGGAAATAAGCCTGGAACGGCGGCACAGTGCATAGAATTCTGCGAGCTGATCCGCCGAACGGAGATAGTCGCCGGCCAGGGACAGGATGCGGCGGCCCAGCGTCAGCCGGCCGTCGGAACGCCTGAGCATGCCCTCCCCCTCCAAGGCTGCGCAAATATTGGCAGTGGAGGACTTGGCAAGATTCATTTGCTTGGCTATCTCCGGAACACTGATCCCGGACTGGCCAGCCTCGGCAACAAGGGTCAAAATGGCCATGCCGCGAGTGATGGCTGGAACCGAGCTTTGAGCACTGATGCCAGCCTCGGTGATGGTCTCTGTGGTCATGTGGAACTTCCCCTTATCCAAAATATTGACTTTCAGCCAGTATATTGGCTTATCATTACGGAGTCACCCCCTCCCCGTTCCCTTTTCTGTTCGGGGGACCCTTTGTGGCTGCCGGAGCCATTCGCCCGGCGTTCTGCCTGGCGCTCCTGCCAGGCAGTCGGGATGGTTCCATTTTTCAAGGAGTACACCGTGTGCGCGGAAGATAACAGGGCTACCTCACTTTACCCAGACCCTACAAGGAATGGCCCCCCTGTCAGTAAAGAGGGCTTCGAGGAAGTGTTTGAACAGGTTAAGACCTGGGGCAAGTACAGCGATCCCTCGGCCGGGGCATGGCAGGCGGTAACGCCGACGTCGGTAGTGGAGGCAGCCTCCCTGGTCCGCAGCGGCCGGGTGGTAGCCACCGCCCTGCCGTGGAACACCGTGAGCGGACCGTCCAACGCCAACCCCGCCCTGCACTACATGACGGACCTTGGCGTCCGTGAAGCCCCGGAGCCGTCCTGCAACAAAGACTTCATCGGCGTCGATTACCACGGAAAAGCCGTCAGCCACCTGGATGCACTGAGCCACATCGCCTACAAGGGTCTCCTCTATGAAGGACAGACCTCCAAAGACGTCGTGACCGCCACCGGCGCCGACTTCGGTTCGGTCAGTTCACTCGGCTCACTGGTGACACCGGCCGTGCTGCTGGATTTCACCATCCTGTTCGACGTTCCGTGGCTGGAACCAGGCACTGCCATCCACGCTGCGGACATCCTGGCTGCCGAGGCGAAACTCGGCGTGAAGATCACAGCAGGTGACGCCGTGCTGATCCGGACCGGGCACTTCCGCAGGGCTCACGAACTCGGGATCTGGGACTCGTCGGACTTGAGCGCCGGGCTGCATGTTGATTGCATGCCGCTGCTGGCCGAGCGCGGCATCAGCGTCCTGGGCGGCGACGGCGACTCGGATGTACGCCCCTCCCCCACCCCGGGCATCCACTCGCCGATCCACATCCTGGCGATCACGGCAATGGGGCTGCCCCTGCTGGACAATCTGGACCTCGAAGCACTTGGCGCGGCCTGCGCCGAGGAGGACCGCTACCGGTTCATGTTCGTCGTCGCCCCCCTCAACATCCCCCGCGGCACTGGTTCGCCCGTAAACCCCTTGGCGGTCTTCTAATGACATTTACAGTAGGAATTTCCCCTGATTTTCTCGATTCGGCCGGCAGCAACGTCTGGGGCGATATCGGCCTTGCGGGCCTGGCAGAAGCCGGGATTGAGTGGGAGTATATGCAGGACAAGGCCGCGGCGCTGACGCCGGCCCAGATGGAGCAGTACGACGCGATCCTATATGCAGCACCGGCGGTCACGGCTGAGTCCTTCAACGGTGTCACCAATCCTCCCCTGATCCTGGCCCGGTTCGGCGTCGGCTATGACGCGGTTGACCTCGCCGCCTGCACGGCAGCCGGCACGGTAGCCACGATCACTCCCGACGGCGCCCGCGGCCCGGTGGCCACCGCCACCCTGTCAATGCTGCTGTCAGTCATGCACCACACCGTGGTGAAGGACCGCCTGGTCCGGGAGCAGCGCTGGGACCTGCGGGAAGACTTCATGGGCACCGGCCTCACGGGAAAGACCATCGGCTTCCTCGGCGTCGGGAATACCGGAGGAGAACTGATCCGGCTGCTCGCCCCGTTCGCCGTCCGGTGTGTCGGCTATGATCCCTTCTGCCCGCCGGAGCGCGCTGCCGAGCTGGGCGTGGAACTGATGGAACTTGAAGATGTGGCTGCCTGCTGTGACGCGCTCATTGTGATGGCCGTCCTGACGGACCAGACCCGGCACATCGTCAATGCGGCAATCTTTGACCGGATGAAGGCCAGCGCCGTCGTCATTAACATGGCGCGGGGACCCATCATCAACGAACCGGACCTGATCGCCGCGCTCGTGGGGGGCAGTATCGCCGGCGCCGGTCTTGACGTCTTTGAGGAAGAACCGGTCACCAATGCGCTGATTGGCCTGGACAACGTCACCCTGTCACCGCACTGCCTCTCCTGGACCGACGAAATGTCGCTCGGCAACGGGGGAAGCTGTGTCCGGGCCATCGTGGATGTCGCGAACGGGCGCACACCGAAGTTCGTCATCAACCGTGAAGTGCTGGAATCGGCGGTCTTCAAGGACCGGCTCAGCCTCCGCGCCGGCTAGCCCAGGCCCCGCACCGGATCGCCAAACCCTCTCTCACATCCCGCGGGTTCCAAACCCACACCCTTCCGTAACGTGAGGACGCGTTGGGAAAAAAGCTGCGAAACGTGAGGAAGCGTCGGGAAAAACCCTGTGAAAAGTGAGGAAGCGTTGGTCCCTTTGGCGATTCCGGTTAACGGCGCATAATTGAACCCACAGGCCGCCACTGGCCATTGGAGGACACCATGCGGATTCTCGGAGCACTGCTCATCATCTGGCTGATCATCGGAGGATTCGCCGCCTGGCAGCGCGGCTACTTCGGCGGCATGCCCGGATCCTGCGCCCAGGCCGGGACAGTTGCCCTGACCATCGTTGCGGGCCCCTTGAACTACACGGGAGCCAACCCGCAGATCTCCTGCGAGGTTCCTCAGCCGTCCAAATAGTTGGGCGGCAGCCCCGGCGGGTGAACCTTAAACACAAACTGCTCCCCGCAAGTCAGAACTGAATTTTCAGTCAGACTTCCGGGGAGCAGTTCATTTGACTGGCTCCTCTGGCCTTTCGCCCAGGTCAGGCCTTCGCGGTCTTGCCGGGCAGTGCGAGCTTGAAGACCTTTGCCCAGGACGAGCCCACCTGCTTCAGCAGCGGGCCGGTGGTGTATTTCAGGCCATAGCGCTGGCAGATTTCACGGACCCGCGGGGCCACCTCGGCGTACCGATTGGACGGCAGGTCGGGGAAGAGGTGGTGCTCGATCTGGTGCGAGAGGTTGCCCGTCATCAGGTGCATGAATTTGGAGCCCGAGATGTTGGCCGAGCCGATCATCTGGCGGACGTACCAGTCGCCGCGGGTTTCGCCTTCCACCATCTCCTCGGTGAACGTGTCCGTTCCTTCGGGGAAGTGGCCGCAGAAAATCACGGCATGGGCCCAGACGTTGCGTATCGCGTTGGCCGCAAGGGTTCCGTAGAGCGCCTGCCGGCCGGAACCGGTGAGCATGGCCACGGCCGGTGTGGCCGCATAGTCCTTGGTGAACTGGGTGACCACTTTCCGGCCCAGGGCCTTGAGGTCCTTAAGCAGGGCTTCCTTGGACTTCTTGCCTTCCTGGTACTCGGTCAGCTCGAGGTCGTAAATGGCGATGCCCCACTCGAACACCGGCGCCAGGATGGCATTGAACAGCGGGTTGGCCAGGTTGATGGGCTTCCAGGGCTGGTTCTCGTCCATGCGCAGGAGGTTGTATCCGACGTCGTTGTCCTTGCCCAGCACGTTGGTCCAGCGGTGGTGCAGGTCGTTGTGGGTGTGCTGCCAGGAGCGCGACGGCGTGACGAAGTCCCATTCCCAGGTGGTGGAGTGGATGTCCGGGTCCCGCATCCAGTCCCACTGGCCGTGCAGGATGTTGTGTCCCAGTTCCATGTTCTCGAGGATTTTGGCCAGGCTCAGCAGCGTGGTCCCGGCCACCCAGGCGGCCTTGTTCTTGCTGACGAGGAGGGCAGCACGGCCGGAGATTTCCAGCCCGCGCTGGATCTTGATCATGCGCCGGATGTAGGCGGCGTCGGATGCGCCGCGTTTGCCCAGGATCTCATCGCGGATCGCATCCAGTTCGCGGCCCAGCTCCGCCACCTGTTCATCAGAAAGGTGTGCCGCGGCGGGCGGGCGGACCGTCGGGCTGCCCGAATCCGCCAGCGCTCCGGGCCGGGTCCTTGAACCTCCGGTCGAGGTGGCTTTGCTTGCTGAAATTACTGACATACGGTGTTGCTCCTCAGAGTTCGAGGTTGACGGGTCCGGCGGCTGCCGAAACACACGTTTGGATCAGTTGGCCGGGTTCACCGTGGACCTCGTTGGTGCGGAGGTCACGGACCTTTCCGGCCAGGAGCGGAGTCAGGCAGCTGTGGCAGATGCCCATCCGGCAGCCACTGGGCATCAGCACCCCGGCGTCCTCGCCGACATCGAGAATGGGAGTGTCGCCGTCGGCGTCCACTTCCCGGTCCGACGCTTCGAAGGTCACCAGTCCGCCGTCGTGCCCGACGCCGCCTGCGAAGGCGGTGTTGAACCTTTCGATCATCAGGTTCCCGGCTTCGCCAACGACCGCCACGTCCGTGCCCGGGGCGCCGGTGGTGAGGGAAGCCTGCTTCCACAGCGCCTCGGCGTCATCCAGGAAGCTGTCCGGTCCGCACGCGTAGGCGGCCCGTTCCTTCCAGTCCGGGCAGATCTCGTCCAGCTCGGCAGTGGTGGTGAAGTCCAGGCGGCCCTGCTGGCCGGTAAACCAGTGGGCCAAACGGAAGTTGGGGAACTGGTCGGCAAGCTCTGCCAGTTCTTCGCGGAAAAGACTCTCGCCCGGGGTGCGGGCGGAGTGGACGAGAACGACGTCGGCATCAGGGCGCCGCGGTACCAGCGTACGGATCATGGACATCACCGGAGTGATGCCGCTTCCCGCGGTGACCATCAGCAGCGGCCTGGGGTGCTCCGGCAGGACAAAGTCGCCCTGCGGAGGAGCAAGGAACAGGATGTCGCCGGGGCGGGTGGTGCGGACCAGGGTCCCCGACACGGCGCCCACGTCAGTGACTGTGATGGCCGGATCCTTGCCGGCGGGCGCACTCAGGGAGTAGGACCGCCAGTGCCGCACCCCGTCCAGTTCGACGCCGATCCGCGCCCACTGGCCTGCCAGGTGGGAATGCCAGCCGCGGCCCGGCCGGAAGAATATGGTGGCCGACTGGGCAGTTTCCTGAACCACCCGGGTGACTACGCCACGCAGCTGCCGAGCGGAGAAGACAGGGTTGAAGAGCGCCAGAATGTCTTCGGGCGCCAGGGGCGTCGTTAAAACGGATGCTGCCTGTGCCAGCTGGCGTAGCCGGATCATGCCGTCAAGCCTAGAGCGGCGCGAGCCATATTTCTCTCTCCCGTCACATGACATTCCGAGTCACGCAGTAATGGTGGACGCTAAGCCCCCAAGCCGCTATAAGCCTAACGGCTTCCGTCCACTATTGGTTCCCCCGCCACCATAGTAAGCATGCTGTCCGGATGAGATCGTAACAGGCTCCGGCTCAGCGGCTATCCCGTTCCTCGAATTCCTCGTCGAGGTCATAGTGCCTGAACTCGGTCTCCGGGTTTGGTCCGCCCTCGGAGACGTATTCGTGGTCCAGTTGACGCTGGACCTGACTGTCCAGGATCTGCAGTTCCTGATCCGGCACGATGGAGAGGTCAGCCGGAAATTGATCTTCCGGCGTCAGGTGGAGCTTGTCAGTCATGGGGAGCCTCCGGCCGTCACAGATTGCCGGGCCGCCATGGTCCAGGCCCCTTCAGCATATCCCTCCAGTACCCGGCACGATGCGGATCCCGGAAGCGTCAGGACCGGGATTAGGATCGGGATGGAGTCCAACCGATGGCGGGCGCGATTTGGCGGGCGATGTTTCCCAGCATCTTGGCGTTGAAGTCCACGCCAAGCTGATTGGGCACGGTGACAAGCAAGGTATCGGCTGCCTGCACGGCAGCGTCTGCCGCAAGCTGCTCCGCCAGGAGGTCAGGAGGGCCTGCGTAGCTCTTTCCGAAACGAGCAGTCAGCCCGTCGATAATTCCCACCTGGTCGCGGCTGTCCCGCAAGGCGGCGCCGGCAAAGTATCGGTTGTCTTCCTCGTCCACAATCGGCAGGATGCTCCTGCTGACCGAGATCCTGGGCTGGTGGCTGTGCCCTGCCGCGGCCCACGCGTCCCGGAAGAGCTGGATCTGCTCAGCCTGGAGCTGGTCGAAAGGCACGCCGGTATCCTCCGTCAGCAGCGTGGAGCTCATGAGGTTCATGCCCAGCCCCGCAGCCCACACCGCGGTCTTTCGGCTTCCGGCTCCCCACCAGATGCGTTCCGCCAGTCCGGGGGACTGTGGCTGTACGGGCAGCAGCCCGACGGCGCCGCCGGCATATCGTGGATCCGCTTCCACCACCCCTGCGCCGCTGATCGCATGCCGGAACTGCTCGGTGTGCCGGCGTGCCATGTCCGCGTCCGTCTCCCCGGGCTCCGGGCGGAACCCGAAGGCAGCGGCCCCGTTGCGTGCCGGCTCGGGTGATCCCCTGCTGATGCCCAGCTGCAGCCGTCCGCCGCTGATCAGGTCGGTGGCCGCGGCCTCCTCTGCCATGTACAGGGGGTTCTCATAACGCATGTCGATGACTGCGGTGCCCATCTCGATGCGGCTGGTGCGGGCGGCAATGGCGGCCAGAAGCGGAAACGGCGAGGCCTGCTGGCGTGCAAAGTGGTGCACGCGGAAGAAAGCGCCGTCGATTCCCACTTCCTCGGCTGCGACCGCCAGTTCGATGCCCTGGATCAGGGCCTCGCCTGCTGTCCTGGTGCGGGACCCCTGGCCGGGACCCCAGTGGCCGAAAGACAGGAATCCTATGCGTTTCATGTCAACCCCAACCCCGGTTCGGGCTCCGGCATTCCCGTCCTGCGATGATGGCTCTGAGATGATTCTGACCTGTCGCAGAAAGGCGGTCTACCTGTGAAGCACTTTGACTACTGCGTGGTGGGCGGGGGAATCGTCGGACTGGCCACCGCCTATCAGCTGCTGCGGTCCCGGCCGGGCGCCTCGCTGGTCCTGCTGGAGGCGGCGGATACGCTGGCTTCGCATCAGACCGGGCACAACAGCGGAGTCATCCATTCGGGAATCTACTATGCCCCGGGCAGCCTGAAAGCCCGCTTCAGCAAGGCCGGAGCACAGGAGACCAAGGACTTCTGCCGTGAGCACGGCCTCCGCTTTGAGGAACCCGGGAAGTTGCTGGTGGCCACGACCGAGCTGGAATCGCGGCGCCTGGACGAGCTGGAGAAGCGGGCGGCGGTCCACGGGCTGGACTGCGAGCGCATCGACGGGGCGGAGCTGCGGCACCGTGAACCCAACGTTGCGGGGGTGGGAGCCCTCTTTATCCCGAGCACCGGCATTGTGGACTACCCCGCGCTGGCCCTCAAGCTGGCCGGGCTGGTTACGGAGTCCGGCGGGCAGGTGGTCACTGGTGCCAGGGTCACGTCCATCAAGGAATCCTCCGACAGGGTCGACGTCGGGACGGCCGCCGAGCGGTATGGCTGCGGCAGGCTTGTGGTGTGCGCCGGTCTGCAGTCGGACCGGTTGGCTGAACTGGCGGGCCTCGACATCGATGTGCAGATTGTCCCGTTCCGGGGCGAGTACTTCCAGCTCCCGGCCGAGAAGTCAGGCTACGTCAGACACCTCATCTATCCTGTTCCGGATCCTGCCCTCCCTTTCCTGGGCGTCCACCTCACCCCCACGATTGATGGTACCGTCACCGTCGGGCCCAATGCCGTGCTGGGCCTTTCCCGCGAGGGCTACCCCAAGTTCTCCGTCAATGTCAGGGACGTGGCACGGTATGTGCGGTTTCCCGGGCTGTGGCACGTGGCCCGCGCCAACCTGGGCACAGCGGCAAGGGAGGTCAGGAACTCCCTGTTCAAGGGCAGCTACCTGCAGGAGTGCCGGAAGTACGCACCCGGCCTGACCAAGGAGGACCTGCTTCCCTGCGAGGCCGGCATCCGGGCGCAGGCGGTCCGCCGCGACGGCACCCTCATCCACGATTTCCTCCTTGCGGAGACGGCCCGGATGATTCATGTGCTGAACGCGCCCTCACCTGCAGCCACGGCGGCGCTGCCGATTGGCCGCCATCTTGTCTCCAAGTTGGCCCGTCCAGTGGTTTGAACATCCTGCCGCACCGGTGCAGGCGGAAGCCCCGCGGCCCGCACGGCCTCCGCACGTCACGGCGCTAGACTGGCACCGTGTCCAGCAACCAGCCTCCGCCAAGCGGCCGCGTGCCGCCGCCGCGCGGGAAACTCGCCGCGTTGCTCCTGGCTGGCGGGACCGAACCCGATCCCCGCTTCACTCTTGCGAACGAGCGCACGTTTCTGGCCTGGATCCGCACGTCGCTGGCCCTCCTGGCTGGCGGCATCGCCATTGAGGCGTTTACCGCCGACCTGTTCCTGGAGCCGGTCCGCAAGGGCCTGGCAGTGCTGCTCCTTCTGCTCGGCATGCTGCTGAGCGCGGGCGCTGCCTCACGCTGGATCCGCGTAGAGCGGAGCATGAGGAACAACACGCCGCTGCCGTTGCCGCTCATGGTGCCGCTGCTGGCCGGCGCCGGAGCCCTGGCCGCCGCCGTCGTACTGATCTTTGTCCTCTGGCGCTGAGCCGGTGGACGGCCAGCGCGTCGGCCCCCACGGTGACCCGGGGCTCCAGCCCGAGCGGACCACCCTGGCCTGGGGGCGTACCATGATGACGCTCGTGACCGTCAGCGCCCTCTTCCTGCGCTGGTTGCCACATCACGGTCTGCCCATCCTGATGCTGTTTGCCGTTTCGACTACTGCGGCCGGAGCCATCTACCTCACCCAGCGCCGGCGTTACCGGGCCAGCACGCAGGGGATCACGAGGGAAAACGTCGACGCCGATACGTCCGCGGTGCTTTGGACGGCTTTCGCCGGAATCATCCTCGGGGCGCTGGGCATCGGTGTGGTGCTGGCAGGCTAGGAGTGAGGACCTGGACACTGAGCCCTGGACACTGAACCCTGGACACTCCACGGCGCTAGAACATCGGAAGCACAGACCCCCCGATGAGTGCCGCTGTTCCGATCCCGGTGAGCAGGCGGCCAAGCACGACGGCGGTCCTGCCGGGAGGCTCCGGCGCTGCGGTCTGCCATTGCGTCGGACGCTTGGGATGGTAATAGATGGGCAGGGTGTCCCCAACTGCCAGGTCCTTAATGTCAAAGGGTGACATCGGAGCGTGGTGGACCCGGTACTTGTCATCGAACCAGCGGAAGCCGGTGCCGCTCGGATCGGCGTACACCACCCCCTCCGCCACCGACCACGGGTGGACAAAGCGCCGCAGGATTCCTGTATAGGCCAGCAGCATCAGGCCGGCGGGCAGGCACAGCCAGGTCATCATTTCCAGGATGGGACCTGCCATATCGAGCACAGTGGGCATGGTCATGATGGTACAGGTGGCCGGTGGCCGTCAGGAGACCCTGCGCCGCACTCCATGCTGAGAGAATAGCCGGATGGATGTCGCTCTCGGCGTACTCGTATTGGTGTCCGTGGTCTGCGCCTGCAGCGCCCTGGGCCACAAACTCAATGTCTCGGTTCCCCTGCTGCTGGTGCTGATCGGGGTGGCAGGATCCTTCCTGCCCTTTGTCCCCCGCGTCGAACTGAACCCGGAAGTTGTCCTGGTGGGCCTGCTTCCGCCCCTGCTGTACGCCGCCGCGCTCAGGACTTCGCTGTTCGATTTTGGCTCCAACCGGAGGGCGATCTCCTTGCTGTCCGTGGGCTACGTGGTCTTCGGGACCATCGCCGTTGGATTCGTGGTCTGGTGGCTGTTCCCGGAAATTCCGCTGGCGGCCGCCATTGCCCTGGGCGCGGTCCTGGCGCCGCCGGATGCCGTGGCGGCAACGGCCATTGCCCGGAAAGTCGGCATGCCGCGCCGGATCGTGAGCATCCTCGAGGGTGAGTCGCTTGTCAATGATGCGACCGCCCTGGTCCTCCTGCGGGCGGCCATTGCAGCGCTTTCCGGGACCGTCTCTGCCGTTGAAATCGGCGCTGGATTCGCCCTGGCCGCCGGGGGCGGGCTGGTGGTGGGACTGGCGGCGGCCTACGTATTGACCCAGCTTCGGAGGCGGATCCGCAACGTCGCCATTAACACCTCCACCTCGCTCATCGCCCCGCTGGTGGCGTATCTGCCGGCGGAAGCCATCCACGCATCCGGGGTACTCGCCGTCGTCGTCACCGGCCTGATCATGGGCACCAAGGCCCCCTCCATGCCTAACGGCGCAGCACGCCTGAGCCAGCGAAGCAACTGGGACACCGTGCAGTTCCTGCTGGAGAATTCGGTGTTCCTGCTGATCGGTCTGCAGGTGCGGACCATCATCGACGGCGTGCAGGGCGATTCCCTCGGAGCCGGCCGCATCTGGGCAGGATGTGCCGTGATTCTGCTGGCGGTACTGCTGCTCCGGCCGGTCTGGGTGTTTCCCGCGACTTACCTGCCCCGGCTGATTCCCGCGGTCCGCAGGAAGGACCCGTCGCCGCCGTGGACGTATCCGGCCATTATTTCGTGGGCGGGGATGCGCGGCGTGGTGACCCTGGCCGCGGCGCTGGTCCTGCCTGAAGACCTGGAACACCGACCGGTGCTGATCCTTGCAGCCCTGGTGGTGGTGGGCGGAACGCTGACCCTCCAAGGCTTCACGCTGCCCGCCCTGGTGCGGCTGCTGGGTGTGCCTGGACCGGACAAGCGGGAGGACGCCCTGAACCAGGCCTCCCTCGTCCAGCTTGCCACTGATGCGGGCCTGGAGCGGCTGCAGGAGCTAAGGACCGAGCATGATCCCCCGGAGGTCATGACGATGCTGAAACGCCGGACACAGGAGCGCGGGCTGGCGGCGTGGGAACGGCTGGGCCGGCCTTCGTCCGAGGCGGCCACCCCCAGCCAGCGGTACGCCCAGCTTCGGCTGGCCATGCTGGAAGCGGAGCGGTCCAAGGTGCTGGAGCTGCGCCGGGGCGGCCGATACGCCCACGAGGTCCTTAGTGAGGTGCTGGAACGGCTGGACATCGAGGAGTCCATCCTTGACGCTTCCTTGGAGGATCTGGAACTCGATGACGCCGGCGGAGGTGAGGGCCTGGCCGCCCGCTCAGGGGGCTGTGTACACCTTGACGAGGCCCCGGAAGCGACAGTACCGGCCGGCGCCTTCTGCGCCGATTGCCTCCGGGAAGGCACGACGACGGTCCACCTCAGAATGTGCCTGGCGTGCGGAAACGTGGGCTGCTGCGACTCCTCGCCGGCCACCCACGCCACGCGGCATTTCCATTCCACCGGCCACCCGGCCATGCGCAGCGCAGAACCGGGCGAGGAGTGGCGCTGGTGCTACGAAGACCAGTTGCTGGGCTGAACCTCTAGTCACTTCCAACCGCAGTTACTACCCTGAGGGGACCAGTTCCGGAGCAAAGGGGAAACCATGAACGATCAGGATATTCTGGGGCGCATCCAAGCACTGGTGGCCGAGGAACACGATCTCCGTGAGGCCTCAGGCGCCGGTCACGCGCCGGATCGGGCACGACTGAGGGCGGTAGAAGAGAGCCTGGACCAGTGTTGGGACCTGCTCCGCCAGCGCCGCGCCAAGATGGAGTCCGGCGAGAACCCGAACGATGCCGCGGAGCGGCCTGTCAGCGAAGTGGAGGGCTACCGGCAGTAGCAGCTCCGCCTCCGTGAACATGCCGGCATCGTCCCCGCCAGCGGGTTAGTCGGCGGTTTCAGCCGGGGTTTCAGTCGGCGAGGATGTGGTATAGCGCGCGGCGCAGCTCGTCGATTTTTTCCCCGGCAGCCCGGCGTTGCTCATCCGTTGCTGCAGCGCGGAACTGGTGGATGACACCCATCAGCTTCGCGACACTCTGGTGGAAGGCCGGTCCTGATCCTTCAGGGTCGGTGCTCCAGGCATTGTTCAGTTCCTCCGCATGTTCGCTCACGTAGGCTTTGCCGGCATCGGTGAGGGTGAAATCGGTCCGCCGGCCTTCGCTGAGGGGTGCGATGAGGTCTTCGTCCACCAGCTGCTGGAGCGTGGGGTAGATCGATCCCGGGCTGGGTCGCCATGCCCCTGATGTCTTCTCGGCTATCTTCTTGATCAACCCGTAGCCGTTTGATGGCGCCTCGGCCAGGAGCGAAAGAATCGCGGAGCGGACATCCCCCCGGTTCGCACGGCGGAAGCCGGGACCAAAACCGGGTCCGAAGCCCGGACCGAACCCGCCGGGTCCAAAACCTGGCCCGAAGCCGGGACCAAACCCGCCCCCGCGGTGCCCGTGGGGTCCCCTACGTCCCCTGCCGCGCTCGAAGCGTCCCCTGCCGAATTCCGGCCCGGCAAATTTATTGTCGTCGTGAATGCCTTTCATAGCGGCATCGTCCTCTCAAATCAGTTTTCCCTGGTATCGGTGAACCCTTCACCGATACTTAACGATATATCGCTACCTATCGGTGGGTCAAGAGGCCCAGCACGGCATTCGGCTCGGAATAAGTCCGGCCTTGCCCACCCGCCAAAGCTCTGGATGAAGCAAGGCCGCGCGGCGTATCCTAATGACACGTCGCTAGCTTGAGGGCTGAAACATGGCGAAAAAGAAGCGCAGGCACCGTCTGGCCAGCACCCTGGGAAGGGTCATCGGGTTCTTCGCTGCGAGCGCATTATGCGGTGTTCTGGTGGCCAGCCTGGTGGTTCCTGCGGTCGGAGCGGCCGGCTTCGGGATCAGCCGCTCCAAGAGCTACTTCGACAGCCTTCCCTCGGAACTGGTCGTCCGTCCGCCGTCGCAATCCACCAAGGTCCTGACGGCAGACGGGCAGCAAATCGCCACCTTCTATGAGGAAAACCGGGTCAAGGTTCCCTTGGACCAGATATCCCCCTTCGTCAAAGACGCCATCGTGGCCATCGAGGACACCAGGTTCTATGAGCACGGGGGCGTGGATCCGCAGGGCATCCTGAGGGCCGCCATCTCCAACCTGACCAAGGGCGGCCAGCAAGGGGCATCAACCATCACCCAGCAGTACGTTACGAACGTACTCAACGAGACGCTGCTGTCCGCGGACAAGGGCGACCAGGTGATCCTCAGCGGGCAAAAGAATATCGCAGACAAGCTGAGGGAGATGAAGCTTGCCGTTTCGCTGGAAAAGAAGTTCACCAAGGACCAGATCCTTGAGGGGTACCTCAACATCGTATTTTTCAGCCACGAAGCGTATGGCATTGAAGCGGCGGCCCGGTATTTCTTCAGCAGTACCGCCAAGGACCTCACCCTGCCGCAGTCCGCGCTGCTGGCCGGGCTGGTGAACAGCCCCAGCTTCTACAACCCTGCAGTGAACCCGGAGCAGTCCAAGGCCCGCCGCGACCAGGTACTGGATGCCATGCTCGCCTTGCATAAGATCAGCCAGGCCGACCACGATGCCGCCGTGGCCGCGCCCATTGAACTCAAGCTCAGCCCGGGACGGCAGGGCTGCGCCAACGCCGTCATGGCGCCTTACTTCTGCGACTACATCTCCCATCTGATCCTGAACAACCCCGCTTTCGGGGCCACCCAGGCCGATCGGGAGCGGACGCTGTACCGTGGCGGCCTGACCATCACCACCACCCTTGACAGCAGGCTGCAGGCGGCAGCACAGGAGCAGGTGGACGGCACGGCCGGGGCGAATCCCGACCACTGGGGCGCCTCCCTGGTGACCATTCAGCCGGGCACCGGAAAGATCCTGGCCATGGCACAGAACACGGTGTTCCTGGCCCAGGACGGAAAGTTCGATACCCAGCTGAACTTCAACGTCGATGCCAAGGATGCCCAGGGCAATGACCTCAACGGTGCAGGCGGTTTCCAGCCGGGGTCCACCATGAAACCGTTCACGTTCGCTGAATGGCTCAACGAGGGCCACAAATTGACCGAAGAGGTGGATGCCTCCAAGCGCGTCTACCCGCTCGGTTTCCCGTGGAAGTCCAGCTGCGGAAAGGTCCTGGGGGCTTACAGCACGGCGCAAAACAATCCGACACTGGGCGCGGCCGATGACCTGCAGAATGCTGACGAGGGCTACTACCGCAAGATGCCCGCGAATTACGGGCTGTACAACTCCATCAACACGGCCACATTTGCCGAGGCGGCGCAGCTGGACTTCTGCGGCATCCAGAAAATGGTGGATGCCGTGGGCCTGCATAGCGGGCTGGACGGCGCCCAGATCAACATGCACCAGCTGGGCAACATCCTCGGCGCCATCGGCGTTGCACCGGTCCATCTGGCTAATGCGTTTGCCACCTTCGCCAATGACGGCCGCTACTGCGTGCCGATTGCGCTGGCCGACATCACCGACGTGAATGGCGGAAAGCTGCCCGCCCAGGCCGTGGAATGCCGCGACGCTGTGAAGCCCGATGTGGCCCGGGGCGTAAATTCGGTCCTCCAGGACGTTCTTAAGGTGGGGTCCGGCGTCTACATCAATCCTAAAGTTCACACTCAGGTTCCTGTTGCTGCCAAGACAGGCACCTCTAACAACAACGGCTCCACGTGGGTAGTGGGCTATACGTCGGGTCTGGCCACCGCATCATTCTTCGGGGATGCACTGGAAGGCCAGAAGCGCGTTGGCCAGAACGTCACGGTCAACGGCGTGTTCTACAAGCGTCTTGACGGGTACATGGTCGCGGGTCCGCAGTGGGCCAACTACATGGTGAAAGTGGCAAAGCTCTACCCGGCGAACCCGTTCCCGGCTCCGCCGCCGTCCATGGGCAGCCCGAGTCCCTCGCCAAGTCCCAAGCGCTGAGCGGCTGTCAGCTTCCGGCCGACAGCAGCGCCCAGCCACGTGGCGGCAGGGAAATACGGCCGTTGCCGTCCACGGTGCCGTTCCCGGCCAGCAGGACAGAGGCCGGCGCCGGCACCTCAAGTTCTGCGGCCCGGTCCGCCTGGTTGAGGGCCACCACGATGCCCCGGCCTTCTCCTGACTCGTTTTCCACGGCCGGGTCGTGGGGGCTTGCCTCGTAGACCAGGTGCTCATTTGTCAGCGAGAGCACCCTCGTCCGGGCGGAATGCAGCCAGCCGTGCCGCCGCCGGACGCCGATGAGCTGCTGATGCAGCCGGTAAACGTCCTGTCCAAGCGGTGACAGGTCCCTCGGTGACTCCGGAAAAGCAGGGCGGACGTCGTCGTCGCCGCCTTCCCGGTCCTCCTTGACCCCGCGGTACGCCTGCTCGTCACCGTAATAGACGGAAGGGGTGCCGCCCACAGTGAACAGGACCACCAGGGCATGCGGCAGGAGCTGCGGATCCTTGAGCTGGCTCGCAATGCGGGTGACGTCGTGGTTGCCCACAAAGGTGAGTGGGACGAAGGCGTCCAGGAATGAGTTGTGGCGCTCCAACGCGGAGGCCAGTTCGTAAAAGTTCGCGTCATTGAGGGAGCTCCAGGCGGCCTTCCACAGTTCGTACTGGGTAGCGGAATCAAGCGTGCCGGCAGTGACCTCGGCCGGGTAATCGCCGTGAATGTACTCCCCCACAAAATAGGCCTCCGGATAGTCCGGGCGCACGGCAGCCAGGACTGACGCCCAGAAGCCGGACGGCACTGCGTAGGCGGCATCCAGGCGCCAGCCGTCTGCCCCGCGTCCCAGCCAGTGCTTCATGACATCGGCAACGAAGCGGGCTACCCGGGGCTCATCGTGGTTCAGCGCCACCAGGTGGTGGTGCCCCTCGAAGTCCGCATAATCCGGCTCGGCAGGTTCTGACCCCGTTACAGTCCCGTGTTCGGGCCAGCTGAATTTGAACCATTGAGCGGTGGGGCTGGACGGGCCGTGCGCCAGGGCGTCCTTGAACGGCTGGAACGAGCGCCCGGCGTGGTTGAACACCCCGTCCAGGAGTACCCGGAGGCCCCTGGCGTGGGCTTCACGGATGAAGTCGTCGAAGTCGGCGTCGCCGCCCAGGCGCGGGTCGATGCTGAAATAGTCGGTGGTGTCATAGCCGTGCGTCTCTGAGGCGAAGACAGGACCGAGGGCGATCCCTGAGGCCCCCAGTTCCAGCGCGTAGTCCAGCCACGGGATCAGTTTCTGCAGCCCGTGCTCCGGGGCGGCGCCGGCCGGGAGGGCTTGCTTCGGGGCACCGGCGAACCCCAGCGGATAGATGTGCCACCACACGGCGTGCCTGACCCAAGTCGGTTCAGCCATAGCGGGGTGTCCTTTCGTCGGGGCGGGCTCGGCCTCCATTCTGCTGCACCATCATCATCCGGTCACTTCCGGTCCATGGCGCGTACAGCACGGGGTACACGCAGCGGGGGCAGACCTCGGAGTACCACCACTCCTGCTGCGAGCTGTATGTGGTGACGGCTCCGTAGGCCCGAAGGACCGCGCAAGGCAGGAGCCCGACGGCGGAAGCCGGCGGCCGTCGTCGTCGTTCCTAGCCGGTGCCCTTCCAGATCCGCTGCCACCACGAGCGCCGGGGCTCCGGTTCCTGCGGAGCCTCAACTTCCCTTGCCGTGCGGCGCTCGTGCCAGCGCGCCACTTCGGCCTCGACGTCGCGGGTCTTGGTGATCACCGGAGGGCCGCCCTGGAGTTGGCGACGGGCCTCAATCACTCGGGCATTGAAGTCATTCAGGATGTCGCGGACCTGCTTCTCCGTGAACTGCGCGTCCAGTGTTGCGTCCAGTTCGGCGTCCTCGGTGCGGAGCAGGATGGCCTTTGGCCCCAGCCCGCTGATGTTCTCCCGCTGGATCAGGCCTTTGACCCACCAATCGGGGTCGTAGGCTTCCCCCAGCCCCGGAACCGGCTTGCCCGCATACTTGAGGTTGTCGAACTTCCCCTGCGCCATGGCGTCCCGGATCAGGTATTCCACCCTGGCAGCATCATCGACTTTTTTCCGCTTCTGCCGCTCCTGTTCCTCCGCGGCCTCAAGCTCGGCCTCTTCCTGCGGACTGATTCCTGCGCCACGGTAGGTACGTAATTCCGCGGCGCGCTCCAGGCGCCGCCTGACATTACCCGCCCCGCCGCTCATTGGCCGCCACCACCTTCGCCCAGTAACCCCTGATTTCCAGTATTCAGCCGCCAGCAGCGACTTTCAACGGTCAGTCCGGGTCTTCCGCCAGCCGCAGTTCCAGGCAATGAAGTCCTGCCCGGTCCTCCCAGGACGGAACCATCTGGAACCCAAACCGCAGATACGAGCGCACTGCCACGTGGCGCCATTCCCAGACCGTGAGGCGCACGCCTTCAGTACCGGACAGCCTGGCGGCGTGCAGGGCCTCCTGGAGCAGCGCGGCGCCCACCCCTGCACCCCGGGCGGAGGGCTCTACCCACAGCCGCTTCACTTCCTTGATCCCCGGTCCGCCCGGGCTCAGGACGACCATTCCCACCGTTTCACCGCCCTGCTTCGCCACCATGAACCGGGAACCTGCGAATGCTTTGAAGGGCGAATCGATCTCCCGCTGGTACCTGGCTGGCAAGGAGCCGCCTGCCGGACGTGCCCCGACTCCATGGGAGGCCTTCTCCATTTCCGTTTGCCGGTGGTAGGCAATCAGAAGCCTGCCTAGTGCCTGCCTGGCCTGCCCTTCCTCCGGGTTTAAGTGAATGATGTCCGCCACCCGGCCATGCTATCGGGCACCGTGATTCTCCGGAGGGTCGTGAACCCGGATTCACGTCACTTGCTGCGCCGTCTGTTGACTGTAAGCGGCACATAACGCATGATGGGGATAACGTTTTCCTAGCTAGCTAGTCATCATCGAACGAAACAGTGAGAATGACCCTCCACACCCCAGTTCCCCCGGAGCACCGCCCTGCCGCGATGGCTGTCATGTCTCCACCAGATCTGTTCGGCCAGCTGCTGTCGCCGGAAGCGCAGGGGCACCTGAGGCATCTTGCCGATCTCAGGGGACCGGTTTTCGAAGACTTTTCCTCCGCCGAAGCCCAGGAGCTGCTGCCCGGCGTCGAAGTACTGGTCACCGGCTGGGGCTGCCCCGCCCTCACGCCCGAGATCCTGGCACGCGCGGTGAACCTCAAGGCTGTCATCCACGCAGGCGGGGTCGTCGCGGACAAGATGCCGCCCATCCCCCGGGGACGGACCATCACGGCTTCCAATGCCGGCGAAGCCAATGGCATCCCGGTGGCGGAGTACACCCTGGCCATGATTCTCCTTGCCAACAAGCAGGCATTCGAGGCTGCGAATCTTTACCGGACGCGGCGCGGCTTTGTGGACCGCGAAGCCGAATATCCGGCCGCGGGCAACTACCGAAAGACCGTGGGGCTCGTGGGTGCCTCCCGCATCGGCCGGAACGTCGCGCGGTTTCTGCAGCCATTCCACCTCGAGGTCCTCATCTATGACCCCTACCTGGACGAAAATGCCGCCCTTTCCCTGGGTACGAAGCTGGTTCCCCTCGATGCCCTGATGTCCCGCAGCGATGTGGTTTCCCTCCATGTGCCGGTGACTCCTGAAACCACCGGGATGATCGGCGCCCGTGAGTTGGGGCTGCTTCGGACCGGAGCGACCGTGATGAACACAGCCAGGGGAGAAATCCTGGATCAGCCAGCACTTGAAGCCGAGCTTGTTTCCGGCCGCATCAACGCCATTCTGGACGTCGCGATGCCGGATGTGCTGCCCGCCGGGCACGTCTTCTATGATCTCCCGAATGTCATCCTGACCCCGCACATCGCCGGCTCGATGGGAACGGAACTGCTGCGCATGGGTGACCATGTGGTGTCCGAGCTGGAGCGATACATCGCCGGCAAGCCCTTCGAACATCCTGAACCGCTGGGGTCGATGCCCGCCATACAGCCCCACCTGGAGACCATCCCATGACCCTGCTCACCAACCCGGTCCTCCCGGGCTTCTCCCCGGACCCGTCCCTGATTCGCGTGGGCGAATGGTTCTACCTCGCCAACAGCTCGTTCGAGTGGTACCCCACGATCCCCATCCACCGGTCACGGAATCTTGTGGACTGGGAATTTGCAGGTTCGTTTTCGGGGCCTGACGCCCTGCTCGATCTGCGCGGGCTGCAGGATTCCGGGGCTATCTGGGCGCCGTCGCTGAGCTGGAGCGACGGGAGCTTCTGGCTGGTCTTCACAGTGGTCCGGGGGTTCGGCGGGCCACACAAGGACATGGACACTTACATCACGCGCTCCGCAGACGTGGCCGGGCCGTGGTCCGCGCCAGCCCGTGTTACCACCACAGGATTCGATCCTTCGATATTCCATCACGAGGGCCGCCACTGGCTGCTCAACATGGAGTGGGACCACCGGCCGACAGGCCGCGGCGGCTTCGCCGGCATTAACCTCCAGGAGCTGAACCCGGCCGGCACCGCCACCGTCGGGGAACCACAGATCATCCACCGCCGGTCCGTGCTCATTGAGGGGCCGAACCTCTACACCTTCGCAGGCAAGTTCTTCCTGATGCTGGCCGAAGGCGGCACCGGGCAGAACCACGGAATCGCCATGATGCGGGCGGATGATCTGTTCGGTCCGTATGAACCCGACCCTCACGGCCCCGTGCTCACCACCCGCGATGACGCCTCCCATGAGCTGCAAAAGGCAGGCCATGGTGAGATCGCCGTAGACGCCCACGGTCAAATGTTCCTGGCGCACCTGGCCAGCCGCTGGAGTGAAAAGAACGGCAGGCAGTATTCGGTGCTTGGCCGTGAGACGTGTATTCAGCGTCTCCGGCTGACAGACGACGGCTGGCTCCGGCTCGAGCAGGGAGGGTGGTCCCCTGCCCTTACGGTCAAGGCTGCGGCGTCCGACGGCGATGCTTCCGCCACCGCCGATGCCCGGGTTCCGGCAGCCGCTACTCGCCCGCGTGCCGTGCGAGCCGATGATGCCGGCGGCTTCGGCGGCTTCACCCCGGGTCACCCGGCCGGCGACGGCCGGCTGACTGTCGGCTGGCCCTGGAGCACGCTCCGCCACCCGGCCGATGCGAACTGGGCCAGTCTCTCTGACCGTCCCGGCTGGCTAAGGCTCCGTGGCCGGCACAGCACGGATTCCCTGTTTGAGCAGTCCCTGATAGCGAGGCGGCTGACCGGTCCCGCCGTCACGGCAGCTGTCACCGTTGAGGCGCGGCCCGCAAACTTCACGCAAAGCGCGGGACTCATCTTCTACTACAACACCGCAAGCTACTTTTACCTCAGAACCACTGTTCGTGAAGTGGGCGGGGAGCTCATTCCCGGCGACGCCCCGGTGGAGCAGATCCTTGAGGTCTTCGAAAAGGATCCGCTGACGGGGCTGCAGTCACACGGGGCCGTGGTGCTGGACCCCGGGCTTCCGGTCCGGCTGGAGGGGTCCCTGGATGGGGCCCGCCTCCGCTTCTCCTGGAGCCAGGGCAGCGAGCCGCCCCGCTTCATCGGACCGGAACTGGACGCCCTCCAGCTGTCCGATGACCACGGTGGGAGCCTGAGGTTCACCGGCGCCTTCGTCGGTGTTGCCGCACAGGACCTGCGAGACCGGAGCTTCACCGCGGATTTCACGGATTTCCACTACCGGACAGACTAGGCAGCTCAGATGAAAACGATTACCCGTAGGCAGCACGCCGGTCCGGCTTCGGCAGTATTTGGGATTACGCTGTGAAGGTGACCAAGGAACCGGCCCCTCCCCTGAGGCAGAAAGTGCCTGTGCTTAGCGACGTCGCGAAGGCCGCGGGCGTGTCCGTGCCGACCGTCTCGCGTGTCCTGACCAGCAGCAAATTCGTGGCACCGGAACTGCGCGACCGCGTGATGAAAGCCGTCGCGGAACTCGGCTATCGGCCCAACGGCGCAGCGCGGGCCACCCGGTCCGGCAAGCGCTCGATGGTGGCGGTCCTGACAGGCGGTACATCCAACTACGGCTACGCCAAGACGATCGAAGGCATCGAAAAGGCCGCGCGGCAGTCAGGCATGTCAGTCATCATCGCGGTCGTTGAGTCCGACGACGACGAAGCCGTCAACGCCGCCATCGACCTTGTCCTGTCCCAGCCCGTGGCCGGCGTGATCATCCTGGAGTTCGACCGCCCCGGGCTGGCCGCCGTCAAGGCCTTTCCCTCTTCCATCCCGCTGGTGGTGGCCGGTGGGGGGACCAGGCGCACGGGCAAGACAGGTGCCCTGCTGGACGAGCGCGGAGCAGGCAAGGACGCCACGAACCACTTGCTGTCGCTTGGGCACAAAACGGTCCACCACGTCTCCGTCCCCACGATGGGCAAGCATTCAGGCCGCACCGACGGCTGGCGGGCCGCCCTGACTGCCGCAGGCGCCACCATCCCGCCCGTGCTGCATGCTACCTGGGAACCGGCCAGTGGTTACCGGGTAGGACAGGAACTCGCCGCCAATGAGGACGTGACGGCCGTGTTTTGTGGAAACGATGACGTTGCCATCGGCGTGATCCGCGCCCTTCTGGACAGCGGCCGGCGTGTCCCTGAGGACGTCTCCGTAGTGGGCTTCGATGACCAGCCGCACGTAGCCTTGTGGCGCCCTGCCCTGACCACCGTGCGGCAGGATTTCCAGGATCTGGGCGCCAGGGCCTTCACCCTGCTGGCGGCGACCGTCGAAACGGGAACCCCGCCCGGCTCATCCACCGTCAAACCCGAACTCATCCTCCGGGAGTCCACCGCCGCCGTCGGCTGACCGCCCGCACCTCCCGGACGTTCCCTGCCGGAGGGGTCTCAGCCGGGTTCTTCCTCGCCCGGTATGTTGTCGCTGGCTGACTGGCTACGACCCTGGTCGGCGTTCTCCTGGCCGGCCCTTTCCTGACTGGCGCTTTCCTGGTTGGCCGATTGCTGGTCGTCCATGTCAGGACCATGCTCGGCTTCCGTCGTCAGGTCATCGGAGGTGGTCAAGTCATCGGAGTAGGGTGCGTGGATCCGCGGAACCCTGTCGATGAGTTCGTTGGCCGCCATGGCCAGCAAGTCCCGTTGAGTCTCGGGAAGCGACAGTAGACCCTGCAGATATGCCTCGACCTCGTATTCGCCCACCGCGCCGCCGATGCTGAAATAGTTCAGCCACAGCTCTCCGATGCTGACGTCAGAGGCTTTCAGCGCCGCCCGGAGTCGTCGCCGCTGTTCGGGTTCGTGGGGGTCAAAGCCCATCGCGCTACGCCTTCAGTTCCGGTCGGCCGGCGTCCCGGCTATCACGTCAGCGCTGACCTGCCGCAGCGGCCTGCCTGTGTCCCGGGCCTCGCGGATCAGCTCCTGCAAGGCGTCGTCGTGGTTGAGGCTCTGCCGTTCCATCAAAACCCCGCAGGCCCTGTTGACCACGTCCCGGCTGTACAGGGCGGATTGAAGGCTCTCGCTGATACGGCGTGGCACCTCGCTGCTTTGGATGTGGGACAGCAATGTGGCCGCGGGCCCGGCAAATAGCTCCAGCCGCCGGCCCGCGCCTGGTTCGTAGGCAGAGGGCAGAGCGGCATAGACCTTCAGCGCGCCGAGGCTCTCCTTCCCGGTGATAAGCGGCGTGCTGATGACCGAACGGATGGGCAAGGACGACACTGCCGCGCTCCATTCCGGCCAGCGTGGATCGGTCAGCACATCGTCCACCACCACGGTTTCCTCGGCCGCCCATGCAGTCAGGCACGGGCCCTGCCCCAGCTCATACTGGAGAGCATCAGCCCGCTCGACGATGGCGTCGGTGAAGCCGGCGCTTGTCCGCCGGCCCCGGGAATCAAGAAGTGACACGCCGGCGCCGATGGTTCCCGGAATCGAATCCTTGATGGCGCGGGCCAGGAGGTGCACCGCCCTGTCTACTTTCTCTTCCGTCAGCAGCAGGCCTTGGATCCTGCCAAGAACAGTCGAGAGTTCATCAAGGGGAAGATTTTGCTCCATGATTTGCTCCTCCGTCAGTGTCCGGCCAACGAGCCTCGGGACGCCTGGAGAAACAGTCGCGCAGAGAACCACCTGCCTCTTTCAGCATAGTCCTCAGCCAGTACGATGCACGTTTCCTAACGTACTTGTTATCCCCGGCAAGGAGAGGTGCGGTCCTCGCTTCGAGGCGGGGTGGTGCCTATGGTGCTGAAGGGGTGGCCAGCGGTCCTGCCCCGTCCCGCAGCACGAGCCGCGAGGGAAGAAGTATGTGCTGGGCCCTCCCCGTCTGGTCCTTTGTACTGTCCAGGATTCGGGTGCCGTCCAGGATGGAACGCATGATGTCCACTACCCTGCCTGCCGCATCTTCCACAGGCTGGGAGATGCTGCTCATCCCCAGCGCGGCAGCGACAGGGGTGTCGTCGAAGCCGATAACCGCAGGGACCTTCTCCGGAAATGCGGCGCGAAGCTGTTCCGATGCCCCGAGTGCCAAGGAATCGCTGGCACAGACTATGGCCGTGGCGCCGTTGGCAAGCAGGGCCAGCGCCCCTGCTGCGCCTTCGCGGATGCTGTCAGGGACTCCCACGAAGAGCGAATCCAGTTCTCCCGGGTCCAGATGGGGAGAAAGCGCCTTCTTCCAGCCTTCCCGGCGGTCGCGTCCTAGTTCATAACCTGCCGGGCGTTCTCGCGGCAGATCCGGTCCTTCCGGCCAGCCAAGGAAGCCGATGCGGCGGTGGCCCTTGCCCAACAGATAGCTTGTGGCTTCCGCAGTCCCCGCCTGGCCGTCCACATCCACCCAGGCGTGGGGACAGGACTCATTGTCGGCGGTCCAGGGCCGCCCGAACGTGACAAACGGGACTCCCCGGTCCATGAGCCAGCGCGTCCGCGGATCATCCTGGCGTGTGTCCGCAAGGATGAACCCGTCAAGATCGGAAGTCTCCAGCAGCTCCCCGTATGCCTGGATTTCGGCGTCGTCGTCAGGGACGGCAAAGACGGTAACCCGATAACCGTGCTGTTGCAGGCTCCCGGTGAGGGCGTGAAGGAACCTGTCCATGATGGCTCCGTTAATGCCGTCCGCTGACGGAAAGAGCCGGTACCCAAGGTTCCGGGAACGGCGCGTACGCAACTGCCTGGCGGCCGTATTCGGACGGTAGCCCGATGCGGCAATCAGCTCCGTGACCCGTTCGAGCGTGGGTGGACTGACACGCTCGGGCGAGTTGATGGCGTTCGAAATAGTCTGCCGTGACACGCCGAGCTGCTGCGCAAGACTTGCCAGAGTGGGCCGGGAACCCATCGATCCTCCCCTCTTCCTAGCTGATCCATCAACTGTTTGTCCGGCCCGATCATTTGAACGATCAACGCGGATTTTTCCTCAGTGTATGACACCGCGGCGCTCTCTCAGTGACGGGATGCCGCGGGCTTGGGGTTCCACCAAACGCTCCTGCAATGACAAGGAGAGCTTGAACCCATCAACGATTACTGCAAAGATTTGAACGATCAAATGCCGGCTGCGACGGTATGTATTCGAACTTGGTGACCGGTAGGTCCGCAGCCGCAGAGATTGGTCAGCGAGGAATCCCCCTTCGCTTTGCCCAGCAATTTTTCAACCGCCCACGTGCAGTGCCCAAAGCAAATTTCCGCGCTTGCGGCCAAGGAGTATCAATGAACAACCGGCAGCCCTTCCTCCATGACCTGAATGTGCTCCTGGCCGCACCCATGCAGGTCTGGTCAGGCCATGACGGGCAGTTGCGGCGCAGCGGCGGAGTCCAGGGGATCTACTGCGCGGATACAAGGGTCATCGACGAGGCTGTCCTCACTGTCAACGGCCAGGAGCCCGAACCTGTTGGCTCAAGCCAGGTACAGGGTTCTGTCGTTTCCTTCCAGGCCCTTGTCCGCACCCTCGGAAGTGAGAACCCTGATCCGCTGGTCAGCCTGACCCGTCGACGCAGGGCCCTCACCGATCGGGTCAGCGAGGTAATCATCCTCCGGTCCGACCTGAGCAAGGACGTCACTGCGCTGATCCAGATGGACCTAGGCTCCGACTTTTCACCGTTGGAATCGGTCAAAGCCGGCGGCCGGGCCCACCCTGTCCGCCCGGTAGTCCGTGGGGCCGTTTGGCAGGCAGCCGAGGAAGGCGTGACCTCCCTGGTCAGCGCGCCCGGCGCCTTGGTGGAACAGGACGACAGCCGGCTTCGCCTCAGGTGGGAAGTGGTCATCCCTGCCCGCGGTACGGCCCGCGTGGGTTGGGAGGTGCAGGCGGAGGACAGCCTTGCCCCCTTCATCGCCGGCGCCCGGGCCGCTCGCGCACCGTTTCGCGTCCGGGCCGACGACCGCCGCCTGACGGCCCTGGCAGAACGGGCACTCGGGGACCTCGAGGGACTTCGGATGTCCGCCGTCGGCTCACCCCAGGATGTTTTCCTGGCCGCCGGGGCTCCGTGGTTCTTCACCCTCTTCGGCCGGGACTCCCTGATCGCCGCCCGGATGCTTCTTCCCGTGGACCCGTCGCTGGCGGCCGGGACGCTGCGGACCCTCGCAGCCCGCCAGGGGACAAAGAGCTACCCCGCAACTGCCGAACAACCGGGGAAGATCCTCCACGAAGTCCGCCGCGGCGAGCTGCGGATGCCCTCGGACGCCAGCAACGGTGAACTACGCCTTCCGCCTGTGTATTACGGAACAGTGGACGCCACCCTGCTCTGGATTTCCCTCCTCCACGACGCCTGGAAATGGGGCATGCCGAAGGAGGAAGTCAAGGACCTGATGCCCAATCTGGAAGAGGCATTGGTGTGGCTGCGCGATTGGGCGGACCCCGACGGCGACGGGTTCCTTGAGTACATTGACGAGACAGGATACGGGCTGGCCAATCAGGGATGGAAAGACAGCGCCGACTCCATCCGCTGGAACGACGGCTCGCTGGCCACAGGCCCTATCGCACTGGCAGAAGTGCAGGGCTATGCCTACCAGGCGGCTATCAACGCAGCGGATCTGCTCGAAGCGTTCGGACGCAACGGCGCGGAGGAATGGCGAACCTACGCAGCGGATTTGGCCGGAAAATTCCGCACCGCGTTCTGGTGCCGGGACGACCTCGGCGCCTACCCGGCCATAGCCCTGGACGTGGACAAGCGCGCAGTGGACGGAGTCGCGAGCAATATGGGCCACCTGCTGGGCACCGGCATCCTCAATGAGGAGGAAAGTGAACTCGTGGCCCGCAGGATCATGCACCCCACACTGTTTTCCGGGTACGGTGTCAGGACCCTGGACACCGGCAACGGCGGATATTGGCCCCTGCGCTACCACTCAGGTTCCGTCTGGGCCCATGACACGGCATTGACCCTGGAAGGCCTGACAAAGGCAGGCTACGCCGAGGAAGCAGCACTTTTGGCTGCCGGACTGACGGACGCAGCGGAAATCTTCGACTACCGGTTGCCCGAGCTGTTTTCCGGTCACAGCTCAGCCCAGGGCGGACCCCAGCCCTATCCAGCGTCGTGCCGCCCGCAGGCTTGGGCGGCAGCTTCCGCGATTCCCGTGATGCTCGCAACACTGGGACTGACCCCGCAAGGTCCCGGGCAGCTTCCGGACGTGACGGCAACTGTCCCGGTACCTTTCGGTGCCTGCACTTTCGAAGGGCTGCAGGCAGGCGGCAGATCGTTCACTGTGGACGTCGACCGGCACGGGGCAGCGACCGTCACGCCGGCCTAGCGGGCCGTCGTCGGCGGTGCCTCCCGTCAGCGCACGACGGCGAGGCTCACCAGGGCGGCTCCTTCGCCTTCCGCCAGGAGGGCGACGGCGGTGTTGGAGCCCGTCGGGAAGATCTGATCGGTAATCGTCGCAAGGCCGTCCTGGGCGAAGACCTCTACGGAACAGCGGTCCAGGAAGATCCGAAGCCGAAGCCGACCATCTTCCAAGGGCACTGCAACTCTTTCGACAGAGGGAAATGCCTCGTGGAATCCGACGTCCCCGGAACCGGTGCGGTCCAGGATCAGCTCTCCAGCGGCGGGGTCGTAGGCAATGACTGTGCCCTCCGCGATTTTGGAAAAGTCCTCCGACCCGGCCTCCTGCAGCGGGTCGGCCCGCAGCGCGATCCCGGCCCTTCCCGCGGTCCCGGGCTCAAACTCGACGTCGATCCTCAGCACCTCACCGAAGCAGGTGTCGGGAAGCAAGGTAAGTCCCGGGGCCAGCGGCTGCCCGCCCAGAACCAGGGCCTCCGTCCCGTCGTCGAACGGGTCAATGGCCTCCTGGATCAGCTGGGGGCGGCCCTCTTTGGCAACCAGCCTGACTTCGCGGACGAGTGACATTGCACTGCGCCAGCCGTCAGTAGGGGTTTCGGCGGCGTACTGCCAGTTGTTCATCCAGCCCATCATCAGCCGCCGTCCGTCAGGAACATTGCCGAATGAAACGGCCGCGTAGTAGTCCCGGCCCCAGTCGAGCCAGCCATAGTCGGCCATCCGGCTGCCATCGACCTGCAGGCCTTCGGTGACGGTCGTTTCGGAACGGAACGTCACGCCGTCGAACGTTCCGATGAAATACTGGCCGCCGGAACCGCCGGCGATGCCGCCGGGACTGAGGTTCACCACCATCACCCAGCGGGTATCTGAAAGGTCGCCGTCCACCGGCAGCTCAAACAGGTCCGGGCATTCCCAGATACCGTCGGTGGCGTTCGCCGGACCGAAAGTGCTGAGGTACTCCCAGGTCAGCAGGTCTGCTGACTTATAGAGGACAACTTCACGTCTGGTTGCTTCGACGGCGGCCATGACCCAGTAGCTGCCCGCATCGCCTTCAAACCAGAAGACTTTCGGATCCCGAAAGTCCGCGGAGCCCCGGTTGAGGACCGGGTTTCCGTTGTGCTTGGTCCACGTGGCGCCGTCGTCCGTGCTGTAGGCGAGGGACTGGGCCTGCAGGCCGGCCAGGAGCGAGTCTGATGAGTAGGCGCTGGTGTAGATGGCCACGAGGGGCGGGCTGTGGGCGGTGCCAAAGCCGCTGGTGTTGTTCACGTCCGCTACAACGGAGCCGGAAAAGATGGCCTCCTGGTCGTCGCAGGCGATGGCTACAGGCTGCTCTTCCCAGCTCAGCAGGTCGGTGGAGGTGGCGTGGCCCCAGGACATGTTTCCCCAGTAATCGCCGTGCGGGTTGTATTGGTAGAAGAGGTGGTACAGGCCCTTGTAGTAGACCAGCCCGTTGGGGTCATTGAGCCAGTTGCGCCGGGCTGAATAGTGCCATTTGGGCCGGTACCGGGAGTCGAGCCCGGTGGTTGTTTTCATGAATCGATCAGCCCTTGACGCCGCTGGAGGCGATGCTGTTGATGAAGGAACGCTGGAACGCGATGAACAGGACCACCACGGGGACGGTGATGAGCGAGGCGTAGGCCATGACTTCGCCCCACGAGACGTTCAGCTGGAAGAAGTACTGGATACCGATCATGACCGGGCGGAGCTCCTCGGACTGGACCACCATGAGCGGCCAGAGGTAGGAGTTCCAGGCGGGCAGGAAGGTCAGGATGGCAACGGTGGCGGTAGCGGGCCCGGCCAAAGGCATCACCACCTGGCGGTAGATCTTGAACCAGCCGGCCCCATCAATGCGCGCGGCCTCATCCAGTTCCTTCGGAATCGATTCGAAATACTGGTGGTACAGGTAAATGGAGAAGGCATTGGCAATGAACGGAATGATCTGCACCTGATACGTATCCAGCCAGCCCTTCGAGATCTCGAGGCTGAATCCGTTGAGCTCAAAGTACGGCAGCTGGTTCACCCACCACACCAGGGGAAGGGCTAGTGTCTGGAAGGGCACGATCAGGGTGGCAAGGATCGCCGTGAAGACGACGCGCTTGCCGCGAACCTCCATGCGGGACAGGGCAAACGCGCAGAGGCTGTTGATGAAGATGCCGAGCACAACGGTTATCGCTGAGATGCCGATGGAGTTGATCAGGAAGCGGGCGGCCGGGACCCGGTCGAACACCGCCCCATAGTTGTCGAACGAGATGTTTCCGATCGGCAGGAATGCTGCCACGGAGGACATGTCGCCGAAGATCTGCTGGTCCGGCTTGAGGGAGGACACCAGCATGAACACGATGGGGAAGGCTGCGACGGCAGCGAACAGGATGCGGACTGCCATGGCGCCGGCACTGCTGAGACGAATGGAGTTCTTCACGTCAGTCCTTCTCTCGGGTCAGGTAGCGCTGTACTGCTGAAATCAGCAGCACAAGGACGAAGAATACGAGCGAGATGGCTGAGGCGTAGGAGGTTTCCTGCTGCTTGAAGCCTGAGCGCACCGCCTCGTAAATGATGGTGGTGGTGGAATCGAGGGGCCCGCCCTGGGTCATCACGCTGACCTGGTCGAAGAGCCCGAGCGCCTGGATGGTGATGGTCACCAGGATCAGGGTGCGGGTATGTTTCAGGCCCGGCCACGTGACGTAGCGGAACTGGTGCCAGCGGCTGGCGCCGTCAAGCTGGGCCGCCTCGTACAGTTCACCGGAGATGCTCTGCAGTCCGGCGAGCCAGATGATCATGTGGAAGCCGGCGGCCTGCCAGATGGACAGGATGATGATGGCGGGCATGGCCGTGGCTGTGTCGTTGAGCCAGTCCGGACCGTGGATGAGGCCGAAGCTGGCCGTCGACAGGAACTCGTTGATCAGCCCATCCTTGCGGTACATAAACATCCACAGCAGGGACACCACCACCATGGACGTCACCACGGGGAGGAAGTAGAGGGTGCGGAAGAAGTTCACACCGCGGAACTTCTTGTTGATGAGGACGGCCATCGCCAGGGCGAGGGCCGACTGGACCGGCACCACCACCACGGCGAAATAGCTGACGTTCAGCAGTGCCCGCCAGAACGTGGGATCCGTGAAGAGCCGGACGAAGTTGTCAGTGCCGACAAACTCTACGGGCCGGGGGGAAACGAGGCGGGCGTTGGTGAACGCCAGGCCGAAGCCCAGGATAGCGGGCAGGAACACGAAGGCGAGCAGGAGGATCGCGGCCGGGGCGATCATTCCCCACCCGCTGAGCTGCTCGCGCAGGTATCGTGGCCGCCGGTGCGGCCTGCCCGGCGGTACCGCCTTGGCGGGGTCCGCCACGCGCCGGCCGGGTGAGGGAAGCTGAGTGGTTGTCATGGGAGTCTCCGTTGAACTACAGCGTCGGATGAGCTGGGACGTTGGAGGTACGACGACGGCGGCAGTTGCAGGCCGCCGTCGTCGTACCGCCGCGGCTGGCTACTTTTGGTAGCCGCCGTTGGACTTGATGTTGGCGTCAATGGCCTTCACGGCCTTGTCCAGGGCCGGCTTGGGATCGGCGCCAGCCAGGATGTCCTGGACAGCCTTGCCGTATTCGGTGGCGATGAAGGGATAGGCCGGGGTTTCAGGACGCATCACTGCGTACTTGCGGGAGAAGTCCATGAAGATCCGGTTGGCACCGCCCTCGGCGAACGCGGGAATCAGCGCCGCAGCCTCGTTGGTGGCTGGGATGGCTCCCGCCGCCTTGGCGACGGCGGCCACGTTTTCCGGCTTCAGGGAATAGGACAGGTAGTCCATGGCGGCATCCGTATTGGTGCAGCCACTGGCGACTCCCCACTGCCAGGAAGCTCCGCCGATCTTGGGTCCGTTGCCAAGATCCACCGAAGGCATGACCGCCAGGTCATCACCCAGGGTGGCCCTGGCCTTATCCCCGGCCCAGGAACCGGTGTAGACGATGGCGCTCTTGTTATTGAGGAAGTCCTGTGTGGAGTCCTTGCCGCTCTTCGCGGCCATGAAGCCCTGGTCCGCAAGCCCGCGGAACCACTTCGCCCATTGGACAGCCTTGTCACCGTTCAGGGCACCTTCAGCGGATTTGAATCCGTCACGGTTGATCAGGTCCCCGCCGAAGGACTGCAGGAACGGCGAGTACCCATAGGGCAGCCACTCGCCCGTTCCGGCAGTACCCATGTCCAGCGGGTAATCCCATTTGCCCAGGGCCTTGAGCTTGGTCAGCGCGTCCTGGAACTCGTCCTTGGTCCACGGCTTCTCGATGGTGGCGACGCGGACGCCTGCGGCAGCGAGATCAGATTTGCGGGCAAGCATGGACAAAGCGACATCGAAGTACCCAACCGCGTAGGTCTCGCCCTCGAACTTGGCCACAGTGCTGGGGAGGCTCTTGGAAAGGTCCGCGGACAGCTTCAGCGGCGTCAGGTACTTGGCCCACGCCCAGTTGGGAACGTTGGGCCCGTCAATGTCCACGATGCAGGGAAGCTTGCCCGCGGCGGCGGCCGAGACCACGGAGTCGTTATAAGTGTCCTGGGGGAACGCCTGGATCTTGATCTGGGCCTTCGCGCCGCTGCTCTTGTTGTACGAGTCGACGAGCGCCTGGGTCGCCGCCAGTTCCTGCGGGTTTCCGGCGGCGTGGGTCCACAGCGTGATCTCCTTTGAGTCACCGGCCGAGGCCGAAGCGCCGCCCTTGCTACACGCCCCCAGGCCGCCGACGAGTGCGGCCGCGGCTATGCTGGTGGCAAGGATCCGGGTGAATTGTTTGTTCATCATGGTCAAATCTTTCTGCGAGTTTGTGCATGGGGAATTGCGCCGGGTCCTTTGGGGCGCGGCCGGGTGCAACGGCTGCGCCCCTTTCATGAATCCGGAGGGCTGGAACGATGGTGCTGTGTTTCTGCGCTGTCTTGTACGCCAACAACTCGGCTAAGACGGCGGCCCCACTGAGCCCCTTGAGATAACGGGGCAAAGGAGTTTTTCCTGCCTGGGCTGCAGGCCGGGCTTTTCGATCTCATCCAGTAGCCGGGTAACGGCCCAGGAACCCATCTCGTAGTGGGGCAGTGCGACAGTGGTGAGACCGGGCAACAGTGCATCTGCAATGAGTTCAAGGTTGTCCATGCCCACCAGTGAGAGGTCTTCCGGGATGCGAAGGCCTACGGCTGAGGCTGCTTGATAAGCGCCCATGGCCATCTGGTCGTTGAAGCAGAACAGCGCCGTGGGGCGGTCCGGAAGAGAGAGCATTTCCAACGCTCCCTTCCTGCCCCCCGCCGTGCTCGGTGGAACTGTCAGGTAATGATGGGGCGGCGCGGACAGGCCATGGCGCTCAAGGGCGGCCAGGAAGCCGGCCCGGCGCCCGTGGGCTGCCGGAATGTCGTCCTGGTCGTTGATCATGCCGATGCGGCGGTGTCCGGCCTCGATGAGGACCTCTGCGGCAGACTCGCCGGCACCGTACTCATCAGGCGCCACGGAGGAATAGCTTCTGTCCTCTGAAATCGCGTCGAGCAGGACGGTGGGGGCGCCCCGCAGCTCCTCGGGGATCGATACCAGGTGGTGGTACATGCGGGCGTAGATCACGCCGTCCACCTGGTGTTGCTGAAGTGCCCGGATTTCCTGGCGCTCCAGCTCATTGTCCAGTCCGGAGTTAACCACCATCAGCAGGTAGCCGTGCTCTGACGCTGCATCCTGGGCTCCTTGGAGCATGGCGCCGGCGAAGGGGGTCGTGGTGATCTCATCGCTGACCAGTCCGAGGATCTGGGAGCGCTGGTTCCGCAACCCGCTGGCCATGCGGTTCGGCGCATAGCCAAGGTCTTCAGCCGCGGCCCTAACAAGAGCGACAGTCCGGGGACTGACCCGCGAACGATGCGTTTCGCTCAAGGCGTGGGACACGGTAGTGACAGAAACACCTGCTGCCTTCGCTACGTCCCTGATACCCGCTCTTGTCGTCATCGACCCAATCCTTTGCAAAACGTTTTATGTGGCTCGCATCACTATAAACAAAACGTTTTGCAACTGTCAAGGGAAGAATGATCCTAGTCCCCGGAAAGGCCGTCAGGCCTGGATGAGGATGAGCCTGGCGCTGTTCTCTTCCTCCAGCGTGATGTGAAGGGCCGCCGGACCCTGGCTTCCGGGAACCACCACGACGTCCGTCCCGCCCCATGCCGGGTACGCCACCGTGGCGGCAGGGTGCTGGCCGAGCCAGGCCGGAAGCTCGATCGACTGTTCGGTACCGCCTCCCCTGCGGTGCACGGCAATGGCAAGCATCCGTTCACCCAGCCTGGCGCCCTGCGCAATCCACTGGTCGCGCCACCCCGGAAGTCCCAGGGGGAAGGTGGGCAGGCTCGTCGGGATCCCCGCACGCAACAGCTTGTAGGCTTCCACTCCCGCACGGACCACTTCCAGCTGAGCGGGCCCGAGTGTATCGATCCGGCCGGCAAGGTGCACCCGTGACAGCAGCGCGCTGATCATCGAAAAGGCCAACTGTTCATCGCCCATGGGCCCTTCCACGGAGGCCCAGACGCCGGACTGTTCGGGCGTGATGGCAAGCGGCGCCGCCGCCGAGATAGGTGGCGTCTTGGCGAAGTCCTGCTGGTCGGTTAGCGACTGGACCGGGAACACTGCACCAGAGGCGCCGTCGGTGCGGGATCCGCCTGCCGCGCAGCCTTCGACCGTCAGGCCGGGATGCCTGTCCATCACGTCGGTCACCCATTCCAGGAACGCACGGTTGTGGTCCAGCAGCCCGGCCCCGGCCGCACCGTTCAGGTCCGTGCCGGCGCCGATATCGATGTTGTAGTCCAGCTTGAGGTAGGCCAGGTCAAAATCGGCCATCAGCCGGTCCACCACCCCGTCCAGGTGGGCGCGGGCCGCGGGGTGGCGCAGGTCCAGCTGGTAGCGGCCCCACTCCTTGATGCGTTCTCCGCCGCGGCTGAAGAAGGCCTCAGCGGGAAGAAGCCCGGCAAGGCGGCTCCGCGCCCCCACCACTTCCGGCTCGAGCCACAGGCCAGGCTTCATGCCGGCGTCACGGATCTTCCCGATCAGGCCGGCCAGGCCGCCGTCGGGGAAGCGGTTAATGGAGGGCTCCCACTCCCCCACCGAATCCCACCAGCCGCCGTTCTCGTCGTCGTACCACCCGGCGTCGATGCAGAAGACTTCCACTCCCAGCGCGGCTGCCGCCGCGATCAGCGGCAGTTCCTTTTCGGTTGTGGGGTCCGACATGAGGCAGTTGAGGAAGTCGTTGTAAATGACGTGAAGTTCCACATTGTCGGGATGCGGCCGCCGGATGCTGCGGCGGTAGGCGGTCAGCTCGGCGGCGACGGCGTCGAAGCCGCCGCTCGGGACAACGGCCACGGCTGCGGGCACGGTGGTGAATGTTTCGCCGGATTCCAGCGTCACCGACCACTGATGCTCGGCAGCTGTGGGGCCGGAGACCGTGAGGTAGAGGTCATCGTACCGGTCGCCGAGTTCGTAGTGCCAGGCACCGTTGTGCTCCAGCTGCCAGGCCAGCATGCTCCCGGTAGCCAGGTCCTCAAGGATGCCCATGGGCAGTTGTTCGGCAGTGGACCAGGCGCCGGTTGATGTCGAGGCGATCCGATTCTTGGAGCCAACCTGTCCGTATTCGACCATCCCCACGTTGTAAAGACCCCGTTCCGCGAGGGTGGCCCGCCCCCAGCGGAACTCGCCCGACCAGGGGTTGGCAGCCTGCCAGAGACCCAGCTGCTCTTCCCAGTCCTGGCCGTGGCCGAGTCCGGACAGAGTGAGGGAGGAGACGTATTCAACGCCGACGGCGGAACTTCCGGCCTGCAGTTCGGTCCAGCACCGCAGTACGGACGAACCGGTGCCGAGTTCGTAGTGGACGGTGGCGATGACGCCTGAGACGGGATCCGCGGCACGCAATTCCAGCCGGCGTAAGCCCTCGGCTTCGGATTCCTGCACGCCTGTGAGCCTGAGCCGCTGGGCAGCTCCGCCGTCCACATGGCGCTTGCCGGCGGTACCGTGCCGCCCGTCACCGGCAAGGGCAATCTCCACGATCGGCAGCGATGACCGGCGCAGCTCCTCCAGGTCGCGCGGCTGGAGTTGCGCATGCTGGATGGCCAGCAGCCTGGGTGCGATGTGTTCGCCATGAAGGAAGTGCAGCTGCAGGCAGTCATTCCCCCAGGACAGCACCTCTCCGCCGGCCGCGACCTCAAGAGTCGGCGGCTTGTCCTCAAGTTCGGGACTGATGTGCGCAAGGGTCATGGTGGCTCCCGGGAATATGCGGCGAGGCACGGAAGCCGCCCGCTAAACGATGGTCAGTTCCAACAGGATAACGTTATCCCGAGAGTTTAGCGAGCAATTGGATGAGGGGCTCATATGTGGAGACGACGACGGCGGGACATCCCGCCGCCGTCATCCCCCATCGGTGCCGTAGCGAGGGACGTTATGTCCCGCCGGCCGCCGTCACCCGGTCAGGGGGTAGTGGCCCGTCACACTCATGCCACACTTTCAAGCAGCCCTGCGCTGGAATGGACGCCCGCGTAGTAGCCGCCCCGAAAGAAAAGCAGCGGCTCGGCGTCCGAACGGGCGCTGAGCGCCCGGACCGCTGCCACAACGATAGTGTGGTCGCCGCCGTCGTACTCCCGGTATAGCTCGCAGTCCACCCAGGCCAGCGCCTGATCCAGCACAGGATTTCCCAGCGGCGACGGCGAGTGGCCCACGCCCGCGAACTTGTCAGCTCCAGACCGGGCGAACTGGGTGGCCAGGTGCTGGTGCTCCGCCGGCAGGATATTCACGGTGAAACTGCCGGCGGCGCGCAGCAACGGCCACGTGCTGGAGGTCCGGGCCGGGCTGAAGGTCACCAGTGCCGGATCCAGCGAGAGTGACGAAAACGACTGGCAGGTGAAGCCTGCGGGCCCGCGACCGGTTGCGGCCGTAATCACTGTCAGGCCGGAGGCAAAATGGCCAAGGACAGTGCGCAATCTGTGCGGTGTGAGATCCAGGTGTTCAGACATGGTTTCTTCCTTTCGGGGCCTGTCCAATAAACAAACCACTGGAATATCCCTGTTCTCAACACCAGGTGAAACGCACCGACGTGCAAGGCAATGCGGGTTCACAGCCCGAAGCACGGGGTAACGAAACCCGGCTCCGGGATAACAGCCCTAGCCCTTAGCCGCGATGAAGTCGCGGTCCTCCTTGGACAGCACTATCTGCCCATGCTGGTCACGCTCGATCGTGTCGCCCGCCGCAATGCTGATCTTCGTCGATACTGTGCGTGGCAAGATCTGGCATCCTGGGTTTTCCGTCAGCCATCTTTGCGTGGTGGCATCGAGCTTGTCCCACAGCTCACTGATGCACATCTATGCCGCCTTCCCCTTGGCTTCATATGGATTCCCCGACACCCCAGGAACCGGATCAATGCCAAGAATACGCCCGGTCAGCGGGGAACGACAGAGACTCCGGCAATGACAGTGGAACTGCGGGAAGACTGGCGAAAACCCACCACGGCCGCGGTCGCCCGGGCGATCTTTGACCCTCCCTGGGCAGACGGCTCGATGGAGTTGGCGTAGTCGCCGTCGTCGTCGCAGATAAGGCGAAGATCGATCAGGGCAGGCCCACGGGAGAAGGCTGCACGGGTGATGCAGTCATTGAAGAATGCCAGCGCAGCCTTGATGAGCCTGTGCTCCGGCACTGAAGCGGGAGTGTCGTAGATCGTGCATACAGCAAAGGGCAGCCCGGTGACTTCGAGCGCTTCCGCCATCGCCTCATAATCGGTGGCAAACCGCGCCTGGGCCCTGCCGAACAGCTGGAGGGTTTCTGCGACCGAGCCGGCAGGGGCTGCGAGCAGGTAAGCAAAGCCGAGCGCGTCGTTTCCGCCGGCGCTGACCACAAGATGGGTCGCATCCTGGGGCAGGGAGCGAAGCTGGGCCAGGACTCCGGAGATGACATCCCCGTCCACGGCGAGAAGCGTGGCCTGCCAACCGGGCGGGAGCTCGCCTCGAAGCTGGCTGATGACGTCAGGACCGCCGCCGACGTACGCCTTGTTGTCGAAGATGGAGTCACCGAGCAGAACCACGTGCCCCTTGGACGCTACCGGACCTTGAACAGGAATCATGAATCAGCCCCCTTTCCGTGCCCTCGAACTGCATGCCTCGTGAACTTTTTGAGGGTCCCCGGCGCGCTTCCCGGGGTGCCCTTAATTTTGCCATTTCTCTGGACAGACACGGCGCCGAGCCGTAAATTCATTAGCAATCCCGGTAACAGCCCATGAGGGCGGGACCTCTTCCGGCCGAGTGCACGGCCGCAAGAAACGCTGCTGTAGACACACGGCGGCACATATTGCACATCGCGGAAATGAGCCCGTCATGGCCACCTCGCATTTTGCGCAATTCCTCTACGAAGCCACCGTTCCGGACCCGGATACCGACTGCCCGCTGCAGCCTGATTGCCTTTACGGACTGTACGTCAGCTGGTGCCTTCTTCACCGTCTTGAGCCCAAATCAGACGACGCCTTCCGGGCCGCCATGAGGCGGAACGGCATTGATGTCCACGACAGCCGGCTCCGGATGAACGGTCCTGCCGCGGCGGACTACATCCTGGCCAGCTACCCCTCGGCGGCCTGACGTGTCCATCAGCCCCGACGCCTTCGTTCCCGAGGGACCCAGCCAGGACAACGTGCTTGTCTTCGCCGGCCACTACATGCACTGCGGACAGTTGATGGAAAAAGGCGGGGCGGAAGTCCGGCGCTGCCACTCACCCCGGACAACAGAAAACGTCCAGGATGAAGCCCTGGACGTTTACCTCTCCACCCGTGTGCTGAGGTGTGCCTGCGGCTTCCAGATCGAGGTACCCGAATAGGGGCGGGTCACGGCGGCCAGGGCGGGTCACGGCTTCCGCTGCCACATGCGGATCCAGAGGATTTCGACGACGGCATCGAGTAAGTAGATCTTGCTGATCCGTCCCTTGGCCGCATAAACCACATCGATGGCGGCCAGGGTCGCTGCTGTTCCTATGCCAAGGCGCTTGGCCACGGCCTGGTCCTGGATGCCGTCGCGGCTGAGGAACTGGACCACGCCGATAGTGACGAGGAGGCCGGATACGGTGCGGACCAGCCATTTGTCTGTTTTCGGCCCGGTTACAGCCTCGAAGCTGCGCATGTGGACCAGCGGCCAGATGCCGCTCACGGCGTTGAAGCTGCCTTGAAGCCTGGATACTGTTCGCGACGCCACCGGTACTCCTGGATCGTCTCCTGCTGCTGATTTGGCTTGCGCTGATGGTACCGCTGGCCGTGGGCAGCAGGAAGGGGACGACGGCGGGAGGCTCCGCCGTCGTCCCCTCACGTTTTGCGTTCGGTCAGGGTGGTGCTATCAGGCGCGGGCGTGCTCCGAGAGGATCGCGTCGATCTGCCCTGTAGCCTCCTTCATGCCCTCTTCCATGCCCATTTCGACCATCTGTTCCATCTGCTCCTCCGACTCGAACGAGGAGTTGATGGTCATCCGTGTGCGGCCGCCAAGGTCCTCGAGGGTGACGACGGCGTGGGTGGTCCCCATGGCCTCGACCGGAGCGCCGTTGTCATCGGCGAAACCGTCGTCGAACTCCAGCTGGCTTGGGGCCTGGATGGAAGTGAAGAGCCACCAGCCCCCGGCCTTCTCGCCCTCCGGACCCGTCATGTAATAGCCGGCTCTGCCGCCAGGCTGGAAGTCGAACTGCTCGAAGGTGGCCGGCCAGGTGGGCGGGCCCCACCAGCGCTCCAGCTGCCGGGGGTCTTCCCAGACCTGCCAGACGCGCTCCACGCCGGCGTCGAATTCGGCGATCAGGGTGAAGCTCAATGCCTCAAGATTCTTGGTGGAACTGATAACGGTCATTGCGGAGCCCTTTCCTATCCTTCAGCCAGAATGTCTGCGATCCGCACGACACGCTGCCGCCAGATCGCCTCATATTCGTCGAGCAGCCGCCGGGCGTTCTGCAGGCCTTCATGGTTCCCCCGCACGATCTGCTCCCTTCCGCGCTTTTCCTTGGTGACCAGCGAAGCGCGCTCCAACACCGCCACGTGCTTTTGCACCGCGGCGAAACTCATGGCGTAGAGAGCAGCGAGGCCGGACACAGAGTACTCAGCCACCGTGACACGCCGGACAATATCCCGCCGGGTGGCATCCGCGAACGCCTGGAAGAGGCGGTCGAGGTCGGCATCGCTCATCGGATCTACAACCATTTGGTTGTAGGATAGGCGTATGGCCTTTGGGTGTCAACGGGTGTTTGGAACCGCCACGGGGGGACCGGACTCTCATTCCGCCCGTTCGTAGGTCTGCCCAAACGGGACGTCGCGGCTGACGGCAACGGTATAGCTGGTGTAATCGTGCCTGGTGACCAGGATGCCGTGATGGCATTCCTTCATGGCGTGTTCCCGGGCGATCTCCACGGCTGAATTCAGGTCGTTTTCGACGGTGACCGGATCGTGGGCGGTAATTTCCAGGACGAGATCCGATTGGCGCTTGATCATGATGGTCTCTTTCTCGACGAGATGCGCCGGGCGTTCCGGGGCCACAGGCTTGCCTGTCCGGGCATGCCCGGAGAGGCGGAAGGCTGTGGTTCGCGAGGGTGGCCCGGCATTTCAGTGAATGGGGCGGAGGCCTGCCGAATGTCGGCGGCTGGTGGATCGGCGGAAGCATTTCTTCCTGCGGATCTGTAGTCAGTCTGGATGATCGGAAGCCAAGGAGCAATACAAAACGTGCACCGGCGAGGTTAAAACTGTGTTAACGCCGTGCATCTCATTCTGGCAGGCTAGCCGCCTGATGCCGCCTGGGCGCTGTTGGCATCCGAGTCGCGTGCGGTTTCCAGGGCATCCAGGAGAAGATCGAGCCCGAAGGTGAATTCACTGGAGTAGCTGTAGCCGGGCTGCAGGACATGCTTGGCTGTGAGCTCGAAGAGGTAGGGGTATTCACTGGCAGGCAGGCCGGCCAGCATGACCTGTGCGATCGCAGCAGCCTGCTCGGAGGTATCGAAGGGAAGGGCCTTTTCCTGCCTGGCAAACCCGTAGATGTAACTGTCCAGTGCAGAGAATGCATGGGCGGTCATGGCAAGGGAGAATCCGCCGCTCCGCAGCGTTCCCAGCACCCGGTCGTGGTGCCTCAGCGTCGCAGGCCCGGGATTGGTGCCGGAATCCATCAGCCCGTTCGCCCAGGGATGCCGGGCCAGCACCTCCCGGACTGAGACTGACCGTTTCCGCAGGGCTGTTTTCCAGTCGTCACTGTGCAATGGCAGCTCGATCTCGCCGAATACTGCGTCAATCATGCCGTGAAGCAGGTCCTCTTTGTTGGACACATGGTTATAAAGCGACATTGCCTCGACGCCCAGTTCCTCGCCGAGCCGGCGCATGGTCAGCCGCTCAATCCCCCCATCATCCGCCAACTGGATGGCCGTTAGGAGCACGCGGTCCCGGCTCAAGCGGACGCGGCTTTCGCCGCCGGCTGCGTTCCTCGCTGTCATTCGTATCCTCCTGCTGCTCGTTGACAACCTTACACCGTAGATGTAATTTACTTACACCATAAGCTTACAACGTAAGGACGATGATGAGTTCGCAGTCAACCCTTTCCGGTTCCACTCCGAAGACCCAGGGATCGATCCTCGGCTACCGCCAGTGGTCCAAGGCCACATCAAGCCTGGTGTCCGGTATGGCGCTTGCGCTCATGGTGGTCCTGATGCCTGTGGGCTACTACGGCGGGATCGTCCCGCTCATCACGCCGGGGGATGCAACCAAGACTGCTGAAGCCATTTCCCGTTCGGGCCTGCCCTACCTTGCCGGGCTCGCGTGCATCGCCGTCGTGATCCTTCTGGACGTTATCGTGGCCGGAGCCTGGTACACGCTTTTCAAAGGGGTGAACCGGCGGCTTTCCGCCGTGGCGGCCTGGATCCGCGTGGCGTATTCAACGCTCTTCGCAGTTGCTGCAGCCCAACTGGTCAGCGCCTACACCCTCCTGGACGTACCGAAGCAGGCACTGCAGGCCATCGAGCTGTTCAGCTCGATCTGGCTGATCAGCCTGGGTCTGTTCGGCGTCCACATCGTCCTGATCGGGTACCTGCAATGGCGTTCGAAATTCGTGCCCACGATCTTCGGCATCCTCCTGGCGATCAGCGGGGCAGGCTATTGCGCTGATGCACTCGGCGTCGCTTTCGTCAGCGGCTTCACGCCGGTCTATGGCCTCTTCGGAATCATCGGTGAAACGGCGGGCATCTTCTGGCTCCTGATCAAGGGCCGCAAGCTGCCTGCCTGAAACCTTTACGGCAGGGAATTATCGTTCCGTCCAGCCAGCCGTCTTCAAAAGCCTGTCCTCCCACAACGCAGCGCCCCCGCCCGCAGTGTCCAACCTCTTGCTGAATTCCTGCAGCCACAAACAGCGCCGGATCATGGTTGCCTGGCGTAATGGCCATGGGGGAACCGGCCCGTATGCATGGTGGAACGCTGAAAGGGAAGGTACAGCGGCGGGGTGATGCATCCGAACGATCCACTCGCACCACGCCACGTCCACTGCGGCATCACCAGGCGCGCTGAATTCCCAGTCCAGAACTGCTGTCACGTCAAAGGTCACTGCGTCGAGAAGCATGTTGTTTGGCCCGAAATCGCCGTGGACAAGAACGTGTTCCCGGCTTGTACTCCGGGGAAACACTGACGAGATGTCAATGGCGTGCAATGCCTTGAGCGCGAGGCCGCAGGCATGCAATACAGCCTCCGCATGGCCGGCGTCGATAAGGTCCTGTCCGTGCTCACCGGGGAGGAATCCAAGCAGAAGCGAGTCCTTCCCCTCGTCCAAAATGTCCGGCACTGGATAGCGTCCGGCCAGGGCACGCAGCGCCTGTCGTTCATTGTCCTGGCGCAAGGAGGAATCAGGGCCGGCGTACCTTTTGAGAACGGCCCCCGGGATCCGGCTGGTCCTGTTGGTATACCCGTGCCGCATTCGGCAATTTTTGCATGGAATCGCCCTTCGGTCTGGTCTGTACTGATAGCCAGCGTTCAGGTCTGCCATGAAGCATTGGGAGCGGGATCGGCCACATGTCGTTGCCCACGACTTCGGTGACCTCTCTCAGCGTCAGGAAAACGATTGCCTGAATCTCAGGATAACGATTGCCTGAGCATCCGATCGCGGATAGGCTTGCCGAAAATCCGTTGCTCCGCGCCTACCCCTGCGGCGCACCGGGCGCGCACCTCCGTATCGTCGAGGGCCGCATCAGGCCGCGGGCAGGCGGTCTACCCGAGCTAGTGCTCCAAACAGAACTGCACCCGAAAAAATGAACCACCAATCGATCCAGGAGGACCGATGAAAGAAGCTTCAATGATGAGGCGATGGGCCCGCGTGCTGGGGCTTGCCGCAGCCGTTGCCCTCGTGGCCCCGGCAGGGGGCATCGCCCTGCCGGGGAGCGCCACCCCGGCCGTGGCCGATACCGGCCAGGACGTGACCATCACCGAGAGCGTGGATGCGAGCGGCTTTGCCCATCCGGGCATCGGGGTGACCGCGGCGAGCCTTCGCAACGCCAGGGACATGGTCAAAGCCGGCACCGAACCGTGGAAGAGCTACTACGACGCCATGGCAAAGACGCCCTTCGCCGCGAAGGACTTCCGCTCCTCCAATGCCAGCAGTGTCCCCGATCTGCCGGGAACCACAGCGTTCAACTCCCAGGGTGTCGAGAGCAAGCTCATCCGGGACGCCTTCGGCGCCTACACGCAGGCAGTTCTCTACGTCATCACGGGCGACCCCGTGTACCGGGAAAACGGCATGCGGCTGATCAGGACCTGGAGCAACATGGACCCGGCCAAGTACGCGTATTACCCGGATGCGCACATCCACTCGGGCGTGCCGCTCTACCGGCTACTCGCCGCGGCCGAGCTTTTCCGGGCCACAAGCGTCCCCGACGGCTATACCGCCTATGACCTGCACTGGAACGACCAGGACACCACTAAGCTGAGCACCAACCTCATCGTCCCTATGACCGAAACGTTCCTGCACACCAACTGGCGCTACCTGAACCAGCACACCTATCCGCTGATCGGCGCGATCGCAGGGTACATCTTCACGAGCAACCGTGACCGGTACAACGAGGCAGTGGAGTGGTACACCGTCAACGCCACGACATCCCGTCCCGAACAAAACGGCTCTATCGCTGCTCAATTCCCGCTGATCTCCAAGGACGATCCCCTCAACACCTATGGCTACGATTTCGTCCAGCACCAGGAGATGGGCCGCGACCAGGCCCACGCCTGGGACGGGATTGACACCACCGGCGCCCTGGCCCGCTTCCTGACGGTGCAGGGGACGAAGGTGGATCCGAAGGCGGGCACCGTCTCCTCGGCTTCGGATGCAGTCTCCCCCTACAATTTCCTCGGTGACCGCCTCCTCAAGGCTGCGGACGCATTCACGGGCTACATGCTGGGCTACGAGACTCCCTGGATCGACACCACAGGCGGGCCCGGATCAATTTCCGAGGCCTACCGCGGCCGCATGTACGATCCCGTCAACGAGCTGTACAACGTCTACAAATACGACCTCGGGGTGGACGTGGAGAAGGAGGCGCCCCATGTGGCCGAACTGCACTCCAAAGGCGACGGCCCCGAGTTCTACTGGGGCACAGGGCTGTACAACTTCTGGAACAGCAACCCGGACTACAGCCCTGAGTTCTGGCTGTCTCTCCCACCACAGCTCGCGGGCCAGACCCTGCCCGCGGCTACTGACGCGAAGGTCCAGATCGAGACCCGCAGCTCTGCAATGGACACGCACTCGAAAGTCATGACGGAGGACGACCGGACCTTCGTGCGCGTCGACGCGTCCAAGAAGGGCAACACCATCGCTGTGCGCACGCTCATGTATCCCAGCCGTACCGGCTACAGTCCGGTCGGAGTACAGTACCGGACGAACGGGCCGGCAACGCTCGCGATCGGGAAGGACCCGGCAAATCGGCTGGAGGTCCCGCTGCCCGACACGGGCAACGAGTGGCGCTATGTCACCTACGACGTTGACGCGGAGAAACTGGCAGGCAAGGACCTGGGCGGTGAAAACCTTGCATATTTCACCGTCCTTGGGACTGCCAACGTCCGGGCGGACTTCGACTACGTCAACCTTGAGGCCAAGAGCCAGTTGACGCCACCGCAGTTCCCTGCCGATGTGACCACCCCGATCATCGCTGTCGCCGGGGCGGACCTGACACGCTCACTCGCAGCCACCGACGCTCCCGGTGAGGTGCTCAAGTATGCGGGCGTAGGCCTGCCGGCCGGTGCCAGCCTCGACTCCGCGACCGCCCAGCTTACGTGGAAGCCGACCGCAGCAGAGGTGGCTACGGTCACCTTCCTGGTCGTGGCCGACGACGGCACCACCGTCGCGACCCGTCCCGTCACCGTAGTGGTGGCCGCCAACAGGCAGGCAGCCTTGGACGCCGCACTGAAAGGCTTCGATCCGAACGCGGTGTACGAGTCGCCGTCGTTCGCGGCTTTCGACGCTGTCCGGAAGGAAGTCACGTCAGCCATGCAGACGGCCGACGACGCCGGCTACCTCGCGGAGCTTGTGCGCCTCCAGGCTGCGGTTGCAGGGCTCAAGCTCCTGACACCGCGGGTGGCCGACGACGGATCGATCGACTACCGCGGCCTGGTCACGCCGAACCCGACCAGTATCCAGCCGCGGAACCTCATGGACGGAGACTTCAACACGACGACCGGAGACTTGCGGGCACCGTTCACGCTGGACTTCAGCCAGGGCTACCAGGTCTCCGCTGATTCGTTCGGCCTTCAGGCCCGGTACAACTTCGCGAACCGCTCCCAGGGCGCCAACGTCTATGGCTCCCGTGACGGACGGACCTGGACCCTGCTCACTGAACGGGAAACCACCAACACGACGGCCATCGGCTTCGCGATGGAGACCATCCCCGTGCGCGCCGAGGTGAAAGGCCAGACGTTCCGCTACCTGAAGGTCCAAGTGGACCACCCGGGTGTGGCGACAGACCCGGCCTACCCCGGCATCTCGTCTTTCAGCGAATTCCGGATCCATGGCCAGAGGTTCGAAGTGGCCAATGCGATTTCCGCGCTGACCATCTCAACCTCCAACGCGAACAAGGGTCTGGCCACCAACGGGGACACTGTCACTCTCGACGCCGTCGCCACTGAGCCGCTGGCATCGCTGAACGTCGTCGTCGAGGGCGCGGCCGCTGCTGCCACGTCCGCCGACGGGATCCACTGGAAGGCCAGTGCCGTGCTGCCCGTCGACGTCGAGTACGGCCGGGACGTGCAGTTCAGCCTGGACTACCGCACCGCCTCAGGGAAGTCCGGGGCGACTCTCACCGCCACAACGGACGGTAGCCGGCTTGCCCTCTGGAACACCGCGATCCAGCGCACGCCTGTCGCACAGGGCTGGGTGAACGCCTCCACCTGGGCATGGCCTGGAACAGGCACCACGCAGGCGAACGGCTGGCGTATGTTTGACCAAAACACTGCGACTGCCACTGACACCACAACGAACAACGGCTGGGTCACGGTCAATCCCACCGATGGCACCCGGATCGTCGCCGACATGGTGCGTGTCTACCCGCGCTCGGACCAGATCGCGCGCGGCAACGGGACCGTTATCCAGGGCTCCAACGACGGCGGAGCAACGTGGCAGACGTTCATGACCATCACGGGCATGTCGGCCGCCAACTGGTACACGTTCTCGCTCCCGCAGCGGGCCGACTTTGGTCAGGTCCGGGTGCTCGACGAGCACAGCGGCCACGTGAACATTGCAGAAGTTGAGTTCCTGCACCGGGTCTCCTAGGTCTGCAGCGCTAAGGGCCCGGAGGACGACGGCGGGACCTCCCGCCGTCGTCCTCTGGCGTTTCGGCGCCAAGCCCCCAGCCGGCGCTCGATTGCGCTCATGGCGCGGGTAGCCACTGCCCAGTAACCGATGCCGACGGCCAGGGATATTGCGACGGCAAGGCCCTTGCCCGCCTGGTCGAACAGCGGGTAGACGAGCCAGTGCGTGACATACGCGTACAGGGAAGAACTGGCCAGCAGGGCCGTGAACCGGTGCAGGCCGCGGGGCACGGGCAGTTTCGAGATCCAGACGAGGACGATGACCCCGGCCAGGATGGTCGCGTTGCGGTATTCGTCGTCGAACAATCCCGGAATGGCCAGCAGGGCAATAGCTGTCACGGCGGCCCTGTGCCACAGGGTCCGGGACGCCGCAGCCGCCCATCCCAGGGCGAACAGCCACAGCACGGGGCCCTGGCCCGGAAACGGAAGGTCAATGATGTGGAAGCGCACCAGCAGGTCCGCGCCGACGATGGCAAGAGGGAAGGCCCACGGCCACCTGCGCTGGGCTTTGTCGGCGGCCGGTATCGCCAGCAGGGCAGCGACGCCGAGCAGAATATGAACCAGCACTTCCACGAACCAGAAGCGTGAGAAGTCGCTCCATCCCTCCGGACCGAGAACGGCGTTGAGCAGGAAGACATTGGCCCAGCTGTACGTGTCGGTCACCGCGAACGCCAAGCCGATGACAACAACACTCGGCACGACTATCCGGGCAATGGTCTTCAGTTGTCTGCGCAACCGCCCCCGGCGGGTCCCGCCCAGTTGGAATCGGGCGAAGTTGAAGCCGGCCACGGCCATGAGCACGTGGGCCGTACCCTCCCAGGAAAACCACCCGATGTGGGTGGAGATGATGAAAACGATGGCCACGGCACGCAGCACAATCCCTGTCTCCATCGGTGCCAGCAGGCGCTGGCGCCACTTCCGCACCCTTCCGGCGTTCCGGCCCCTGGCAGTGTCTCCCGACAACAGGCCACCGGCTTCGGAACGGGGCTGGAGCTCGCAGACCGGCATTAGGTGCCAGCCGTTGGGAAGACCTCCGAGGGCCCGCTCAAGCCGGACGGAGGCGGCCACATACGAGAGCGAATCGCCGCCCAGGGAGACGAAGGTGTCAGTGTCGGCGACGTCCTCGCGTTCGAGCACTTCGGCGAATATGCGCCGCGCATCATCCACCGGTCCGGCCGCATCCGCTCCGGGTTCCAGGCCCGCGCCGTCAAGGTCGTGATGATCGGCCGCCAGCGCCAGAACGGCGGGATAGTCCGGCTTTCCGTTGTCCAGGCGCGGGATGGCCTCCACCGGCTGAAGCTGGATGGTTCGCCGGGGAACGCCGAGATCGTGCGCGAGCGTCTTGGCGAGCAGGGGCAGGTCGTGGCCGCCTTCAACAGCTGCCACAATCCGCTCGTCTGTGCCGGCCGCAGCCGCTGAAACACCAAGCCCCGTAAGGAGCCGCTCCACCTGGCCAAGGTCCAGCCGGAGCCCGACGATCTTCACGAACCGGCTGCGCCGTCCCACGATCTCGTACAGTCCCTCCGGAGTGCACCGTGCCAGGTCACCTGTACGAAGCTCCTGGACCGTGCGCCCCAGCGCGAGGTCCTCGGGCCGTTCGGCGTAGCCAAGCATCACGTTGCGCCCGGAGTAGACAAGCTCGCAGTCATCCAGGCCAGGGACGGGCTCCAGGCGGAAGCTGCCGCCCGGGACCGGCACTCCGACGGCCTGCGGGTGCAACGCTGCCAGGTCCGGAGGCAGGTACGCCATCCGGGCCGTGGCTTCGGTCTGCCCGTACATGACGAAAAAATCCCAGCCGCGGCGCCGTCCCAATTCTGCATAGCCGCGCACCCGGTCCGGATCGAGGCGGCCGCCCGCCTGCGTGATGTAGCGCAGGCTCGGCAACTCCATCTCCGCGAATCCCACCCGCTCCAGCAGCTCAAACGTGTAAGGAACCGCCGCGAACGACGTCACGCCCTCGGCCCGGACAAGCTCCCAAAAACACGGATCCACTATGGACGTATCAGTCAGCGCCAGTGACGCGCCTGCCAGCAGGTGACTGTTCACCACGGACATCCCGTAGCAGTAGGACAGGGGAAGCGTCGTGGCCGCCTTGTCCTCTGGACGCAGATGAAGGTACCGGGCAATCGCAGCCGCGTTGGCCTGGACACCCTCCGCGGAGAGGCGCACCAGCTTCGGCGAGCCGGTGGATCCCGAAGTATTCACCAGCAATGCCAGTCCCGGATGCAACTCATGGCGCGTTCCTTCGCGGCGCACGTCCAACACGGGAACGCCATCCGTCACGCGAGCGACAACGTCCGGATCGTAGGCAGCGACAAGCGCTTCGGCTGCCTGGCCTCCCGGGGGCAGGATGAGCAACGGGTGCCCGGCGGCCAGCGCGGCAAGGTAGACCAGAAGTGAAGGCAGGGTGTTGTCCGCCTCGAGGGCAACAAGCCGACGCACGCCTCCCAGGGAGTGGACAATCTCGTCCACCCGGGCGGCGAGGTCACGGTAGCTCATCGACTGGCCGTTGAAGTGAACAGCGGTCCGGTCTCCAAACCTGGCCAGGCCCGCGGCGAAGGAGACACCCGCCAAGTCTGGCTGTATGGTCATCGCCAGTACTTTAGTAGGTAACCCTAACCTAACTCAAATGGCGTTACGCCCCCTCGCACAACCGACACAATGTGGCAGTTTCGCAAGTTCCTTTGACAGGCCCTGTGGCTGATGCCATAGTCTTCCTATGGACCTGTTGGACAGCTGGACAGCTAGACAAGACCGAGTGGTGCGGGTGGGTGCGGCGGAACAGGTTTTCGCTTCACTGCGCGGCGCAATAGAAGGCGGATTAATCCCTGTAGGGACCCGTCTCGACTCAGAGGCTACGCTTGCCCGGCAGTACGGAGTCAGCAGGACCATGGTCCGGGAGGCGCTGCGCTCATGTACCGCCTTGGGATTGACCGCCACCTATACAGGCAAGGGCACCTTCGTCATAGCAGACAAGGTGGCCCAGGACCTCAAGCTCGGAAAGTATTCCGCCAGCGTCCTCATGGAGGCGCGGCCCCATGTGGAAGTTCCCGCAGCAGGACTCGCAGCAGAGCGCCGGAGCAGCGAAGACCTCGAAGCCCTGCGGGAAATCCTGCGCGAAATGTCCCAGGAGGACAACATCCAGCAATGGGTGGCGCTGAACACCGAGTTCCACATGACCATCGCCCGGTCCAGTGGCAATGGCGTCTTTGAATCTTTCCTGTCGGACATCTGCGAGGCCATGGCCAACCAGTCGAATACCCTCAACCTGGTGGCGGACCGGCGGAAGGAATCGGGCGACGAGCACGCCCGGATCTTCGAGGCGATTGAGCGCGGTTCAGCTGAGGACGCAGCCCAGGCCATGACCATGCATTTACACGGTGTGGAGTGCGCCCTGGGCACGATCGTCCCGGGAGGGGAAACCTCCAAAGCCGGCACTACGGCCAACGCCTAGGCCTCCCAAAGGCAGATCACCCGATCTGCCACAGTCGGCGCGCGCATGTTGCCGCCACCCTCTTTCTCCATACCCCTGCCCTTTTCCTGTCCGAACCCGTCAACGAAGCCTCGTAAGGACCCCCATGACCACCACCGAAATCGCCCAAAATCCCAGCCAGACCGGGGTCCGGTCCGAGCATGACCTGCTCGGTGACCGGGACGTCCCGGCCGAAGCGTACTGGGGCGTGCATACCCTGCGCGCGGTGGAAAACTTCCCCATCACCGGCCAGAAACTCTCCTCCAACATGCACCTGGTCCGCGGCCTGGCAGCGGTCAAGCTCGCCGCGGCCCGCACCAACCGCGAACTCGGGCTGCTGGACCCCGAACGCGCCGACGCGATCGAACAGGCCTGCCAGGACATCATGGCCGGCCGGTACGCTGAGCAGTTCGTCGTCGACGTCATCCAGGGCGGCGCCGGAACCTCCTCGAACATGAACGCCAACGAAGTCATCGCCAACCGCGCCCTGCAAATCCTTGGCCACCCCAAAGGCGACTACACCCGCCTGCACCCCAACGACCACGTCAACCTCTCCCAGTCCACCAACGACGTCTACCCCACCGCCGTGAAACTGGGCACCATCTTCGCCGCCCGCGAACTCCTGAACGCCCTGGCCGAACTCGAAGAAGCCTGCGCCGCCAAAGCCCTCGAATTCCGCACCGTCGTCAAAATGGGCCGCACCCAGCTCCAGGACGCCGTGCCCATGACCCTGGGCCAGGAATTCGGCACCTACGCCATCACCATCGGCGAAGACCGGCTCCGCCTCGCCGAAGCCGAAGTCCTGATCCACGAAATCAACCTCGGCGCCACCGCCATCGGCACCGGCCTGAACGCCCCCGCAGGCTACGCCGAAACAGCCTGCCGGCACCTCGCCAACATCACCGGCCTGCCCCTGGTCACCGCCCCGGACCTGATCGAAGCCACCCAGGACGTCGGGGCCTTCGTCCACCTCTCCGGCGTCCTCAAACGCGTCGCCGTGAAACTCTCCAAAATCTGCAACGACCTGCGCCTGCTCTCCTCCGGCCCGCGCGCCGGGTTCGGCGAAATCAACCTCCCCGCCGTCCAATCCGGCTCCTCCATCATGCCCGGCAAAATCAACCCGGTCATCCCCGAAGTCGTCTCCCAGGTCGCCTACGAAGTGATCGGCAACGACGTCACCATCACCATGGCCGCCGAAGCCGGGCAACTCCAACTCAACGCCTTCGAACCCATCATCGTCCACAGCCTCCACAAGAGCATCTCCCACCTCGAAGCCGCCTGCCGCACCCTCACGGCCCGCTGCTTCCAGGGCATCACCGCCAACACCGAACACCTCCGCCAAACCGTGGAACAATCCATCGGCCTGGTCACCGCCCTCAACCCCCACCTCGGCTACACCACCGCCACCGCCATCGCCCAGGAAGCACTCGCCACCGGCAAAGGCGTAGCAGAACTAGTCCTCGAACACGGACTCCTCACCCACACCCAACTCCAGGAACTCCTCAGCCCCGAACGCCTGGCAAACCTCCCCAACCGCCCCCTAACCTCGCAAGCTCGGTCAGGGAACCCCGGCAGTTGTGGGCCCATAGAACCCACCATGTAACAGCTCCACCTCAAGAAGCAGCCGACTTACCCACCCCGGAAGAAAGGCCATGGAAAATGACCGCTGACTTTGAGCTCCACACACCGCTGCCCGTGCACCCGCGCGGGAAAAAAGGCGGAGGCACACCCGTCAGAACACAAATAGTTGACTACCTGGCACGCAATGGCGCGAGCAAAGTAGCCGACATCAGCAGTGGCGTCGGCTCGTCTCGCGACTGCGTCAGGTACCACTTGGCGGCACTGGAGGGGGCGTCGGTTGTCCGCTCCGACATTTCCCCTGGGACGCGGGGCGGATTCACGCCCTTCTACGCGCTCGCCCCGGAAAAACTCCGTGGCCTGAACACGAAAGATTTCAGCAGCAGGGAGTAACGGAGAAGGTGTATTCGGTCACACTTTGACCGAATAAGTTGCGAACGTCGTTGGCGAGCATGAACCATGAATGAGGGACTTCGTTCCCGCGCTACCGAAAACAGCAATCCTCACCGACGAGGATGCGGCTCCTTCAATGACGACTTGGGGCCGTCAACTGTAAGAGTGAAAGTACTGACAATGACGTTTGAAACCTCCGACTCCGTGACGCTGAAAATCTGGGACCGGTCAGCCATTGACCGCACCATCGACAAGGTTGTGCAGGACCTTTCCGCTCGGGCCAAAGCCGCAAAATGCGGTGTCGCCGTAACCCGCAGCGGGCCCAACACCTTTACCGTCAGCCTCAGCCACAACGCACCCCAGGGCGCCACCTTCGAGGAAATCACGCGCTAAACGGAACGAGCGGACGACGACGGGACCTCCCGCCGTCGTCCGCTCTTCTCTTTTAATGTTCCGGTTTCATAAGTTTCCGGTTCCTAGCGGCCGCCTTCAATCTTCCGGCTCCGCTGTTCAGCTGCCATCGGCCCATAGGGGTAGACCCCGACGCGGGGCTGGCTGGCCCTGGTCAGACGCTCCGTTTCCTCGGGCGTAAGTTCCAGCTCCGCGGCAGCAAGGTTGTCCGCCAGCTGCTCCGTGGTGCGGGCGCCGAGGATGACGGACGTCACGGCGGGACGGTCCGCGAGCCAGGCCAGGGCAACCTGGGAGTCGCTCACCCCGTGGTCACCGGCTATCTTTTCCACGGTTCCGATGACGTCCCAGGTCCGGGGGTCGTCATTGCGGGCCTGCCATGCTTCCATGCCGCGCAGTGGATTCTCGCCGAGCCGGGTGGCGCCGACGGGCGGCTCGTCACGCTTGTACTTGCCGGACAGCCAGCCGCCACCCAGCGGCGACCATGGCAGCAGGCCGATGCCTGCATCCAGCGAGGCCGGGACGATCTCCGATTCGATCTCGCGGACCAGCAGGCTGTACTGCGGCTGGAGGGTGACGGGGGCGCTCCAGCCGTGGGCTTTGGCCACGTGGACCGCCTTGGTCAGCTGCCACCCCAGGAAGTTGGAGAACCCGTAGTAGGCGATCTTCCCGTTGCTGACCGAGTCGTGCAGGAACCCGAGCGTCTCTTCCAGCGGTGTGATGGGATCCCACGCGTGCATTTGGTAGAGGTCAATCTGCTCCACTCCCAGCCGCCGGAGGGAATCATCCAGGGCGCGGGTCAGGTGCCGGCGGGACGTTCCGACGTCGTTCGGGGCGCCGCCCATGGGAAAGCGTCCCTTGGTGGCCAGGACTACCCGGTCCTTGGCCTCCGGCCGCTGTGTCAGCCAGCGTCCGACGATCTCCTCCGACAGGCCTGCGCTGTAGACGTCAGCAGTATCGATGAAGTTGCCGCCGGCAGCCACATAGCTGTCCAGGATGGCATGGGACGCTTCCTCGGTGGCCTCGGCCCCGAACGTCATGGTTCCCAGCGCGTAGTTCGATACCACGGCGCCGCTGTTGCCTAATGTGCGGTACTGCATGTTGCTCCTCTGTCCTCGGTTCAGTCCTCGGTGGGGGTGGTTTTGCTGGGGTGGTAGGTGCGCCAGCTGTGTTCGGGTTCGAAGCCAAGCAGCCGCCTGGCCTTGTCGATGGAGAGCAGGGTCTCGTGTTCGCCCAGGTCCTTGACCACCTTGACGTCGGGAAACACCTCGGCGGCGAGGCTGGCACTGGACCGGCTCATGACAGTGTCCGCGTTCGCGATGATGAACGCCTCGAAGCCGGGTTTGCCGTTCTCCAGGGCCCTGGCCACGGCCTGCGCCCCGTCCCGGCCGTCGATGTATCCCCACAGGTTCCACTTGCGCAGCCTGGCGTCGGCGTCGAACGACGGGAACCGCTCATAATCCTCGGCGTCCATGACATTGGAGAACCGCAGGCCGGTGATGCTCAGCTCCGGGTCCCAGCGGGTGAGCTCCACAGCCATCTGCTCTTCCAGGTGCTTGACCAGGGAATAGGTGCTTTCCGGGCGGGCCGGGTATTCCTCATCCACCGGGATGTAGGGAGGGTCGACGTCGAACGGCAGGCCCAGCACCGTCTCGCTGGAGGCGTAGACCACCTTCTTGATGCCTGCCCGGCGGGCCGCCTGGAATACGTTGTAGGTGGAGAGCATGTTGTTCTCAAAAGTGGCGGCGTCCGGAAGGAGGCCCGGGGCGGGAATGGCGCCCAGGTGCACGACGGCGTCGAACCCGCTGTGCCTGTCATCCAGCCCCAGGAGCACGTCCAGGACCTGGCCGTAATTGCGCAGGTCCACGATGACCAGCCCGGGATTCCGCTCCCCCGTACGGTCCAGGTTGAGCACCTGGTGTCCGTCCCCGATGAGCCTCCGGACCACGTGCCGTCCCAGCTTTCCGCTTCCACCGGTCACAGCAATTCTCATGATTAGGCCTCACTTCATCCATCGAACTCGGCATCCCGCGGCCAGGACCGCGGGGAGCTCGCGCGGGAACCGCTTTCGTGCGGAGTACCCAGATGACGTTACGCACCTTGCGTGGCCTTGTCAGCAGGTTTTCCTGTCCCTGCTTTTCCTAGGACGCGGAGTCCTACCCACCGCCCCGGCCCACCGACGGCGGGCAGGGCGGGAGCGTCCCTAGTGGATGCCCTCGGAGGAGGCGAGCGCGAGGGCAGCGCTGGCGTGCTGCAGGAAGCGGTCCGCGACGGGGTTCTTGACCCGGTGCAAGGTTCCGATCTCATCCGGCACCAGGTCCCAGAGGCCCATGGTCAGCCGGTAGTGTTCCAGCGGTTCGGTCCCGTAGCGGTAGGTCCACTCGTACATGTCGGTCACCGGCCACCAGGTGTAGCCCACGATGTTCTGCCCCTCCGAGCGGAGCCGCTGCACGCAGTCCACGGACGCGTCCAGCCATTGGAGCCGCCGCGCATATGAGCCGGTGAGGCAGGTTTCGGTCAGGGCCACCGGCGCGCCGTAGCGCTGTCCGTAGGCGCTGAGGACGTCGGTCAGGCCTTCCGTCCAGTCGTTGCGGACGTCGCGGGGGTCGGCGATGTCTCCGCGGACGGGTTTGCCGCTGACCAGCAGTTCGGTGGAGTGCAGGGGGTAGTAGTTCACGCCCATGACGTCGGGAAGCACGATGTTCTCCCGGTGCCAGTCCAGGTCCTCATCGGCCATGCCATGGCGGCTGAGCCAGGGCGCCAGTTCATGGTCGGCGTCCACCTTGCCGGTCACGAGGTCCTCGACAAGGTATGACCGTGCCTTCAGGTGGCGGATTTCGTCCTCATGTTCGCCGGTGGTGGAGTCGCTGACGAACCTGAATCCGGCATCCACATGGGTGAAGATGGCGGAGTCGCCCAGGACGGCGGCCATGTTCTGCTGTGCCAGGACGAAGCCCTTGGACAGGTTCCGCACCAGGGCTACGAGGCCGTCGTCGCCGGAGAGGTAAGGCGGCCAATGGCCGAACTTTCCGGAGAAGAGCGTGTGGATCATGGGTTCGTTGACCGGGGTGTAGTCCACCACCCTGTCGGCGTACCGGGCCGCAACCCGTCCGGAATATTCGGCAACCCTTTCGGGGTAGCTGGAGTTCAGGAACTGGTTGTCCAGCCAGGTGGGCGTGCCGTAGTGCATCAGGTCCACGAGGGGTTTGAGCTCAAGCTCGGCAAAACGGTCCATGACCCTGTCCAGCCAGTCCCATTTCCACACGCCCGGTTCCGGGTTGATGCGGTACCAGGGGATACCCCAGCGGAGGAACTCCCCGCCGGCCTCCCTGGCCAGGCCCAGGTCCTGGTGCCAGAACCTGTAGTGCTGGGTGAGTTCGTATTCATCCAGGGCACGCTCACCTTGCCGTTCCTGCGGAATGAAGGTGTCCTCGACTCCGAGACCGAAATGCAGGCGTCCGTCTTCAAACCATTTCACTAAAACCTCACTTCAATCCGGTGGTGGCGACGCTTTCAATGAAGCGGCGCTGGACAAACATAAAGACGGCGACCAGGGGGAGGATGGCCACGAGGGCCCCCGCCATCATGACGCCGTAGGGGATTATTCCGCCCGGGCCGGTCAGGAGAGTCAGTCCTGACGTGAGCGTCCCCATGTTCTTGTCTGTGGTGAAAATGAGCGGCCAGAGCAGGTCATTCCAGTTGTTGACGAACACAAACACGCCCAGTGTCAGGATGGCCGGGGTGGCGTTGGGCAGGACGATGTTCCAGTAGACCCGCCATTCGGAGGCGCCGTCGATCCGTGCCGCATTGTCCAGGTCCCGGGGAAGGGACAGGAAGAACTGGCGGAGGAAGAAGATCCCGAAGGCGTCCGCAGCGCGGGGGATGATCAGTCCGGCAAAGGTGTTGACCCAGCCCAGGTTGCTGGCCAGCTGGTAGACCGGCACCAGGGTTGCCTGGAACGGGATCATCAGGCTGGCAATGATCGCGATGAGCAGCATCCGCCTGCCCGTGAAGTCGATCCGGGCCAGGGCATACGCGGCCAGGGAATCGAACAGCAACGCGAAGAGGGTAACGCCGCCGGCAAAGGCGAAGCTGTTTACGATCAGTCGGACGAACGGCAGTTCTTGGAAGATACGGGTGAAGTTATCCATCGTCCACTGGCCCGGGACCAGCGTGGGCGGGAAGGCATTGACTTCTGCTGCCGGTTTGAAGGCGGTGAAGACGATGATCGCGATGGGAAGCAGGATGACCGCGGAGGCCAGGGCCAGCAGGAGGACCACCAGGGCCCGGTTCAGCCTGGCCCGGGCGATGCGGCGAGGGCCGGAAACCGGTCCCCCGGAGGGGAAGAGGTGCGGGAGGAAGCGCGGGCGGAGTGTGGCAGACATCAGTCCCCTTCCCTTTCACGTTTTCCGAAGAAGACGAACTGGATGACGCTGAGCAGCAGCGTGGCAGCGAGCAGTACATAGGACAGCGCCGAGGCGAACCCGACGTCGAGTTTGCGGAAGCCCGATGTGTAAATCTGCATGACCACCGTCTCGGTGTGGCCGTAGGGGCCGCCGCCGGTCATCACGTAGATCTGGTCAAAGGCCTGGAGCGCGGCGATGAGGGCGAAGATCAGCACGAACGCCGTCGTGTTGGAAAGCATGGGCATGGTCACATGCCTGAATCTGGTCCATGCACCGGCGCCGTCCACCCGGGCCGCCTCATACAGGGATCCGGGGATCTCCTGCAGGCCGGCGAGGAAGATCACCATGTAGAAGCCGAAGCTCTTCCACACGGCAACGAAGGCGACAGCCGGCATGGCCAGGACGGGGTCCTGCAGAACGTTGCCGATCCGGATCCCTGCCGAGCTGAGCCAGTAGTTCAGCAAGCCCACCTGCGGGTCGATCAGGTAGGTCCAGGCAATGGCGGCGACCGCCAGGCTGATGATGAAGGGCAGGAAGAGCGCTGTCCGAAAAAATCCCCGGAAGGGCAGCCGCGGATCGTTGAGGAGCAGTGCCAGGACCAGTGCCAGGGCGACGGCGGTCGGGGTGAACAGCAGCGCGTAGAGGGCGGTATTGACCACAGCGTTGATGATGACCGGATCGGTGAAGATGCGGGCGTAGTTCTCAAAACCCACCCACTTTTCCTTGCCGAAGCCGCTGGCGTTGGTGAAGGACAGCCGGAGGGCCGCGACCATGGGCCAGGCCGTGAAGGCGCCGAGGACCAGCACCGCCGGGAGCAGGAAGGCCAGGGCCTGAAGGTTCTTGCGGCGCTGTCCGACGGCGGGGCGGCGCCGTCCGCCGATGGGTGCCGGGGCGCGGTATCGCGGTGCCTGCGGCTTCTTATGCACCGTAGTGCTCATGGGAGCTTCTTTCCTGGGACGCGGCGCGGGGGGCGCCGCGTCCTTAGGCTTGATGTCAGTTACTTGGTGACGGCTATAGTGCCGGCTATTTGGTATCGAGGATCTTCTGGACCGAGGCCTGCGTCTCGCGCAGCAGGTCCTTGATGTTTTCGCCGGCGACAGCGCGCTGGGTGAGCTTGTCCACGGCGGTCAGCACGTCAGTGCTGTTCACGACGCCGGGCAGCAGCGGGCGCCCGAATTCGGACTGCTTCGTCAGGGCTTCCACTACAGGGTTGGAGGCGACGTCGCTGGCCGGAATGTCAGAACGCAGCGGCGGCCATCCGGAACCGAGCGACCAGGCGGTCGCCTGCTCCTTCTGCAGGAAGTACGAGAAGAACTTCTTCGCCGCTGACGTCTTGGCCTCGTCCTTCTGTGAGGTGATGCCCATGGAAATGCCGATGGCCGAGGCCGCCTGGTCTTTCGGCCCGGCAGGGACAGCCGCGATGCCGTAGTCGATGTTGCTTTCCTTCGCGATGGAAGACATCCAGGGACCGCCCAGGTACATGGCGGCCTTCCCGCTGCTGAACAGCTTGTCCCCTGCGATTCCGTCCAGGCCGGACGGGGAGATCTTGTCGTTGCGGACGGCATCCACCCAGGTCTTCAGCGTCGCGGCATTCTCCGGCGAGTCAACCACGGCCTTGCCGTCCTTGACGACGTCACCGCCGTTGCCATAGAAGAGCGAGGGCCAGACGCCGTTCGCGACAGTTGCGTGATCGGGAAGGCCGAGGCCGAACTGCTCGGGCGTACCGTCATTGTTTTCGTCAACGGTCAGCTTCTTGGCAGCGGCGATCCACTCCGTCCACGTTGTCGGCGGGGCGGTGATGCCTGCCTTCGCGAAGAGTGCCTTGTTATAGAACATGGCCAGCGGCACGAATCCGGAGGGTACGCCGTACTTGTGGCCGTTGACGGTCTCCATGTCCGCCGCCGCGGGTACGAGCTTGTCAAGGTTGCTGCTGGGGTCCTTGTAGAAGTCGTCGAGCTCAGCGAACGCGCCCTTGTCTGCGTAGACGGGGAGGCGTTCGGCCGGCATGGCGACGAGGTCCGGTCCCTTTCCGGAGGACAGCGCCGGCAGCAGAGTGTCATCGATGACCGACCAGGGGTTGGTCTGCACCTTGATGGTGATGTTTGCCTGGGAGGCATTGAAGTCCTCCACGATCTTGTTCAGCACCTTGCCGTCGGCTTCGGTGTAGCCATGCCAGAACGTGAGTTCGGTCTTGCTGTTCTCACTGGTTCCCGTGCCTCCGCCGGAGCAGGACGTCAGGGCCAGGGATGCGGCAGCGACCGCGGTGAGAATGGTGAGCGACCTTTTCATGTCGGCCCTTTCAGTGATGCGGGACTCCCCTGTCCCTGCTGGAAACTGCTATATCTTCAAACCAAGGTAAACGTTGTACGTAAACGTTGTATCTAGCATGCAGCCAGCTTCCCATTCGGTCAAGACCTACTCTTTATTTTCTTTCAGGCGGCAGTATTTGCGCCTGCAGCCCCTGTCAGGACCGGGCCGGAGGACTGGCGGATCTCCAAGGAGAAGCCTGTCTCGATCTCGTGCGCCTCCAATTCACTGCCGCCTTCAATCCGGCGAAGGAGGGTGTCCACGGCAGCCTCGGCAATCTCGTCACGCCGGGGGTTCACCGTCGAGAGTGCCGGCAGCGAGTACCGCGTTTCATCCAGGTCATCGAAGCCGACGATCGCCACGTCCTCGGGGATGCGGACGCCGGCCTCCTGGAGCACGCGCATGGCACCCAGAGCGAGCGTGTCGTTGAAGGCGAAGACGGCGTCGAACTTCAGGCCGTCGTCGAGCAGTTTCGCCATGACAGCCGCCCCGCCCCGCCGATGCCAGGAGTCCGCGTAGTGCACCAGGTCCGGATCGAACGTCAGACCGGCGGCTTCGACGGCCTGACGGTATCCGGCCAGACGGAGTTCGGCAGCGGCGATAATTTCACCCTCGTGGGCGCCGAGGGCAAGGATCCGCCGACGGCCTACGGCCAGTAAATGCTCGGTTGCGGCGCGGGCACCGGCAGTATTTGCCATGGTGATGCGGTCCACCCGGCCGTTGAAGGAGGTGTCACCGAGGACCACCAGCGGGGTGTCGACGCTCCTGAGGAGTTCTGCATCGCCGGCGTTCAGCGTCAGGGCGTTGTAGATGATGCCGTCAACCATGTGCCGATGCTTCCCGCTCAGGGCTGCAAGTTCATTGTCCCGCCCGCTGCCGATTGGCTCGATCAGCACCGCAAGCCCTTTCGCCGCAGCCTTCCGCATGACTGCGTCCGCGAGTTCGGCGAAGTAGGCGGTGGTGAGGTCCGGAATGATGAGGCCAATGACTCCTGAACGGCCCGATCGCAGGTTCCTCGCCGACAGGTTAGGCCGATAGCCCAGCTGGTCGATGGCGTCCTGGACGCGCTGCCGCGTCTCCGGCCTGAGCTGCGGATGCCCGTTGATCACGTTGGACACCGTCTTGATGGAAAAACCGCTAACACGGGCAACATCCCGGATTGTGACAGACACCGCCACTCCCTCCACCGTCTTACGGGCAGGAAATCACGGCCCTGCCATCAGGGTACAACGTGGGAAGTTCCCAACGGTACAACGTGGGAAGCGACCCGGCGAATCGGCAACAGATCCGTCATCTAACGGGAAATTTCAGGGGAAATCGAGGGCCATGCCCTACCCTTGGTGGTAGGAAGACCAGGTTGGGGACGGTGTTCACGAATTGTTCCGGCCTCAACGACGAAAAGGTTTTCTCCGCCATGCCCTCCAAAGTAGACCTTCGTGACTACCCCCATGGCAACGCCCTCCACGGCCAGTCCCTGAACTGGATCTATGCCAACGGACTGGACCCCTTTGCCATCCCCCACGGGGAAGTAGAGATCGTCGGTGACCACCTGACTGCGCAAGTGACCGATGGCACCTGGCGCACCCTGCCCATGCAGACACCGCCCGAAGAATACGGGCTGACCCGCAGAGGCTGACCTGGCCGGCTTTGGATAGGCGGCCGTTTCCCGATTCCCGGACAGAAAGTAAACTGGATCGCAGTCATCCAGAAGCGCCAAACCCGAGTGCGATCCCCGGGGGCCCACCATGAGCCAGCAATTCACAGCGGAGTCAAGGATCCGGGCAAGCGGACAACTGGAGCCACCGGGCAAATCACTGTCCGTGGTCCCGGCAACGCTGATGTCCGCATCGGGCTTCATCCTGTTCGTGCTGGAGGACCGCCTGAACGGGTTCATCCTTCTGGCCGCGGCCCTTGCCCTGGCGGGATTCATCAGCCGACGCCTCTTCACCGACCTGGCCCTGATCGCGTTTGGCCTGGCAGCCATGAGCGCTGTTCCCATCACCACGGATATAAGCACGCAGCACATGCTGGTCATGGGCACGGCCATGATTCTGGCAGTAGGGGTTCCGTATGGCGCCTCACGATTCATCACCAAAGAGCACGCCATCAGATTCCCCGTCAGGACCGGCCAGCGGTGGACCCCAGCTGAGAAGTGGTACCTGCCCCTGGTCCCGGTGCTCGGATACGCTGTGCTGCCGGTCTACATGATTACTACCGGCGTCTATGCCAACTGGCCCGCCGTCAGCGATCCCGAAGGCATCGGCCGTCTCTTCCTGGGAACGAACGCCCTGGGAATCTGGGACGAGCTCTTCTTCATCTGCACCGCGTTTACGCTGCTGCGCAGGCACCTTCCCGACTGGCAGGCCAACCTGCTGCAGGCCGTGCTGTTCACTTCATTCCTATGGGAACTGGGATTCCATGCCTGGGCGCCCTTCTTCATCTTTCCCTTCGCCCTTCTCCAGGCGCGGCTGTTCACTGTGACGAAGTCCCTCGCCTACATTGTGTGCGTCCACCTGCTCTTTGACTTTGTCCTGTTCCTTGTCCTGGTCCATGCACACAACCGGGAGTGGATAGACATCTTCCTGTACTGAAAGCTGCGCATTACTGACACCGGGGCAGTCCGGGTCCGGGCCGGTTTCCATGCTGCGTCGAAGGCCCGCGGTTAGGCTGGCAGCATGACTGAGCTGGACGCCCTCATCCCGACCCTGGTCAGCGTCGGTCTTCTGGTCGTTCTGACCGTGGCAGTCCTGCGGGGTTTTAGGGCTCAGCACATCGGGGCCCCGGCACTGGCTGTCCTGCGCGGCGCGGCGCAACTCGCCCTGATCAGCCTGATTCTCAGCGGGGTCATCACCAGTCCGCTATTTGTCGGGCTCGCGCTGTCCATCATGTTCATTGTTGCGGCAGTGACCGCTACTCGCCGGCTCAAATGGAGCTGGAAGAACTTCGCTCTCGTCGGCATATCGCTGGCCGCCGGCATCGCAGTCACGCTGGCCATCGTTTTTGGCACCGGCGCCATCCCCTTCACCCCGCGGTACGCCCTCGCCATGGGCGGCATCATCATCGGGAACGCCATGACGATTGCGACGCTGGCTGGACGACGGTTTACAGAATCGGTGATCGAACGCTGGGACGAGGTGGAAGGGTGGCTCGCCCTCGGGGCTTCGCCGCGGCAATCAACCCGGGATCTGGCCCGGGGGGCCGTATATTCAGCCCTGATCCCCTCTACGGATCAGACCAAGACCACTGGGCTGGTCACGTTGCCCGGGGCCTTTGTCGGAGCCATCTTCGGAGGGATTTCGCCGTTGGAGGCAGGGCGCTTCCAGGTCCTTGTCCTGGCCTCCATCATGGCAGCAGGCTCCGTTACCGCGGTCCTGATCATCGCAATCCTTGCACCTGTCCGGGTCCGCCCTGCCCCGCTGCGCTGACTAAAGGGCCGACCAGCCGCCGTCGGAGGCAAGGATGGCGCCGTTGATGTTGGTACCGTCGTCGCTGAGCAGGAAGGTAATGGAGGCGGCGAGCTGCTGGGCGGTGGCGGGCGTTGGGACGTTGGCCTGCATCAGCGGGCCAAGGCGTTCAGCCGCCATATGGGAGCCCCAGTTCGCAACAATTCCGGTCATGGTGGGTCCGGGGGCAACCGCGTTGAAGCGCAGGCCCTTGGGCCCGTAAATCACGGCAGAGTTCTTGGTCAGGCCGATGACGGCATGCTTAGACGCGGTATATGCAGCGCCCGCGGCCGAACCCCGCAGGCCGGCCTCGGACGCGACATTGACCACGGATCCGGTGCCGGCTTCGAGCATCAGCGGCACCACGGCGCGCGTGAGGCGCATGAGGGCCGTGACGTTGATCCGGAACACGCGCTCCCACCGCTCGTCATCCACCTCATGAATGGGGGCAAAGTTGTCCATAATGCCCGCCACATTCGCCAGCGCGTCTACCCGTCCGCCAGCGGCAGCGACTACCGCAGCGACAGTCTCCTCGGTGGAGATGTCGCCAGAGACTGGAACCAGGTCCAGGCTGCCGTTCTCGGCCACGAAGTCATCCAGGCGTTCCTTGCTGATGTCCGCCGCGATGACCCTGCCGCCCTCCTTGGCGATACGCAGCGCAGTGGCCTGGCCGATGCCCGAAGCTGCGCCCGTGACGATGACAGTCTTTCCGGCAAAGCGACCGGGGGTTGTGGCTTCCTGCCACGCAGATCCGTTGCCCATGATGTCCTCCCAGACGTTGCTGCGGGTAGTGCCATCCAGTTTATGAGCAGACGTCCATGGAAGATATTGCCCGCGAGGCCGGGATCGGACGCAAGAGCCTTTACCGCTACTTCTGCGGCTGATCCTGACCCGGCACCTTACCTGGCTGCCGCCGTCGAGGTCCGGCGCATCCCGGGGGTCTGACGTTTAGGGCAGCGGGGACTCTGCGCTGCTGGTGCCGGTGGAAGCGTTGGCCCGATCAGCCTGATGCTGCTGCCGCCGGCTGGCCAGCAGGAAAGGCAACGCGATCAGATCGATCACGCCGCTGATCGCCAGCGAGGCAGGGTAGCCGTAGACATCGGCCGACCGTCCCAGCAGCGGCTGCACCACCACGCCGCCGCTGGAACCCATCAGAGAATCGAAGCTCAGCACGGTTGCGCGCTGCTTCGACTCGATCATGTCGTTCAGATAGGCCTGTCGTACGGGGCGGTAGGCCGAGGAGACGAGCGCCCAGAGCACCAACAGCACCAGGGCCAGCCAGAAGACGTGGGTCAGCCCGATCACCACCAAAGTCAGCGCGCTCGCGGCGCCCCCCAGGATCAACACAGTGGTGCGTCGGCGCACCAGTCCCCGGACCCACGGAGCCAGCCAGCCGCCGACCACCTGCGAGCCCGCCACGACCGCCGCCGCCACCCCCGCAATCGAGTACGCGCGCGGATCGCCGAAGAGCTCGAGCAGGTACGGCTGCAGGGCGTAGAACACATAAATCTCGACGCCGGCGCTGAACGGAGCGGCCAGCATCACATAACGCACCGGCGGGTTCTTCAAGCCGTTCTCGATCGACGCGGAAAGGAGGGCACGGGTCGCCCTGAGGGGATGGGTGGAGCGTTCAGGCGTGAAGCCGACGTCGTGCAGGAGCCAGAAGGCGACGGCGAACATGGCCAACAGCACGCCCACGCGGAGCAGGAAGGGAACTCCGAGGTTGGTGGCCTGCGCGATGACACCGCCAGCCACGGAGCCGGTGAGCATCGCAATCCCCCACACCATCTGGCCCCGCCCGAACACCTTCTCCATCCCGCCTTCATAGCCCGAGAACTGTAAAGCGTCGACCAGCCAGGCCTCAACAGCGCCCGAGAAAAAGGTGAAGCCCAGACCGAGCAGCACCGAGACCACTGCCCACATCCAGAACGGGGCGGAAAACTGCCAGAGCAGATAGTAAAGATAGGTGGTGACGGACAGTGTCACGGTGCCGAGGAGGAAGGAAGCCCGGCGCCCCCAGCTGTCGGCGACCACTCCGGTGGGCACCTCGAACAGCACCATGCCTGCCGTGAAGAAGGCGTTCGCGGCGAACGCTTCGAGGTTGCTCAGTCCGGCATCGAGCAGGAAGAGAGTGTTGATCCCCCAGATGAAGGAGGCAGCGAGGGTATTGCCCAGCGTCAGGGTCAGGTAGATGCGCTGAATCTTCCGGGCGGCGGCGTTCATAGTCTCGCCGCCACCGTCACTCCGAAGGGGGGCCACGAGGCCATTCTCGTCCCGTTCAGGCGGGTGCGCCAGAGGATCAGGTGCGCCGCATGCGCTGGCGACATTACCCGGATGCCCTTATCCCGCCGTCGTGGGCTTGCCATTGCCGGTCATGGCGATAGCTTTATGGAATGACGGCAACTTTCAGGTACGACGTGGAGGTCCTGCATCTGCTCGTCTCGCCGGCACACGCGTACTTCGGCCGGGCGCGCGAGGGTGCGGCTGACGTCCCGACAACCGATGCGGAGCACGTCGAACTGGTGGCGGGCAAGGGCATTGTCGGCGACAGATTCTTCGGCAAGGCAGCCCACATGGATGCGGCGGTCACGCTGTTCGCGATTGAAGCCCTCGAAGCCATCGCCGGCGAGCTGGAGACTGCACCTCTTGACCCGCTGCTGACACGGCGGAACGTGGTTCTCCGCGGCGCGCACCTTGCTCCGCTGCTCGGTCAGGAATTCGTGCTGGAATCGCGCGGTGACCGGGTTCGGTTGAAAGCCGGACGGCCTGCCAACCCGTGCGCGTGGATGGACCAGATGCTCGCCCCGGGTGCGCACAAGGCCATGCGCGGCCGCGGAGGCGTGCGTTGCCAGGCCCTTTCTGACGGCTTCCTGCATCGCGGACCGGCGGTGCTGATCAGCCCGGTACCGCTCAACCCCGAACATGCGGGAGTACCCGTTCTGCTGCGTCCGTCGCGGCTGCCCTAGCCCGCGCCCGGCGCATCTTGTCGCCGTCGCCCGGCCTCCGTAGACTTTGGGCCTGAGGACCCACGGGTAACCCCGGGTTGCCGGTGGGCATCATCTCCATGACCGGAGGCGACACGTGGCTGACAAGGACCGGATAGCTGAACCGTGGGGAACACGGACTCCTTACGGACCCGGGGAGGAATGGCCGGTCCGCGTGGACTCCTACCTCCGGGAGGGTGTGCGAACCCAGGACGTCGATCGGTGGGTACAGTCGGCGTCGATCCTGCATTCCAACGGTGACGCTCTGGATATCGCGGTGAAGGACGGCCGGATCGCCGGGGTCCGCGGGCGGGCGGAAGACCGCGTAAACCACGGCCGGCTCGGGCCCAAGGATCTTTTCGGCTGGCAGGCGAATTCGTCACCGGACCGGCTCACCAAACCATTGGTCCGCAGGGACGGGAAACTGACCGAGACCGACTGGGACACGGCCATGGGTCTGATTGTGCAGCGGACGAAGGACCTCCTCCAGGAACAGGGGCCCAGCGCCATCGGCTTCTACACCACCGGGCAACTGTTCGCCGAGGAGTACTACACCCTGGGGCTTATCGCGCATGGCGGGCTTGGGACCAGCCACGTTGACGGCAACACCCGCCTCTGCACGGCCACCGCGGCGGAGGCCCTGAAGGAATCCTTTGCCTGCGACGGTCAGCCCGGCTCCTACACTGACATCGACCATGCCGACGTGATCGCCCTCTACGGGCACAACATGGCCGAAACCCAGTCGGTGCTGTGGACCAGGATCCTTGACCGCCTGGCGGGCCCAAATCCGCCGAAGATCATCTGTGTGGACCCGCGGCTGACACCCGTGGCCCGGGCAGCGACAGTGCACCTGGCGCCGCGCCCGGGAACGAACGTCGCCCTGATGAACGGGCTCCTGCATGAGATCATCGGCAACGGCTGGGTCGATCACGAATACATCCGCGCCCACACCGTGGGGTTCGACGAGCTGGAAAAACGCGTGCAGGACTTCCCGCCGGATGTTGTGGCCCAGATCTGCGACGTGCCCGAGGCCCTGATCCGGGAGGCGGCCAGGATCATCGGCCAGGCCGAGCGGCTGCTCTCCACCGTGCTGCAGGGCTTCTACCAGTCCAACCAGGCCACGGCGGCAGCGGTCCAGGTCAACAACGTCAACATCATCCGGGGAATGCTCGGCAAACCCGGCTGCGGCATCCTGCAGATGAACGGCCAGCCAACAGCGCAGAATACGCGGGAGGCCGGAGCGGACGGTGACTTCGCGGCGTTCCGGAACTGGTCCAACGACGCGCATGTGAAAGACCTCGCCAAGGTGTGGAACGTTGATCCGATGGAGATTCCGCACCAGTCACCGCCGACGCATGTCATGCAGATGATGCGCTACGCCGAGGAGGGAACGATCCGCATGCTCTGGGTCAGCGGGACCAACCCGGCAGTGTCCCTTCCCGAGCTTCAACGGGTCCGTTCCGTCCTGTCCCAGGACCGGTTGTTCCTGGTGGTGCAGGACATCTTCCTGTCCGAAACCGCGCAGTTGGCGGATGTGGTTCTTCCGGCCGCAACCTGGGGTGAGAAAACCGGGACCTTCACCAACGTCGACCGGACGGTGCACATCTCGGACAAAGCCGTTGAACCGCCGGGGGATGCCAAGCCGGACCTGGACATCTTGCTGGACTACGCCCGGCGCATGGACCTGCGGGACAAAGACGGGGACCCGCTGGTGAAGTGGCATGATCCGGAGTCCGCCTTCGAAGCGTGGAAGGAATGCAGCAGGGGCCGCCCCTGTGACTACACCGGAATCACCTACGGGAAGCTTCGCGGCGGATCGGGCATCCAGTGGCCGTGCAACGAGGAAAACCCTGACGGTACCGAACGGATCTACCAGGACGGCAAGTTCTGGAGCGACCCCGAGTACTGCGAAAGCTACGGGCGGGACCTCATCACCGGTGCACCGCTGGAAGCGGCCGAATACAAGGCGCTGAACCCGTCCGGCAAAGCCATCATCAAGGCGGCGGAGTACGTGCCTCCGCACGAGCTGCCCAGCCGGGATTACCCGCTGCAGCTGATCACGGGAAGGACCCTGTACCACTTCCACACCAGGACCAAGACAGCACGCGCGCCGCAGCTGCAGGCGGCGGCCCCGGAAGTGTGGGTCGAAATCTCCGAGGACGACGCCGGAGCTTACGGAATCATTGAAGGCGACCTGGCGGAAGTGTCCACCCCGCGAGGCGCTGTTGAAGCCAAGGTCAGGATCAGCGGAATCCGGAACGGGGTGTTGTTCCTTCCCTTCCACTACGGATACTGGGACACCGACGGCGGCCACGAACCGCAAAATGCCGGGCGGGCGGCCAATGAACTGACCATCACGGACTGGGATGCCGCTTCCAAACAGCCCATCTTCAAAACCGCTGCGGCCAGCATCAGGAAGATCCAAGCGGCGACCGGGCCGTCCGCCGCCCCCACCAATACAGCATCGGCGCCGGTCCGGCCGGTCGGTTTTGAAACCAAAGGCACCAACAGCTCAACCGCGGACGAAGCCGTCCATCCCGCTGCGGCCACTGCAACGTCCGGAGGGACGCCATGAAAATCGGTCTGGTACTGCAGGAGTTGCACCGCTCTGAGAACGACCTTGCCCAGGAACTCCTGCAAATCTCCGAGCGGCACAAATCGGATCACGAAATCTACCATCTCGGCCGGGATCTGGCGGAATGGTCCCAGCAGCATGTGAGGGAAATAGCCGAAATCGGCAAGAAGTACGGCGAGGACCTCGATCCTGAGCCGAAAGGCGACGCCGGCCCCCTCAAGAAAGTCCGCGACAAGACCAGCGAGCTCATGGGCCGGCAAAGCGCTCCCGGGCTCCTGCTGCTCCGGGACCTGAGGGAAATTGTCATGAAGGCAACAGGCGTGTCTGTGGACTGGGAGATGCTGGGCCAGGCAGCCCAGGGAATCAAGCACGCCGATCTGCTGGCCGTCACCCGGAAATGCCATCCGGAAACACTGCGGCAGGTGAAATGGGCAAACGCCATGCTCAAGGTGGAATCAACCCAGGTTCTGGTCAGCTAGGAAGGCGGGCGGACCGCGGCGGGACCGCCGGCGTCTAGATCGACACATCCCTTTCGATTTCCTCTGCGAGGTCGTCTATCTGCTCCGGGCGCAGGCTGATGCTTGCCTTGCGGAGGCGTTCCTCAAGCACATGGCTCACGTCGTCCTGGATATGCCCCAGCCGGATGTCGCTACGGATATCGTCGGCGATACTTTCCACAGTCTCTGTGCCGTCAACCTCCATCACGATGTCGTCGTCGTCATCGAAAGGAGTACCGCCCGTTTCAGCTCCAGAGTCTTTCATACTTCATGGTGGCCGGTCCGGATTGAGCGGTCAATAACCTCTGAATCACTGCAGTTGAGCGGCCGAATCAAGGAGCGACAGGAGCATCAGCTCCCGCGAGGTGCAGGCTGACAACCGTCCCGCCGTTCTGGCCCGGGGAGATCTCCAGCCGCCCGCCGTGGGCGGCCGCCACCCTGGCACACGTGGCCAGGCCCAGCCCTGATCCGGGCGGGTCCCCCTGCCGGTGCAGCCGGACGAGCGGTTCGACCACGCGCCGCCGGTCACCGGCAGCAATTCCCTTGCCGTTGTCCGCCACCCGGATAACGACGCCGGCAGGCGTCCGGTCGCCGTGGATCCGGATGACAGGGGGAATCCCTTCCCGCCGGTAAGCCACTGCATTCTGGATCAGGTTCTGTAGCGCCACCCGCATCTGGCTTCCGTCGGCGTCGAAGTCAAGGTCCTCACACTCCACCACCGCACCGGCCTCCCTCAGACCCAGGTTCAGGTCGTCGGCGACGTCCTTCACGAGATCCGCCAGCGACAGCCGGGACCTGACCAGGGAACCGCCGATGGAGGCGAACGTGAGTAGTTCCTCCACCATGGACAGCATCCTGCGGGCACTGTGGCCGACGATTTCGAGGTATTCGGCGGCGGATTCCTGGTCCGTTTCCGCTTCCATGGAGCCGAGCTCAACGTAGCCAAGGATGGACGTCAACGGATTGCGCAGGTCGTGGCTGACCCGGCCGGTGAACTCGGCCAGCCTCTCGTTGCTGCCCCTGGTTTCGGTGAGGGCTTCGGCCAGCGCGCCGTGAAGTGTCGTCACCCGCCGGGCTGCCAGCAGCCGGGTATGCAGGATGAACGGGTCCAGCGGTTTGGTCACGTAGTCATCGGCTCCGGCCTTCATGCCTTCGAGGACGTCTTCCCGCGCCCCGTGTGAGGTCAGCAGGACCACGTAGGCATAGGAACCGTTTTCGGCGGCGCGGATAGCCCGGCACAGGTCATACCCGTTGAGCCCGGGCATCATGAGGTCAGTGACCACTACTTCAGGGTGATGTTCCTGGTAAAGCTCCCAGGCCATGTCCCCGTCCGAGGCGACGATGCAACGGTGGCCTGACTTCTCAACGGCGGCCTGTGCAACGAGCAGGGACCCAGGGTCGTCGTCCACCACTAGCACCGTCATGGCGTGGGGGGCGTGGTTATCAAAGCCGGGATTCTCTTCGTCCTGGCGCGGCCCAACCATTGGTCTCTGAACCGGTCCCGAACCGACAGGAAAAGATTCCCCCACTATTTGCCCCTTGGCCCATGCCAATCGAGAAACCTACACCCGGTAGCGGCCTACCATGCCTAGGAACAGGCTAGCCCTGATTCCGTTGCAGTTGAAAGGTTTGCTCTGCCGGGCCTTGAGGCAGCACCTGGCCAAACCAAATTTGCTAAAACGCTTGATCAAACTTAAGCGAAGCGATACATTACAGGTGGTAAAACGCTTTAGCAGAAATGGACATCAGCGCCGATGAAAAGCTCAGTATTCTTCCAGCCCTCCGATGGATGGGTTGGAGATCTTATCCCCTTTGAGAAGGACGGAGAGTTCTGGCTCTTTTACCTTCACGAGGTCCGTGCAGACCCGAAACCGGGAACCTCGTGGAACCTCGTCACCACTAAAGACCTCACGCAATTTGAGGACCAGGGCGTTTCCCTAAAGCACGGAAGCGAAACAGACGCGGATTTCAACGCCTACACGGGCAGTGTCATCGTAGACGAGACCGGCATCCACCATCTGTTCTACACCGGCCAGAATCCGCGTCACCTCGGATCGGACGGGGCGCCCCTTCAGCTAGTCATGCATGCCACGAGCACCGATGGAATGCAGTCCTGGGTGAAGCACCCGGAACTTACCTTCGGCGCACCGGACGGCTTCGAGTCCGGCGACTGGCGGGATCCCTTCGTCTTCCGGGACGAGGCCGCGGGCCAGTGGCGGATGCTCCTTGCAGCCCGGCACTCCACCGGACCCGAACGCCGTCGCGGTGTCATAGCCCAGTGCGTCTCCAGCGACCTGATGACGTGGGAGCACACAGACCCCTTCTGGGACCCACGCCGCTACATCACCCATGAATGCCCGGACGTCTTCTCCTGGGGCGACTGGTGGTACATGGTCTATTCAGAGTTCTCCGAATCCTTCACCACCCGGTACCGCATGGCCAAGAGCCCGGATGGTCCATGGACGGTACCAGACCTGGAAAGCGTCGATGGGCGCGCCTTCTACGCCTCCAAGACCGCCGAACGCGACGGACGCCGCTTCTTTTTCGGGTGGATCGCGAGCAAGGAGGGCAACACCGACGACGGTCCCTGGCAGTGGGCCGGGACCATGTCCGTCCTGGAAGCCCGGCAGAACGCGGACGGAACCCTGGGATTCGGATTAGCTGACGAACTCGTTGACAGCTTCTGGGAGGACGTGCCGGCATCACTGGCGAACGACCTGCCGACTCGACTGGACGTACCAGACGGGTACGCCGCCGTCGTCTCCGACGAAGAAATGCCCAGCCAGTTCTACGCCAAGGCAGTCCTCAACATCGAAGCCAACACCACCGAATGCGGGCTGTTGCTGCGCTCAAGCCAGGACGGGGACCAGTCCTACGTGTTGCGCCTGGAACCGAAACGCGGCCGCATGGTTTTCGACCGGTGGCCGAGGAAAGTCACCGGCGACGCCCAATGGCATGTCTCCGGGGACGTTCCGTTCGACATCGAACTGGAACGCCCCTGCCATGTGGCTCCCGGAGAGCACACCCTCGAACTCGTGGTTGACGGGGACCTCTGTGTCGCCGTCCTGGATCGGCAGGTTGCCCTCAGCAGCCGGATCTACGACTCGCCGGCCAGTCGCATCGGCGTCTTCGCCGGGGAAGGGTCCGCAACCCTTACAGACCTTCAGATACGTCAGCGCACAGACAACTAAATGCCTTCACCATTTTTCGGCTCACATCAAAGGAGATTGTCCCCATGAAGAAGTTATTCCGAACAGCTGCCGTGGCTGCGGCAGCAGCCCTCGCCCTCGCCGGATGCGGCAGCGGAACAGCCAGCGATCCTTCCAACGTCAGACCCACCGGGGAGGTCAAGCCCCGCGAAATTTCGTGGCTGCTGTCCCGTCCGGCTGACGGCGCGGTCATCAACATTATGAAAAAACTCGCGGACGATTACACCAAGGACCACCCCGGCTTCTCGCTCAACCTGATCACCACCCCGGACCGGCCCTCCTACATCCAGAAGCTTGAGACCCTCGCCGCCGCGAACAAGCTTCCCGAACTCTTCGACACCGACGCCACACCCTTCGCCCAGCAGTTGGCCAAGCAGGGCAAGATGGTCGACGCTGAAAAGCTACTGAAGTCCTTGGACGTCTACGACGACTATCGGCCCAGCGCGCTGGACTACCAGCGCTTCGATGACGGGTCCCTCAACATGATTCCATTCCAGTTCGAGCTGGAATTCATCTGGTACAACAAGGCCCTGCTGCAGAAGGCCGGAGTCTCCGTCCCGAAATCCCTCGACGACATTCCTGCCATGTGCACCGCGCTGCGCAATGCCGGGATCACCCCGTTCGCCATTGACGGCCAGGACCAATGGCCCCTGGAGCGGTATGTCGCCTACCAGCCGTTCAGGGAGGCAGGCCCGAATTTCATCCAGAAGCTCAAAAAGGGCGAAGCGAAGTTCTCCGACGCCGCGGGCCAGAAGACTGTCGAATGGCTGGCCTCGCTCGGAAAGGCCAAGTGCTTCCAGGACGGGTTCTCCTCACAGGGCTACTCCGACGCGCAGAACCAGTTCACCTCCGGGCAGGCAGCGATGTACAACATCGGCACTTGGGAGCTGCCAAGCCTGGCAACTGACAAGCTGAACCCCTCAGTGCGGGAGGACATCGACTTCTTCACCCTCCCGACCACGGAAGGATCGGTCACCGCAGCCAACGAGTTCGTCTCCCCCTCCGGTATCGGCATGGCTGTAAACGCCAAGACCTACGACCCGCTCGTGAGCGACTTCCTGAAATTCGCCCTAACGAAGTACCCGTCCGAATACGCGGCTACCGGCGCACTGTCCCCGACGACGAACGTGGAAACCGTAGTTCCGGCCAACGCAACACCCTTGTACAAGAAGGCCCTGGAAAAGGCCACCGACCTCGGGGACGAACAGGCAATGCCGTGGGATACCCAGCTCGATCCAACAACGAACGGCAGGCTGCAGCAGGAGCTCGTGCTCCTGGTCCAGGGCAACATCACGCCCGAGCAGTTCACCAGCACGATGGACAGCACCATCGCCCAGAACGCCCCGAAGTTCTTCAAGTAATCACAGCGGTGGGGGCTACGGCCCCCACCCGAAAGGCCCAACCATGCTCCCCAACAGGTCACGACTCTCTGTCCTGGTCTTCCTGCTCCCACCCCTGCTGCTGTACGGCGTCGCCGTGCTTTTCCCCATTCTGCAGTCGCTGTTCCTCAGCTTCTTCTCCTGGAACGGCATCAGCGACATGCAGTTCGTGGGGCTTGCCAACTATGTGCGGATGCTCACCGGAGACGACATCTTCTGGCGCTCCTTCTTCAACGCCCTCGGCTATCTCGCCATCTGCCTGGTCCTGCAGCTCGGCGGCGCACTGCTCGTCGCCAGCCTCCTGACCTCCATGCGCCGCGGCCGCGAGCTCATCAAAACCCTCTACCTCCTGCCAGCAGTGATCTCCACCGTGGCCATCGCGTTCCTCTTCGTGCGCATCTACTCGCTCGAACCCGTCGGCCTCTTGAACCAGCTCCTGCACTGGATCGGCCTGGGCGCCCTTGAACGCCCCTGGCTTTCGGATATCAACAGCGTCCTCGCGGCAGTGTCGGCCCCGGAGGGCTGGCGATTCACGGGCCTCTACATGCTCATCATCTACGCGGCGCTGCTGTCTGTCCCGCAGGAACTTGAGGAAGCCGCCCGCCTCGACGGCGCTTCGCGGTGGCAACTGTTCACCAAGATCCGTTTCCCCCACATCATGCCCGTCTGGATCACCACCACGATCATGGCGACAACATACGGGCTGCGCGGGTTCGACATCCCTTACCTCATGACTAACGGCGGCCCGGGACAGTCCTCCGAGTTGCTGACCACCTACATGTACAAGACGGCATTCACGAGCACTGACTTCGGCTACGCCAGCACCATCGCCGTGTTCATCGTCGTCGAGTGCCTGGTGGCCGTAGGACTCATCCTCTTCATGCTCAAACGAAAGGCGGACGCATGACCGCGCCAGCAGCCCCGGTTACACGGCCCAGAGCAACCCCGGACCCATCAGCGAGCCCTGCGCCCGTCCGGAGGCGGAGCAAGCCCAGCCTCCACGGCACGCTGTCAAAAGTAATCATCGCTCTCATCGTCATCGTGCAGGTTTACCCCTTGGCCTGGCTTTTCATTACGAGCCTGCGCACTGAACATGACTTCGCGACCGGGGATCCATTCGCGCTCCCCAAAGCTGTGACTTTCGATAACTATGCCCGCGCTTTCGAGACCGGCAACCTCGGAATGAACATCCTCAACAGCTTCATCGTCACGATGGGCGCCAACCTCCTGATCGTGCTCCTGGGAATGATGGCGGCCTATGCCCTGCAGGTCCTTGGCTTCCGGTTCAGCAAGTTCGTCCGCATCCTCTTCCTGATCGGCATCATCGTGCCCGTCCAGATCGCGCTTGTGCCGCTCTTCATCGACTACTCGAGCATCAACCTGCTCGACACCTACCCGTCGATGATCATCCCCCTGGCCGGCTTCGCCCTGCCGATGTCGATCTACCTCTTTTCCTCGTTCTTCGAATACATCCCCCGGGAAACGTATGAAGCCGCCTCGCTCGATGGAGCAGGGCCCTACCGCATCTTCGGACTGATCACCCTCCCGCTCTCGGTAAATACTGTCGTGACAGTCGTCCTGGTGAACAGCATCTTCATCTGGAACGACTTCATCTTCGCCAACACCTTCGTCCTCTCGGAGGAGCTGAAGACCATCCCGCTGGGCCTGCAGAACTACATCGGCGCGATGGGAAAAACGGACTGGACGGCCACGTTCGCTGCGGTCTGTGTCACCATCACTCCTCTGCTGCTGGTCTTCCTCGTGCTCAACAAGGCGATGATCCAAGGCCTGGAAAGCGGGGCGACCAAAGGATGAAAGGAACACCAGGCGGATATACTCCTGCAGGAGGGCAGATGATTTCGCAGGAGAATGGTTCGGGCACGCCTATGAGTGCTGCCGCCTCCACGAACCAGGGCCAGCGCCCACAACCCGTCACCCTCCGGCAAGTGGCTGAAGCCGCTGGCGTCTCCACAGCCACCGTTTCTCTCGTTGTGAACAAGAAAAAGTCGGCGCGAATCGCCGAAGAGACCCGCCATCGGGTTCTGGACGCGATCCGGGAGCTGGGCTATCGGCCTAACGCCATGGCGCAAACCCTTGTCAGCGGAAGTTCCCGATTCATCGGCCTCGTTGCCGACGCGATCGCCACCACCCCTTTCGCCGGCCAGATCATCCACGGCGCCCAGGATGAGGCCTGGAAGCATGGCTTCGCCCTTCTGATCGCCAATACCGAGGGCAACCGTGAGCTTGAAACGGATGCAATTGCGATGATGCTGGAATACAAAGTCCGCGGCATCCTCTACTCGACCTGGTTCCACCGAGCCACCGAACTGCCGGCACCCCTGCGGGAATCAGACTTCGTCCTCGTCAACTGCTTCTCTGCGGAACCAGGCGCGCGGGCCGTGGTCCCGGATGAAATTCAAGGCGGACGTTCAGCCACAGAAATCCTGCTGAAGCACGGTCACCGTCGGATCGCTTTCATCAACGCCACCATCCCCGCCCCGGCGAAGGACGGACGGCTTCAGGGCTATAAAGAAGCACTGGAAGCAGAAGGCATCACCTTCGACGACGGCCTGGTCCTCGAAGCCTATCCAGACCAGGAAGGCGGGTACGGAGCAGCACAGGAACTGCTCAAGCTCGGCGCTACGGCCGTATATTGCTACAACGACCGAATGGCGATGGGACTATACGATGGGCTGCGCGAGCAGGGCCTCTCCATTCCCGATGATATTGCTGTGGTGGGCTTCGACAACCAGGAAGTTATCGCGGCCCACCTCCGGCCACCGCTTTCCACCGTTTCTCTTCCCCACTACGAACTGGGGGCAGCGGGAGTTCGCATGCTCCTTGGCCTTGAGGAACCACAGGCCACCGCACCCACGAAAATTTACTGCCCCACTGTGGAAAGAAACTCCGTCCGGGCGCTGGCCCCTGCGTAGCGGGCCTTCGGCTATCAAGTAGACACACTTTTGCAGGAGTCGACGACGGCGGGAGGTCCCGCCGTCGTCGGCTGACTTCTCCTTCCGGGAGACTCAGCCGAGCCCGCCCGTCCTCATGAACCGAAGCCGACCACTATGCTGAGCGGACCATTGCACGAGATGGGTTGGGGAGCACGGGGGGCCTTGGTGGTACCAGGTTTTGATAAAGAGAACTCCGCAGGCATGTCCACCGGGGAACGTGACGTTCCTCCGGGCGTCCGGCGTTCGCCGAGCGGGCGTATCCCACAGTGGGCCATCGACGAGGCATTCGGCAAGCTGCAAGATCCCGAACCCTGGCGTGCGGGCCCCGCGCCAGGTGGAGTGAAAAGGCGCGGCCATGCCGGGACGAGGCGATGGGGCACGGGCAAGTGGGGGCTGCGGTGGGCCACTGTGCTGGGCGTCGCGCTGGTAGTGGGGCTCTATTTCACGCCGACGCTTTTTGAACGGTACGTGATGGCGGCGGCACGGCCCCACCTGCCCGGCTCTGAGGTCCCGCCGCCAGGCTTTGAGGCAGCTTCGTCGCCCCTCGGCGTTCCCCCGGCCACCGACGGATCCACCGATTACGTTCTGCAGAAGTCACCCGACCCGGGTCAGCCTTTTGTTGCCTACGACCCGTGCCGCCCGGTTCATTACGTGGTCCGGCCTGACCTGGCGCCGCCGGGCACAGAGCACCTCATCCGGGAGGCCGTGTCCGCAGTTTCCGCGGCCTCCGGACTGCAGTTCGTGTACGACGGACCCACTTCCGAAGCGCCAAGCAATGATCGCAAGGCCTATCAGCCCGAGCGCTACGGCAAGAAATGGGCGCCGGTCCTGATTGCCTGGTCCACTCCGGAAGAGGCGCCCGAGCTGGCGGGGAAAATTGCCGGCACCGGGGGCAGCGCCTCGATCCAGATCCCGGGCGAGCCCTATATTTACGTCACCGGCCAGGTGCAGCTTGACGCGCCGGGCCTGACGGAAACACTGGCGTTTCCTGATGGACCGGCTTTGGTGCGGGCCATCATCATGCACGAGTTGGGGCATGTAGTCGGACTGGGCCATGTGGACGACCCCACTCAGCTGATGTACGCAGAGAACCACGGGCAAATGGACTTCGGCGCTGGCGACCGCGCCGGGCTTGCGTTGCTGGGAACCGGCAAGTGTGTCCCCGGTTTGTGAGGAGCGGACGACGGCGGGACCTCCGGCCGTCCGCTTCACTTGTGGCCTACGCTATCGTTGCCAAACGTAAAGTCAGGACCTGACAAGAAGAGGCTTTCCAGGATGACGAGCACCGCCGGCAACACCGGCAGCAGGAGCACTGCGGGACCGCCGCTGACCGCGTTCCGCTTCATCCTTGTCTTCGGCACCATCAGCGCCCTGATGGACATGGTTTACGAAGGGGCCAGGAGCGTCACCGGCCCCTTCCTGGGCGTACTGGGCGCGTCCGCCCTCCTGATCAGCGTCATCACCGGCGCCGGCGAGGCGGTGGCCCTCGTCCTGCGCCTGGTCTTCGGGCGCCTGGCGGACCGGCCCCGGCTCCGGTGGGCACTGGCGATGGCCGGCTACGGCCTCACAGCACTGTCTGTACCTCTGCTCGGGATTACCAGTGCCTTGTGGATTGCATGCTTCCTCGTCCTGGCGGAGCGCCTGGGCAAGGCCGTGCGAAGCCCGGCTAAGGACACCATGCTCGCCGAGGCCGGCACCAGGCTCGGCCGCGGAAAGGCGTTCGCCTTCCACGAAGCACTGGACCAGATCGGAGCTTTCCTCGGCCCGCTCCTGATCGGGGTGTCATTATCACTCTCGGGCAGTTACGGCCCCGGGTTTCTGCTGCTCGCCGTTCCCGGATTGGCAGCCATGCTGCTCCTCCTTTGGCTCAGGAAACGTGTCCCCAGCCCCTCCCGCTACGATTCTTCCCCGCACGGCCAGCCTGTCAGGGATTCAGGATCAGCCGCCCCGGTCGCGGCTACCACGAGTCCGCCCACGACCTCCGGGATGCCGCGGCAATTCTGGATGTACGCAGCATTCAGCAGCCTGACCATGTTCGGCTACGCAACGTTCGGGCTGCTCTCATTCCATCTCGTCTCTACCGGGCTCCTGCAGCCCGCGCTGGTCCCTGTCCTCTACGCCGTGTCCATGGCAGTCGATGCCGTGGCAGCCCTGGGGTCCGGCTGGCTTTATGACCGAATCGGATTGAAGGTCCTCCTCGCCCTTCCGGTTCTCGCAGGGGCCGTCCCGTGGCTCGGTTTCAGCGACAACACCACACTGGCCGTGGCAGGAGCGCTGCTATGGGGAGCCGCAATGGGCATTCAGGAAAGCACCATGCGCGCAGCTGTCGCCGAGATGGCCCCGACAGGACGCCGTGGGAGCGCCTACGGCATCTTCACTGCCTGCTATGGCATCGCCTGGCTCGCCGGAAGCGTCCTCATCGGGCTCCTGTATGAACAATCAATATTCGCCCTGGCCATTACCCTGACCATCATCCAAGCCGCCGCCCTAGCCATATTCATCGCTGTCCGGCCGCATATGGCCACAACCGCTGCCTAAGGTCGCCGTGAGGACGTGCCATCCACGATCAGCGGGGAGGCCACAAGAAGATCACAGCCTCAGTGCTCGGCGTGGCTTTCGCTGCCCTTGACCGATCAGCTACCCCTGACGCTCACGTTCAAGGACCATGGCGACCAGGAAAAGATCGCCGGCCTGCCCACGCCGCTCGCGCTGGAGGGCATGCCGGCGGGCAGCGATGCAGCCCCGCTGACTATCGGCTACTACGCCCCCGAGCAGGCTCTGGTGCTGTACTACAAATACGTCGGGCGCTTCAACGGCATCGTCCCGATCGGCACCTTCGAGGACCTTGCAGCTATCCGCGACCAAGCCTATGGATTTACCGCGACACTGGACTTTGCGTCATGGGGAACAGTCCAGTAGCCGGCACAAAGAAAGCGCACGACGGCGGGAGCTCCCGCCGTCGTCCGCTTCCGTCTGTGCCTACTCGCTGAAGGGGACCTTCTCCCAACTCAGGACGGCACGGTCATCGGCGCTGTTGCCGGCCACCGTGAACCTGAGGTAGTCGGTGGCGTTGGCCGCTCCGTCCACAGTGATGCGCTCCAGGTCATCCGCGGCGGGCTGGCCGTAGATGCCCAGCCACGGTGAGCCGGCTGCCAGCGGCTGGTTCTCGGCAAAGACGTGGCTGTCGCCGTTGATGAGGTAGACCGGGCGGTCGAAGCGGTTGGTCTCCTCAACGATGGCGGCAACGATCTCCCGGAACCCGGACACGCTTTCGGGGTCGGCGGTGGCCGCGGCCAGCTGCGACGGATCGAACATGTCGGCCTGGGTCATCAGCACTACGGCGCGGTCGTTGCGGCGCCTGGCATCGGTGAACGTGCTGTGGATCTGGTCCACTACGGCATCCGTCCTGTGCGCAACCTCGGCCAGCTGCTCCGGGGTGGGAGCCGTTTCGCCCAGCCCGCTCCATGGAAGCAGCGAGTTGTTGCTGCCCTGGACGTTCACCACCGAGAAGGCCACCCGGTTCTGGGTGAAGCGCACGTCCTCCGGAAGCCCGAGGTTCTCCTGGGTCTTGACCGGCATGTTGGTGCCGAGGGTCTTGCCAGGCTGGTCGAAGAAGACCTCCCGCAGCTTGGCCAGCCGCTCCAGCGGGTTGTACGCGCCGTTGTTGGTGCGGTGGCAGTCCACCCACTCGTTGTCGCCCGGCGTATAGACCAGCGGGTGCTCGAAGGTGTCGAACTCAGACCGGATCTTGGCGAAGTATTCGTCTGAGCAGACCGAGGAGCCGTTCTTGATGTCGCCCAGATGGGTCACAAACTTCAGCGCACTGTCGGCGCTAATGTCCTGGATGTGGGACGGGAACTTGGCGATTTCCGCGTCGCCGTATGGGGTGTCGCCGATGACGCCGAAGGTGAACTTCTGGCCGGCGGGGCTGTCGGAGGTGTCGGCCGCGTTGGCGGGCTGGGACGCAAGGAGGCCGAGCGCCAGGACGGCTGCCGCCGTCGTGGTTTTTATGGTTTTTGAAGGCATGGAAGTGTTCCTGTGTCTGCTGGGCGGGAGGCGGTCTGTGGAAAGACTTCCTGCTGCGGGAGAACCGGCATGGTCCAAGCGGTTTCGGGACGGTGAACAGGAGCGGTCGTTTGCGGACAGCAGGACGACGGTGCCTCCGGGCTTTCGGCCCTGCGTTCGGTTCAGGGCCCAGCGTTCAGGCTTAAGCTGATAGTAGAACGTCTCGTCCAGCACCGGGGAGGTCATCGTGGCCACCGAAACCGCCACTGTGAGCGGTCATGATGTCACCACCATCACCTGCGTCTGCGGTAATACCGTCAGCAAGGACGGACTGATTCAGGCCAACTCAGAAGGCGTACCCGTCTACGGCGGAGAGAGCACACCGGTCCCCCCGGAATTGGCGGAATGGCCTGCAGATGAGGACCTTTACACGCTGTGCCCCTCCTGCGGCCGTGTGTACCGCGACGCGGTCATCGAAGAAACAGGAACGGCGCCGGTTGCTTTCCGGGTCAACGTCACCGCCGGTCCCATTGCCGAGGCCATCCGGGTGCACTGGGACCTCAGCAGCTAGGCCAGAACCTTGTGGCAGCAGTGGCCATAAGGTCCGATTTGGCAATCGTATTGACAAAGGCCAGCGGTCGGGACAATCTGATGAGCACTAATTGATGCCGGTTCCGGCGTGATTGCAAAGCCTAACAACAACCGTTCATTTCACGGTTCGGCGCTGGGGCAGCCGCGACGTTCGAAGGTACGCTAAATGACTACAGTCATCGTCGCGGGATCCGTGCTACTTTTCCTTGCCGGCATCACGGCTTTGATCTCCGGCCTGCTGGTGGCGCGGCCCGGCGGCCGCCTGGTGATGCGGATTCTGGCGGAAACGTCCCCGGACTCCGCTCAACATTGACTTCACTATTGTTCGCCCCGGCTGGCTGTCAGTACTGCTGTTCACCGTCCTTGCGCTGCTGGTGGGGGCAATCGTGGCAGCATCCGCAGGCAGGTACAGCCGGCGGCTTCCGCTGCCCTCCCGCCGAACGGTCCCGGCATACTTGCCACTTCTGGGTGCCATTATCATCCCGCCCGCGGCGGTCTTGATCTTGCTTGGCGCACTCATTGTGCTGGCGTGGCCGGGCCCGGCGACTGGCCGGCGCAGCGGGTTGGCTTCTGCCAGATATCTCTGGGCCGGAAGAGTGATCCTCGCGCTGGCCGCGATCCTGGCCCTTCCCGCGTTCGTTGGTTCGGTCGCCTTCATCGGGTCGATTTAGGCGCGTCTCCGGCCCGTATCAGAACCGCTGGATAGCGCTTGCCCTTGACAAAGCCCAAGGAAATGGCCAGAGTGTTGGGAAATCGTTATCCTCATCACTCTCCCTCAGCCCTAACCTCCAAAGAAGCAGGCCACCCATGAGATTCACCGATGTCTCGGGAGTTCCCCCTTGTCCTGGACAATCCTCCTCGCCCGGCTCCCGTCGCCCATCCATCCTCCAGCGAATGTCGGTGCTCGTCGCCGCTTCCCTCTTCGCCGGGCTCCTCGCTGCAGGACCAGGCGCGGCGCCATCGGCGGCAGCTGACGTGATCTGCAACGTTCAGTTCAATGAAACGACCAGCACCCAGGGATTCGTCCACCCGGGAGTTGGCCTTACCGCCTCCACCCTGCAGAACGTACGCCAGCAGGTGGCGGCCGGTGCCGAACCGTGGAAGTCCTACTTCGATGCGATGACGTCCTCAAGCGCGGCGTCGCTGTCCATCAAATCAGCCAACGAGAGCGCGACGGATCCGTCGAAACCCGCCGCCACGGCATTCAACAGCCAGTCTTTCAACTCCCGCTTCATCAAGGACGGCCTCGCCGCCTACACACAGGCCACGCTTTACTCGATCACCGGCAACGAAACCTACCGTGCGAACGCGATGCACATCATCCGAATCTGGTCCCAGATGGACCCGGCCCAGTACACCTACTTCACGGACGCCCACATCCATACCGGAATCCCCCTCAACCGGATGGTGTCAGCCGCCGAGGTCCTTCGCTACAGTTCGTGCACCAACGAGACTGTGCCTTGGACGGACGCGGATACGCAGGCGTTTACCACCAACCTCATCACTCCTGTGATCGAGACGTTCCAGCACGATCAAAACCATTTCATGAACCAGCACAACTACCCCCTCATGGGCACCATGGCGGGCTACATCTTCACGGACAACCGGGCCCGTTACGACGAGGCTGTCGAGTGGTTCACCGTCAACTCCACGGCAACCGACCAGGGCTTCAACGGGTCCGTTTCCCGGCTGTTCCGTCTCATGACGAAGAACGACGCAACAGGACAGCCACTGGATCAACCGGTGGTGCAGCACCTGGAAATGGGGAGGGACCAGGCGCACGGCGGCGGCGACATCACCAACGCCACGATCATCTCCCGAATGCTGCTCGCGCAGAATACCAAGGTGGACCCTGTTGCAGGGACAGTCTCATCAGCAGCAAATGCTGTAGGACCCTACGATTTCCTCAACGACCGCATCCTCGCTGCCGCCGACTACTTCTGGCGTTTCATGCAGGGCTATGACACACCATGGGTTCCGGCCGCCTATGCGATCTCACCCGACGGCACCATCCGCGACACGTACAACCACATCTCGAACAGCTACCGGGGCCGCTACACCACCGCCAGCTTCTGGGACCTGTACTACTACTACACCTATGTGCGGGGCGTCGACCTCTCACAGAAGGCCCCGTACTTCAACGAGGCATTCTCCAAGCGAATGCCATCGAACTTCTATTACGGCGGAAGCCTGAATCGTGCCTGGGACAACGTTGACGGGGGCGGCGACTTCTGGTTGTACGCGCCCGCCTCCGCTGCCGGGTCTTCCCTGCCTGTCCCGCAGAAGAGCCCCACCAACCTCGACATTGAAGACCGCTACACAGCACTCTCCGGCACGTCCAGGAAAGGCACCGACGGGACAACCGGCTATGTGAGCCTTGAGGCAAGCACGTCCGGGACCAAGATCGCCTTCCTGACCGGCTCGACCGCCAAGAAGACAGTCGGGCTGCGGATCCGGACCAACGGAACTGCACTGATGAGGCTGACCTTCGGGCTGGACCGCACCATCGTGCTCCCGGACACCGGAGGAGCGTGGACCTATGTCACGCTCAATCTCGTCAACGACGAGGGCATCGCCGATCTTCTCAACATTGAGGTCACAGGCGACGGGACAACTGTCGACGTCGACACACTGAACATCAATGCGGGCGCCGAACTCAGCCCTCCGGAATTCACCGCAGTCACCGATGGCCAGCGAATCGTCGGTTACACCGGGGCGGCCCTCGATGTGGACCTCAGCGCGAAGGATCCGGTCGCTACGGATACCATTACCTACTCAGCGGCGGGCCTGCCCCCGGGGGCTGAGCTTAACCCCGCAACAGGCCACCTGACGTGGACCCCTGCAGCTGCTTCATCCCCGACTGTGACAGTTTGGGTCTCCGACGGCACAACCACGACGGCGCGACGCATCACGCTGGATATCGCCGCCGACCGTTCGGGTGCGCTCTCGAAGGCCCAGCAGGGCTTCGATTCGCAGGCCATCTATGTGTCAGCAACGCTGGACGCATTCAATGCGGCGAAGGCAGCGGCCGCGGCAGGCGCATCGGGAGACGACGCAGGCTACCTCAAGCAGCTGCAAAGCCTGGTTGCGGCCACGAGTGGCCTCGCCTTGGTCTCTCCGCGGTCCCCCATTGACCAGAGCCTGAACTATCCGGGAATACTGGCCACGTCAACGGCCGGAACGAGTGCCTTCAAACTCGTTGACGGCGACGACCAATCCGGGACGTCCTACCCCCAGGCGCAGAACCTCTCCCACACCTTCGATTTTGGTCCGGATTTCCGGGTCTCGGCTAATAAGTTCGGATTCGCGAGCAACATCTTCGCCGACCGTCTCGCGAACTCCGCAGTCTTCGGATCAAACGATTCCCAGAACTGGACGAGGCTGACGCCCGGCGTCACGGCTTTCACCCAGGACTACCAGACGCTCGACGTCGACCCCTCCCTGCGCAGCTCGCAGTTCCGCTACATCAGGGTGCAGCTGCTTCAGCCGCAGCCTGATGTACTGTACGGAATTGTTAGGAATCTCTTCGAGATGAATGAGTTCCATATCCTCGGAGACCGGCACGAAATCGGCAACCAGCTCAAAACAGTCTCGATCGGGTCCCCGCAGGCTATTGCAGGCAAGATCCAGCTTGGAGACACGGTGAAGCTGACGATGGTCGCCAAGAAGCCGCTCGCCAGTGTGAGCGCGACGATCCAGGGGAAGTCCGTTGCCGCGACATCCGCCGACGGCATCAATTGGTCAGCGGAAGCGGTGATGTCTGGCGTCCCCATGGGACAGGTCGGCATTTCCGTCGGCTTCACCAACACCGATGGCTCAGCCGGACCGACGTCGTACTCCACAACTGACGGCTCGACGCTCATGCTGGCAGGGTCGGCAGACCACGCCATCAACGTCCCCAAGCTCGCCACTGTCACCGCATCCGACAAACAGTGGCCGGGGAACGGACTGGGCGCCGATCAGGTGGGCAACCTGCTCTTCGACGGGAACGGTGACACCTTCGGTGACCTGAACACTGCGTCAGGTTCCTGGTACAAGATCGACTTCGGCCCCACTGCGACGGTGCGGCTCGATGAAATCCTGCTGCTCCCGAGGGCCTCGGCGGCCACCCGCGCCAACGGCACTGTGGTGCAGGGCTCGGCTGACGGTACCACTTGGGTTGATCTGATCTCCCCTGTATCCGGAGCGACGGCCAACAAGTGGATCGACATCAAACCAACTTCAGCCGCAGCGGCTCAGCATTACCGGTATGTACGCCTCTTCAACGCCACGGCGTGGAGCGGGAACCTGTCGGAAGTCCAGTTCTACGGCGACGTCGCGTACCCGGATTCCTATCTCGATGCCAAGGCCGCTGACACCTCCACTTCCACTCAAGGCAGTGCTTACCTCTACAACAAGGAGACAACCAGGATTCGTGGTGCACTGACGGCTCCCAATGCCGACCGAACACTGCTGCTCAACCAGTTCCTCGCGGCCGGCGCACTCCTGAAGCCCCTGTCCGACCTTTATCCGCAGATCGCCATTCCACGGACAGCGGTGACGGCATCATCCGTCGCCTTCGGCAACACTGCCACCGCCGCAGACAATGGCTGGCGGGCCTTCGACGGCGACCCTGCCACCTCTCCGGACACCACATCTGCAAGCGGATGGGTTCAGGTGGACCTGGGGACAGAGGCACCTGTCATCCTGGGTGCCGTCAAGTATCTGCCACGGGCAGGTAATGTCGCGCGTGGCAACGGTGCGCAGATCCAAGGGTCGAACGATGGGACAAACTTCACGACGCTGGCGACGATCTCGAATGCCACGGCCGCGCAGTGGTACACGCTCCCGGTACAGACGACGACGGCGTACCGCTACCTGAGGTATTACACTCCGGCGGGTTTCGCGAACATCGCAGAGCTGAAGTTCTATGCGAAAGCCGTGGATAAGACGCTTCTCGAGGTGATGATAGGGCAAGGGACGGCGCAGCGCGGGGGTGATTGGACGGGTGCCAGCTTCGCCGACCTTCAACGGGCACTGGATACTGGCCAGAGTGTGAACACGGACGTCTCTGCTACACAAGCGGCTGTCGATTCAGCGGCCAAGGCAATCGACTCCGCGATCGCTGCACTTGTGCCGCGAACCACCGGGAAGCCCCGCCCTTAGGTTTTTCTGCTGAACGGACGACGGCGGGACCTCTCGCCGTCGTCCGTTGCTGCTTTGGTGAGGTGTCAGCAGAGCAAACCGGTAAATTTAAGGCGATGATCCAGATTGACCGGGACGACCCCGCACGCGATGATGTCCACCAGCTCGGACGCCCCGCCGTCGAAATAGCGGGAAAGGTGCGGGATCGCGGGAACGATCCGGCGATCCCGCACGCTTCCCGCGAACTGGGCGAACCCGGGTTCAGGACGTCCGCGCCGTCGGCGCTGCTACCCGCCCGTCACGCCGGCTGGCTTGGCACTCAGACACTCGTCCCACGACGTCGCCGTGAACGGCAGAAGTAATCGCCTCGACGACAGCGATTTGGCCGGTGGTGTCAGGGACGCCGGGAAACTGCACCTGCGGGGCCTCAACTGCGGCCACCGGCAACTGGTGCGTGGCGCGCATGCGCAGAATCGCAACAGCGGAAATAAGGCACCAAGCCACGTTCGTGACCACTGAGGGCCACGCTTCGTGGACCGCGCCATTGACGATGAAGGCACATGCACCGATGAGGTTGGCCACCTGGAAGTGCTTGCCGGCCTTCAACCAACCCATGGAAACAGCCAGGTATGCCGCCAGGATCAGAACTGCCCCCGACCAACCTGCAATTTCCCACAGCAGTTCCATGACGTCCTTCCAGAGGTGATGCCCGGCTGCCCATCCGCTGGGCGGAGCGTAAATGGCGGGCTAAATGAGGGTGGTTCGGAAGAGGGGTTGCTTGAATTTCTCCGCCGTGCCATCCGGTTTAACAGCAATTATGAGCCCGAAGTAGCTTTAGAGCAATTGCATTTAACTGAAGGTATGGTTTAGAACTACTTAACATGGATATCGATCCGCGCAGGCTGCGCGTTCTTCTTGCGGTTGCCCGTACGGGCGGGGTGCTCGCCGCGGCTGACGAACTGGGAATTACGGCCTCGGCCGTCTCACAGCAGCTCACCAAATTGGAGGACGAGACGGGGCACACCATGGTGGTGCGCACGCCCAAAGGCTCAGCCTTGACACCCGCCGGGCTGGCAGTTGCGGAAGCTGGCGAGGAAATTGAACGCGCACTCAGCGTCGCCCGCGCCCGCATCGAAGGCGTGGCCAAGATCGCAGGCGTCGTGCGCGTGGGCGGATTCACCAGCTTCGTCCGGACGGTGGTGATCCCGCGCCTGCCCGAGTGGCGCACCAAGTACCCGCAATTACAGATCCGGATCGTCGAGGACGACTTCCCTGCCCTGATGCGGCTGCTCCGCCAGCGCGAGCTCGACGCCGTCGTGGTCGAGCTCGATTCGACGACGGCCGAACAGCGTTCACTTTCCGCCGGAATGACCGAGGAACCCCTGTTGGACGAGCCATGGAAGCTGGTGGTTCCCGCCGGCGCCCTGCTCACCACCGAGAACATCGACCTTGCCCGGCTGCCACTTCCATGGCTTGGGGTCGATCCCATGGCCGCCAACTCTGCAGTGCTCGGCCGGCTCCGTCAGTCAGCGGGCGCCCGGATGGAGACCGCGCACCAGTACCAGGACACGCTGACCGCTCTCGCACTCGTCGCTGCGGGCGAGGGTATTGCGATCGTGCCCACTTTGGCGTTGAGCGGCGTCGCCCACGACGGAGTCGACGTTCTGGACGTCCCCGGGCTCGGAACGCGACGCATCGTCCTGCGACGGTTCGACCGCAGACGGTCGCCCAGCACGCCGGTGGACACCGTCGCACGCCTTCTACGGGAATCGGCCGGGGCGTTCGACACGCGGTCGGCATCGTGAGCGGGCCTTTTGGGGTGAGGGGTCTAATCGTCCAGGCGCACACCGCGCAGCAGCAGGAGCGTCCCGCCTACCACCACCGCCGATGCCAGGAAGACTCCTCCCGCGCCAAGCCCTGCCGCCACTACGCCGATGGCGCTGGGCAGGACCACCTGGCCGACCCTGTTGCCGGCCAGGCGCAAGGCAAGCGCCCGGCCGCGCTGCCCCGCCGGCGCCTGCGCTGAAAGCCAGGACATGGTGAGGGGCTGGCCAATCCCGAGCCCCAACCCCAGTACAGCCATCACCACAAACAGCAGCCATGCCGGCATGGGAATGGCCGCCGCAGAGAGTGCGGCTGTGGACAGCGCAAAGCAAACGCATGCGCCCCAGCTTCCGGGCCATCTGGCCCAACAAGAGCCGGGAAAGCATGGAGAACGCGGCACGGGTGGTGAGCATCAGGCCCACCGTTGCCGCAGTGAACCCGCGCTCGGATCCGAGCGCCGGGAGGTAGACCATGGTCAGGTCCACCACGGCCAGGACGGTGGCGCTGGTGGCCAAAGCCCGTGCGACGCCGGGTGTCCTCAGCAGCGAAACGACATTGCCATTGCCGCCATCGCCGTCGCCCACAACTGCTCTCCTCCTGCTGCAGCTGACCTTGGCCGAGACGCCGAAAGTGGCCACGAACAACACCAGGCTCATGCAGGCAGAGAGGAAGAAGATCGCTTGGGTGTCGGGGCGGATCGAGGCGCCTCCCACCAGGGAAATCGCCAATGGCCCCAGGGCCTGTCCCAGCGATGCCGCGAAGGTCAGGTAGCCGAAGGCCGAGTCCATCCTGGATGCGGCAGCGTTATTGGCCACCACCGCTTGCTGCCCCACCACGCAAGCAAGTTGGCCGGCGCCGAGGAACGCGGTCCCGATCACCAGGGTCACGATCGACGATCCCCAGAGCAGCAGGAAGACAGAGCAGCCAAGAACGACGCCGGATCCGATTGCCATCAGCCGGCGCTCACCCAGGCGGTCCACCAGTCCGCCCGTGGGGACTGCCAGCAACAAGGGGAAGACGGCGTAGCTGGCGGCGAGGAGGCCCAGTGCGAAACCGGGAACGTCCAGCTCGAGGGCCCGGTAGGTGGCGGCGGGACGGACCAGGAAGGTCACAGCCTGGATCAGGGCCGAATGTGTGAGGAGGGCTGTGGCCGAGCGGCGTCCGAGTTCACCAATCATGAGGTGAGGAGACTGCTGCCGGTGATGGCCCGCACCGCTGCGTCCCGGGCTCCCATGACGTGGTCGAAAGCGAGCTTGGCTGCCTTTTCGGGCTTGCCGGCGGCCACCGCAGCCACCAGGATCCGGTGCTGTGCCAGGGCCTGGTCCCGCCGTTCTTGCGTGCTGTTGGTGAAGTGGCGGTACCGCTCCATCTGGCTGGAAATCTGGTCATGGAACCGCCGGGCCCATGAATTCCCAGCAATCTCGGCGATTTTTGCGTGCAGCGACATGCCCTGCTTCATGGCTTCGTCGGCAAACTGCACCAGGGCGGCGTTGCGCTCAAGAATGCCGTTGAGGACTTCGATGTCCGCCGGCGTCGCCGTCACGCACGCCTGCCGTGCCATGAGCGATTCCATCGCCGCGCGCACCTCGTACAGCTCGGAAATGACGGCCGCATCCAGGGCCGGGACCAGCACGCCCCCGGTAGGCTGCTGTTCCAGCAGGTTCTCCGAAATGAGCCTTCGGATGGCCTCCCGCAGCGGCGTACGGCTCACCTGCAGCGCCTCAGCCATTGCCGGTTCGTAGATACGGGCTCCAGGCTTGAGCTCAAGGCCCAGGATCTGCCGTTTCAGCTCCGTGTAGACAACGTGTGCCCCGGTGTTCCGGGACGGTGAATCTGCCATGTAGGGACCTCCACCGATCATCCTACTTGTATACATCTATACAAGTTCACGAACCGGGAAAACCTGATGCTGCCCAGCTATGCGATGACTCCAACCCGATGACGTTGACCACCGTCGTACGCTACGGGCAACGCTGACGTCATACAGGCGACAGCATCCCGCTCCTGACCAGCAACGGAATACCCTTGACAGGTGACTTTGACTACGATCCGCACCGCCGCCGCGAGCTCCCTCGCCGCCGCAGGTCTCCTGATTACCCTCGCCGCCTGTTCTACCCCGGTCGCCAGCCAGCCAACCACCTCCGCACCGGTTTCGCCGGCTTCATCCGCCTCCTCATCCGGACCCTGCACCGGCGTGAAGGTCATCGTTGATTCGGGCGCCCTGAAGCAGGCCGCCGCTGACAAGTCCGTCTGCGTCCCGGTGGACGCGCCGACGCCCGCTTCCAAGGTGCTCGACCAGGCAGACGTCAAAACTGTAGGCACTACCCAATATCCCAACGAACTGGTGTGCCGCGTGAACGGCGTACCGGCCGCGGACTTCGACATCGTCCACAAGGGCGGCACGTACAAGGAAGAATGCAGCGGCATGCCCGCCGCCTTTGCCTACTGGTCCCTCTGGGTGAAGCCGGCCACCGGTGACTGGGCCTACGCCCAGGAAGGCCTCGCCACCCTGCAGGTGAAGCCCGGAGAGAGCCTGGAACTGCTCTACGCGGTCGACGGCGAACCAGCCGCTCCTAAGGCATGACGTTTCGACCCGCGCCGTTACGTGCAGCGGCGGCTCTCGCCGTCGTCTTCATCGCGGCGCGGGTCATCTACCGCATCCTTTTCAACGGGGCGGGCATCGGCGAACCGGTACTGCTCGACCTGCCGCCGGTTCGGCTGCCTCCCCCGTACGCCCATGTGGTCCTCCTCGGTCCCTTAACGGGACCCGGCTTGTGGCAGGCGGTTCTGTCCGCCCTGCCGATTGCCGGGCTGATCCTCGCTTTCGGCATCCTCAACGCCTGGGTGGACGTGGCGCGAGGCTTCGTGCACCTGGCCCGACGCGGCCCCATGCAGGGCATTGCCCGGATGCTTGTGGTGGCGTGGGCGGCGCTTCCGGCACTCGCCGACGCCGTCACCTCCGTGCGCCTGGCGTTTCGATTGCGGGGCGAGCGCTTCGGACCCCGCTCCCTTGTTCCCGTGCTCGAGCGGACCCTTGAGCACGCCGGCCGGGTGGCCGCCGCTCTGGAGTTGCGGGGCTTCGGGAGCCGGGCACCACTCCAACCCGGCCTCGGCAACGAAGCGCCGGTTCTGGTCCGGGACGCACAGTTCCGCATTGGTGATGCGCGGGTGCGCGTCACCGGATTCGCGCCGCCAAGCGGGTCAGTTGCTGTCATCACCGGCCCGACAGGCTCCGGCAAGTCCACCATCCTGCGGGGTGTCGCCGGCCTCCTCTCGCACGTTGACGGTGGAGAAATTTCCGGCACCGTGCGCGTCGGTGGAACGGACCGGGGCACCACGCCGCCTCGCGATACCGCCCGCCTCATCGGCGTCGTATTGCAGAATCCGCGCGCAGCATTTGCCAGCACGCGGGTCCGGGACGAAATTTCCCTCGCACTTGAACTGCGCGGCGTGGCGTCCGGTACCGCCAAGGCCCGGGTGCTGGAGGTCGCCGAGACTATTGGGGTGTCGGCGCTGCTGGACCGGAATCTCAGCACCCTCTCGGCCGGTGAGGCAACGCTCGTGGCCATCGCCGCCGCGGTAGTGGAGCAGCCGGCCCTGCTCCTGGTTGACGAGCCACTGGCCGACCTTGACACCGCAGCACGTGGACGAGTCCTCGCCGTGCTCAACGCCCTCGCCCGCGATGCCGGCGTCTGCGTCATCGTGGCTGAGCACCGGGCGGAAGCGCTCCTGCCGGTTGCCGACTCGTGGTGGACCATCAACGACGGCGCCCTTGTGCCCTCTTCAGCGCCAGCCGCGCGTTCGCACCCTGCCTGTACCCGTCCCACGCCGGCACAGCCAGCGGACCTCGTGCCCGTGCTGACTGCGACCAAGCTCGCGGTACACCGCAAGGGCACGCCGGTGGTGCGCGAGGCGTCCCTGACCCTGCACCGCGGTGAAGTGGTCGCCCTGGTGGGCCCAAACGGGGCCGGGAAGTCGTCTCTCCTGGTGGCGCTCGCCCTCGGTGAGGGAACGGTTGGTGACGGAACAGTCGACGGCGGCACGGGCGGTCAAAACATGCTCGACGGCGGTCGGGTCGCCCTCGTCCCGGACGCCTCGGACGATCTCTTCACCAGGGACACGGTCGCAGGAGAGCTCCGCGCGGCCGAACGGCGCCAGGCGCGCCGAAAGGACGGCGGACGGCCTGAGCCTGGCTCCGCGGCATCACGCCTGGCCCGTTTGCGGGGAGACGTCACCATTCCCATCGGGCACGAGCATCCCCGGGACCTCTCCGCAGGAGAGCGCAGGATCCTTGCCATCGCGCTGCAGACCATGGACGATCCCCAGGTACTCATGATTGATGAGCCCACTCGCGGGCTCGATCCTGCGGCGCGCGCGGCAGTCACCGCCGCGCTTCGGGCCGCAGCGGATGCCGGCACGGCTGTCCTGATCGCTACCCACGACCTCGACTTTGCCCACGGACTCGGCGCCCGAATCCTCCCGATCCGTGACGGCGTCGCGCCCTCCACCGCGGCGGCCACTGCGGCCGAACCGGCCCTTCCGTTTATCCGGCCAGCAGCTGCCGGGGCAAGACCAAGGGTTGTCGAGGAATCAACAGATCCCCAGGGCGCCAAAAAACGGCGACACATCCGGATGCCGCGGGGCGTGGAGCTCGCAGTTCTCGCAGCCGCGAACATTCTCGCCCTCGCAGCATTCTGCTGGCCCTTGCTCGCCGCAGCCCTCCCGGAGGATGCCGCCGCAGCCCTCCCCTACGCGGCACTGGCCATCACGCCGATCGCCGTCGTTGCCATCGTCGTGTCCCTCGACGGCTCGGTCCGCTCCGCACATACCGTGGCGTTGCTCGGCGTCCTGGCAGCGGTAGGTTCCGCTGTGCGGGTGGCGAGCACCGGCGTCGGGGGCGTTGAAGCAGTCTTTATCCTGCTGATCCTGGCCGGACGGGCCTTCGGTGCCCGTTTCGGCCTGCTCCTCGGCGCCGCCACCATCGCGGTCTCCAGCGCGTTGTGGAGTGGCATCGGGCCCTGGACGCCGTTCCAGATCTTCGCCTGTGCGTGGGTCGGCGCCGGAGCCGGCCTGCTCCCCCGCCGGGTCCGGGGCAAAGCCGAACTGTGGATGCTGTGCGCGTACGGCGCCGTGGCGTCCTACCTGTTCGGCCTGCTGACCAATCTGTGGTTCTGGCCCTTCGCGGTAGGTGCCGGCACCGGCATCTCCTACCAGCCCGGCGCGCCGCTGGGCACCAACCTGAGCAGTTTCCTGCTGTATTCGCTGGTGACGTCGACGGCGGGCTGGGACACCCTGCGGGCCGTCACCACGATCGTCGGAATCATTCTCGTGGGGCGGGCCGTTCTCGCGACGTTCCGGCGGGTCAAGCCGGTCTCCAGCATGGGCGGGCACGCCGCGAAGGCTCACTCCGGCCAGGCCAAAGACCGGCTTCAGCTCACCCCGTGAAGCAAGCTCCCGCCGTCGTCCGCTTCTTTTTAGCTAGGCGTTAGACGTTGGCTCTCCGTTTGAACCAGCCCCAGACGGCCGTAGCCACGAACAGGATCAGGCCGATGAATGCCAGCCACAGCAGGCCCTTCACCACGAAGCCGAGGATCGAAAGGATCAGCCAAATGATAAGCAGTGTGATGATAATTCCCATAGGGGAAGCTTAGGCCCTGTCCCCGCGGAAGCAGGCACCAACTCACACCTTGAAGTACTTCGCCTCCGGGTGGTGGAACACGAACGCGTCGGTGGACTGTTCGGGGTGCAGCATCAGCTCATCGCTGAGGATCACGCCCATCCGCTCGGGTTTCAGCAGTTCCGTCACCTTGCGGCGGTCCTCCATGTCAGGGCACGCGGGGTAGCCGAGCGAGAAGCGGGCGCCGCGGTAATCGAGCTTGAAGTACCCGGCCTTGTCCTTGGGCTCCTCGGCTGCGAAACCCAGCTCGGTGCGGATGCGGGCGTGCCAGAATTCCGCAAGCGCCTCGGTGAGCTGCATGACCAGGCCGTTGAGCTCGTAGTAGTCGCGGTACTGATTCGCGGCAAACATCTTGGACGTGAACTCCTCGATCGCTGAACCGGCGGTGACCAGCTGGACCGGCAGCACGTCGATCTGGCCCGATTCGCGTGACCGCACGAAGTCGGCGAGGCACAGGTGCCGGTCCCGGCGCTGGCGCGGGAAGTCGAAACGCAGACGCTCGGTGCCGATCGGGCCGCCTGAGCCGCCGTCGGGGGCGAGCAGTCCCGCAGTGCCGAGGACGCCGTCGGGATCCTCGCCGTGGTGCAGCACCACTACCTGTTCCCCCTCGGAGACCACCGGGAAATAGCCGTACGCGACGGAGGCGTCGAGCATTCCCTCGGCGAGGATGCGGTCCAGCCAGTACCGCAGGCGCGGCCGTCCCTCGAGTTCCACCAGTTCCTCGTAGGAGGCGCCGTCATCGCCGCGGCCGGGCTTGAGCCCCCACTGCCCCATGAACGTGGCGCGCTCGTCAAGCAAGGCCGCGTAGTCGTGCAGTGCCACGCCGCGTACGATGCGCGTGCCCCAGAACGGCGGCGCAGGCACGGCATTGTCAGCGACGACGTCGGAACGTCCGGGCATCGCCTCCGGTTCGGTCACCGTAAACTTCGCGCCGCCCTTATGGATCCGCTTCTTCAGCGGCGGAAGGCCGACGTCGTCCGGCGACTCGCCGCGGGCGACGCGGACCAGCGGTTCCATGAGTGAGAGGCCTTCGAAGGCGTCCTTGGCGTACCTGACCACGCCATCAAACTGCTCCGCCAGGTCCTGCTCCACGTACGCGCGGGTCAGGGCTGCACCGCCGAGGATGATGGGCCACTTCTTCGCCAGGCCACGGGACTGCAGCTCCGCGAGGTTCTCCTTCATCACCACGGTGGACTTCACCAGCAGGCCGGACATGCCGATCACGTCGGCGTTGTGCTCCTCCGCCGCGGCCATGATCTCGGCGATGCCCTGCTTGATGCCGATGTTGATGACCTTGTAGCCGTTGTTGGCGAGGATGATGTCCACCAGGTTCTTGCCGATGTCATGCACATCGCCGCGCACAGTGGCGATCACCATGGTGCCCTTGCCCGACGAATCCGACTTCTCCATGTGCGGCTCCAGCAGCGCCACGGCGTTCTTCATCACCTCGGCGGACTGCAGCACGAACGGCAGCTGCATTTCGCCGGCGCCGAAGCGCTCGCCCACCACCTTCATGCCCTCGAGCAGGTAGTCGTTGATGATGCCGAGCGGGGTCAATCCTTCGGACCGCGCCAGGTCGAGGTCCGCTTCAAGGCCCTTGCCCTCGCCGTCGATGATGCGCCGTTCCAGGCGCGCACCCGTGGGCAGCGCCGCGAGTTCGGCGGCGCGCTGGTCCTTGAGTGCTGCGGTGTCGACGCCGGCGAACAGGTCCAGCATGATGGCCAGCGGGTCGTAGGTGACGTTGCCGTCGGCGTCGTATTCGCGGCGGTCCCAGACGAGGTCCAGCGCCACCTTGCGCTGCTCCTCCGGCAGGGACGCGAGGGGCACGATCTTGGCGGCGTCGATGATGCCGCTGGACAAGCCCGCCTGTGTGGCCTCGTGCAGGAACACCGAGTTCAGGACCATGCGGGCTGCCGGGTTCAGGCCGAAGGATACGTTGGAGACGCCGAGCGTGGTGTTGATGCCGGGGTACTTCGCGGTGATCTGGCGGATGGCCTCGATGGTTTCGATGCCGTCCCGGCGGGTCTCTTCCTGGCCGGTGGCGACCGGAAAGGTCAGGCAATCGACGATGATGTCTTCTACCCGCATCCCCCATTCGCCCATCAGGGCGTCGACGAGGCGTGAGGCGATGGCCACCTTGCCATCGGTGGTGCGCGCCTGGCCCTGCTCGTCGATGGTCAGGGCGATCACGGCGGTGCCGTGCTCCTTCACGAGCGGCATGATGCGCGCGAAGCGGCTGGTGGGGCCGTCGCCGTCCTCGTAGTTGACGGAGTTAACCACGGGGCGGCCGCCGATGTGTTCGAGCCCGGCCTGAAGTACTGCCGGTTCGGTGGAGTCCATGACCAGGGGGAGCGTGGAGGCCGACGCGAAACGGGAGACGATCTCCTTCATGTCGGCCACGCCGTCGCGCCCCACATAGTCGATGCACACGTCCAGCAGGTGCGCGCCAACACGGACCTGCTCGCGGGCGATATCGACGCAGTCATCCCAGCGCTCTTCGAGCATCGCCTGGCGGAACGCCTTCGAACCGTTCGCGTTGGTGCGCTCACCGATGGCGAGGTAGGACAGCTCCTGGTCGAAATTCACGTGGTGGTAGAGGGAAGCGATGCCCGCTTCCCGTTCGGTCGGAACGCGGCTACCGTCTTTGCCCCTCCCACCGCTGGCGACGGAGGCGCCGTTGCGGAAGGGTGCAAGGCGTTCGACGACGGCGGCCATGTGCTCCGGCGTCGTACCGCAACATCCGCCCACCAGGCCCAGGCCGAATTCCCGCACGAACTGCTCGTGTGCGGTGGCAAGTTCGATGGGTGACAGCGGATAGTGCGCGCCGTTGGGCCCAAGCACCGGCAGGCCTGCGTTGGGCATGCAGGCGATGGCCACGGAGGACTGCTTGGACAGGTGGCGCAGGTGCTCGCTCATCTCGTCCGGGCCGGTGGCGCAGTTCAGGCCGATGGCGTCGACGCCGAGCGGTTCGAGCGCGGTGAGCGCGGCGCCGATCTCGGAGCCCATGAGCATGGTTCCGGTGGTCTCGACGGTCACCTCGACGAAAATGGGGAGCCTGATGCCGCGGGTGACGATGGCCTGTTTGCAGCCGTTGACCGCGGCTTTGGTCTGCAGGAGGTCCTGGCTGGTTTCGATGAGGAAGGCGTCCGCTCCCCCGTCGATGAGGCCCTCGGCCTGCAGGGCGAAGGTCTGCTTGAGGTAGTCGTAGCTGGTGTGGCCGAGGCTGGGGAGCTTGGTGCCCGGGCCCATGGAGCCCAGCACCCAGCGCATCCGTCCGTCTGTTTTTTCGGCCGCTTCGGCGCGTTCGCGGGCGATCTCCGCGCCCTTCCGGGCGAGCTCTTCGATGCGGTCGTCGATGCCGTAGTCGGAGAGGTTTGACCAGTTCGCGCCGAAGGTGTTGGTTTCGACGGCGTCGATGCCGACGGCGAAGTACGCGTCATGGATGTCCGCCAGGACGTCCGGCCGCGTGTGGTTGAGGATCTCGTTGCAGCCTTCGAGCCCCAGGAAGTCCTCCTCGAGTGAGAGCTCCCGGCCCTGCAGCATGGTGCCCATCGCGCCGTCGGCAATGACGACCCGGTGGTTCACGGCGTCCAGAAGCGCCTGGGCACGGGCAGGGCGGGGCACGGAGTCTATATCAAGCGCAAAACGGGGCATCTAAATAGGTTACGGGCGACACGCCGAAACATTGCTTCGTATTTCCATGTACTACGACGAGGCGTGGTCGCTTTCAGGGACTGCAGACTTGTTGTTCTCGGGTTGAGGTTCCGCTTTCTCGATTTCCCCGGGGCTCTGTCGTCGCGCCTCGATTCCCTGGGCTACGTGCAGGATCGTATCTTCGACAGTTTCCCCGATGGCTTTGGGAACTGAAGCCACTCCTTCGGCGACGGCAGCGGCGGAGTTCACCACGACACCCCCAGCTTTTTGGCCAAGGCGGATCACGGATTCGTGCCAGTGCGTGCGCTCGATCGACGCTGGCTCCGGCATATCGAAGGACGAGCTAAAGACCCGCAATAATCGCTGCATTTCCTCAGCGGCAGTGTAAAGCTTTGGCATTTCCAGGGGGTTCGTAATGCGGGTAAAGCTATCCACATCCACCGCTTTCGAAATAGCGTCTGACAAGTTTTGGATTGCCGTGCTGGTGGTGGTCATGCGCCGCTCGCGCGCCTTGGCGATATGCCGGTCATGAGCCGGGGAGTCTGACCCATCCTGCACACTTCGGACAGCCTCGAGGGCGTCCATGCGAACCATGTTTGTCAGAGCCACGGCTGCAATGACCAGCCAGTGCTTCAGCTCCCCCCTTGCAGTAGTCTCAGCTTTATTGACTCGCTTGCCGAAGTTTTTTACGGTAAGACTGTCGGCAATGGTATTCAGGTGGTTCAGGGCGACGGCGTGAGCCTGGGCAAGAGCCGCCGCCTGCCCCGACACCTGGTCCCAGAGAGCATCGTTCAGCCGCCCCGTCTCCTCGAAGTATCCAAATGCCTTGTCTAGGACGTGGGTCGTGCCCTGTACGTTGCCGAGCGCTTCGTCACGGTTATCCCGAACAATTGTGTCCAGCTTCGCGTCCACAGCCTGAACAAGCGTATCGAGGTCTTTGAGGGCCACGCGGATCGCCAAAGTCGCGGCCATGAGCTGCACATTCGCGGCCGCGGCAGGGTTGACCGGAGAAGAGCTCACCAGTTCGATGATCGTGTCAATCCTCCCATCTGACTGTCGCAGCACCCCGCTGACAATCCCGAGCTTTTCCTCGGTGGAACCGACGAGTTCCAGAAATCGAGCGTAAGACTCGGGAGTCATGTGGAAGGAATTGCCCGGGATATTTGCCGACATCGCCATCGCAACCGCCCCAGCCAGGCCGGCGAGGAGATCAGCTACCCCTGACCCCAAGTTGGCACGGTCCTCTGGCTTGACATCCAACTTGCGGAAAAGCTCCGCAATGGCTGTCGGATCACCCGCCACCAAGGCATTCTTGCCGTCAACATACAGGGAAAGCTCGTGGTCGTTGTCACTCATTTGAACATCTTCACATATCCTTCCGACGCAGCACGGCGACGCGACCCCGGACTCTCCATAACCCATCGATCGCCCACCAAGCCACCCTCGCCAATACAATGCAAGGGCAAGTACGTGCGTGATCGATTGAACGCTGCACGGCATGGGGGCGCCGACGGCGTGATCGGCTAAAGTCAGCGCACCCCACTGTCCGCGGCACAGAAAGTGGGAACAGTGGCCGGCAACAACAACGCCAACCTGGTGTGGAGCCTCGCGAATATTCTGCGGGGCACCTACAAGCCGGCCCAGTACGGCTCGGTGATCCTGCCATTCACCATCCTGCGCCGCTTGGATTGCGTCCTCGAAAAAACCAGGGCCGCCGTTCTCGCTGAACAGGAGGCCAAAAAGGACCTCAACATTCCGTTGGACACCTTCCTGAAGAAGGCTTCCGGCCACACCTTCTTCAACACCTCGAAGTTCAATTTCGCCAAGCTCCTGGACGACCCAACAAACATCAAGGCGAATATCCTCAATTACGTGCAGGGATTCTCGGAGAACACCAGGGACATCTTCGAGCGTTTCGAGTTCTACAAAACGCTCGAGAAGCTGGACAGCTCGGACCTGCTCTACCACGTGACCAAGGACTTCGCCGCGATCGACCTCCACCCGGAGACCATCAGCAACATCGAGATGGGCCTCATGTTCGAGGAGCTCATCCGGCGCTTCGCCGAAGCCTCCAACGAGACCGCCGGTGAGCACTTCACCCCGCGCGAAGTCATCCAGCTCATGGTCCAGCTCCTGCTGAACTACGACGACGACGTCCTCACCAAAGAGGGCATCGTCCGGAGCATCTATGACCCCACTGCCGGAACGGGCGGGATGCTCACCGTCGCGCAGGAACACCTGCACGCGCTTAACCCGAGCGCCTCGCTCGTCGCCTATGGGCAGGAAATCAACGACGAGTCCTACGCCATCTGCAAATCTGACCTGCTAATCAAGGGCCAGGACATCTCCAAGATCTCCGTCGGCGACACCCTCGCCAACGACCAGAACATCGGCCAGCAGTTCGACTTCATGCTCTCCAACCCGCCCTTCGGCGTTGAGTGGAAGAAGATCCAGCCGCAGATCCAGAAGGAGCACGAACTCCACGGCTTCGCCGGCCGCTTCGGCCCGGGCCTGCCCCGCGTGAGCGACGGATCCCTGCTGTTCCTGCTGCACCTGGTCCGCAAGATGCGCCCGGCGCACGACGGCGGATCCCGCATCGGCATAGTCCTGAACGGCTCACCGCTGTTCACCGGCGGCGCCGGCTCGGGCGAGTCCGAGATCCGCAAGTACCTGATCGAAAACGACTTCGTGGAGGCCATCATCGCCCTGCCCACTGATATGTTCTACAACACCGGCATCTCCACCTACATCTGGATCCTCTCGAACAGCAAGAAGCAGAAGCATCCGGAGCGCGTCGGCAAGATCCAGCTCATCAACGGCATCGACTTCTTCCAGAAGATGCGCAAGAGCCTCGGCTCCAAGCGCAAGGAGCTCGGCCCCAACGACATCGCCACGATTGTCAGCCTCTACGGCGCTTTTGAGGATGACGGCGAGACCTCCAAAATCCGCAACAACCGCGACTTCGGCTACTCCACCATCACGGTCGAGCGCCCGCTTAAGCTCAATTTCGCCTTCGCTCCCGATAGGATCGACGCCGTGCTGGCGCAGAAGCCGGTGGAAAAGCTGTCCGACGACGACCGGCAGCTTCTGGAGAAGGCCCTCCGCTCACCGGCGGTAGAGACGGCGGAGACCTACAAGAACCGCGAGGCCTTCCTCCGCGTGCTGAAGCCCGCTCTCACTCAGGTAGGCCTGAAACTGGCCGCACCGGTCCTCAAGTCCGTCATTGCCGGTCTCTCCGAACGTGACGAGACCGCCGACATCTGCAAGGGGCCCAAGGGCATCCCCGAAGCCGACGCCGACCTGCGCGACACCGAAAATGTGCCCCTTGGTGAGAACATCCAGGCCTACTTCGCCCGCGAGGTCTTGCCGCATGTCCCCGACGCCTGGATTGATGACACCAAGACCAAGGTTGGCTACGAAATCCCCTTCACACGACACTTCTACAAGTACCTGGCGCCGAGGACTTTGGACGAGATCGACTATGACCTGAACACGCTCATCTCGCAGATTACAACGTTGCTGGCCGAGGTGGAGAAGTGACAGGGCTCAAACCACACCCGGAATACAAAGCTTCTGGGGTCGATTGGTTGGGCGATATTCCTGCGCATTGGGAGATGGTCAAGCTCAAGAACGGCTTCGACTTGCAGAAGAGACCAGTCATCAAATCTGCCGGGATTGTGACGGCCTTCCGGGACGGCCAAGTAACACTTCGATCGAACCGACGGATCGACGGTTATACAGAGGGCGACAAGCAGATTGGCTATCAGACCATTCACTCGGGCGACCTCGTGATCCACGCAATGGACGCCTTTGCTGGGGCCATTGGGGTTTCGGACTCACTGGGACAATCGACGCCGGTCTATTCGGCCTGCACTCCAAAGCCCGGATTCAACGCCCACTTCTACGCTCGAGCGCTGCGGCACATTGCATTGACTGGGTACATTAGTTCACTTGCGAAGGGTGTTCGGGAAAGATCTACCGACTTCCGATGGGCGGACGCCAAAGAGTTACCTATTCCTAAGCCTCCGCTAGAGGAACAGAACAACATTGTTTCTTTCCTCGACCGCGAAACCGCCCAGATCGACGACCTAATTGGTAAGCAAGAGCGCCTCATTAATCTGCTTGCTGAGAAGCGCCAGGCGCTCATCACCCACGCCGTCACCAAAGGCCTCGACCCCACCGCCCCCACCAAGCCCTCCGGCATCCCCTGGCTCGGTGACATACCCACAGCTTGGAACGTGTCTAAGCTCAACTGGCAATCCAAAGGCATTGGCGATGGTCTTCATGGGACGCCCACGTACTCAGACACGGGTTCCATCCCGTTCGTGAACGGAACGAACCTCCTAGGTGACAGCATACGAATCACGGATTCGACGAACTTCGTAGAAGAAGATCAATTGAGCTCGGCTGATGTCAGTTTAGACGAATCCACAGTGTTGATGTCGATCAATGGCACAGTCGGAAATTGCGCCGTTTTAGGAAATCAACGAGTGATGTTGAGTAAGAGCGCTGCATACATCAAGTGTTCCGAAAGTCTGCACGCCCAATTTCTCGCCCATTATCTCCGTTCGTACCCGACGAGGAGTTACTTTGTCTCGGCTTCTGGCGGAACCACAATCGCGAACCTTTCTCTAGCGACCCTGCGAGGAACACCGGTTCCGGTCCCTCCCTTTCAAGAGCAGATGGAGGTTACAACATGGCTAGACGAACAGATCCACAAACTCGATGGACTGCGTACTAAATCATTGCAAGCAATCGAGCTCCTCCGCGAGCGTCGCTCCGCCCTCATCTCCGTGGCCGTCACCGGCAAGATAGATGTCACTAACGAAGGAGTTGCGGCATGAGCACGGTATTCAAGCCAGTTGGATGGAAGGTTCAGGGTCTGGTTGACTCGGTTGAATCAGGGGTCGTGCAGCTGCCCGACCTTCAGCGGCCCTTTGTGTGGCCCAAGTCGAAGATCCGCGACCTACTCGACTCCATGTACCGCGGTTACCCCGTTGGCGAGCTGATGTTCTGGAATGTCTCTCAGGAAGATTCTTCTCGAACGATCTCCGGTGCCACCGGAAGGATTGGTGCGCACCAGATCATTGACGGTCAGCAGCGGCTCACCAGCCTGTACGCCGTTTTCAAGGGTGCGGCGGTCAGGGATGCGGACTACAACACCAAGTCCATGTCCATAGCCTTCAACCCGATCACAGAGAAGTTTGAGGTGACTAACACTGCGATAGAAAAATCAGCGGATTGGATAAGTAACGTCTCCGACTTCTTCGAGAAGCCTCTCAGGGTCCGGAAGATGTACAAAAAGCGGTATGAAGAAGCTCGAGGAACCCTGAGCGATGACGATGAAGAGCTCATCGAGGAGCGTCTCGGCCAACTCGATTCCTTACGGAACTACGAATTTACCGTCGTTGAAATCCAGCCCAACGCTGATAAAGAAGTTGTCGCAGACATCTTTGTCCGGATCAACTCCGAGGGCGTAAGCCTCAAGGCATCGGACTTCATCTTGACGTGGCTGAGTGTCTTTTGGCCGGAAGGGCGGGATCAGCTGGAGGACTTCGCCCGGAATTCGCGACTAACCCCTCAACGGGCAAGCGAGATCGCGAGCCGTACTGTGTCCTGGACTCCGATCAACAACTATCTCGCGGTCGATGCTGGGCAGCTGGTGCGGGTGCTGGTGGCCGTGGGTCAGAACCGGGCCAAGCTTGGCGACGCGTACAACGCGCTCCAGGCTAAGGACCGCAGTACCGGCTTTGTCGTGCCTGAGCGGCAAGAGGCTGAGCTGGCGAAGCTTCAGGCAGCGCTGCCTGTCGTGCTCAAAGACCTGCACTGGACCGAATTCATCCGATGCCTCGCCGTGGCCGGTTTTAAATCCCGGAAAATGGTCACCTCGGACATGAACATCCTATCCAGCTATGCCCTCTGGATCCTGGGGCGTACCCGCTTCGGTGTGGACGTCACTACCCTGCGGAACCTCATGGCCCGCTGGCTCTTCATGTCCCAGTTGTCCGGACGCTATACCGGAAGCGCGGAGACCCAACTCCAGAAGGACCTGGATCGTTTGACGGCCATCGATGGCAGCGATTCGGCCAGCTTTGTCGCGACACTTGAGACAGTCATTTCTGCCGAGCTATCGGACGATTTCTGGACCCTGCGAATGCCGGATTCCCTCGTGACATCGTCATCCGCCTTGTCGCCGGCATATCAGACTTACCTCGCCGCGCTGAATATTCTCGACGCGGATATGTTCATGCTGAGGAACAAAGTCCAACAATGGATGGATCCCTCCTTGCCGGCAACCAAGGGGACAGAGGGCCATCACCTGAACCCTCGCAAATACCTGGAAAACGTCGTCGGCATTAAAGACCTGAAGAAGATCAATCAGGTCGCCAACTTCGCGCCCACCGACTGGAGTACCAATATCCTGATCTCCGACCGCGAGCCTTCCGAGTATTGGCCGGCTCTGGTGGCCGCACGCGGGTTCAACGGGGACGCGCTGCGGCAGCAGATGTTCTGGCACGCTCTCCCGGAGGACTGGGAAACGATGGGCTATGAGGAGTTCCTGCAGGAGCGACGGATCCTCATGGCCCAGGTGACGAGGGCAGGCTACGAAAAACTCAAGTCCGGACAGTCGGTAGAGTCCCCGACCATTACGGTGATTGCACAGCCAGCTACCCATCTTGAAATCGATGTCGCTGACCTTGTCGAAGCCGGCATCCTTTCACCCGGTGATTTCCTCAGCCCCGCCGATGACTCCATCAGGATGCGGGCCGAGGTAACTGAAGACGGAGTGGTCGTCATTGACGGTCATGAATTTTCCACGCTGGACGCCGCAGCGCACCACGCCGGCGCTGATAACCTTCCCGGGGCGGAGTTTTGGCAGGTGGAGAACGAGGCGGGCGAGCAAATCGCTATCCAAGATTTGATGAGTCGGGTTTCGTAATGAACGCATCCTTGCCAGTTCAAGGCACAACCTACTACTTTCACCACCGTAGTTGTGATTTGGAATGTCGCCTCGTCGGTGAACAGATGCTGGTCATCGCAGGTTCGTCAGCTCGTGCTGATGCTAGGCCCGGGGCGCCCGAGACAATCCTGAGTCGCCGAAGCAGACTCGTATTGGACGGAGTTGCCGAAGTTGCCGGGGAACGGTTCGTCCTGAAGCAGGATTACCTTTTCGCGGGTCCCCAGCAGGCCGTGGATTTGATGAACGGCGGTCACGTTCGGGATCCGCGAAAGCTGTGGCGGGATGCGAATGGAACATCGCTGCACGATCTTCAGACCAACGAGTAGGGGACTCATTTTGGCGCAACACAATGAAGTGACATTCGAGGATGAAATCTGCGATGCCCTTGCGGCCCAGGGCTGGATCTACGAGCCGCACCGGAAAGCCAGCGAGCTCTACGACGCCGCCCGGGCGCTCGTCCCCGAGGATGTCTTCGCGTGGCTGGCGGACACGCAGCCGCAAGAGCTGGCGAAGGTCCTGAAGCCCACGGACTCCCCTGCCGAGCGCGAGCTCGCCAAGGCGCTGCTGCTGGACCGGCTCTGCAAGGTTCTGGACAAGCCGGCGGCCAAGGAAGCGGGCATGCTCTCTGTGCTGCGTACGGGGTTCAAGGACGTCGCCGCGAAGTTTGAGATGTGCCAGTTCAAGCCGGCCATGGGTCTGAATCCGGAAACCCAGGACCGCTACGGCAAGGTCCACCTGCGGGTGATCCGCCAGGTGCATTACTCCACGGTGGACATCAGGAAGAGCATCGACCTCGTCCTGTTCGTCAACGGCCTGCCGGTGGCGACCATCGAGCTGAAAACGGACTTTACGCAGAACATCAATGACGCCGTCGAGCAGTACCGCAAGGACCGGCTGCCCCGGAACGGGCAGAACAAGGAAGAACCTCTCCTGTCCTTTGGCCGCCGCGCGCTGGTGCACTTCGCCGGGAGCAACGATGAGATCCAGATGACCACCGAGCTGAAGGGCAAGGACACGTACTTCCTCCCGTTCAACCTGGGCGATAACGGCCGGGCCGGGAACCCGGTCCATCCGAAGGGTTCGGCCACCAGCTACCTCTGGGAGCAGGTGCTGCAGCGCGACTCCTGGTTGAACATCATCGGAAAGTTCCTGCACCTGCAGATCAGCGACAAGACCAACCCCGTCACCGGTGAGCGGGAGGTCCGGAAATCCCTGCTGTTCCCCCGCTACCACCAGTGGGACGTCGTCAACGAGCTCATCGAGACCGCCCGGACCGAGGGCCCGGACCACCGCTACCTCGTGCAGCACTCCGCCGGGTCCGGCAAGACCAATTCCATTGCCTGGACCGCGCACCAGCTCAGCTCCCTGCATGGGGCCGGTAACGAAAAAATCTTCGACTCGGTGATCGTCGTGACGGACCGGACCGTGCTGGATGCCCAGCTGCAGGACGCGATTTACCAGATCGAGCACAAGTCCGGCGTCGTGGTCCCCATCCGCGGCAACGCCGGTTCCAAGTCGGCCGAACTCACCGCGGCGTTGGTGGCCCGGACACCGATCATTATCGTCACGATCCAGACCTTCCCGTTCGCGCTGAAGGCCATCGCCGAGTCCCAGGCGCTGAAGGGCCGGAACTTCGCCATCATCGCCGACGAGGCCCACTCCTCCCAGACCGGCTCCACCGCGAACAAGCTCAAGAAGGTTCTCTCCACTGAGGAACTGGCGGATGTCAATGACGGCGGCGAGTTCGACGTCGAGGCGTACCTTGCCGCCGAAATGGCTGAACGGGCGGACGCGAAGAACATCAGCTACTTCGCCTTCACCGCCACCCCGAAGGCCAAGACGCTGGAGCTGTTCGGCCGCAAGGGTCCGGACGGGCTGCCGCAGCCGTTCCACCTGTACTCGATGCAGCAGGCCATCGAGGAACGCTTTATCCTCGACGTGCTTCAGAACTACACCAGTTACAAGGTGGCGTACCGGCTGGCGCACGACGGCCGCGAATACGACTCCGAGGACGCCAAGGTGGAAAAGTCCGAGGCGCTGAAGTCGCTGATGAGCTGGGTGAAGTTGCACCCGTACAACATCAGCCAGAAGGTCCAGGTGATCGTGGAGCACTTCCGTGCCAACGTCGCCTGGCGCCTGGACGGCAAGGCCAAGGCTATGGTCGTCACCGGCTCCCGCAAGGAAGCCGTGAGGTACAAGCTCGCTATCGACACATACCTACACGACGCCGGCTACTCCGGCCTGGCCGCCATGGTGGCCTTCTCCGGCGAAGTCACTGACGCCGAATCCGGACCCGATCACTTCACCGAGATCAACATGAACCCCGGTCTAAAGGGCAGGACCCTCCCCGAGGCATTCTCGACAGACGAGTACCAGATCATGCTGGTGGCCAACAAGTTCCAGACCGGCTTCGACCAGCCCCTGCTCGTGGCAATGTACGTGGACAAGAAGCTCTCCGGAGTCTCAGCCGTGCAGACCTTGTCCCGGCTCAACCGCACAGCCGTAGGCAAGGACCAGACCTTCGTGCTGGACTTCGTCAACAACCCGGACGAAATCTTGTCCTCCTTCCAGCCCTACTTCCGCGAGGCCGCCCTGGAAGGCGCTTCCGACCCGAACGTGGTGCATGACCTTCAGGCCAAGCTCGACGCCGCTCAGATCTACGTGGAGTCCGAGGTGGACGGGCTGGTGAAGTCCTATGTCCTAGAGGCCGGCAACAACGCGCTCTCCGGTTGGGTGGCTCCGGCGAAGTCGCGCTTCAACACCCGGTACAACGCCGCCGTTGCGGAGGGCGATAAGGCCGCCCAGGACGAGCTGGACCTGTTCCGGAAAGACCTTGGCTCGTTTGTCCGCGCCTACGACTTCCTCTCTCAGATCATCGACTTCGCCGACACGGACCTGGAGAAGCGCTCGATCTACTACAAGCACCTCCTGCCGGTGCTCCGCGTGAACGACGCGAAGGTGGCGCTGGACCTCTCCGGCGTGGTGCTTGCCAAATACGCGCTCAAGGACAAGGGCCAGGCCCAGCTGCAGCTCTCCGGCGAGGATGCGCTGCTTAAGCCACCCACAGAGGTGGGCACCGGACAGGCGAAGGACCCGGTACTCGCGACGTGGGAAGAGATCATCCAGCAAGCTAACCTTCCGTTCGAGGGTGAGGAGCTGGACGCTGTAGCCCACTTTGTCGAGGGAGTACGCAGAGAGCTGGTGAAGAACGAGACACTTCAGAAGCAGGCGCAGAACAACTCACGCAACCACTTCGGCAGCAGCCCGCACTTGGAAAAGGCCGTCACGGACGCAGTCTCGAACTCGATGGACAGCCACTACAACCTGAGTCTTCAGGCGCTGGGCGACAAGACGAAGATGAGCGCACTCCTGAAAATGCTTAGTGAATTGGTCTACGAGGAATTGCAGGGATCCGAGGCACCCTGAAACCCTACCGCCGGAATAGGTGACCGTCTCGAACGGGACAAAGGTCTTGGTGAGACAGGTGGTCTGCGGGAGGTCGTCGCTGGTTCGATGAGGAAGGCGTCCGCTCCCCGCCCTCGGCATGCAGGGCGAATATCTGCTTGAGATAAGTCAGCGATGGCCGAAAAGTCAAACATCCGTGACGCCACAAACTGGTGATAGGCAATGTGCGCGGTCAGGCTGGAGCATTGGTTTATGCACACTGACCACGAGAAACCGGGCCTGTCGGACCATCTGAGTTGCTTCGAAGCTACTACGATCTGGAGCCATGGCAGCGGACGCGGATCAAGAAGTCGCCGCCCAGGCATTGGGTCAGCTTGTTGAAGAGCATTGATTATGAAGTGACAACCCTTCTACGTCATCAAGCGACTTGGGAGTCGTTCCGAAAAGCAACTGTTAGTAGCAGCGTTGCTGAGGCGAACCCTTACTTTCCTACGTGGGTCAGTGAGCTGTACTCAGCCACCGTAGCAATAGGAATCCGCAGAATGGTCGACGATGACAACAGGACAGGCTCTTTCGTGCAGTTGCTACAGAAAATGGAAGCTGCACCGCAGAAACTGTCGAGGGAGTGGTTCATTGGCGGCGTAGAGCTGCCGATGGCTCAGCGGTTGGACCTGACGTTCACGTTTTACGGGGATCCGCTTCAGACAGGCTACTTCGATCCTGAGGTGGCGAGAGAGGATCTGGAAAAGCTGATCACTATCTCCCACCGCGTAAGAAGGTACGTAAATCAGCATGTCGCCCATTCCCAGCGAACTCGGACAGCGGACATACCGACCTATGGCGATATACGCGCTGTCCTGGACCATCTACTCATACTGATTCACAAATACACACTCCTCCTCAGACAGTCCGAGCGCGTCCAAGGTGCTCCCGTCATTCAAGAGCCATGGATGCGAATCTTCACGCAAGCATGGATTCAACCCGAGGAGCTGGCCAGCATCGAAGATGGCACTGGCACCTGAAAGCCACCATTAATTAGCTACTACTGGCAGTCGCACGACGCCGACACATGGCATAGCGCAAACAATCACGGACTATGCTGACGATGCCCTAAACCGCGAGTCAACAAAGGCAGGAGCAGTCCCCTATGGTCGATGCATAGGCCAGGTTAGGGAACATCGCCTGCGTCCCTGTCCTACATGCTGCAATGAGACACACTCAAGGACTTCCCATAGCCTTGCCCGTGACAAGATTGGGGGAGCGAAAATCATAAGGAGTCCGCGGTGCGAATCGAACGACTGCAAGTTGAGACAGAAGGCTTCCTCGCCGGCTTGGACCTAAAATTCCATGAAGGCCTAAACGTGATCATTGGCGCCCGCGGCACCGGGAAAACTTCAGTCGTGGAGCTGATCCGCTATTGCCTCGGTGCAGGTTCATTTACTGAAGATGCTGCTCTGAGAGGGAATCAACAGGCCGTCGCAGTGCTAGACGGCGGCGCTGTTCACCTGACGATTAGGGATGGTAACGACTCTTTCGTGGTTTCAAGGTCGGCTGCCGGTCACGTCTCCACTACCGGCGGACCAAAGCATGTAGCTTGCACCGTTCTTGCTCAAAATGAAATTGAAGCCGTGGGAGCACAAGGGCCGGGTCGCCTTCACCTAATCGACCGATTCAGACACGATCGGCAAGATACGTTCCAACGAATGGAAAGCATACGTGCCAAGCTGAGCAGTCTCACGGCAGAATTGGCGGCTCTTCAAAAGGAACGTCGGGCTTTAAGTGAACAACTTGCCGGAATGTCGGCTATCACCCGAGAACTCGATGAAGCGAAAATGCATCAACAAAAAATGCTCGAGGCCTCAAAAACCTCAAGAGAGCAGCAAGACCTTTTGAAGTCTCTACAGGCTGCAGGCCAATCGCTAGCTGCTACCGAGTCGACACTTTCACAAGACCGAATTCAAACAGCCGCTTTCGAGACCGAATTGCGCAGACTACGTGCCAGCGTCCCCTCTCTTCTTCAGCGATGGCCTGAATCTGCTGGTGAGGATGTACTGGCCGACTACCGTCCTGCCTTACGACATATCGAATCACTCCTAGATGCCGCTGTAGGTCAGGTCCAGCTTGTTGCCGAGGGGGTTACTAAGGCATCCAGCCAGGCATCGAGTGTGAAAGGCAGCATCGACCAGGAAAGCCGTAAAATTCGGCAAGTCTTAGAATCTGCCCAAGCAGGCATAGGCCACACGACCCGCGTGGTTGCAGAACTTGAGGAGCGAAGCGGGCAACTGCAGGCTTTACGGGGCCGCCTTACTGAGCGTCTAGAGATACTCCAGTTAGTTTCGGCGGAACGAGACCAACTTTACGAAGAGCTAGACGCCATCCGCGAGCAGATCTACAGGGAAAGGGCCTCGATTGCCGCCGCGCTAAACGAGAGCCTTTCGCCAATGGTGCGCGTTCGAGTGGCTAAATCCGAGAACATCGAAAACTACAGCTCCGCCATCATCGGTGCCCTCCGGGGTAGCGGCATCCATTACAACTCGATAGCACCCAAGCTGGCCCGTGAGGTATCTCCCCAGGAACTGGTCACTTGGGTCGAAACAACAAACTCAGCCGCCCTGGGTGCAGCGTTGGGTATCGCTCCTGAGCGGGCACTCTCCATCGTCGTGGCCCTACAAAGTCAGGGAGCTGCGGAAATTATTACTGCAGCGATCGACGACGGCGTTGGTCTTGACCTGCTGGACGGCCCAGAGTACAAGCCCACCGACCGCTTATCGATAGGCCAACGTTGCACTGCTGTGCTGCCCGTCCTGCTTGGTCACCACGGTGACCCCCTAGTATTGGACCAACCGGAAGACCACTTGGATAACGCCTTCATAGCTTCGACTCTGGTTAGAGCCCTTCAGCGCCGCCAAGCGGGCGATCAATTCATCCTGACTAGCCACAATGCCAACATCCCCGTGCTAGGCGGGGCAGATTGGGTGGTTGTTATGGAGTCCGACGGGGAAAAGGGATTCGTTTCTCATCAAGGTTGCCTAGATGACCACCAAATTGTCTCGGCAGTAAATCGCATCATGGAAGGCGGAACAGAGGCGTTCGCTACTAGGGCGACTTTCTATGACCGTAGAGGACTGTAGGTAGTGAGAGACGGCGAGCCGTTCTTTCTACTGGCTTCGCGAAAGGCCATCGAACGTCTTCGTGGTGCGCGGATGCTGATGGAGCTAGACTCCGCCCCCTCGATGTCCCGACTCCGTCAGCTCAGGTCTACTGAGCCGGATTCATGGGTTAAAGCAGCCCTGGACAGGGCTATTTCAAAGTGGGAGTCAGCAGGTAATCCAAGCTATGAGGAATCCTGGATTTCCATCCCTGCGTTGGAATTGGAAGACATAAAAGCTGAGGCGATCCAGTCAGTAACGCAAGTGATACTTCATGAAATAAAGCCTCTGATCGCAGACATCCATGGAGCGGCAAAAAATGCAATCGGAACGGAATACACGGGATCGATAATTTCGCGCCGAATCGAGCGTCTGAAGGATCTACTAGTAACGATCCGCCGGTTAAACGAAGCTTCGACGCCACCCGATTGGATGGAGTTCGACTTGGTCGATCTTGTTGTAGAAGTAATCAGTGATAGCGGATTCACCAGAAATCAAGCAGTTGCCTCCCGAGTTGATACCGTGTCTGCAAAAGGTGATCGAGGGCTTATCCGCTTGGCCTTGGAAAATGCATTACGGAACGCAGTAGAAGCAAGTGAGAATACAAAGAAGACGGTCATAGTTAACTGCGGTGCGAATGAGCTCCAGGCATGGATTTCTGTGCTGGATGAGGGCATCGGCCTACCCGACGCCCGAGAGAACCTGTACGAACCCGGAGTCACAAAGAAGTCCAAAGATGCCCATTTTGGCTGGGGATTAACCATAGCCAAGCGTGCTATCAAGTCATTGGACGGTTCCATAAACCTGATATCGCGCGAAAGTGGCGGAACGTCATGTGAGATCAGATGGCCCCTACCGACTCCGAGCGAAGGCAAATATGAAGATTCTCCTGGTTGAAGATGAGGACCGCAGCGTGCGGCAGGCAATGGCAGGCATCGATGCCGCTGCGCCGGGCGCATTCGTGACGGTAGTGGGCTCACGGGATGAAGCCGTGAAGGTCCTCCATACGGAGGGATTTGATCTCATCGTATGCGATCTCCGTATCCCTCCGTATGCTGCTAGCGCTGACATAAGTGATCGCCACGGGCTCGCCGTACATACGGAGGCGCGAGAATCATGCCCTGGCACACCAATTGTTTTTCTCTCGGCATTTGCGACGCCCCGCAATACAAGTACCCCGCTCTCATTTGGCGGTACTCAGAACGTCTTTGGCCTCAGTGGTTATCCCATGGTCCAACTCATCGAGAAGGATGACCTTGATAGGTTTGAAGCTTTGGTTCGTGCTCTTTTCTCCGCTTTAACTTCACTCGATACCTCATGTCAAGTTTTATCTGGCGACGTCGAAGATGACATGTTTCTGCGCGCCGTAAGAATCTACGCCAAGCAGATAAGCATGTCCCAAGCGGAAATTCACGCCATGCCTGGCGGGCTTTCAAATGCGCCACTCGGTCGTGTGTCATTCTCATCAACTCAGTCAGGAAGGGCAAACGTATTCATGAAGGTCGTTTCCTTCGCTGATGCTGAAAGCGAAACCCTTCGATTTCAGGAGTTCGTCCCTAATAGGTTGCAGGGTGCAAACTTTGCACCTTCTCTCCCGCCGATAACGGCTGGTCTTCGAGGGCAGGCCGCTCTGATATCAAACCTTGCGGACGGCTGCGATTCCTTATTCGGTATTTTGAGAACGAGCGACCTAAAAGCCGCAGAAGCAGTTAAGGCTTTAAAGATCGCAACCACGCCTTGGGAACATGCGGTGGACCCAGCTCCCACCAGGCTTGGAGATCTACGGAAACGTAGGATCAATAATGATAAACTTGAGACATTAAACGAAAGTATCGAGGAATTCCGAGCAATTGAGTCCTGCGAGATTGCCATGAAGTCCCGAATATGTCACGGTGATTTGCATGGCGAAAATGTTCTAGTAACGCCTGATGGAAGACCGATTCTCATCGATTTCGGTGACCTAGGACCAAATGCCGCGCCATTGGACCCCGTAACCTTAGAATTAAGCATCATCTTTCATAAGGCTGGCCCTGCCCGTTCGTCTGCTTGGGCTGAATCAGTCGATTGGGCTTCATGGGCAGATTTGGAGACATTCGCTGCGGGATCGCCGTTCGAGAGCTTTATTCGCGAGTGCCGAGGTTGGGCTCTGCAGCAGGATAGCCCAGACTCGGTTTATGGTATGGCCTACGCGCACTCTATCCGTCAGTTCAAGTATTCCGACGTCAACAGGGCAATCGCTCGAGCCATCGCTCTATCCGCTAGCAGATCAATAGGCAGAGGGGCCTAATTTCTGACTCAGGCAACCCTAAACCTCCGCCACAGGAGCCGCGAACTGCGCCTCGTACAGCCGCGCATACGCCCCACCGGTGGCGAGCAGCGAAGCGTGAGTCCCCTGCTCCACGATCTGGCCGGCCTCCATCACCAGGATGAGGTCGGCGTCGCGGATCGTGGACAGGCGGTGGGCGATCACAAAGGAAGTCCGGTCGGACCGCAGCGCACTCATCGCCTTCTGCACCAGCACCTCAGTCCGGGTGTCCACTGAAGAAGTCGCCTCATCAAGGATCAGCACCGAAGGCCGGGCCAGGAACGCCCGGGCAATGGTCAGCAGCTGCTTCTCACCGGCGGAGACGTTGGAGCCCTCGTCGTCAAGCACGGTGTCGTAGCCCTCGGGCAGCGAGTGCACGAACCGGTCCACGTACGTCGCTTGCGCGGCCTCAAGAATCTCCGCCTCGGACGCTGAAGGCCGGCCGTACGCGATGTTGTCCCGGATGGAGCCGCCGAACAGCCAGGTATCCTGCAGCACCATGCCCATCCGCGAGCGCAGCTCGTTCCGCGTCATGGCCGTGACGTCCACGCCGTCGAGCGTTATCCGCCCCGCATCCAGCTCGTAGAACCGCATCATCAGATTCACCAGCGTGGTCTTCCCCGCACCGGTCGGGCCCACAATAGCCACCGTCTGCCCGGGCTCGGCCACCAACGAAAGATCCGAAATCAACGGCTTGTCCGGCGAGTAGGAGAAGGAGACGTTCTCGAACACCAGCCGGCCGCGGCCCAGCCCGTCGGGCGAGGAACCGGGAACCGGATCGGGTGACTGCTCATCTGTATCGAGCAGCTCGAACACCCGCTCCGCCGACGCCACGCCCGACTGCAGCAGGTTCGCCATGGACCCCAGCTGCGCCAGCGGCTGGGTGAACTGCCGTGAGTACTGGATGAACGCCTGCACGTCCCCCAGCTGCATGGCCCCGGTCGCCACTTGCAGGCCGCCCACCACGGCGATCCCCACGTACACCAGGTTCCCGATGAACGTCATGGCCGGCATGATCAGGCCGGAAATGAACTGCGCGCCGAAACTCGCCTCGTACAGCTCCACATTCTTCTGCCGGAACCGCTCCCCCACCTCCTGCTGGCGGCCGAACACCTTGACCAGCGCATGCCCGGTGTACGTCTCCTCAATCTGCCCGTTCAGCTCCCCCGTGTGCTTCCACTGCGCCACGAACATCTTCTGCGAGCGCTTGGCAATCAGCGCCGTGATCCCCAGCGTCAGCGGAATGGTCACCAGCGCAATCAGCGCCAGCGTGGGCGAGAGGATGAACATCATCACCAGCACGCCCAGCACGGACAGCACCGACGTCACGGCCTGGCTGATGGACTGCTGCAGGCTCTGGGAAATGTTGTCGACGTCGTTCGTCACCCGGCTCAGCAGCTCACCGCGCTGGATGGAGTCGAAGTACCGCAGCGGCAGCCGGTTGATCTTCCCCTCGATCTCCTCGCGCAGCCCGTACACCGTCCGCTGCACCACGCCGTTCAGCACGTATGCCTGCACCCACATGAACGCCGACGCCAGCACATACAGCACCAGCGCCCACGTCAGCACAGAGGCCAGGGCAGCGAAGTCGATGCCGGTCCCCGGCGTCAGCGCCATGGGGCCGAGCATGTCCGCCTTCTGGTTCTCCCCCGCGGCCCGCAGCTGCGCAATCAGCTCGGCCTTGGTCACCCCTGCCGGCAGCTGCTTGGACACGACGCCGGAGAAGATCAGGTTGGTGCCCTCCCCCAGCAGCCGGGGCCCGATGACCTGCAGCGTCACCCCTGCCACCGCCATGAACAGCACCAGCAGCAGCCAGGCCCGCTCCGGCCGCAGCGTGCCCAGCAGCCGCTTCGCCGAGCCGCTGAAGTTCATCGCCTTCTCGGCGGGGATGTTCATCCCCGCGAACGGGCCGCCCCTGCCGGGACCGGCCGCCGGCCGCGGAATGCGTACGACGTCGGCCGTCCCGGTTCCGGGGGCCGCTCCCCTTCCGGCGGTGCCTCCGGCGTTTGGGCCGGGACGCTGCGTGCTCATACTGTCTCCTCCGCTGCCAGCTGCGAGGAGACGATCTCGCGGTACGTCTCCGAAGTCTCCAGGAGCTCACCGTGCGTTCCGCGCCCGACGATCCTGCCGTCGTCGAGCACCAGGATCTGGTCCGCGTCCACGATGCTGGATACCCGCTGGGCGATGATCACCAGCGTGGCACCGGCAGTGTTGTGTTTGAGGGCCCAGCGCAGCCGGGCGTCAGTGCCGGTGTCCAGCGAGGAGAACGAGTCGTCAAAGATGTACAACTCGGGCCGCTTCACTAGCGCCCGGGCAATGGCCAGCCGCTGCCGCTGCCCGCCGGAGACGTTGGTGCCGCCCTGCGAAATCGGCGCGTCCAGGCCACCCTCCATCTCCTCCACGAAGTCCCTGGCCTGGGCGATGCCCAGCGCGGTCCAGAGTTCATCCTCGGTGGCGTCCGGCTTGCCGTACAGAAGGTTGCTGCGCACCGTGCCGGAGAACAGGTACGGCCGCTGCGGGACCAGGCCGATGTGCCCCCAGAGCAGGTCCGGGTGCAGCTCGCGCAGGTCCACGCCGTCGATCCGCACCGATCCTGTGGTGGCGTCGAAAAGCCGAGGCATGAGGTTCACCAGGGTGGTTTTGCCCGACCCGGTGCTGCCGATGATCGCTGTCGTCTGCCCCGGCCGGGCCGTGAAGGTGATGCCGCTGAGGACGGGCTGGTCGGCACCCGGGTAGGCGAATCCGACGTCGAGCATTTCCAGTTCGCCGCGCCGTACAGCACTGCTGACGGGCTTCAGCGGCGGCCGGACGCTGGACTCGGTGGCGAGCACCTCGCCGATCCGGTCCGCGGACACCGCAGCGCGGGGGATCATCACTGCCATGAAGGTGGCCATCATGACGGACATCAGGATCTGCATGAGGTAACTGAGGAAGGCGATCAGGGTGCCCACCTGCATGGAGCCGTCCTCGATCCGGAACGAGCCGAACCAGATGACCGCCACGCTGGAGACGTTCAGCACCAGCATGACCACGGGGAACATCAGCGCCATCAGGCGTCCGGCCCGCAGCGCAACGTCGGTGACATCGGCATTCGCCTGGGCGAACCGGGCTGTTTCCATGTCCTCCCGGACGAACGCGCGGACCACCCGGATGCCCGTGAGTTGCTCGCGCAGGACCCGGTTGACCGTGTCGATCCGGGTCTGCATCTTCCGGAACAGGGGCACCATCCGGGTGACGATGAGGCCGACGGCGACGAGTAGCACCGGGACGCAGACGGCGATCAGCCAGGACAGCTGAGCATCCTGGCGGATGGCCATGATCACGCCGCCGATGCTGAGCATAGGGGCTGCGACCATCATCGTGGCGCTCATCAGCACCAGCTGCTGAACCTGCTGGACATCGTTCGTGGAGCGGGTGATCAGCGACGGCGCGCCGAAGCGCGTGACCTCCTGCTCGGAAAACTCCCCCACCCGCCCGAAGATCGCACCGCGCAGGTCACGCCCAACGCCCATGGCAGCCTTCGCGCCGAAATACACGGCGGTAACGGCGCAGGCTATCTGGGCGAGCGTGATGAGCAGCATGACACTGCCCGTGGACAGGATGTATCCCGTGTCCCCCCTCGCCACGCCCTGATCGATGATGTCCGCGTTCAGGGTGGGCAGGTACAGCGACGCAATGGACTGCGCCAGCTGGAAGATGACGACGGCGATCAGCAGCCGCTGATGCGGCCGCAGGTATTGAACAAGAAGTTTCCAGAGCATCGGGCTCCTACCCATTTCGGTCCCGCCGGAAGCGGTTCGAAGGTCAGTTTACGTCTGGTTGCTGGGGGCAACCAGTAGGCTGCCGGGAGAAGTGGGCCGGTTCTCCCACAGCGTATTTTCGCCTTCGCGCCAGCGGCTGCCCTACGTTTTTTTCGCGACATACCGCCGGGCGTGGGCCACCAGCTGGGTGGTCAGCGGCGAGGCCCCGTGCCGGAGCCAGACCAGCACCGTGGGCATGGGGAGCGACACCCCGGCAAACGGGCGCCATGCGACGCCGGGCGGATCACCAGGCACTACCTGATGCGGCGTTTTGAAGGACACTCCAAGGCCGGCGGCCACCAGGCTCATGGTGGTGGCAATGCTCGGCGACCACCGGTGCGGGCCTGGAACCATGCCGGCGTCCACCAACAAACCCAGCACCCGCTCGCGAACGTCGGGGTCGCCGTCGCGCTGCAGCCAGATCAAAGCCTCACCGCTCAGATCCACGGGGCTGACGGCAGCCAGCTTTGCCAGCGGACTGCCGGACGGAAGGGCTACCCCCATCGGCTCCGTTTCCAGGGTCAGCACACCGATCCGTTCGTCCACTGGCGGCACCGCGTGAATGAAAACGGCATCAAACTCGCCCTCAAGAAGTTTCTGGACGCCTTCCCTTGCTGCCGCGGGCTTAATGTCCACCTCCGGTGCTGCGTCGCCAGGACCCAGTCCGCCTGAGCCGAGATCCTGGAGCAGTTCCGCCAGCAGCGGGTACGCAACGCCCACAGCCACCCCCAGCTTGAGTGTTCCGCTGGGAGGATTGCGCAGCTCTTCCATGGATGCCGCCGCTGCGTCGTGCGCCTGGATGATGTGAACAGCTTCCTGCTGGAGGCGGCGGCCGGCGTCTGTCAGGGCAACGTGGTTGTGGGTGCGGTCCACGAGCCGGAGCCCCAGCGCCTTTTCCAGCGCTTTGAGCTCCTGGCTCAGGGCCGGCTGGGCGATGTGGAGCCGGGCGGCGGCTTTGCCGAAGTGCAGTTCCTCAGCCAGGACAAGGAAACGCCGGAGTTGGCGGATCTCCATGGCCCATCATAAGAATTTGTGATCGTCCGAGTCCATAACGGTCTTGGACGCCAGGTCCCGCCCGGGCGTCCAATGAAGGGGAAAGCAAACCGCAATCGAAAAAGGTGAAGGACATGAGCACAATTGATGGCGCCGCCCAGGTAGAGGCCAACGGCACCACGTTTCACGTTGAAGTGACAGGTCACGGGACTCCGGTCCTGCTCGTCCCGGGTGCCGGCGGTGACGCACGGCAATACGTTGAACTCGCCCGCATCCTTGGCCAGAACCACACAGTTATCACCTATGACCGGAGGAACAACGGGCGCAGTTCCCAGCGGCCGGACTGGGCGGAGACCTCAGTGGACCAGCAGGCCGGCGACCTTGTTGCCCTGGTGGAAACGCTGGCGGCAGAGCCGGCCGTCCTCTTCGGCAACAGCACCGGGGCTTTGATAGCGCTGGGCGCAGCCCTGAACGCTCCCGGGCGCTTTGCCGGCGTCGTGCTCCACGAGCCGGCGCTCCTGGGCGTTCTGTCCAATCCCGACGACGCCATGGCGACGGTCCAGCCAGTGATCGCGGCCGGCGTGGAGACCGGCGGACTTGCCGGCGGGGCCGAGGCCTTCGTCCAGTTCGCTGCCGGGGACGCCGCCCCGCTGCTGCCGCCGGACTTTCTTGACAGCCTCCGGACCAACGCCCGGGTCCTGCTGGAAGCGGAGTTCGGAGCTTTTGCCTCCTGGCGGCCCGAACCGGAGGCCTTGTCAGGAATGGGCGTGCCGCTGGCAGTGCTCAGCGCGGAACAAACCGCCCCGTTCTTCGTAGAGGCGGCAGAGTGGATAGCTTCCTCTGCCGGAGTCGACCGCCGGACGGTAGCCGGTGGACATATGGGGTTCCTTGACCACCCAACGGAACTGGCGAAGGAAATCGATGCGATGTTCTAATCGCCGAAACCGGCCCTTCCGTCACTGACGTTGCCTCTTGCCCTGAAGTGACGGCGGCCGCGGTGCGGGACATTGATCGCATCTGCCGCAGAGGCAGGGGCCAAGAACCCTGTGGGCGGTTGTCCGCCTAGTCTCAGGGATTCACGGGATGCACTCATCCCTTTTTACGGTCAAAGTTCCTGCAAGATCGAGATCATTGCCGTCTCCTGTAACGCCTGCTTGCGAAAGGAGTGTTGCTCCGAACGCTGCGCTCCAAAAGGTCCTGGTTTCGACTGGCAGGGGACGTTGGATCTCCCAGCTTTTTTGCCTCAGTAGGCGGGCGAGGTATCGCTCTGACTGGCGGAACAGCAGATTCAGGTGCTGGTCGACGACCGTTGCGAGATCCGGGCGTGAGGTTCCCACTGCCAAGGCACGGACAACTAGCGGCATGGAGGGCAGAATCAGCACGGTCCGGGCCATGGCGCTGCTAAATGATGACGGACTTTGCACTGAGAGCCCGACGGCTTCAACGCGCTCGGCGTCGTGGAGCAGGGCCAGGAAAGCCGCGTGGACAAAGAGCGAGTCCTTTGAGCCGAAATAGTAGGTCACTTGGTTGGGGAAAGCGCCAGCGTGAGCTGCGATGGCTGCCACGCTGACGTCGCCAGTCGGTTTGGAAAGGTAAAGCGTCATGGCACTGTCAAGGATTCTTTGCCGGGTTGAGTGTCCCCTGGCCTGAGACGGTCCCTCCGGCTTAATCTTGTGTTTAGCGACCATACGAAAATTGTACTTCATACAACTTCCGCGCTATTTTGTATGCCATACAAGATAATCGGCTGGGTGGAGTGATCGCTGTGCATGCAACAGAAATTGTGGTGACAGGGGTGGGGGCTTCTACACCTTTGGGTGGGAACGTGGCCACGACGTGGCAGTCCCTCCTGGCTGGAAGTTCCGGGATTCGGGACGTCGGCATGGACTTTCTGCAGGGCAGCGGGCTTCCCGTCACGGTCGCCGCTCCGATGGCAGCAGACCCGGCCATGTCCCTTAGCCCCGTGGAAGCGAGGCGGTTGGACCGCGTTCAGCAGGCTGCCATGGTTGCGGCGGCGGAGGCCTGGGCAGATGCTGGCACTCCTGTGGTCGATGGCACCCGGCTGGCCGTGGTTGTAGGGACCGGTGTCGGAGGGATTGGGACCCTGCTCCGGGAGGACGACGTTCTAGAGAGCCGGGGCCTGCGCCGGGTTTCACCACGAACGGTGCCAATGCTGATGCCTAATGGTCCGGCTGCCGCCTTGAGCATTCGCTATGGCGCCAAGGCAGGCTCGTATACCCCCGTCTCGGCTTGTTCATCCGGCGCGGAAGCGCTGGTCCAGGCAGCCCGACTGATTCGCTCAGGCGAAGCTGACATGGTCATAGCTGGCGGCGCCGAGGCCGCCATCACCCCTATAACGGTCGCATCTTTTCTCCAGACCCGTGCGCTCTCAACGCGTACCGCTGACCCGGGCTCAGCATCGCGTCCATTTGCCGCGGACCGCGACGGCTTCGTTCTGGGTGAAGGTGCCGGCATCCTGGTGCTGGAAAGCGCCCAACATGCCAAGGCCCGCGGTGCTGTCGTCCTTTCTGTCCTCCGGGGAGTGGGTATCGCCTCCGATGCGTTCCATATGACTGCACCGGCGGATGACGGGGCGGGTCAGATCAGCGCCATCCATAAAGCACTCAACGATGCAGGCATGAGCACAGCAGACATCGGGCACATCAACGCGCACGCCACCGGGACACCTGTCGGTGATTTGGCGGAAGCAAAGGCGATCAGGACCATTTTCGGTGACGCCCCAACTGTGACAGCGCCCAAAGCTTCCCTGGGGCACCTCTTCGGAGCCGCCGGAGCAGTCGAAGCCATCCTGACCGTCCAAAGCATTACGCACGACATCATTCCTCCTACACGCAATCTCCACAACGGAAACGTCGACCCGGAGATCGGACTGGACGTTGCCACGACGCCTCGTCACGGCACACAAAACGCGGCCATCTCCAACTCATTCGGATTTGGTGGCCAGAACGTGTGTTTGGTCTTCAGCAAGAGCTAACAGCGGGCCATAAGTCCTCGGGCAACGGAGTGCGACTGGTTACGCGTTCCCTCAGGTACGGGCGACGACTCCGCCGCTGTGCACAGGACGAACCTCCACTCCACCGCCGGTGAGGATGGAAGGATCCTTGCGGGCCAGGTCTAGCGCTTCGTCGATGTCCGTCGCGTTCAGGATGTAGAACCCGGCGACGACGTCACCGCCCGCGCCATAAGGGCCGTCTGCGGGGCCGGCCGCTCGGATTGTTCGCGCATGGTCCCGCGGCGTGAGGGCATACGCGATGCGCATGCGACCGGTGGTGACGAGAGAGTCGAAGTGTTCGTCGCACTCCTTGAGCTCCTCTTTCGTGGCCTCAGGTGCGTGCAAGGAGTCGTTTGCGTAGATCAGAACAGCGAATTCAGGCATGCGTTCCTCTCAGGCTGATAGCCAAGGGTCGTCAGTTTTTGTCCGAGGGAAGGGATACTACGGGAAGTATGTATGTCCGGCCGTTGACCGCACCGGGAGTAGCATTCCTGTTGCCGGCTGACCTGTCCGCTCGGTCTCAGGGGTGTCCCGTTTCCTTGGTTTCTGAGATATGGGCATCTGGCACTAACTTCCATGTGAATCGCAGCGATAAATGGCGGCATTTTCGCGGCGCTAAATGATGCTCCTATAGCTGTCAATGTTCGTTGAGCCAGTGTTCGTAGCGTTGGTGGAAGAGGTCGTCGCGGGTGTGCCCCCGTTCGAGCCGGGACAGTGCGGTGGGCCAGACGTGGAGGTTGTCCGCTGCGGCCTGGAGGGTGATGTTCTTGGTTTTGCGCAGTGCCCGGAGGGCTCCTGCGTCCGGTGCCGGTTGCGGATGGAGGAGCTGGTTATAGATTTCACGGGCGATGTAGCGTTTGAGGCAGCGCATGATTTCCTTGGTGCTTTTGCCTTCGCCCCGCCGTCTGACGACATATGTTTTCGTGCGGGTGTCGCTCATCATCCGGACCAGAGCTACGTGGTGGACGGCTTTGTTGGCCTGCCGGTCGCCGCCGCGGCTGAGCCGGTGCCGGCTGGTCTTTCCTGAGGATGCGGGGATCGGTGCAACGCCGACGAGGGCCGCGAATTGGGCTTCGGTCCCGACCCGTTCGGGGTTGTCTCCCACGGTGACCAGCAGCTGGCTGGCCACGTCTGTGCCAACCCCGTGCAGGTCACGGAGCATGGGTGCGTGGATGGTGAGGATCGCGTCGAGTTCGGCATCGATCAGCGCCAATTCCTGATGCAGTGCCCGGTAGCGGACCGCGAGGCGTTTGAGCGCGGTGGCGGTGGCGTTTAAAGGTTCTGATATGTCCCCTGCCGGGCGGGTCTTCTCCAGCGCGGCCATCATCGCGGCGCTGGTCAGGCCACGGTATTTGGCGCGCAGCGCCTCGGGGGCGGAGACGAGGAAGCTCTGGACCTGGTTCATGACCGCGACCCGCGCCCGCATCGCCGTGGACCTCTCGGCCCGCAGGACGCGCAGGGCTTCCACGGCTCCGTCCCGGGCTTTGGGTGTGGCGGTGCCTCGGCCGGCCAACGCGGACTCGGCGGCCTGGTAGGCATCCAACGGATCCGACTTCCCTTTCAGCCGGCGCCCCTGCCGGTTTGGGCGCATGACCTCCAAGACCTCGATGCCCTCTTTGGTCAGGACACGGGAGAGCTCGGCGCCGTAGCTGCCGGTGCCTTCGACTCCGGCGGCGAGGACCTGTCCGAAGCCGGTGATGAACGCGATAATCTTTTGGTAGCCGGACCCAACGGCCAGGAATTCCTTATCGGCGACATGGACGCCGGTTTCGGTGATGACGGCGACGTGATGCGTATCGGCGTGGGTGTCGATCCCGACGATGACTTTCCGGTGCTCGTTTGCCATGATGAAACTGGCCCTACCTTCCGTTGCGTGCGGTGGGACATAAAGGGCACGCCGGCCGGGTGGGCAGACAAGACGGTAATGGGATTCCACTGAACAGGCTCCTATGAGGTCATGTCCACCTGGCCGCCGCGTTTTACTGCAGCTGTGCTGCGGCGGACAGATCATTTAGAAGACAAACCCTTCGGGCGTCAGTCGTACCCAGAGTCACACCGCAACACAGCCACTTCCATCATTACCGTCACCCCTGATGTGTCCGCTAAAGGGGCTGAATCGTGTCGCCGCCGCGTTTGATGGCGCGATAGACGGTTGAGCGCGCCACAGAGAAGAGCTCGGCAAGTTCCGCCGTCGTGTGTGTCCCTGCCCGATGAAGGGAGACCAGGTGGGCTTCCTGCCTTTTGGAGAGCTTGGGCTGTTTCCCCCGGAGACGGCCTTTTGCTTTTGCCACCTGCATGCCCTCGCGGGTGCGCGCCCGGATCAGGTCAGCTTCGAATTCGGCGACCATGGCCAGGACGTTAAAGAGAAGGCGTCCTACGGGATCGGTCGGGTCGTAGACGGAGCCGCCGATGCTTAGCTTGACCTCTCGACGAGTGAGTTCGTCAACAATGTCCTTCGCATCCCGCAGCGACCTGGCCAGACGGTCGAGTTTGGTTACAGCCAGGGTGTCTCCGGCACGGCAAGCGGCCAGCGCTTCCCTTAGACCGGGGCGTGCCCGGTTGGCGCCGGTAAGGCCCAGGCCCTGGTCGGTAAAGGTTTTGTCCGGCGACACACCCAAAGCGGCCAGGGCGTTCTTCTGGGCGGTTAGGTCCTGGTCATTCGTGGATACGCGCGCATATCCGATCAGCAGTCCGGTCATAGTCTTGAACGTAGCCGTTTATCCCCCCATCACCGGGCATTTTATCGGGCGGGTCTTACGGGAATCAGGCGGTTGCGGAAACCCGGCGAATCGTTGTCCAACAATCTTGGTTGTCCCTTGCCCCGGTGGCGGACCGGCTTACGGACGCACGGTAGCGGCATAGGCGGCGGGTGTTCGATCATGTTTAGTACTAGTCGACGGAGGGAGCTCAGGTGTCAGATGAAGTACTTTTTGGGCTGTTTGCCATCGGCATAAGCATCCTGGGCTACGTTCTCATTCGGCTTGTCCGCGGAGTCGTCGTCAAGGGGTACTCGCGGACTTTCCCAGACAGGGACGCCGGGAGGTTCAGACGTTTTCAGGAAATCGGCGGAGTGGTTTTTCCGGGCCTGATTTTTCTCATAGGAGTAGGTTTCCTGATCTTCGGGCTTATGGGGGGAAAGGTGGGGAGAGGGTGAGAGACCCGACCACAGCCTTCCTAGGGGCCGTAGCGGTTGTCTTCGGCATACTAATCATTCTCGGCAGGAACCTGTATTCGTCTTTTATGCTGATGATCCTTCGTGGAGTTGGCAACGGTAACCAGGCGACGAAAGGAGTATCGCGCGTCTTTAGTGTTGGCATGGCGGTATTTGGAGGAGTGGTAATAGTGATCGGAATTGTCGTGGCGGCCGTAGGCCTATAAGCCGACGACCCTTCGCGGAACCGTTACCTTGGGCCAGATTGAACTACTGAGCATTGGGGAGCGCCGTCGCGTTCTACGACGTCCTTGAACGGGCGAGCTAAATGCGGGCTTTGGACGAGGATCCTCTATCGAGCACCGGGAGCCGTCCGGAAGACCATCCCCTTGCGGGAATCACTCGTCTTGCCGTGGAAGAGCGACTTGGTGATTGACCTTGACTTGGAGTGCGCTCCAAGTTTTAGGCTCACGGTATGGCAATGAAAGACGCGCTCACGCAGCAGGAGTCGGCCCTGACAATCGCGGAGGTTTCTGAGCTCACCAAGCTCTCGGCCGACACTCTGCGCTACTACGAAAAGGCCGGCCTGATCGAGCGAGTAGGGCGAACGACCGGCAACCAGCGTCGCTACGCCTCCGCAGACCTGGCATGGCTGGAGTTCTTGCTTCGTCTCCGAGAAACCGGAATGTCGATCGCCGACATGAAACGCTTCGCCCGGCTCCGGGCGGCCGGAGATGCAACCATCCCAGACAGGATCGCTCTGCTACGCGACCATGCCGAGGTACTTGCCGCCCACATCAGCGCCCTCCAACAGAACGCACTCGCCCTGGACGACAAGATCACCCACTACGAACAGCAGCTGAACTCAGAGAAGAAAGTAGATCGACGATGAGCATCGACAACACCCCAACCAATGCGGCTCACGCTCGGGAGGAGTCCTTCGAACGCGGGATGGAAGCCCTGACCGCAATCGACGGCGCCGCCGGCCAGAAAGTCATCGACTCCCTGGCCGATGTCTCGCCTGAACTCGGGCATCAGGTCGTCGCCTGGGCCTTCGGGGAGATGTACGTGCGACCCGGCCTTGCCCCTCGCGACCGCCAGTTGGTGACACTCGGCATGTTGACCGCTCTGGGCGGCTGCGAACCCCAGCTCGACGTCCACATCAACGCAGCCCTCAACGTCGGTCTCACCACGGACGAGATCGTCGAAGCGCTCCTGCACTCCGCGGTCTACTGCGGCATACCCAAAGCCGTGAACGCCACCTTCATCGCCAAAAGGGTTTTCAGTGAACGCGGCTTGCTCCAAGACCAGGCCGCCTAGCTTCTCCCGACCCGTCGTTGCCGGGGTAAAGGCAAGCGCGGTTCAGCTGTCCACAAGCCGAACCCTCTACGGGACGTCGTTTACTGTTGTGCTCTCTCAAGGCCCTGCTGTACTCGTCTGGGTTGTTTCTTACGTCAGCTGACACAGCGAGGTGCCGTCGGCTCAGTCGTTGTGCGAAGTATCCCTTGTAAGGAAGAACGATGACGGTGTTGATTCCGCTCTTCCACGCTGGAATGAGTGCCTGAAGGCTTCGGGGCTCGGCATCTTGTGGGAATTTGGGCATGAGACTTTGTTCCCAGGCTTGGTAGGCGTCGCGGTCCAGGCCCTCCCATTCGTACTGCTGGGCCCAAAAGGGTGGGATGAACGGGTTCAAGCCCTGGCTCGGATCTGGGGACTCGCGCATCTCTGCGGGAGTGGGATGGTGCGTCGGATCATTGATGTCGTACCAGCCCCATGCCTGGCTCCACGCCTTTATCCAGCGCGTGCTCCATGTAGCGGCATCTGCTGAGGTCGGCATCTGGGAATCACCGAAGTCGGGCGTGGGTTCCAGCGGCGGGATCCCCATATCAGTAGCGATCGACCATGCTTGCCGGACAAAGAGTAGGAGAGTCAGGTTGTGCGGATCATCCTCGACCCGGATCAGCATGTCGTGCGGCCATGGATTTTCCGGTCTCGGCGTGCTCCATTTCATTCTGCTACCCCCTGTTCAGCCACAGCCAAAGCGGCCCCAGTGCGTTCAGCATCGCACCAGCCCCGCCTGCTGTAAACGCAGGGCGTTTCACTTCAGGAACGCTGAGCGGACAATTCAAAGCCCTGTATAGGGGCGGCTATCGGACGGAAGGTGGGCTCAGTTCTCTGGCCACTTTGCAGGCGCGCTAGCCGTTAGCGGCGCCCAAGGCCGGTGAAAGCGCTGATTGGCCCGTTCGATCGCATCTTCAAGAGCGGGCGGATCGGCGCGGAGGCCCTTGATGAGCTCGTCTACATCGCGCAATCCGGCACGTTCCAGAAGCCGCTTCTCATTCGTGACCCACTCACCGCGAGCAGCCAGAACAGCATGGGCGCTCATCATGGCGGAAGTGGCAAGAGCTCCAGCCAGTTCCGTCAGCTTCCCGGCGTCGACATAGGCAGCGCGCGCGTAATGCAACGTGAGGTCGGCCCGCCCGCGCCATTCAGGCGGAGCGGCATCCCTCAGACGCGGTGGGTACGCCGGATGAGGCAGATCCCCCCGCAGGACTCGATTCATCGCGAGTTCGGCGACGACCAGATAGCTTGGGATACCAGCCAGGTGGAACATGAGGGGCTCGATATGAAAGCGGCCCTGCTGCGCCTCGGCCAGCTCATGTTCGACAACGTGAAGATCCCTGTAATGGACATCGACCCGACGGCCCTCGACTTCAAGCCACGCTCCGCCGTTAAAGACACCGCCACCCCAGCCACCTATTTCTGAGACTGTTCCTTCCCAGCCAAGGGCCCTCAGGTCCGCGGGATCGAAACGATCCCTGTAGTACAGGGCGAAGTCCCAGTCGCTGCCAGGCCCATGAGTGCCGGATGCTCGAGACCCTCCAAGCGACACCGCAAGCACGCCAGGAAGGGCAGCAAGCTGATCTGCGACGTGGTCAACGAACGACGCGTCATCCACGAGGGCCCCGGCGCAGCTTGCCGACACTGTCCACGCGCGCTTTGATTTCGATGTTTATCGGCATGATCCCACTAGACCACGTCGTGATCGTCCAGCTGACATCCTGCACTGCCGGCAAGCCGGTGGCTGGCCGCGACGCTTCTTCGCGTCATTTAGGGAACTTCATCCGGAGAGATCGTCTGCACGGACGAACAGGATCGGGCAGGAACGTCACAATCGCCTCCCCGATCAGGCCCAGTACGGTGGTGTGAGAGAGCGCCTTGAGGTGGATTGGAAAGAGATGGATATGCAGCCAGAATTCAGGGGAGGGCTCGCTGTCCCTGGAAAGTTCAGGGCAGGCACGCCATGGATCCTTCTCGTCCCGACAAAGGAGCATCTGGAGTTCCGGACGCGGCATGGGCTAGGCAGGTTCTTCGGCCCATGGAGGCTGGAACGGGATGACGTCAGTCTGGTTTACCGGACGATGAGGGGCCTAGATGCCTTTCACGGTCTGGGATTCCTGCGGCGGGACCGAACCTGGTGGACATTCTGGACCTATCACCCCAACGAGGTGCTGGATTGCCTTGAGGAGCTCGGCTACCCGATTGATCCCAGAACGCGTCAGGGGCAAGGCCGATTCTTTGCCCGGTGAGTCGCCGCAACCGCAGCCGCAAAGGGATTGGCAACGGACATTTTGTTCACGGCCAACCCGGCGTCCATAGCCAACCGGCTTGGCCAGCAACTTAGGCTTGGGACATGGACACCATCTCTAGCGCTGACGAACTCGAAGACCTGATCGGGCTCCCGCTCGAGCGTGTGCGCCGGAAGGTGCGCACCTCACTCAGCGATTTCGACAGGCAATGGCTGGCCGCCAGCCCCTTCTGCGTCATCTCGACGACGGACGCGCATGGTCGCGTGGATGCCTCACCGAAAGGCGATCCTGCCGGTTTCATCCAGGTGCTGGATGACCACACCATCGCTATCCCGGAACGTCCAGGCAACAAGCTCGTGTTCGGCTTCCACAATATTCTGGAGAACCCAAACGTCGGCATCCTTTCCGTGATTCCCGGTCGTACGGATACCTTGCGGATCAACGGGGCGGCACAAATTGTCCGCGATGCCGGATTCTTCGACCTGATGGTGGTCAAAGGGCACCGGCCGCGGGCCGCCGTGGTGGTTTCCGTGGAGGAAGTGTTCACCCACTGCGGCAAAGCATTCTTGCGTAGCGGGCTGTGGCAGCCCGAGACCTGGAATACGGACGTACTGCCGAGCATCGCGGTGCTCTCGAAGGCCTACACGCAACCCGAAACCCCGTTGGAGGACCTTGAGTCCTATTACGGGCCGTCGTACGCCGAGCGGATTTATCGGGAGTAGGCAGACTCAGGCCAGGTAGACCGATGCCCGGCATCAGACTTGACCACAAACCGCAGGTCCATGCCCTGAGCAAGTCTTACCCTACAAAAAATCAGATCTGCTCCTCGATCCCGACAAAAGTACGCCCAGGTAGCGTCGACGCCGAGCGAGACTTTGAACGAGTGAGCGCCCGGTGAAGGATCCGCTTCCGGGCATCTCAGCTCAGGCGTCAATGCGATTGCTTCCACGCCATTCCGTGCCCGCTGAGCGTCCGGCTAACGGTTCAGGAGCTTCTGTCTCATCACTGGTCGGGTTGGGTAGGTACGCCCGATCTCGGCAAACCCGACTCGCTCGAACATAGCGAGTGTTCCAGTGAAGAGGGCAGATGGCGACGGGGCGCCGGCGAGACCGCTGGTGTCAATGGGGTGGCCTTCGACCATGGAGGCACCGTGCTGCGCTGCCCAGTCCACCGCGGCGCCGAGCAGCACAGTTCCGATGCCCTTCCCTCGGTATTCGCGGCGCACCACGAAGCAGGACACCCACCACGCGTCGGGATCATCGTCAAGGATCCTGGCGAGTGCGCGATTCTCGGCGACTCCCGGCAACGTCAAGCGCGGTACCACCCGCGTCCAGCCGACGACGTCGTCGTCGAGGTAGGCCAGCAACCCGATCGGGACCTCGGCTTCCTGCACTTCACGTCCTAGCGCGCTCCGATTGTCTGGCTCCTCGTGCCGAAGAAATCGTTGGCACCAGCATGAGTTTGGGTCCTTCTCTCGGGCTCCGAAGACGTGCCCCAGTCGGGGCCACTGATCAGCAGTCGCTGGCACTACACGCACGGCGGTCTGGTCGAATCCTTCCCCGGCTCCAAAGTCCATGTCTGTCCTCTGCTCTAAGGTCTTCCCTATGACGCTAGATGAGCACGGCCGCACAGAGCCACCTCTGGACGGCAACGAATGGGAGACCTTGACCGGGTTCCTCGACTACCAGCGAGCGACCTTCGCATGGAAGAGCGCCAACCTCACGGCCGCTCAACTCTCGCAACGCCTACCTCCGAGCACCATGACTCTCGCCGGGCTGATGAAGCACTTGGCCTGCGTGGAGGACGACTGGTTCGGGCGATGGCTCCATGACGAGCCACCCCGAGAGCCCTGGGCCTCGGTGGACTGGGCAGCAGAACCGGATTGGGAGTGGGAGTCTGCCCGGGCAGACACCCCAGCCGAAGCGCGCACCCTGTGGCAGCAGTCCGTCGCCCGCGCTCGGACCGCCGCGGAAAAGGCCTTCGAGGCCGGCGGTCTCGACTGCAAGACGCGCAGGACCTGGCCCGACGGCAGGTCACCCAGTCTCCGCTGGGTAATCACCCACATGATCGAGGAGTACGCACGCCACAACGGTCACGCCGACCTTCTCCGCGAATCAGTAGACGGCCAAGTCGGTGAATAGCTCTCCGCCCGGATAGCCTTCCCCTTGCGGGCACCCTGCGCCAAATAGCGCCGTGAAAACACCGCCATTTATCGCCGAAAGTCACAAACTTCCACCAGTCTCGTCAACTCTCAGATTGTCCGTATTGCGCTAAGAATTGCGTCTACGACCTCCGCAAGGCCTACGGTGGCGTCAATCTTGATTGCATTACCTGGCACATCTTCTCCTGTCCGATGCAGGTGTTTGATCATTTCGCGTTCCTCAGGTCGTCCTCCCCACTCCCCCGGTGTCCGCTGGTTAAGCCGCCGGTATAAAGTCTCAGGGTCGAGTTCGAGAACGAAGACACCATCAAATAAGTCAATGAACTTAGGGAAATTTCTTGAACCACCGCAGAAGAACGTCACTGCCTCAGACTCGTCTGCGATCTGAGCCCTAACGGAGTCCACGTCCCAGATGTGATGATCATGCACGGATATGCCAGTGACTCCAGCTACCGGTCTACCGGTTTCCGGATTGCCTTGATAAGCCAACTCGCGGTCGCCGTTGATGGCGTGAAAACCTCGCCGTTTCAACTCTTCACATACAGCCGTCTTGCCCGTGCCAGAAACGCCTTCGATCAGGTAATTCTTTCGGCCCATGCCTCATCGTAGCCATGGCCACACCTCGTCCCGATAGCCTTTAGCCGCTCCCTAACACCACCGCTCTCGGAACCTATGACCATCATCAAGAGCCAGGCGTGATCAAGTCTGAGCCTTTTGCCGGCCATGCGCGCAAGGCCGCGGAGGGCCGAGCAAACTCCGGCATAATGACGGGATGGGGGAACAAGCAGACTCACATGCACCGACGCGAGTGAACGTGGAGGCGCAAGCGGAGGAACCGCGCGCCTGGGTGAGACCAGCTGACATGCCTGACATCGCCCCGATCAGCCAACTGGCCATCGCCTATCCAATCCTTGGCGTTCTGTGGTTCGTATGCATGATGTCTGCGAGCCCTGGATATGAGTTCCTAGGCGCCGTCATCTTCCTGATGATCGGACCTTTTTTCGTGATGGGGGCAGGCGTGGTGCTTGGCCTTCCTGTTCGCCTGAACCGCCGGTTGAGCCGGTGGTGGCTGGGAAACTGGCGAGTGTACATTCTCATTGCGGCCGCCGGAGCAGGGCTCCTGATTGCCGTTTTCAACGTACAGGAGCGCCAAGTTGGCGTAATCGATGGAGTTCCCTTTGACGTAACGACACCCCATCCGGGCCTACTCACGGCCGGTTGCTTCGTCCTTACTTTCCTCGCGGTAAACGCGTCGCTCCCCCTCCGATTCAGCAGCCGGACCGCCCATGACAGAGCGGCCTAGGGCCGACATGCGCGAAGAGGCCAACTACGGGGAAAGGGCGAGTGTCCCACAAGGGCCCCCGCGTTACCCCGTAAGCCGCGACACGCAGTACCGGGATGCCAACTGGCAGTACCTCGCCGCACCACCGCCGATGCCCCCTCAAAAGCTAGGCGACCTTCCTCGTGAGCGTTACGGAAGCACGGGTATGACGCCGTTCGGCCAACTGGCTCTGGCTTTCGCCATACTGGCGCCAAGCTGGTACGTGATCCAGATGTCCCTGGCGGTCGCCTACGACGGGTTGCTGAGTTTGGTCGGCCTGGCTCTGAACGGTCTCATTAGGCCAGCGGTCACTATCCTCGGAGTTGTCGTGCTCGGCTTCCCTGTTCGCCTCATACCGTGGGTCAACCGCCGGTGGGCCGGCAACGGCCGGGTCTATGTCTCAATAGCTGCCATCGCCGTGGGCCTGATGACCGCAGGATTCCTGACAGGGGTTCGACAGGTTGGCACGGAGGACGGCATCGACTACGACACCCTCACGCCGGATCCAAGTCTCCTCTACAGTGGCTGGTTCCTCCTCGCGTTCCTCCTGGCGAACGCAACACTCTCATCGCGCAGCGATGAATTTCCCGCGCCGAGCCCGATCTATACGCTGGAGACCGACTGACGGAAGGCTGGCGCCATGCGGAAACTGATCTACGGCATGAACCTGACCCTGGACGGCTACATCGCCGCGGCCGGCGACGACATTGGCTGGAGCGGGCCGAGCGAGGAACTGTTCCAGTGGTGGCTCGACCAGGAGCGGGCGATCAGCCTGATGCTGTACGGGCGCAAGCTCTGGGAGACGATGAGCTCCTACTGGCCCACTGGCGACCAGCAGCCCAACGCCACCCCGGCGCAGATCGAGTTCGCGCGGAACTGGCGGGACACGCCGAAGGTGGTGTTCTCCTCGACGGTCGACAAGGTTGACTGGAACACCCGCCTGGTCAAAGGCGACGCGGTCGCGGAGATCATCCGGCTCAAGGCCGAGGACGGCGGCCCCATGAGGGTCGGCGGCGCAACGCTCGCCGGGGCGGCCATGCGGGCCGGGCTGATCGACGAGTATGCGATCGTTACCCATCCGGTCCTGGTGGGCGGCGGCACGCCGTTCTTCACCGCGCTGGACGGCTGGATGAACCTGAACCTCGTGGAGACGCTGACGTTTCCCGGAAGCGTGGTACTAACCAGGTACGAGGCGCTGAGCGCGATTCCTCCGGGCACCACCCGCGGCCCCACGTCGGTAGCCAGCGGATGACCACATTCGCCGAGAGCTACGATTCCGCCCGGAAAACCATCCATCCGGTCACGACCTAGGCCATAAGCGGCCTGGGCAGCACTGAACAGGACGGCGCAGAATCCTGCCGGTCAGCAGTTATCGGTGATGGACGGGCCAGCGGTGTGAATCGCAGCGGTAAGTGCGGTATTTTCGCAGCGCTAAATGGCGCGTTTGGTGCCGTTCAGCTGCTGCAGCACCGCCTCTCCGCGCTGTTAGAAGGTCGGGCGGTCTGCTCCGTCGACTGTCTTGCAAAGCTAGGGATTCGAGACGCAACCGCGAAACACCCTGCGCCTCGTATGGCCCTCAATATCTGGCGATTCGTGCTGCCTCCAGTGGTGTTTTGACCTGCATCTCCTTGGCATCCAAGCGGGATGCTGCGCAGGGGCCCGGGCACTCTGTCCAGGCCCCTGCGCAGCATGGCTGCCTGACGTCAACGCTTTTGGGAGGGATGGTTAACCGGTCTTAGTTGAGTGGAAGTCCGAAGTGGTAGGTGTGGCCCGTCGTGTTCATGGACTTGAATGGTCCCTCGCATTTTCCCGTTATTGCTGAGCAAACGGAGATACCTGGGCCGATCAGGGTCAACTCTTCAGCGCCGGCCCAACCGTAGCGCTGCTGGAAACCGCGTTCGATCTTGACGCTTGTGCCGGTCGCCGTCTCGACGATCAGGTCATAGGCCGGGGCGTACCAAAACCGGCCCCCAGGGCTGAGGCCACTGCCGAAAGCCGTCCGGTCTCCATAGGAAGAGTGGACCGATGACAAGACGGTTCCGTCAGTGTTCTCGAAATCGATGCGCTCCTCCCTCTCCACCGCCCAAATGTCTCCACTGACATCGGCCACATGGCGGTTGCTCAGTTGAGGAGCTTCGCCGGCGGCCCACCGCCAAACCCACACGTCCTCGATTACCCCTCCACCTGGCGAGGTTGCGTAGTAGAGGGCGGCATCATCGATTGATCCGTAAACCACACTTTTTTCGGCTGGTAGAGACTCGATCACTGCCTGGGCGAGCCGCTCCCCGGTGCTTGGACGCACGACGACGATTTCCGCGTTGTATTCGTACCTTTGGACCCAAGAGACCAGGTCATGGCTGGGGTTACCGACAATGTCCCGAATATCCCGAAACTCACCCCATTGACGGCCCGCGCGCGTTTCCTTGGGTTCCAGCCAGCCGAGCTTCCTGATGCTGTGTTCCCAGTCTGCCCAAACAAGCCTCGACGTCTGGGCATCCGCATAGACCACACCAGTGGAAGTCGTTGTGAATGACGCCACGCGAGCCGGTGGCCATCTGTTTTCCCCGACATATAGGTTTCCCGCATCGGTGTAGAACAGGGCATCAGGGCCCCAGCCTTCGCGTGCGGCAACAGATAATTCAGATTCCGAAGTCGAAGGCACCGGAAAGGCCGAATCGGGAAGCGGCCGCTCCCCATCCGGCTCCTCATAGGTGCATCCGCCGACCCAAAACGCCAATCCCAGGCTGACAATGAGCGCCGCTACCCGCTGACGCCCTGATTTACGACTCCACACCCCGCGGCTCACCTCCACACCTTCTGCTCACCTTGCAGGCTCCGTAGTCGGAAAACCGGCGGACGGGAGGGAGACGTCGTCGGGCTCATACTGGCACCCGCCGAGACATCCAATCAGTGCGATAGCCACCAAGGGCAAGAGATGGTGCGACCGCTGAGCGGCCTTTTCGCGGGATGTCACGGGGCTCATCGATCCACCAAGCCGCTACAGGGTACTGTGAGGCCCCGCAGCCGGGCGGCCCCGCGGGCGGCCCGAGATGGGATGCCGTCGCCTCAAGTCTCCTCCGGCACGGAACCCGTGACAATGAAGAGTTGTACGGAGATCAGTTTCGACTCATGCGATCCCCCGAAATGATCGGAGCGCCCTGAAGAAGTGTTGAGGAAACTCCCTGGCCATCTGGGTGGTTAGGCCGGGGAAGGCGGCACGCATGTGCCGGGCTTCCTGGTTTTCCCTGAGTTTTGCTGTGGTACTTCCGTGGGCGGCGGACCGCCCCACGTAGTTCCTGGTGCGTGTATCAGCCCTTCATTCCGGCGCCCGGTCCGCCCGATTCCGTGGACGTCACGGTGAAGGATGCGTCTAGATAGACAGTGGCGCGGGTGCCGTCGGACTTGATGATGTGGGCCTCATAGACCGCCCCCTCGGCATCGTTTTCGACCCTCTGGATGGTGGCGCCCGGGTTGGCCGCCAGAGCGGCTTCCGTAACTTTCGTGGCCGTATCACCTGTCAGCAGGGTCTCCGTAATGCCGTTGGCCTGGTGCCCGCCCTTGGTCTCGTCACGAGCTGTGGAGGACGAAGCCGGGCTTGCAGCGGTGCTGGTCTGGCTGGAATCGCCGGTGGTGGCAGCGTTCGCGGGCAAGGCAGCTGCTGCCAACGCGCCGCCTCCAATCACTGCTGCCAGCGCGAGGCCGGCCACTGTTGATTTCATTGTGGTCTTCATGTCAGGACTCCTTCGGTATTTAGCCCTCCTGGAGGGGAATGTATCAACCATCCCCACCCGGACTGTCACGCGTTTATGGCTACGCTGTGCAGCTGCTGTGCATGTTTTAGTGATCGACTCGCTTACGGGCGCGGCTGAGACGGAAGATACTGGTTTTGGGCGGTTCAGACGCAGCTGGCGCAAAGGTGGAAGGTATCGGAGGATTTGGCAGGAATTACTCGGCTACCGAATCGCTCCTAACCACAGCACCTCCGTGAAGCTCGTCGGAGACGACGGGCCGACCCTGCTTATACAGCCGTCGGACAGCCCAATCGCACAGGGGCCCATCCACTTTGGATCTCCGGCCGGAAGATCAGCGGGCCTGTGTGGACCAAGCTCTCAGGCTCGGAGCCATGCGTGTGGACATCGGGCAAACCGGCGACGAGGGATGGGTCGTCATGGCCGACCCCGGCGGGAACCTCTTTTGTATTCTTCAGTCTCAGGCCGACTACCAGGACTCGCTGGCCAACGATTCGGGCACCCCGACGCTGGTCGATTAGGCTTTCGCCAGACCCCTGTGGGCGTTCGAGGACGACCCGAACGTGACCGACAAGAAATTCCCCGGCAACCCCACCCGGTCATATCGCAGCACTGCCCCGCTCAGGGTCGTAGGCGAAGTCACCGATTGGACACGACAGGCGCCCGAGGCGCTACAGGCGTGGAAAGAACGCCTGGCAGCCCTCCGCGCGGACGAGCGCGGCGAAATCATCAACTGACGAGGATCATGCTCCCTCAAGTTATCAAGGGTGTACTGCCAGGCCCTCCCTGGAAGCTGAATGGCCGACTACCGTCTCTGCTAAGTAAGAAAAATGAACGGCTAGGCGCAGCGGAACGGTTCCGGCCGGGTGAGGAGCACGACCATGGACAAGCGGACTCTTGGCACCGGAGGCTTGGAGGTCTCGGCGATCGGGCTGGGCTGCATGAGTATGACCGGCGGCTACAGCGACCATCCCGACCGGCAGGAGATGATCTCGCTGGTGCGTGCCGCCGTCGAACGCGGTGTCACCTTCTTCGATACGGCGGAGATCTACGGCCCCTACGCCAACGAGGAACTCGTGGGTGAGGCGCTGGCCCCGTACAAGGACCAGGTGGTGGTCGCCACGAAGTTCGGCTTCGACATCGACCCCGTCGAACGCAAGCCGAGGGGACGGGTCACCAGCCATCCGGACAGCATCAGGCGCGCCGTCGAGGGCTCCCTGCAGCGGCTCGGCGTGGAGGCCATCGACCTCTACTACCAGCACCGGGTGGACCCGGACGTGCCCATCGAGGACGTCGCCGGCACGGTCAAGGAACTCATCGCGGCAGGCAAGGTGAAGCACTTCGGGATGTCCGAGGCGGCGGCCGGGACCATCCGGCGGGCGCACGCGGTGCAGCCGGTGACGGCCGTCCAGAGCGAGTACTCACTGTGGTGGCGCCGGCCCGAGGAGGAAGTGCTCGCTGCCTGCGAGGAACTGGGCATCGGCTTTGTGCCCTACAGCCCGCTCGGCAAAGGCTTCCTCACGGGCACCATCAGCGCCGCCACCAGCTTCGAGGCCGGCAACGATGTCCGCAGCACGATTCCGCGGTTCACTCCAGAAGCACGCCTGCACAACCAGGCCGTCGTCGACCTTCTCGAGGGGATGGCACAGCGTAAGGGCGCGACGCCGGGCCAGATCGCCCTGGCCTGGCTCCTGGCCCGGAAACCCTGGATCGTCCCGATCCCCAGCACGCGCAAGCTGCACCGGCTGGAGGAGAACATCGATGCCGCGGACATCCGGCTCACCCCGGATGAACTCACCGAAATCCAGGAAGCGGCCGACAGGATCCAGGTGCAGGGCGGCCGCTACGACGAGGCCGCCGAAGCCAGGACCAACCTGTAAGCGAGGAGCGCTCAGGAAACCTTTGGCATGGAGACGCCCAATTCACTGGAGATGGTGCGCGCGGTTTCCAGCAATTTGGCGGTCACCCTCTCCATCTCCGGCTTATCCACCTCTTCAGCGGGGAAAACAACGGTGATCGCCAGCGGCAGCGAGTCCACAGAGGAAAAGACGGGGGCAGCGACAGAGGAAACCCCCGGGATAATCCCCCCGGAGGTGACCGCGTAGCCGGCGCGAAGAACTTCCTGGCGGCTCCTCGCGATGTCGGCATCCGAGAAGGCGTCACTGCTCAGGCGCGCCCGGTCCGCCGCCAGCACGGCAGCGGACATGGATTCCGGCAGGTAGGCGAGGAAAATGAGCCCGCCGGAGGAAGTCAGCATCGGGAGTTTCGCGCCGACCCGGACGTTGAACGGAAGGACGTGCGCGCCGTAGTCCCAGCGGACCACCATCGGCCCGTCCTCGCCCCAGACGGAAAGGTTCACCGAGTGCCCGCAGTCGTCCCGCAGCCGCATCGAATATTCGGAGGCGACCGATACTTCGTTGGTCCGCCGCAGCGACTCCGCACCGAGGCGCCGCATGGCCGGGCCGAAATCGTACCTGCCGGTCTTGGGCGACTTTGAGGCCAGCCCGGAACGCACCAGGCTGACCAGATACCGGTGGGCCTTGTTGGGCTGGAAGCCGCTTCGCTCGGCGATCTCTGACAGCGGCATGGGTCCGCCGCCGTCCTCGAGCGCACGGAGGACCCGCATGGCCAGCTCAACGGACTGGATGCCTTGCCGCTCGGCGGCTGATTCCCGGTCCGACTCGCTCACAGCAGCCCACTCCCCTTGCTTGTTTTTGGCAGTTCACACGACGCGACACCGGCATCACCCCGGCCTGCTTTCGGGGCAGGGCGGGGTGCGGCCAGTGTACTTGGTGGACAGTTGAACCTGCTAAGTGAAAAAGTCCTACGCTCCGGTCACCGGCAACTGGACGGGTACCTGCACCGGAGCCGGGATGGCCACGGTCTTCGCCTTCACCCTCGGCACCAGGACTGAAGCGACAGCACCCACCACTGCCGGGATGGCGAAGGTGTAGAAATTCCACTCCACGGAGAGCCCGGAGGTTAGGACCCAGGCACCGAGGGCCGGGCCCACGATCGCTCCCATGCGGCCGAAGGACAGCGCCCAGGCCAGCCCGCTGCCGCGGATATCATCCGGGTACCTGGTCAGGATGAATCCGTTGACGAGGATCTGTGACCCGATGAAACCCACACCGCTGAGGAACATAAAGATGAAGAGGATAACCACGTTGGGGTTCACGCTCATCACCATCAGGCTGACGGCACCAGTCAGGAACGCCACGACTACCACGGGCTTGGCGCCTACGGCATCGGCAATCCGCCCGCCGATCACAACGCCGACGCCGACGCCGACCCACATGGCGGCCGTCTGCAAAAGAGCCGATGCCAGGGAGTAGCCGTTGGCCTGCATCATCGTCGGCAGCCACGCGGTGATGCCGAAGACCAGCAGGAGCCCGCAGAACGTCATGACCCAGAAAAGCAGCGTTGCCACCGCGACTCCGGAAGAAAACAGCGGACCGATGCCGGCGAGGTGACGTTTGCCCGCCGCAGTGAGCACCGGCGTCGGCAGACCCATGGATTCGCTGAGGAGGTGGGCGTCGGCAACCCTGCCGATCCGGAGGAGGTGGACCGGCGGGACAGGCAGCAGTTTCCAGGCGAACGGCAGGATGACCAGCGCCGGGATAACCCCGATGATGTACAGCCACCGGTAGGACGTGACCGGGAGGAGTACGGCGCCGAGCAAGGGAGCTGCCAGTCCGCCGGCGGCATAGCCTGCCATGACGATGCCGGTGTTACGGTTACGGTGCCCCGGGACGGAGAGATCAGCCACGTACGCCAGCAGCGTGGGCAGGATGACGCCAAGTCCCAGGCCCACCAGCGCACGGCCGGCCCCGAAGAGAACCACATTGGCCGCCACAGCACTGACCACCATGCCCAACGAGAAAATAATGCAGCTTGCCAGGATCAGCCGAAGGGCTCCGATCCGCCGGATAAGGGCTCCGGCAAGGCCTGCGCCCACCAGCATGCCGACGGCGACGACCGAACCCAGGACGCCGGCTGACGCCTTGTTGACCTGCAGGGAGCTGTCGTTCAGGAGGGCAGGCACCGAGACGCCGTAGACGGCCAAGTCGTAGCCTTCCAGTGCCGCCATCACGAAGGCAACGGCCAGCAGGACCCTCTCCGATATGGTGCGAACGTCCCCTTGTCCGGCATAGTTCTCAACTGTTGACATGGCTTACACTCCTACTGATGTGGCCGGGCTGCTCGCCGTTGAGCAGGCTTTTTGGTAGTCGAGGACGAGGGATTCGTACTCGTTGTCTGTGCTTGCAGCTCCGTACACGTAAAAATCAGGGCGGACCAGGACGGCGGAGCAGTTGTTGGTCCGGAACCAGGCCAGGTAGCTGCCGTTGACGTCCGTAAAGGATCCGATGACTTCACCGGTGTCAGGGTGGAGGACGACGACGTCTCCCGGGATTTCGGTCTCCGTTCCGGCGGCGGCCCCCGACCACCGGCCGTACCAGCGGGCATCGCAGAGAACCCTGAATCCGTAGCCAAAGACCTCATCAAACCGGCCCGAACCGGCCTGGGTGAGGACCTGGTCCTGGATGAAGAGCCGGCCGTTGGCCGGATGGTCCGTGGCGGCGATGAGTCCCGGACCAAGTCCCGGAAATTTCAGTTTCTCCGGCTTCATGTTGTTCCGGCGGTTTTCCAGGTACTGGAGGTCACGCTGCCGGGCCTTCTCAGGATCACGCATGGTCTGGACCTTGCCGAGCTCGATACCCTTGTGGACAACCGCCGCAACATGGGGCTCCCGCTCGGTCTGGTAGCTGTCAAGGACAGTCTCCTCGGCCCTGCCGGTGAGTACAAGGTCCAGCTTGAAGGCCAGGTTCTGGGCGTCACGGATGCCTGAACACATCCCCTGTCCGAGGAACGGCGGCATCTGGTGGGCGGCATCGCCGGCCAGCAGGATCCTGCCGTGCCGCCATGACCCGGCGATCAGGGACCGGAAGGTGTAGGTGGCCACGCGGATGAGCTCGGCCTGTTCCGGAGAAAGGTAGTCGGCGACGCGCGCCCAGACCCGCTCCGGGTCGCGCTCCACCAGGAAGGCCTCTTCGGAGTCCAGCATGAAGCTGAAGCGGTGGTGTGAGGGGCCCAGCGAAATGATGGACTGCGGCTGGCGGGGATCGCAGACCTGGCGGGCGTGGGGCAGGTCCACTTTTCCCGTGAGCCGGAAGTCGCACACCAGCCACGGTTCGGAAAAGCCGAAGTCTTCCAGTTCAGAACCCAACCAGCCGCGCGTGAACCCGTTTCCGCCGTCGCAGGCCACCACATAGGAGGCTGCCGCCAGAACGCCACCCGGACCCCGCACCTCCACGCCGTCGGCCGTTTCTTCATAGCCCTCCACCGGGGAGTTGAACCGCACCGTGACGTTCGGCAACGACCGGCACAGCCGGTCAAGGGCATCCTCGAGCTCGGGCTGGTACATCATGTACCACTCGGACCAGCCCGACGCCCCCTGGACGGCGAATTCGTGCTCGATGAGCAGTTCGCCGGCGGCATTGCGCCACTCATAGTTGCGCTGCGCGTTGATCTTGGGAAGCAGTTCATCGGCGATGCCCAGCCGGGCGAACGTGCGCATGGTCTCGTCGTCGAAAATCGCGGCGCGGGGCAGGTTGTAGAGCCCTGCGTATCTTTCCAGCACCACGACCTTGTGTCCGGCCTGGCCAAGCAGCGCTGCCGTGGCCATGCCTACCGGGCCGTACCCCACAACGGCAACATCAAATTTTTCCATCGTCATCCTCTGGTTCCTTGGGTCCGACCACGCCTGTGATCCTTGACACACTCACAGATTAGGATTCATTATTAGTGAAGTCAATGCATATAAGTGAATTGATTCGGCCAAAGGAGATCGTTTTGAAGAAGATTGCCCTCGAAGAACACTTCGTCACCCCGGACCTCGTGGGGTATGGAACAAGCACCAGCTCCATTGCCCAGCCGCAGGCCTGGGCCGATGCCTCCCGGCGCCTTCTCGACTTCACCGAGGAGCGCCTTCCGGAGATGGATCTGCACGGAATCGACATGGAAGTCCTTTCGCTGAACTCCCCCGGCATCCAGGCGGAGACGGATCCGGCAACAGCCGTGGCAAAGACCGAGACGGTAAATGACTTCCTCGCGGGAGTCATGGCGGAGCACCCCTCCCGCTTCTCCGGCTTTGCGGCGCTTCCCCTGCAGGACCCGCAGGCGGCGGCCAACGAGCTGGAGCGTGCGGTCACCCAGCTCGGGATGAAAGGCGCCCTGGTCAACGCCCACACCAACGGCATGTACCTGGACGATCCGAAACTCCGCGTCGTGTGGGAGATGGCCGAAGGCCTGGACGTGCCGCTGTACCTGCACCCTGCGAACGGCGTCGACACGGCCCATGTGCTGAGCGGACACCCCGAGCTGGTCGGGCCCATGTGGAGCTGGGGCATCGATACCTCCACCCACGCCCTGCGGCTGATTTTCGGCGGGGTCTTTGATGATTTCCCCAACGCCAAGCTGCTGCTGGGACATATGGGTGAAGGCCTGCCGTATGTCCTCTGGCGGCTGGATTCACGGTGGGATTTCCACAACCATCACGGCATCGAGCTCGCCAAGGGCAAGCCCTCCCAATACCTGCGGGACAACCTCTACATCACCACCAGCGGCGTATGCTCGCCGGCGCCGCTGCTGTGCGCCATCCTCGCTGTAGGCGCCGAACACATCCTGTTCGGAACGGACTACCCGTTCGAGACCATCGAAGAGGCCGCGAAGTTCCTCGACAATGCTCCGATCAGCGAATCGGACCGGGAAAAGATCAGCTTCCGGAACGCCGAGAAGCTCCTGCGGCTCGATGGCGACTCGAACGCTCTCCCGGAACTGGTATCGGCCAGCACGAAATGACACTGAATTTTGAGCATGTCACCCTGGGACAGCGCGTCCGGTTCGGCACCGGGAAAGCCGCCGAAAACCTCAGCGCGGAGGTTGAGCGCCTCGGCGCCAGGCGGATCATGCTGATCGCCAGCGAGTCGGACGCGCCGATGGCCGCAGCGGTCAGCTCCGGCGTCGACGTCGTACTTCACTACCATGACGTGGCACCGCACGTGCCGATCGAGAAGGCAGAGAAGGCCCGTGCGGCGGCGATAGAGCACGACGCCGACCTGCTGGTGTGCGTGGGCGGCGGCTCGACGACGGGCCTGGCCAAGGCGGTGGCGATGACCACAGCGCTGCCGATCATCGCCGTGCCAACCACGTATGCAGGGTCCGAAGCCACCAACGTCTGGGGCCTGACGGAAGCCTCCCGGAAGGCAACCGGCGTGGACGATGCGGTACTTCCCGTCACGGTGATTTACGACGCCGAGCTGGCCCTTTCGCTGCCGGCCCACCTGTCCGTGGCCTCGGGGCTGAACGCCCTGGCGCACTGCATCGATTCCATGTGGGCTCCGCGGGCCGATCCGATCAACCAAGCACTGGCATCCGAGGGCATCCGCGCACTCGCGGCAGGCCTCCCGCTGATCAAAGACAACCCCGCGGACCTCGCCGGCCGGGAGCAGGCCCTCTACGGCGCCTACCTGTCCGCCGTGGCGTTCGCCTCGGCCGGCTCCGGAATGCACCACAAGATCTGCCACGTCCTGGGCGGCGCGTACAACCTGCCCCACGCCCAGACCCACGCCGTCGTCCTGCCCTACGTCCTGGCATTCAACGCGCCCTTCGCCCCGCACGCGGAGCGACGGATCGCCGCGGCCTTCGGTTCCGACGACGCCGTCACTGGACTCAGCGATCTCCGCTCCGCTTTGGCTGCTCCAACTTCGCTGAAGGAACACGGCCTGAACGAAGCGGACATCCCCGAGGCTGTGGAGCTGATCCTGCCTGCCATCCCGGCGTCAAACCCCCGCCGGGTCACGGCCGAAAACCTGGACGAACTCCTCCGTGCTGCCTACGCGGGAAGCACGCTGCCTGGATCAACCGAGACTGCAACGACCGGGACTGCAACGACCCGAGACAAGGAAACCAGCCATGCCTGAAGAAACCGACACCGCGCTGAAGGTCCCGGCCGTCCCTGCCGGGCAGGCCGCCGTCGAACAATCCCTGGTGGACACCGTCGTCGCGTCCTTCGACCAGACAGAGGACCCGCGGCTCAAGCAACTGATGCAGTCCCTAACCCGGCATCTGCACAACTTCATCCGCGAAGTCCGCCTCACGGAAGAGGAATGGAACGCTGGCATCGCCTTCCTCACCGCCGCCGGCCACATCACCGACGACAGCCGGCAGGAATTCATTCTGCTCTCCGACGTTCTGGGGGCGTCCATGCAGACCATCGCCGTCAATAACCAGGCCCACGGGAACGCCACCGAGGCCACGGTTTTCGGTCCGTTCTTTGTCAGTGACGCCCCCGAGATTCCCCTTGGTGGAGACATTGCCGGAGGCGCGGCGGGCCAGCCCTGCTGGGTTGAAGGCACAGTCACGGACACCGGAGGTCACCCCGTCCCCGGTGCCCGGATTGAAGTCTGGGAAGCGGACGAAGACGGGTTCTACGACGTCCAGTATGCGGATGACAGAATCGCCGGGCGCGCCCACCTCTTCGCTGATGAGGAGGGCAAATACGCCTTCTGGGGCCTCACCCCCACGCCGTATCCCATTCCCCATGACGGGCCGGTGGGCAAGATGCTCGAAGCCACCGGACGCTCGCCCGTCCGTGCTTCCCATCTGCACTTCATGGTCACGGCCGAAGGCCTGCGGACTCTCGTGACGCACATCTTCGTGGAAGGCGATCCGCAGATCGACGTCGGCGACAGCGTTTTCGGGGTCAAGGAGTCTCTGATCAAACGGTTCGAACCGCAGGCACCCGGGACGCCGACACCTGACGGCAGGAATCTGTCCGGCGGCTGGGCCCGCACCCGCTTTGACATTGTGCTGGCGCCTGCCGGAGCCTGAGCTATTTCAGTCGGAGGACCCCGCCTATATTCAGACCGTCAAGGCGGCGGGCGTCGGCGAGGACGTCCAGCCGGGTAATCCTGCCGTCGACGAAGGTGAACGCCATGATTGACACCACCCGCCCGTTCACCACGGCGGCAACGCCGGGACGCCCGTCGATCAGGATGGGCGTCGAGTGCGCCGCCAATCGTGCCGACAAGACGGCCCGTTCCGTAATGGCCCGGGCGCCTTCGATGACTTGGCTGTCCGCGCCGTAATCGGCCCGCAGCACGGCGCCGTCGTCGAGCAGGCCGAGCAGCGCCGCGAAATTGCCCTGCTGGGCCGCATTGAGCCACGCTCCGACCAATTCGCGTGCACGTCCCGGCTGCGGCCGGAGGGTGTCAGGTGCGCTCTGGAGGCGGCGGCGGGCGCGGGAGGCCAATTTGCGGGCTGCGTCCACCGATCGGTCCAGTGCCTCGGCAACCTCCTCGAACGGGCGCCCGAAGACATCATGCAGGACGAACGCCACGCGCTCGGCCGGGCTGAGGGTTTCGAGCACGACGAAGAGAGCTACGCCCACCTGGTCGCTGCGCTCGGCTTCAGCCGCGGGGTCACCCGTCAGCGCGACGGGCTCATCCCGCCACGGCTCGACATGCCAGGAATGCTCACGCGCCCGACGCGGCGCCCGCAGCAGGTCCAGGCTCACCCGGGAGACCACTGTCGTCAGCCAGGCATCAAGGTTTTCGATCCCGTCAGCATCGACGCGCTCCAGGCGCAGCCACGTCTCCTGCACCACGTCCTCGGCGTCGGCGCCCGATGAGAGCAGCTTGTTGGCGATCGCCAGCAGGCGTGGCCGGGCATTCTCGAAGCGCCGGGCGAGAATTTTCTGATCAGTCATGTCACATCCCCATCGCGTCAATCGTCATCATACTGACGAGGCGCAGGGCCTCGATGTGACATCGAAAGGGAGCCCAACCATGGATACACCCGTCCTCGTAACCGGAGGTACTGGCACGATAGGCAGCCGGGTCGTCCCGATTCTCCATGCCTCGGGGGTCAACGTCCGGATCCTCAGTCGTCATCCGCACCCGGCCGAGCCCGGCATCGAAAATGTCGAAGGCGACATGGTGACCGGCAAGGGCCTCCACCCTGCGCTGAAAGGCGTGGGCACTGTGCTGCACCTCGCCGGTGGCGCCAAAGGGGACGATGTCGCCGCGCGCAATTTGGCCCAGGTAGCGAAGTCGGCCGGGATCGGTCATCTCATCCTCATCAGTGTGGTCGGGGCGGACAAGATGCCCATCGGGTATTTTCGCGCCAAGGCGGCAGCGGAACGGGCCATCGCGGATGCTGGCGTTCCCTGGACAGTGCTGCGCGCCGCACAACTGCACAATTTCGTTCTCCCGGTCGTGAAGGGTCTCGCCCGCATGCCAATCATCCCGGCCCCGGGTGGTCTGCGCTTCGAGCCGGTGCACGTTGACGAGGTCGCCGCCCGCCTTGCCGAGCTTGTCCTCGGAGAACCAGCCGGCCGTGTTGCCGATATCGCTGGACCGGAGGTGCTCAGCATCCCCGAACTGCTCGCCGCCTACTGGGACTCCTTCGGCCACCGTCGGCCGAAGCTGCCCATCCGCCTGCCCGGCGCATCCGGGCGGGCCTATCGCGCTGGCGAGAATCTCGCCGGACCCGGGGCTCGACGCGGGGAGCGCAGCTGGGCAGAGTTCCTGGCCGAGCAAAGTGCCGGCATGCGAACAGGGTCCGCATCTGCGGGGAACCACCGCGCATAACGGCGCCTGACGAGTCCCTTTCAGCCGCGACGGGGAGCCGAAAAATCTGCGGTATCGAGGTTTATGGTGAACGGTCCGTCATTGACCAGGGACAGCTGCATCATGGCTCCGAACCGCCCGGTGGAAACCTCCGCCCCGAGGCCGCGCAGGGAGGCAACCAAGTGGTCGACCAGGGGTTCGCTGACGTCCGCCGGCGCCGCATCAGACCACGAGGGGCGCCGCCCCCGCCTGGTGTCGGCATACAGCGTGAACTGGCTGACCACCAGCAGGGGGCCGTCCTGATCGGCGCACGACCTCTCGCCGTCAAGGATCCGCAGGGTCCAGATCTTGGCAGCCAGCGCAGCCGCGTCATCCACAGTGTCTGTGTGGGTGACGCCCGCCAGGACGACAAGTCCCCGGCGGTCGATGGACCCTATAGTTTCGCCGTCGACAGTGACCTCTGCTCGGGTGACCCGCTGAAGGATGGCTCGCACAGGTCAACCCTAATGGACTGCGGGTCAACCTAGCGGAGCCCGGCGGCCGGTTATGCGCGGGTCAGGGCTGCTGCCCCGGCTATCGCGGAGCTGGCGAGATCGCTTCTTTTCAGGGACTGCTGAGCGTGCAGCGCATCGGCCCACTCATCAGTGGTGCTGACAGCTGCCCAGTTTGAGTTCAGCAGGGTGAGGAGGGTGGTGTGCACTGTTTTTGCGTCGGCGAAACCTGCGTCGTTGGCGAGGTTGACAGCCCCGGTGGCATCGGAGAGAACCTCCGTGGTGAAGCCGAGGGATTCGGCTTCGACAGCGGAGGCTAGGACGCAGTTGTTGGTCATGTAACCGACGAGCGTGACGGTGTCGACGCCTTGCTGCCGCAGCCACCCGGTGAGGTCAGTGTCCGCATAGACGGAGCCGTACTGCTTCACCAGGCCCTTCCATGCATCGGTTCTGCGGCCTTCGATTTCGGGGTGAAGTTCGAATTCGGGGGTGCCGGGTGCAAAGACCGGAGCCCCTTCACCTGCGCTGTGTTGTACGACCACGATGGGGATGCCAGCGGCCGTCGCTGCGTCGACAGCCCGCACAATCGTCGGAAGGGACTCCTGGTGCGGCGGGTACTGGATCTCGAAAGGTCCATTGAAGTACTGCTGCTGCACGTCGATGAGGATAAGGGCGCGGCGAGGGGTGCTCATGGTCTTGTTCTCCCGAATGTTGGTTCGCTGGCTGCCCATTGGCAACCATTCCATCCTTTCCGCCAGACACAACCATCACCAGTGGCATGAAGACCCTTATACGATGGTTTTGGGCCAAAGTTGAGAGGAACCGAATGCGCATCGCGATCTATGCCTTTGACGGGGTGACGATGTTCCACCTCGCCGTTCCGCAGGTGGTTTTCGACGAGGTCACGCGTCAGGGACTTGCGGAATGGAAGACTGTTCTCTTTTCCGACCAGGCGGGGCAGGTCCGGACAGCAGAGGGTTATCAGCTGGGTGAGGTCCAAGGCCCTGCTGCGGCGGAGCAGGCGGACGTCCTGGTAGTGCCCTCATGGTTCGACGACGGCCGGGCTCCGAACGAGTCCCTGCGGGGAACCATTCAGGAAGCACACCGGCGGGGTGTGACAGTCCTGGGGCTTTGTCTTGGCGCTATCCCCGTGGCCGATGCCGGCCTGCTTTCCGGGCGCCTGGCAGTCACGCACTGGCAAGCCTTCGACTCCTTCACCGTCCGCCACCCTGACGTTTTCCTCGATCAAACCGTGCTGTATATCGATCACGGTGACGTGCTGACGTCGGCTGGCACGGCATCGGGACTGGATGCATGCCTGCATCTCGTGCGCGGCCGTCTCGGCGCGGATGCGGCGAACCGGGTAGCACGCGGCCTTGTCATCGCCCCGCACCGGGAGGGCGGACAGGCGCAGTACATTGAACACCCGGTTCCGCCGCGCTCCTCGGACGACCCGATCGCGCGATTGCTCGAATGGGCGTTGGGCCGCCTGGCCGAGCCCCTCAGTATCGATCGTCTCGCCGATCAGGCGCACATGAGCCGGCGGACCTTCGTCCGTGCCTTCCGCGCAGCGACGGGGACAACGCCGTCCGCCTGGATACGCACTCGACGGCTCGACGCTGCCCGCCGGCTGCTTGAAAGCACAGACCTGTCCGTTGATCAGGTAGCAGCCGACTGCGGCTTCGGCAGCGCTGTCACCCTGCGACAAAACTTCGCCACAAGCTTTTCCACCACCCCAACCGAATACAGACGCCGCTTCGACGCCCGAGCCGCACGTCCGACGTCGTACTGACGGCATCCGCCCGGCCGGCGTCGTCCCGCCGAAGTCAGCGCTCCAACCCTCCCACTGAGCGTCCGCTCATGGTCAAATGGGAAGGCTAGACCGGCTGCCCGAGTCCGACTACGGCCTCGGCCATATGGAAGGAAGCAAGCACATGACCGATCACCAGGACCATGCCCCGGTCCCCACGTCGGGAAGCGCCCAAGGCCAGGAACGCAAGGCCGACGGCGGGAGCCCGGTCGACCCTGACAGCGTGACCTCACACGGCAGCGAGAGTGAGAATCCGGCGATCGACTCGCCGCAGCCCAAGGCGCACCGGCCACGGACGGTCGCCGACTGGTGGCCCAACCAACTGGACCTCTCCGTCCTCCACGCCCACCACCCGGCGGGCAACCCGCTTGGCCCCAACTTCAGCTACCGCGAGGAGTTCCAGAAGCTCGACGTCGAGGCCCTCAAGCAGGACATCATCCAGGTCCTCACCACCTCCCAGGACTGGTGGCCCGCGGACTTCGGCCACTACGGCGGCCTGATGATCCGGATGAGCTGGCACGCTGCCGGCACCTACCGCGTCCACGACGGCCGCGGCGGCGCCGGGGACGGCAGCCAGCGGTTCGCGCCGCTCAACAGCTGGCCCGACAACGCCAACCTCGACAAGGCCCGCCGGCTGCTGTGGCCCGTGAAGCAGAAGTACGGCCAAAAGCTTTCCTGGGCCGACCTGCTGGTCCTCGCGGGCAACGTCGCCCTCGAGTCGATGGGGTTCAAGACGTTCGGCTTCGCCTTCGGCCGTGAGGACGTCTGGGAGCCCGAGGAGGTTTTCTGGGGCCCCGAGGACACCTGGCTCGGCGACGAACGCTATGTCGGCGAAGGCAAGATGGCGGAAGGAGTGGGCGCCACCGAGATGGGGCTGATCTACGTCAACCCCGAGGGGCCGATGGGCAACCCGGACCCGCTTAAGGCTGCGGCGTTCATCCGCGAGACGTTCAAACGCATGGCGATGAACGATGAGGAGACCGTCGCGCTGATCGCCGGTGGCCACACTTTCGGCAAGACCCACGGCGCCGGTGACGCCGACGCGCACGTCGGTCCCGAGCCGGAGGCCGGCAACATCGAGGCCCAGGGCCTGGGCTGGCTCAGCACGTACGGAAGCGGCAAGGGGCCGGACACCATTACCTCCGGCCTTGAGGTCACCTGGACCGACCGGCCCACCCAGTGGAGCAACCGCTTCTTCGAGATCCTGTTCGAGCACGAGTGGGAGCTCGTCAAGAGTCCCGCCGGCGCCCACCAATGGGTGGCCAAGGACGCACCGGAGATCATCCCGGACGCGCACAACCCGGAGAAGAAGCACCGGCCCACGATGCTCACCACCGACCTTTCGCTGCGCCTCGACCCCACGTACGGGGAGATCTCGCGGCGCTTCCTGGAAAATCCGGACGAGTTTGCGCTGGCGTTCGCCAAGGCCTGGTACAAACTGCTGCACCGCGACATGGGCCCCGTCGGACCCCTCCTGCTGGGACCGTGGGTACCCGCGCCGCAGCTCTGGCAGGATCCCATCCCCGACGTCGACCACGAGCTCATCGACGAGCAGGCCATTGCCTCGCTCAAGGCCCAGCTCCTGGACTCGGGCCTGTCCGTCGCGCAGCTCGCTGGCACGGCGTGGGCCGCGGCGTCCACCTTCCGCAAGACCGACAAGCGCGGCGGCGCCAATGGGGCACGGATCCGGCTGGAGCCGCAGCGCGGCTGGCAGGTCAACGAGCCTGAGCAGCTGGCAGCTGCGCTGCAGGCGATCGAGGCGGTGCAGCAGCAGTTCAACTCCGGCCAGGACGGCGGCAAGAAGGTCTCGCTGGCGGACCTGATCGTCCTCGGCGGCTGCGCGGCGGTGGAGAAGGCCGCGAGTGACGCCGGCTTCCCCGTCACCGTGCCGTTCCGGCCCGGCCGCGCCGACGCCTCGCAGGACCAGACCGACGTCGAGTCGTTCCAGTACCTGCAGCCGCGGGCGGACGGGTTCCGGAATTATGTGCGCCCCGGCGAGAAGCTCCAGCCGGAGACTCTCCTGCTGGACAAGGCGTACCTGCTGGACCTCTCCGCGCCGGAGATGACAGCGCTTGTAGGTGGCATGCGTGCCCTCGGCACCAATGTGGGCGGTTCCACCCATGGAGTCCTCACCGATAGGCCCCAGGTCCTGACGAACGACTTCTTCGTCAATCTGCTCTCCCCGGGCACCCGGTGGAAGGCGTCGGAGGACGACGACGGCGTCTACGAGATCAGCGACCTCACCACCGGTGAGCTGAAGTGGACGGCCACTTCGGTGGACCTGGTCTTCGGCTCCAACTCCCAGCTCCGGGCGCTGGCCGAGGTCTACGCGAGCGAGGACGGTAAGGAGAAGTTCGTCAACGACTTCGTGGCCGCGTGGGCGAAGGTCATGGAACTTGACCGCTTCGACCTGAACTGACGGTCTGAACTGACCAAGGCGTCCGTGCCGGCTGCGGTGGGGCCGGCACGGAGCAGCCTTGACTACTTTGCGTACTGCCCTACATCGGCCGGCGCCGCACGTCCAGGCTCAAGGCGCGCTGTGGGGACGGGGCTCAGGTAGCGGGACAATGGGGTCATGTCTGGTCGGAGACGATGGGCCAGCCCTCCTCATCCAGCGAGCCGACAGCCCTATCGAACAGGGGGCGATCCACCTGGATCTCCGCCCGGAAGATCAGTCAGCCTGCGTGGAGCATGCGCTCCAGCTCGGCGCCGAGCATACGGACATCGGACAGGACGGCGACGAAGGGTGGATTGTCATGGCAGATCCCGGCGGCAACCTCTTTTGCATTCTTCAGTCCGAGCCTGACTACCAGGCCTCCCTAATGAACGCACCCGTGACCCGGACGGCGATTGATTGAGTGGCCCGGTTGTCGTTCCGCAAGGGCGAGCAGGTCTGGTTGCGCAACATACACGGTGGTGCACTGGTCCGAGTTCGCCCGCGGCGGCCACTTCGCACCGGTGGACACGTAGGCTCCGAGGCCGCGGAGTGAGGCAAACAGATGGTCCACCAAGGGCTCGCCGATGTTCACGTCGGCCCGGGTGACCCGCTGAAGGATGGCTCGGACGAACCAACCCTAATGGAGTCCGGGCACTTTTCCGACGGCGGGACCTCCCGCCGTCGGGCCCTGGCTGCTCTAACTGACGTGAGCTGACTCACAGGGCTGCAACCTCGTCGCAACCGTCCCGCCCCTACTGTGAAGACAACGGACGTCGCCCTTGTCACCACAAGTGACGCGATGATCGCGCCTGCGTGCCGTGCCGTTCCAGCTTCACGCCAGGGCACCAGTTGCCGCTGGCACCAACGACGAAGGATTATCGACAATGACGACGATGCGAGCAGCTGTAGTAACTGAGTTCGGTAGGGATTTGCAGATCCTGAGCGTTCCTGTCCCGGTTCCGGGGCGGGGGGAGGCGCTGGTGAAGGTGCTGACTACCGGTGTGTGCCACACGGATCTGCACGCGGCGGAGGGTGACTGGCCGGTTAAGCCGTCGCCGCCGTTCATTCCGGGCCATGAGGGTGTGGGTGAGGTGGTGGCCCTGGGTGAGGGCGTTACTGACCTTGCCGTGGGCGATCTGGTGGGCAATGCGTGGCTTTGGTCCGCGTGCGGGGATTGCCAGTACTGCCGGACCGGGTGGGAGACGTTGTGCGAGGCGCAGCAGAACGCCGGGTACAGCGTGGATGGCTCCTTCGGGGAGTACATGCTGGTGAACACGCGTTTCGCGGCCCGCATTCCGGCAGGCTCTGATCCGGTGGAAATTGCCCCGGTGCTGTGTGCCGGGGTGACGGTTTATAAGGGCCTGAAGATGACCGAGACCAGGCCGGGGCAGTGGGTCACCATTTCCGGGATCGGCGGGCTGGGCCACATCGCGGTCCAGTACGCGGTGGCTATGGGCCTGCGGGTCGCGGCGGTGGACATCGCCGATGACAAGCTGGCCCTGGCGAAGGCGCACGGCGCCGAACTGACAGTGAACGCCCTGAACGAGGATCCCGTCGAAGTCATCCAGCGCGTCACCGGAGGTTGCCATGGAGTCCTGGTCACTGCAGTGCACCCGTCAGCGTTTGGCCAGGCAATCGGCATGGCCCGCCGCGGCGGCACGATTGTCTTCAACGGCCTGCCGCCGGGTGACTTTCCGGCGCCGATATTCGAGATTGTGCTCAAGGGCCTGACCGTCCGCGGCTCTATCGTGGGAACCCGGCAGGATCTGGAAGAAGCCCTGGAGTTCTACGCCGAGGGCAAGATCCACCCCACCGTGTCCACCCGGGAACTCTCCGAGGTCAACGCCGTCCTTGACGAAATGAAGCACGCCAAGATCGACGGCCGCGTCGTCATCAAGTACTGATCCATCCCAACTCACCACGTAAGTAGCAGTAGGTGTCGTTTTGGAGGCCCAAAACGACACCTACTGCTACTCAGTTGGGCGCACGGCGTATTCCCACTGCCCGTTTCCCAACACGGAACATTTTGTAGAAAGCACGAGGTTTACCCATGTCCAACGTCCAAACTGCAGTCAAAAAGGTGTTTCCGCCGTCGGAGGAGTTTGCCGCGAACGCGGTGGTCACCGCAGCCGAGTACGTGGAGGCTGACGCGGACCGGCCGGCTTTTTGGGCCAGGCAGGCGCGGGAGCTGCTGACCTGGAGCAAGGACTTCACGCAGGCGCTGGATTGGTCCAAGCCGCCGTTCGCGAAGTGGTTCGTCGGCGGTGAGCTGAATGCCGCCTACAACGCGCTGGACCGGCACGTGGAAAACGGGCTCGGGGACCGGGTTGCCATCTACTTCGAGGGCGAACCCGGAGACACCCGCACCTACACCTACAGCCAGCTCACCGAAGAAGTTAAGAAAGCTGCGAACGCTTTCGAGTCCCTCGGCGTGGCCAAGGGCGACCGGGTCGCGGTATACCTGCCGATGATCCCGGAGGCCGTCATCACCCTGCTGGCCTGCGCCCGGATCGGCGCGGTGCATTCGGTGGTGTTCGGCGGCTTCTCCGCGGACGCCCTGCGGTCCCGCATCGAGGACGCCGAAGCCAAACTCGTGGTCACCGCCGACGGCACCTACCGCCGCGGCAAGCCCAGCCCGCTCAAGAGCGCCGTCGATGAGGCCTTGTCGAAGGACGGGCACACCGTGCAGAACGTGGTGGTAGTCAAGCGCAACGGAGCGGACGTGGACTGGCACGGGGGCCGGGACCACTGGTGGGCAGACACCGTGGACCAGGCCTCCACGCACCACAACGCCGTCGGCCATGACTCCGATCACCCGCTCTACATCCTCTACACCTCCGGCACCACCGGCAAACCCAAAGGCATTCTGCACACCACCGGCGGCTACCTCACCCAGACCGCCTACACCCACAAGGCAGTCTTCGACCTGCACCCGGACACGGACGTGTACTGGTGCACCGCTGACGTCGGCTGGGTCACCGGCCATTCATACGTTGCGTACGCCCCGCTCATCAACGGCGCCACCCAGGTCATGTACGAGGGAACCCCGGACTCCCCGCACCAGGGCCGCTGGTGGGAAATTGTCGAAAAATACAAGGTCTCCATCCTCTACACCGCCCCCACCGCGATCCGGACCTTCATGAAATGGGGCAAGGAAATCCCCGCCAAATACGATCTGTCCTCCATCCGGGTCCTTGGTTCAGTGGGCGAACCCATCAACCCCGAAGCCTGGATGTGGTACCGGGAAGTCATCGGCGGCAACGCCGGCAAGAACGGCGAACGCAAGGAGAACCCGGCCCCGATCGTGGACACCTGGTGGCAGACCGAAACAGGGGCGCAGATGATCGCCCCGCTCCCGGGAGTCACCGCCACCAAGCCCGGCTCCGCCCAGGTCCCGCTACCGGGCATCGCCGCTGACGTCGTGGACGAGAACGGCGCCTCCGTGCCGGACGGCCACGGCGGGTTCCTGGTGATCCGCGAGCCCTGGCCCGCCATGCTCCGCGGTATCTGGGGCGACCCGGAACGGTTCAAGGACACCTACTGGTCCCGCTTCGAAGGCATGTACTTCGCCGGGGACGGCGCCAAGAAAGACGAGGACGGAGATATCTGGCTCCTGGGCCGGGTGGATGACGTGATGAACATCTCCGGCCACCGGCTCTCCACCACCGAAATCGAATCCGCACTGGTGTCCCACCCCGCGGTGGCCGAGGCCGCCGTCGTCGGTGCCGCAGACCAAACCACAGGCCAGGCGGTGGTGGCGTTCGTGATCCTCCGCGGCGACGCCACCGACTCCGGCGACACGATCATCCAGGAACTCCGCAACCACGTAGGCAAGGAGATCGGCCCCATCGCCAAACCCAAAACCATCCTCGTCGTCCCCGAACTGCCCAAAACCCGCTCCGGCAAAATCATCCGCCGCCTCCTCAAAGACATCGCCGAAGGACGCGAAGTGGGAGACGCCACCACCCTCGCCGACAACACCGTCATGACCCAAATCACCAACTCCCTACGGAAATAGGGGCAGAGAGGCAGTCGCTCGCCTGTTCGCCATCCTCTTTCAAGTATTCGAGGGGCTCAGATTTGTCGGCTCGTTTACGTCCACCGATGGTGTGGAGATATTACATTTCCGCTGGCGCCTGGGCGACACGGAAGGCGAAGGAGTCGACATGATGGGATTTGATCAGCACGGACTGATTGAGGACTACAGGGTAATGGTCCGTCCGCTATCCGCCGTGGTGGCGCTCCGCGACGCGGCATTCTCCCAAACAATCGAGCCTGTCGAATACCTCAGAGGTATTCGGCAGGCTCGATTGGTGTTTCCGTAGTCACCTAATTACCAGTGTGAGGACTTTACCGTCCGCTGTTGACGGAGGCCCTCAGGGGGTTCTCGAGGCTGGTCATCACACGGTCAGTTACGTCGTGTACTGCGCCGATACCGTCCACCAGGGCAAGGATGCCTCGCTCGGCATACTTTGCCACTACCGCTTCGGTCTGCTCGTGGTACAGGTCCAGCCGGTGGCGGATCACGGCCTCGTTGTCGTCGCTCCGGCCGGTTACCTTAGACCGGCTCAACAGCCGGGTGACCAGTTCCTGGTCGTCGGCGGTCAGCTGCAGGACGACGTCGAGCTCCTGTTGGCCACCGGCGAGGATCCGGTCCAGGTAGTCCACCTGCGCGGTGGTACGGGGGTAGCCGTCAAGGAGGAAGCCGGCGTCGACGTCCTCCTCACTGAGGCGGTCACGCACCATTTCGTTCGTGACGCTGTCCGGGACGAAATCCCCGTTATCCATGTACGTCTTAGCCTCGACGCCAAGGGGTGTCTCACCTTTGACGTTGGCACGGAAGATATCGCCAGTGGAGATCGCGACAACGCCGAGGCGCTCCGAAATCCTCTCCGCCTGGGTTCCCTTGCCGGAACCGGGCGGGCCAATAATCAGCATTCTTGTCATTCATTTCTCCTTTCGAGATGTCATCGCCTGACAGGAGAGTACGACGGCGGGGAGCCCCGCCGTCGTACTCCGGCCTTTTGTGCTGCTACCGGTAGCGCTGGTGCAGCAGGCGGCCAGGTTCGGCGTGATCGTCGAGATTCGGGGCCTAGAAGAAGCCGAGCTTGTTTTCTGAATGGCTAACCAAGAGGTTCTTGGTCTGCTGGTAGTGGTCCAGCATCATGGAGTGGTTCTCCCTGCCGATGCCTGAGGACTTGTAGCCGCCGAACGCGGCGCCTGCCGGGTAGGCGTGGTAGTTGTTGACCCAGACGCGGCCGGCCTGGATCTCGCGGCCGGCGCGGTAAGCGACGTTGCCGTTGCGGGACCAGACGCCCGCGCCGAGGCCATAGAGGCTGTCGTTGGCGATGCTGATGGCGTCGTTGTAATCCGTGAAGCGTGCCACGGACACTACGGGGCCGAAGATTTCCTCCTGGAAGATCCGCATCTTGTTGTGGCCCTCGAAGATGGTGGGCTGGACGTAGAAGCCGCCGGCCAGGTCGCCCTCAAACTCCGTCTGTGCACCGCCGGCCAGGATTTTTGCACCCTCCGCCAATCCGATGTCGATGTAGGAGAGGATCTTTTCCATCTGGCCTATCGAAGCCTGGGCACCGATCTGCGTTGTGGTATCAAGCGGGTTGCCCTGGATGATCATCCCGGTCCGTGCGACTGCATCTGCCATGAACGAGTCATAGAAGGAATCCTGGACCAGGGCACGCGACGGGCTGCTGCACACTTCTCCCTGGTTGAAGGCATAGAGCGTGAAGCCCTCCAGCGCCTTGTCGTAGAAGGCGTCGTTCGACGCGGCCACATCCGCGAAGAAGATGTTCGGGCTCTTGCCGCCAAGTTCCAGGGTGACCGGGATCAGGTTCTGGCTCGCATACTGGCTGATCAGCCGTCCCGTTGAGGTTTCGCCGGTGAAGGCGATCTTGCGGATCCGGGGGCTCGAGGCCAGGGGCTTGCCCACCTCGGATCCGAAGCCGTTGACGATATTCAGCAGGCCCGCGGGCAGCAGGTCGGCGATGAGTTCGGCCAGGACCAGGATGGAGGCCGGCGTGTTGGAGGCCGGCTTGAGGACCACGGCGTTGCCCGCCGCCAGGGCAGGCGCCATCTTCCAGACGGCCATCAGGATGGGAAAGTTCCAGGGGATGATCTGGCCAACGACGCCGAGCGGCTCGTGGAAGTGGTAGGCCGTGGTGTCGTCGTCGAGCTGGGACAGCCGGCCTTCCTGGGCGCGGATGGCGCTGGCGAAGTAGCGGAAGTGGTCGGCTGCCAAGGGAATGTCGGCGTTGAGGGTTTCACGGATGGGCTTGCCGTTGTCCCACGTCTCCGCGACGGCCAGCAGCTCCAGGTTGGCATCAATGCGGTCGGCAATTTTGTTCAGCACCGCGGCACGCTCCGTGGCCGAAGCCTTGCCCCAGGCCGGCGCGGCCTTGTGGGCAGCATCCAGGGCGAGCTCGACGTCGGCAGCGGCACCTCGCGCCACTTCCGTGAATTGCTTGCCATTCACGGGCGAGACATTCTCGATGTACTGGCCTGTAGTAGGAGCGACCCATTCGCCGCCAATCCAGTTCTCGTAGCGGTCCTTGAACTGGACCTTGGATCCTTCTTGGCCGGGCTGCAGGTAAACAGTCATGGTTTAACTCCTCTAGGGAATGGACGTCTTCGTCCTGCCCATGCTAGGAGTTCGGAGGTTGCGACCAGGCTGCAAGGGGTTGCATGCCCTATGCACCGACCGCCGCCGGCTAGCCCCCCAGGACCACATTCACCGGCGGTTCACCGGCAAGCATGAGGTCGATCTGCCGTTGAAGCAGCCGGCCCATCCGCGGGCGCATCGCCGAGCTCGCGCCGCCCACGTGAGGGGTGATGATGACGCCCGGCGTGCGCCACAGCGGGTGGTCCCGGGGCAGCGGCTCGGGGTCCGTCACGTCCAGGGCGGCACGGATCCGTCCGGAGCCCGTGTGGCGTACAAGTGCTTCTGTGTCTGCCACCGGACCGCGGGCGACGTTGACCAGCAACCCGCCGTCGGGCATTGCGGAAAGGAAAGCGTCATCGATAAGGTGCCTGGTGGCGTCACTGAGGGGAACCCCGACAATGACGATGTCGTGGTCCGGCAGCAGCGCAGGCAGCTCCGCGATGCCATGTACGACGCCGTTCCCGTCCGTCCGGGATTGGCTGGCCACCCGCGTGACGGTGGTTTCGAAGGGGAGAAGCCGCTCTTCGATGGCCTTGCCCACGCCGCCGTAACCCACGATGAGCACCCGGCGGTCTGCCAGGCTCGCCGTCGGCTTCGTTTCCCACAGACCCTGTTGCTGGTTCTCCAGGAGGCGCGGAAACTCCCGCTGGCTCGCCAGCACCATGGCCAGCACCAGCTCGGCGGTTGACGTCTCGTGGACACCGGCAGCGTTGGCGAAGACCCTTCCGGCGGGGAGGACGTCCGCCACGCCGTCGTATCCGATCGATTGGCTCTGGACCAGCTCCGTCTCGACAGACTCAAGATTCCGCAGGATCTTCGTCCCGCCCATGTACGGGGGCACCACGATGTCGATTCGGCGCTGCGGTGCTCCGCCGGCCAGGTCCCACTCGAGCACGGTGACGTCCGGATGCGGTGCCAGGTACTCACGCAGCCCTGCATCCGGCAGGCTCACACTGATCTTCGGGGTCATGCGTGCCAGCTTAGTGGAGGAGCACAGACTCAGGAGCCCGGAAGCCGTCCCTCATGAGCCGAAGGTGGTGGTGGCAAGCCTGTACAGCGCGAGCACCAAGGACAACCGCACCCGTCCGGGCGCGGTGCGGAGGTCGAACCCGAGCGCCGCCGAGTAGTCTGCCGCCCGGCTCTGAACACTGGAATGGTGGAGGCCGACCTCCTCCGCGACGGCACGCAGGCTGCTGGTCGTCGCAATTGACTCGAGTAGGGCCAGGGCTTTCGGCTGTGATTCGAGAAGCCGTTTCAGGGCGGTCAGGTCAGGGATTTCGGGCGCGGAAGAATCGGCCAACTCGGCAAAGACGAGCAGGCCGCCCAGGTCATCGGCGAGCTGGCACGGACTCTGCGGAGTGGTCAGGCGCAGGGCGAAGAGGGCAGATGCCCATGACCGATCGAGCGCGCTTGGAACCATGGCCAGCCCCACGCCCGACCGGAGGCCGGGCTGGCCATCCGGCGGTTGGGAGTCAGAAAGCCGGCGGATGGCTGCCCGGACCGGCCCGACCCCCGTGTAGATCACCGAACTGGGTCCTGGCAGCACCGTAGAGGCCGGAACGGCGACAACCCGGTAGCTCGAATCCTTGTCCAGGTGAAGCATGGCCGCGGCATCCATCCGTCTGTCCAGGGGCACGGCGGCGTCAATGACGGCCGCGACCGCGCGGCTGGACGCCGCCGCCGGACTGGTGCGGTCGAAGGAGATGCCCAGCGCGATGGCCACCCGCTCAAGGATCATTTCATCATTGGCGAAAGCCTGGCCTTCACGCTCAATCCACACGCGCCCGTCGTCGCCGAAATCATGCCCCAGCCACGTATTGGGGGCGTCTGAATCCGGGGCGATGGAATCGGTTTTCGTTCCGGAGGCGTCGACCCGGACGGATCTGCCGTTGGCGACATACCCGGCGGGACAGCCACTCAGCACCGCCGCCCCGCTGAGCAGGACCTGGGCGCTGGCATGCGCGTCAACGAGCGCATCAAAGTACGCGATCACTTTGAGGCTTTCGGAGGCCTCGGGGTCGAGCGCCCTCAGGCGCCATACCAGTCCCTGCATTATCTGCCGCTCGTTGAATTAGCTCGTAGAGTTAGCCCCCGTTGCGAATAATACTCCGCCCGCTATCTCTGGGGATCGTCAGGCGCCAAGGATGCGGCGAACCCACTTCGTCCGAACGTCCCGGGCCTGGATGGACATTGCCGCCTGGGGCACAATCATGTCGAACCCATGGAATCCGCCTGGCCAGACATGCAGTTCGGCGACGCCTCCCACAGCCCAGATCGCGCTGGCATACGCCACCACCTCATCCCGGAACACCTCCGCCGTCGCGGCATCGATGAAGGCGGGCGGAAGGTTGGACAGATCGGTTGCCCGTGCCGGGGCAGCGTAAATCGACACCCCGGGAGTCTTTCGCCGGTCACCCAACAAGGCGTCCCACCCCGTGTCGTTGCTCGTCCGGTCCCATAGCCCGAAGCCGTCGATCTGGTAGCTGGAGACTGTCTCATTGCGGTCATCGAGCATGGGGCAGATCAGTACCTGGCCCGCCAGGGCGGGACCCCCCTTGTCCCTCGCCATGAGGGACACGCCTGCGGCGAGCCCTCCGCCGGCACTGGCGCCGGCGATAATAAGCCGCTCGGGGTCGAAGCCAAGCTCGTCGGCGTGCTCTGCCGTCCAGACCAGGCCCGCATAACAGTCCTCCACGGGTGCCGGGTCCGGGTTTTCCGGTGCGAGCCGGTATTCCACGGATACCGCCACGGCGTCCATGAGTTCGACCCATTCGATGAGCATGTCCGCCCCAAGGAAACGGTCGCCGATCACCATGCCGCCGCCGTGGGTGTGGTAAATCCCAGGGCCGCCGGGAACGTGATCGATCCTGCTGAAGATGGAAACAACCAGGTCCGGGTCGCCTTCAGGACCGGGTATTGTCCGCTCCACGTGCCGCACTGCGTGCCCTGCCAGCTGTTCCTCGATGGGCGAGGTCAGCGGCGCACCCCGCATCCCGGCAATCATGTCAGGCGTCAGCGTGGGGTTAAGCAGGTCTCCCAGCGCGGTAAGAGTTGCGCCGAGCTCAACGTCAAAGGGCGGGGCTTTGTGGATTGGCTTCATGGTGTCTCCTGGTGACGGGCCACCGCGTTGTGGCCTGGAATTCAGCCTAGGCATCCCGTTCCGCGATTCTAACCGCCAGAGCGACCCAAACGGGGCCGCCCCGACCGCCATCTGGCGGCTGCCGCATACGGCACCGAGCAGTCGACGTCGAACGTATTGGGTTTGTTGGATGGGCTATTCCTTGACTCCTCCCGTGGCCAGACCGGCCTCCGGACTCATTCCACGGCGGTCCGCAGGCAAGGCACGCGAGTACCAGCGCTAAGCAGCTCCAAGGTCCAGGAAACGGTCCCGACAGATAAGGTTCAAGCATGGAATACCGAACCCTTGGCCGGACCGGGCTGTCAGTTTCTCCCATCTGCGTAGGCACCAGCTCCCTCGGCAGCCCGCCTGCCCCGTACGGCACCGACACAGCCGTGGCCACCATCCTGCGGGCCATGGAAGGTCCCTTTAACTTCCTGGACACCTCCAACGAATATGGCAGCGGGGGCAACAGCGAGCGCCGGATCGGCCAGGCCCTGGCGCAGGCTGGCGGGCTGCCTGACGGGTTCGTCGTCGCCACCAAAGTGGATCCCGTCGTGGGAACCAGCGACTATTCCGGAGACCGCGTCCGCCGTTCCGTGGAGGAGAGCCTGGAACGGCTCGGCCTGGACCGCCTGCCGCTCGTGTACCTCCACGATCCTGAGAAGATCACCTTCGAGGAAGGCACCGCTGCCGGCGGCCCCCTCGAAGCGCTGATCGAGCTCAGGGACCAGGGCGTCATCGGTCACCTCGGGGTCGCCGGCGGCCCGATTGACCTGGAGCTCAAGTATCTGGCCACGGACGCCTTCGATGTCGTCATCAGCCACAACCGGTTCACCCTGGTGGACCAGACAGCCGAGCCCCTCATCTGTGACGCCATGGCGCGGGGTGTGGCCTTCGTCAACGCGGCGCCTTTCGGCGGCGGAATGCTGGTGAAGGGCCCTGACCTTGTCCCGTACTACTGCTACCGGCCGGCCAGTCCGGCAATCATTGAGCGGGTGCGGAAGATGCAGGAGATCTGCGAAGCCCATTCGCTGCCCCTGGCCGCCGCTGCGCTGCAGTTCTCCACCCGCGATCCGCGCGTCAGCTCCACCATTGTGGGCATGTCCGAACCCGATCGCGTGGACCAGACCGTCCGGTTGGCCGAATGGGAGATTCCCGACGACGTCTGGTCCCAGCTCCTGCCCCTCGCCGCGGCCGGAACCGGGGAACTGGGCTAAGCGCCGCGGATTCGGCCTGGGTGCTCACAGACGCCGCGACCGACGGCCCGTAACCCCATTCCACACGGGTGCGAGTTTTGTGGAGTGAGAAACTGACCTACACGTCTCCAGCCACCAGCAAGCCCGCGCGGGCTCGCGAAGCTCCCAGTCGTGCCCGGCCGGGTTTCGGGCGTGTCGGTGGTCGCTGATATACATGCAACATGAGTTACGCAACGGCCGAAGATGGATCGAAGATCTGGTACCAAGTTCGTGGAATGAAACGTGGTGCCACTCCGCTTTTGCTTATCCAGGGCCTGGCTCTTGACCATCATGGTTGGGATTCGGCGATCGACGACTTCGACGATCGCCCAGTCATCGTCTTCGACCACCGAGGCACTGGATTGAGCGACGATCACTTCCCCGAGAGGTGGTCGACAGCAGATTTCGCGCGAGACGCCGTGGCGGTGTTGGACGCCGCAGGAGTGCATCGTGCGATGGTGTATGGCCATTCGATGGGTGGGCGGACAGCTCAATGGTTGGGCGCGTCGCACACCCGGAGGGTGGCAGCCCTCGTCCTTGGGGCGACGGCCGTCGGCGACGTCACGCACATCAGCCGCCCACCGCACGCATCAGAGGCACTGAATTCTGGGAACGTTGGTGCTCTCACCTCACTGTTCTATCAAGAGGCATGGCTGTCGAATCACCCCGACGAGGCAAAGCGGGCCCTGCCGGCACCTTCCTCGCCTCGCGCGATGAGTAGCCATCTGTCCGCAGTAGCGCTTCACGACGGGCCGCAGCCCAGGGAAATCCCCCTCCCGACTCTGATCTTGCATGGCGCCGACGACGAACTCACGGTCGTCGGCAACGCCCATTTGCTCGCAGAACAGATCCCGAACAGCGATCTCCGGGTCTTTCAAGACGAGCGCCATGTGTACTGGATGACGTCCCCAACGCCACATTCGATCGTGCGACGATTCCTCGATGAGCAAGAAACCGGGGTTCAATCATGAAACCCGGCTGGGCATTGCCGGGGCAGGTGCCGTGCCGAGGGCCACGGCGGCTGAGAAGGCACCGTCGATGGACCACGAGTCGAGGACAGCCGCGACGTCCGGCCGCTTCTCCTCCCGGACCGCCTCGCGATAGGCACGCTCAAGCAGGGCGTCGATCCTGACGCGCTGACCCGTGGCGGCACTTTCGATCGCGGCTTCCACCATGGCCAGGCTGAGGATGTTCCCGTGTACCTGGCCCATGGGCGGTGTCCCCGTCCGCAGCGCTGAGACGAACTCGCGAAGGGACCCGTGGACCTCGGAACCCGGGTCCTTCACGACCGCGGCACCCGCCGGAGTAACAGCAGCGCCGTCCATGGCAGGCGAGACGGTCGCCGTCGGCGTGTTATCGCCATCCCACAGGACGGTCCCGTGTTCGCCGCCCAGGCGCCACGCCGCATTCCAGGAGGTTTCCTGCCCGGGGCTGCACCAGCTGCCGTTGAACACGAACCGCTCGCCGCCGGACATTTCGAAGGAGGCCACGGCAGCGGCGTCACCCCCGTACCAGCTCCAGGCAGGATTGTATTCCTCGCAGAAGACAGAGACGGGGTCCGCGTCAAGCAGGAACCTGGCCATATCGAACTGGTGGATGGCCATGTCCAACAGCAGCGGGTGGTCCATCTGGTCCCGGAATCCGCCGAAATGCGGTGCCTTGAAGAAATCCGCGGACAGGATCCCCAGCCGCCCCAGCCCGCCGGCAAGTGCCTTTGCCGCGAACAGGTCGCGGTTGTACCGGCGGGACTGACTGACCATGAACAGCTGGCCGGTGAGCTCGGCGGCAGCGACCAGGCTCAGGCCCTGAGCCACGGTGGAGGCCACCGGCTTTTCGCCAAGCACAGGAAGCCCGGCGAAGAGCGCTTCGGTGGACACCGGATGGTGGGCGGCCGGAACGGTGACGTTGATGACCGCCTGCGCGCCGACGTCGGACGCCAGTTGCGCTGTCCCCCTCCCCACCGGCAGGTCAGGTTTGCCGATCGAGGCGGCGCTGGCGCGCGCGGCCTCCAGGTCCAGATCCACAATGCCGCAGAGCTCCACGAGCGGCGAGGCCTGCACCGCCCCCAGCCACGTGTGGCCCATAGCCCCGGCGCCGACCAGCAGCACTTTCAGCGGCGCGCCGTCGTCGTCGATTGTCGCGAACGGCCGGCTCATGCGGTGGTTTCCTCATAGATCGCGGTGGCGCCCTGGTAGCCGGCGCCCTTGTAGAACTCATTGGTGTCGTACCGCAGCAGTTCCGGAAGCTCCCGACGCGGCCGGTCAGTAAGTGCCCACTGGACGGCGTTGGAGATGACCCGGCGGATGTCCTTGTGGTGGTACACCGGGTAGTCCTGGTCGCCGGGGCTGAAGTAGAAGATCTTGCCGTGGCCGCGGCGGAAGGTGCAGCCGGAGCGGAAGACCTCGCCGCCGCTGAACGAACTGATGAAGACCAGCTCCTCCGGGGTGGGGATGTCGAAGAATTCGCCGTACATTTCCTGCTCGTCGATGATGATGGGGTGCGGCACGCCCTTGGCGATGGGGTGCGTGGGGTCCACGGTCCACACCAGCTCCCGGTCCTGCTCGCTGCGCCAGCGCAGGGTGCAGGTGGTGCCCATGAGCTTGGTGAAGATCTTTGACCAGTGGCCTGAGTGGAGCACGATCAGCCCCATTCCCGAGAGCACATGGCGGTGCACGCGTTCCACGATCTCGTCATCGACGTCGGCGTGGGACATGTGCCCCCACCAGGTCAGGACGTCCGTGTTGGCCAGGACCTCTTCGGTCAGGCCGTGCTCCGGTTCCTCCAGGGTGGCAGTGCGGACATCGACGGCGGCACCCAGGTTTTCCTCGATGCCCTCCTTCACCGCGCCGTGAATGCCCTGGGGGTAGAGCTTTGCCACCTGCTCATGTTCCTGCTCATGCCGGTTCTCGTTCCAGACGGTGACCCGGATCGGGGCAGTGTCAGTCATTGCTTCTCCTATGATTCTGATTTGTTTTTGACATTGGTAGGCGTTGCCGGCTTGGGGACTGCTTGCATTACTTGACTGCGCCGCCGGTGGTCCCGGCCGCCACGTACTTCTGCGCGGCGAGGAGCAGGATGATGGCGGGGATGGAGGCCAGGACCGCGGTGGCCATGACCGAGCTCCAGTCGTTCACGTACGCGCCCATGTACTGGAAGATGCCCAATGTCACGGGACGGACGTCGTCGGTGGTGGTCAGGGTGAGCGCGAAGAGGAAGTCACTCCACGTGAAAAGGAACGTGAAGAGCCCTGCGGTGATGAGTGCGTTCCGGCTCAGCGGCAGCACAATGGACCAGAAGGCCCTGAGGTGACCCGCGCCGTCAACCTTTGCCGCCTCGATGACGGAGGCCGGCATGTTGTTCATGAACGCCCTGATGATGAGGATGGCGAACGGGATCCCGTGCGAGGAATCCGCCAGGATGAGCCCGGGAATCGAATTCAGCAGGCCGAGGTCGTTGTATGCCGTGTAGAGGGCGTTGGCCACCACAATCCCGGGGATCATCTGGCTGATCAGGATCGCGAACAGCACGACGCCGGCACCCCGGACCTTGAAGTAGGCCAGCGCGTATGCCGCGGGGGCCGCGACGGCCAGGCTGAACACCACACTGCCAAGGGCCACCACCAGACTGGTTCCGAGGTTCCGGCCCTGCTGGCTGATGGCGGTGGCATAGCCGGTGAAGTCCGGTGACAAGGGGAGCCACGAGGTCTGCAGCGTGGTCCCGTTGGGCTGCAGGGAAGCGTTGATCATCCAGTAGACCGGGAAGAGCATGACGGCCAGGAACAGGATGGCCAGCGCTGTGGTCCCCCACTGTCTGGTCCCCCATTGCCCGTGCACGGCCTTCAGCGGGCCGGGCCTGTTTCGCCGGGAGGTAGCCGCGGCCACGGTGTCCGTCTGTGTATTGGTGGTCATGACTTCCTCACTCGTCCACTGCGCGCCGGTTGACGCGGAGATACAGCACCGCGAATACCAGCGAGATCAGCACCAGGATGTTGCCCATCGCGGCGCCCTCGCCGAACTTGAAGTTCTGGAAGGACAGGGCATACGACTGGGTGGCGATGGTCTGGGTTGAGTTCGCGGGCCCGCCGTTGGTGAGGCCAAGGATGATGTCCAGCACCTTCAGGGTGTAGACCACTCCGAGCACCAGGACCACGCTGACCACCGGACGCAGCATGGGCCAGGTGACGTGCCGGAAAGCCCTCCACCCGGTGGCACCATCCAGTGACGCGGCCTCATAGAGTTCGTCCGGGATGTCCTGCAGCCCGCCGTACAGCACGGTGACGTTGAACGGGATGCCGATCCAGATGTTCACACCGACGACGGCGGCGAGGGCCAGCGATGTGCTGGTCAGCCACGGGATGCCGGTGCTGATGATCCCCAGGCTCTCAAGGAAGTTGTTGAGCGCCCCGCTGTCCTTGTCCAGGATCCACCGCCACACGGCGCTGGACACGATCAGCGGCAGCAGCCAGGGCAGGAGCAGGAGGGAACGCAGGATCCCGTTGAGCGGGAACTTCCGCTTGAAGAAGACCGCCAGGCCCAGGCCCAGGATGAACTGTCCGGCAATCGAACCGGCAGTGAAAAGGGCTGTGTTGATCAGAGACGTGGAGAACAACGACGACGACATGACAGTCACGTAGTTGGCGAAACCCACCCATGGAGCCTCGCCCGTGTAGAACGTGCCGGTGGTGTATTCCTGGAAGCTCATCGCAACGTTCTTCACCACGGGGTAGCCGAAGAAGAGGACGAGGTAGGCCACCGCGGGGGCGAGGAACAGCCACTGGTAGACCCGCTCCCTGCTCCGGTAGCCGGAGCGGCGGGGCCCGCCGTCGTTCTCTGTTTCCGTCACCGCGAGGTGAAGCCTGGACTGGACAGTTGCTGACATCGGGACCTGTTCCCTAGCCCTGCTGGGCCTGTTTGAGGGCATCCGCCGGGCTGGCCTTATCCGTCAGCGCGTTCTGGATTGCCGTGAAGATCTTGGTCGCCTGATCGGGCCAATCCTCGCCGAGCTGGCCGGTGCGGGCACGGGCGGTCTTGACCAGCTCAGTGAACGAGGCGAGCTTGGGGTTCTCGCTGGCGAATTGTGCCGCCAGGGTGGACTTGGACGGAATGGTGTTGCGTGCCTTCGCCATGGCCAGCTGGTTGACGTCGCTGTTCATGCAGGCGACGATTTCCGCTGCCTTGGCCTGCTTGGCTTTGTTTCCAGTCTGCGGCACGGTCCAGACCTCGCCGCCCAGAGGCCCGACGGCGGTCTTGCTGGAATCCTTGACCGGGATGTTCACCACCCCGTAATGCAGGGCGCTCTCCTTGTCCAGCGTTGGAATCTGCCACGGACCGTTGACCATCATGGCGGCCTTGCCTGCTACGAACTGGTCTTTCACATCCGCCTGCGTCCAGTTCAGGGCGGACGAGGAGACAGATCCGCTCTTGACGAGGTCAGTCCAGAGCTGCAGCGCCTCGGTGGTTTCCGTCGTGGCGATGTTCTTCTCGTCGCCTCCGTTGGACCACATGAAGGGCAGGAACTGCCAGGTTCCCTCATACGTGGCGTTGGCATCGAAAGCCAGTCCGTACTGGCCGCCGGAGGTCAGCTTCGCCGCTGCCGCCTTCAGCTCATCCCAGGTCTTGGGCGGAGTCACTCCTGCCGTGGTGAGCAGGTCCTTGTTGTAGAACAGCGCAATGGTATTCACCGTTGGCGCAAGGCCGTAGACCTTGTCCTTGTACGTGCCAGCGCTCAGGATCCCCTGGGGATAGTTCTCGGTACTGATCTTGAAGTCGGTGAGAGGCGCCAGCGCTCCGGTGCCGGCAATCTGCTGGAGGTCGGGGTTGTCCAGCATCAGGACGTCGGGCAGCGTCTTCGAGGACGCCTGCTGGAGAACTTTGGCGATGAGGGACTTGCCGGGCACCGTCTCGCGCTTGATCGTGACGCCCGACTGGGTACCACAGGCAGCAAGCGTGTCACCGATGATGGTCTTGTCCGGTTCATTGTTGTAGTAGTCCACAACGGAAAGTTCAGAAACCGGCCCGTTTGCAGCGGGACTGCTTGCCCCGCAACCGGTAAGGATCAGGGGAAGGGCGGCCATAGCGGTGACAGTCGAGGCGATCGCCTTGGTTTTTGTGAAAGCTGACTTCATTATCAGGTCCTTTGTGCTGGGAACCGCGGCGGCTTCGCCCCGGAGCTTTCCTATGGGTTTGTCGTAACATCATCGATACGTATCGACGAATTGTTCTCAAGGGCTCCGTGCCATGTAGGCCAGGAGCCGGGCGGACTTCTAGTGGATGGGCTGGGCAGCGGGAACGTGAGGATCCGCCGTGCCGTACCGGTGGGTCACCAGCGGCGGAATGAGCTCAAGCAGTCCGCCCCGGTCCGGGTTGTCTGCTTGCATCAGGCTGAAGAGGATTTCCACTGCACGCCGCGAAACCACTTTCGGCTGGATATCCAGGACTGTCGATTCCTGAAGTTCAATCAGGGCCTCGGGGGTGGGTCCCACCCCGATGACCGAGGCATCTTTTCCGGGCTCCAAACCACGCTCGCGGAGGATACGAGGGAGGAGTTCCAAAACTGTCGCGTCAGGGGAAACGAAGGCGGGTCTCCCGTCAGCCTCGGCAATGCAGGCCTCGACGGCCGCTTCGACACTTGCGCGGTCCGGCGCGGCGGGAACATGCTTGATCTTCACGTTCAGCCTTTCCGCCGCGGCTTCCGCCCCGCCAAGGAACCTGCCGACATAGTTCAGCCTGCTCCCCACAAGCCTTGGCCGCCATCCGATAATGACGCCGCTGGTATGGCCGGCGGCGGCCATCTCTTCGACGCACAGTTCTCCGGCCCGGGCGAAGTCGGCATCGATACAATTCAGCCCGGCCGAGTCATTCGGGATGCCGATGAAGACCACAGGGACGCGGAGTTTCCGGACGACTGGAATCCTCTCATCGTCGGCTTCAACCTGCATCAGGATCAATCCGTCACAGAGCTGCTGCCCCACAACGCGTTCAAGACCCTGGCTGCCTTCCTCGTCCGTGACCAGCAGGACGTCGTAGTCGTGGCGCCGGGCAGTGGCAGCAATGACCGCGATGAATTCCATCAGGGACCCCAGGTGCGCTTCCGGAGTAATGGAGATAACCAATCCGATGACCTGGGACTTGCGGCTGGCGAGGGCACGAGCCCCGGCATTCGGCTGGTACGTCAGCTGTTCTATGGCTGCCTCGACGCGCAGGCGCGTCTTCTCCGAAATGGGACGCTTGCCGCTCATAACGTAGGACACCGTGCTCTGGGAAACGCCGGCCGCGGCCGCCACATCCTTGCTGGTTGGCACGGGATTCCTTTCGTCATGAGTGGGCTTGACGCTCGGGAGACTCTTCGCGCAGACGCTTATGGCTTCTGTCGATGCGTATCGTCGATGCGTATCGAGAACAGTGTGACACGCATCTCAGCTAAAGCGCAAGGGTTTGGCAGGATGTGGTTTTACGCGGCTGCTATCAGCCCGGGGCTGCCCTACTCAGGGTCCGCGGCCTCGGCATCCGTCGCTTCCGGGTCCTCTTCGGGTTCGAACGTGTTCGGCTCCCCCGTGGCACCCAGGCCCACGCCCTCCTGGCCTTGGGGGATATCACCCTGGCCGCCCGTGCCGCCCTTCTCCGCAGGTACTTGCGGGTCGTCGTCGGGCATTGCATCCGGTGAGTTGATGGTCATGACTCCTCCTTCTCCGGTGGGGCAATCACGGTATCAGGGGACGGAGGCGGTGAACAGATATCGCCAGCAATTCGCCGCCCAGGCAAGCCGGAAGTTGGGCATCCAGACCTGGCGATGCCCAACTCCCGGACCTGCCGGCGGAGGTCCCGCTGGGGTAGATCAGGCGGCGGGCCTACTTCCCGAGGAACGCCAGCAGCGCCTCATTCACTTCCTCTGCGTGAGTCCAGAGCAGTCCATGCGGAGCTCCCTCGATCTCTACGTAGTCAGCGGTAGGCAGTGCCTTGTAAAATGGCCGGCCGGTGGCATCGATGGGGAGGATGTTGTCCGCGGTTCCGTGCAGGATCAGCGCGGGGATGTCGATCTTCGGGATGTCGGCCCGGAAATCCGTCGTCCAGGTGGGAACAGCCGCACTTGAGGCGTACCAGGAGGCGCCGGCAGCCACATTCCAGCTATTGCGAAGGGCCTCTTCTGACAGGCGGGTTCCCAGGTTCTCGTCCGTGTTGTAGAAATTCTTGTAGAAGTCGGAGAAGTACGCGTACCTGTCGGTAGTAACGGCGGCGAGAATTCCGTCAAAGACCTCCTGCGGAACGCCCTCAGGGTTGTCCTCTGTCTGCAAGAGGAACGGTTCCAGGGACGCCAGGAAGGCCGCCTTCGCGATCCGACCGGATCCATAGGTGCCCAGGTAGCGCCCCACCTCACCCGTTCCCATCGAGAAACCGACCAGGACAGCGTCGTGGAGATCAAGGGTTTCCAGGACTGCATTCAGGTCAGCGGCAAAAGTGTCGTAGTCATAACCGGCAGTGGGCTGGCTGGAGCGCCCGAATCCCCGGCGGTCATAGGTGATCACGCGGTATCCGGCCTTGAGCAGGGCAGCACTCTGCTTCTCCCAGGAATGGCCGTCCAGCGGATACCCATGGATGAGCACTACGGGCTGGCCTGAACCCTGATCCTCGTAGTACAGCTCAATGTCCGTGCTGTTTTCTGTACCAACCGTAATGAAAGCCATGGAATGATCCTTTCGAGTTTTAGAGAACGGTCGTTCTCAGGTTGCATGCACTACTATAGAGAACGATCGTTATCTACGCAAGTCAAACGGCAGAAGTGAGGAGGCCTCCGGTGGAAAACAAGAGTGTCACGCGGACAAAACAGTCTCCCCGCCCTGCTGATGAGGTTGCGCGCGAAGCCGCCCTTGAAGCCGCTGACCGGCTCTTCTACGCCAAAGGGATCCAGGGCGTAGGAATGGATGAGCTCCGCAGCGCGTCAGGAATCTCACTGAAGCGGCTCTATCGGCTGTTTCCATCGAAGGATGCGATCGTGGAGCAGGTTCTGCTTGGCCGCCACAGGGAGTGGACAGAGGGAGTCTCCTCAGCAGTCGCCCGCGAGACCGAACCCCGCCAGCGGCTGCTTGCCGTCTACGATTTTCTTGCTGGCTGGTTCACCCAGGACGACTTCCGGGGGTGTGCCTTCATCAACTCCTTTGGCGAGCTTGGAGGCACGTCTCCCCGCATTGCCGAAATCGTGCGGAGCCACAAGGACGACTTCCAGAAGTACCTTTCGGCGCTCACCGCAGAGATCGGCGCGCCGGCCACATTGGCCCCCCAGCTCGCCATACTGGCCGAGGGCGCCCAGACCACTGCCGCTATCTCAGGCAGCGCCGAGCCCGCGCGGCAGGCCCGCGCCGCCGCCGAAGTACTGATCGACTCGGCACTGTCACGCCCGCGCGCTGGCTCGGATTAGCGGGACCTGACAGCTCCGCCAGCGCCTACTGAGCCGCTTCCAGGGCCCGTAACCGCAGGCTGACCCTTCGCCCGGATGCCGGCCGGGATTTTTGATCCGATCTTGAGGCAACCCTTCGCAACCCGTGCGGTTGGCGGTCCACGCTTGAAGCATAAAGACCACCAGCAGTGGGGAAGCAGGAAGTCATGGGGAACGAATCGGCTCTGGATGAAGTTGTCGCTCGGGGAGGCGTGATCACGGACCGTCATCCGCTCGACTTCCACACCCTGGGGCTGGCCGGCTGCATCGACCGGCTCACGGCTCCCCTCCGCCAGCACGGGACCGCTGTCCACTGGGACACCCCGCACTGGGGCATCGAAATTCCGGCGCACTCCGCGTACCTGCTTTACCAGTCGGCCCGGGAAGCGTTGAGCAACGCGCTCACGTACTCCGACGCCTCCAACCTGACTGTCCAGCTTGCCGCTGTGGACCACGGGATCCGCCTGGTGGTTTCCGACGACGGCACAGGCTTTGACAGTGAGCTCGCCATCAGCGGCCGGCACCACGGCTACGGCCTGCGCCTTATGTCGGTGGCCGTTCACGAGGCGGGCGGTTCCGTGGACATCTGCTCGAGCCCGGGATGCGGCACCACCATTACCGTCACCCTTCCGCTGGACTAGATCATGTCCACGCCAGTCCCGCACCCCAGGCGCTACACCAACCTGTGCGTCAGCGCGACAGCTTGTCCACATCCGGCTCAAGGTCGCCGATGTGCCCCGGAGCATTGGCGGCCAGCACCCGCTGGACGAATGCGCCATATTCCTCCATGTAGTGGCGAAGGAACTTGGCGGTGGATTCGTCCCTGACGTCGCCGTCCTCACCGAAAACGTCGGCATTGAACTTGATGTAGGCCTCGGGTGCATTGAGTTGTGGTGCATCCAGGAAGCTCAGGACGCTCCGCATGGAGGACTGCATGACGGCCGTACCGATTCCCCCGGGAGACGCGCCGATAATGCCGGTCGGCTTGCGCGAGAACGAATTCGTTCCCCAGGGGCGCGATCCCCAATCGATGGCGTTCTTCAATGCCCCGGGAATGGAACGGTTGTATTCGGGCGACACAAACAGGATGCCGTCAGAGTCCTCGATCGCCTCCTTGAGGGCCCGCCCTTCCGGTGGAAAATCCGCGTCGTAGTCGTAGCTGTACAGCGGCAGATCCTTGATGGGGATCTCGGTGAACTCCAGTTCTTCCGGAGCCAGCTTGATCAGGGCCTTGGATAATGTGCGGTTGATGGAGCGGCTCGCCAGGCTCCCGACAAAGTATCCGATCTTGTACGTTGCCATATCTCTGATCCTTCCCAAACGGCCGGCGGACCGGCTGACTGACGGTGTAGTGGCACAGTGCATCACAAAGTCCAGCACAGAACAATGCCCGGGGCCAGGGTGCCGGACAGCCGGGCAGTCTGAAGCATCTGTTGACTTTTTCGCCTGATCACGGGAAAACTCGACGGGTGATCAGCAACGACGAGACGGACTTTCCCGCCGAAGTTGAGGTACCCATCGACAGCGAGCTTGCCCGCAGGCTGGTGGATGCGCAATTCCCGGAATGGGCCCATCTGCCCCTCCGGCCGGTCCAGCCCGACGGATGGGACAACCGGACCTTTCGGCTTGGTGAGCAGTTGACGGTCCGGTTGCCGAGTGGCCCCTGGTACGCCCTGCAGGTTGCGAAGGAACAGCGGTGGCTCCCCAGGCTGGCACCAAACCTGCCGTTGCCGATCCCCGCACCGGTTGCCGAGGGGGTGCCCGGCGAGGGGTTTCCCTACCCTTGGTCAATCTATCGCTGGCTCGAAGGACGCACCGCCGACGAAGCCACAGTCACGGACATGACCGGCTTCGCTGTCACCTTGGGCCGCTTCCTCAAGTCCCTGCAGGGAACCGATCCTGCCGGCGGCCCCGCGCCCGGAAGACACAACTGGTACAGGGGCGCGGCGCCAACCGTCTATGCCGACGAGGCGCTCGCCGCCATCGATGCCCTGGGCAGCGAAATCCCGGGCGACGCCGTCAAGCGGGTCTGGGATCACGCCGTCGGAGCCCAGTGGGACGGTGAGCCTGTCTGGTTCCACGGTGATGTTGCCGCCGGGAACCTGCTGACCCGTAACGGCCAGCTTTCGGCGGTCATCGACTTCGGCAGCTCCGGCGTGGGTGACCCCGCCTGTGACATGGTCATCGCCTGGACCTTCTTCGATGCGCCCGCCCGCGCAGCCTTCCGTGAAACGCTCGGAGTTGACCAGGCAACCTGGTCCCGCGGACGCGGCTGGGCCCTCTGGAAGGCACTGATTAATCTCGTCGGCGCCCTGGAAAACACTCCCGCCGCTGCACCCGGCCCGCGCCGGGACATCCAGCGGCTCCTCGATGACTTCGCGGCAACGCCTTAGCGGCTGAATCCCGGCCTGCCCCGCCGCCGCCCCCCCGGCCCCGGCGCGAGACCGCGCCGGTGGTTCTTGACAGCCCGCAGAAGCAGGGGCTGAATGATGGTTACGGCACGGCACCCCCATCGGCAGCACAGGAGCAGCAGTCATGAGTGAGAAGTCAGTATCGGTGCAGCGTATCCATAGCGAGGCCCCGTCTGAAGGGGACATCGACGCCGATCCCACGGACCTGCGGATGCATTCCCAGGATCCCGCCGAAGGAGCAGACACAGACGGTGCGGATGCCGGAGAGCCCCGCCCGGACAAGTAGTCCGGACTCCGCCCACTTCTTTCCGGCGCAACGGCGACAACCCCCGCACCTGCCCGGTCTGTCTTCACTTGCCCGGTCTGTCTTCACATGCCAGATCGTCACATGCCCCTGCCTTAGGACAATCTCGCCATATTCGTGGACGGGCCTTGCGGTTCCGCTCCGAACCGCGCTACGTTAATCGCCAAACCAGAAACCGCTTTCTCGCGTGCGCGCCGATGCGTACCGGGCCTTGCCGTCTTGGCCGGCCGGAAGCGGCTATACCGGGAATTGGACACGATGACTGAAATGACCCACGTCAGGTGGATCGACGGCGGCGCGCCTTTGGAACTAAGTGCAGGAACCACCTGGGGCATGCCGTTTGCCCGTGGAACCGTGGCAAGGCCTGAAGCATTGACGGTACGGGATGCCGATGGCCGGCCCGTCGCCAGCCAGACCTGGCCGCTGGCCACGTGGCCCGACGGGTCCCTTAAATGGGCAGGGCTTGCCCTCGCAGCCACCGACTCACCGTCCGCGGAATACAGGGTGGCGTTCGACGGCGGCATCCAACCGGAAGCAGGCACGGCACCGCGTGTGGACGTGACGGAAACCGAGGAAGCAGTAACGGTGGGCACCGGCACGCTGCAAATGGAGATCAGGCGCCGCGGCTCCTCCCTCTTCAGCACCCTGTCCCGCAACGGTGTCACCGTTGCCCGCGACGGCCGTCTGGTCAGCCTGCTCCAGGACGGCCTGCCGGATGGCGCCGGAACTGCCACCCGGGAGGCATTCACCGGCGAGGTTACCGACGTCGTGATTGAACAACGCGGTCCCGTCCGCGCCGTGGTGAGGCTGGAAGGAAAGCACCTCCCGGACAGCGCAACCAGCGAAAGGCGCGGCTGGCTGCCGTTTGTGGTCCGGCTCTATTTCTATGCCGGAGCCCGTAGCGTTCGAATGGTCCACTCGTTCATCTGGGACGGCGACGCCAACCAGGATTTCCTGGCCGGGCTGGGCGTCCGTTTCACTGTCCCCCTTGAGGGCGAACTCCATGACCGGCACGTGAGAATAGCCGGAGCAGACGGCGGATTCCTGCTCGAGGCCGTGCGCGGCCTGACAGGCCTGCGCCGAGACCCCGGCGAAGCGGTCCGCCAGGCGCAGCTTGCGGGCGAGCGAACGCCGCCGGTCGAGGAATGGAACGAGGAGGTCTCCAGCCGCCTGCACCTGATCCCCGCCTGGAACGACTACACCCTCGCCCAGCTCAGCGCGGACGGCTTCGAACTGCGCAAACGCACCGCTGCGAATCATGGCTGGGTAGGAATCTCCGGCGGGACCAGGGCTGCGGGTTTCTGCTCGCTCAGCGATCCCAGCGGGGGTTTCGGCGTCGGCATCAAAGACTTCTGGCAGTCACATCCCGGACAACTGGATATCCGCAACGCCGCCACCGGCGAGGCTTCGCTGACTGCCTGGCTGTATTCGCCGGAAGCCCAGCCCATGGACCTGCGGTTTTACCATGACGGCCTGGGCCAGGACACGTTCGAGAAGCAGCTCGACGGCCTGGAGATCACCTACGAGGACTACGAACCGGGTTTCGGCAACCCCACCGGCATCGCCCGGACACACGAACTCAGCCTCTTTGCCTACAGCTCCACGCCTGCCACCGAAAGCCTCGCCGCAGACGCTCAGGCCGCATCCACACCAGCCCTCCTGCAGGCCACCCCGGAGTACCTCCATACGGCCCGGGTCTTCGGCGACTGGACTCCAGTGGACCGCAGCACCCCGGCCCGGGCCGAACTCGAAGACAGGCTGGATTTCCTCTTCGACTTCTATGCAGGCCAGGTGGAGCAGCGCCGCTGGTACGGCTTCTGGAACTACGGGGACGTCATGCACACGTACGACTTCGACCGGCACGTCTGGCGGTACGACGTGGGCGGCTACGCCTGGGACAACTCCGAGCTCTCCCCCGACCTCTGGCTCTGGTACTCCTACCTGAGGTCCGGGCGCGCGGACGTCTTCCGCTTTGCCGAGGCCATGACACGGCACACCGGCGAGGTGGACGTCTACCACCTGGGTCGGTGGCAGGGCCTTGGATCGCGGCACAATGTCCAGCACTGGGGCTGCAGCGCCAAGCAGCTGCGGATCAGCACGCCCGCCTACCGCCGGTTCTACTATTACCTGACTGCCGATGAACGCACCGGGGACTTGCTGACCGAGCTCGTTGACAGCGACCAGAACTTCCTGGGGCTGGATCCCGTCCGCAAGGTCCGTCCCGACGCCGACACCTACCGGCCGGACCGGAACGCGCTGGGCGTGGGTCTGGGGACCGACTGGGGTTCGCTCGCCGCCACGTGGCTCACCGACTGGGAACGCACCGGCAATCCGCGCTCCCGCGACCGGCTGCTGGGCACCATGGCGGACATCGGCGCGCTGAAGTACGGCTTCCTCACGGGTGAGGCCCTCTACGACCTGGACAAGGGACGGTTCGACGCCGGGCGCGAACGAATCCAGGTGTCCCACCTTTCGGCGGTGTTCGGCCTTGTGGAAGTCTGCAGCGAACTGGTGGACCTCGTGCCGGACCAGGAGTTCGAACGCGCCTGGCTGCAATACTGCCGGCTGTTCCTGGCCACCGAGGCGGAACAGATCGAGGCAGTGGGGACTCCCCTGTCCGGAATCCACCTCACCCAGGCCCACAGCAGGCTCAGTGCCTACGCCGCGGCCAGGCTGGGGGACGCCGTCCTTGCCTCCCGGGCCTGGGAAAGCTTTGCCGAGGGCGGGGAACATCTGAACCATGGATGGGCCTTCACGCTGAAGGCCATCCGGCCCCCGCACGTGCTCCTCCCCGTGGACGAGGCACCCACGGTCTCCACCAATGACGCCTCCCAGTTCGGGCTGGCGGTGATCCAGAACCTGGCCCTCATCGGGGAGCACCTGCCCCGCTGAGCGCCCCTTCCCGGTGCCTGCCGCCGTCGTACTTTCCACCCAACTAGGTAGCAGCAACGGTCGTTTTGGCGCTCCAAAACGACACCTGCTGCTACCTACTTGGGGGCTAGTTCCCGGACTCCCGACGGCGGTATGGTAAGCATACTGATGAATTAAGGTTTCTCATCAGATCCGGTTCAAGTCGAAGGAGACGTTGTGAGCACTAAGGTGGAGAAACGCATTCTGGTGAACGTTCCGGTCAGCACGGCATACAACCAGTGGACCCAGTTCGAGGAATTCCCGCATTTCATGGGCGGCGTCAAAAGCGTGAAGCAACTCAGCGATGACCGTCTGGAGTGGGTGGCCGAAATTGCGGGTGTGCGCAGGAAGTGGACAGCCCAGGTCCTGGAGCAGGTTCCCGACCGCAAGGTTGCCTGGGCGGCCACGGAAGGCGCAACCAACGCCGGTTCCGTGGAGTTCGAGGATGTGGGTGGCGGCCAGACCTCTTTGAGGCTGGTCCTCGAATACGACCCCGAGGGCTGGGTTGAAAAGGTGGGAGACAAGCTGCACATCGTTGAGCGGCAGGCCGAGGCAGACCTGAAAAAGTTCAAGGAGTTCATCGAACATGAGGGCTATGCCACCGGTGCCTGGCGGGGCTCGGTCAACGAGGGCAGTTCCGTGGGCACGCCCGGCGTTGAGGACGCTGCAGCATCACGGGGCGATTCAGGCAAGGCTGGCGTCTCGGGCACAATGGCTGCGGCAGCGGGAGCGGCCGCGGCAGCAGGCGCGGCGGCAGCCATGAGCGCAGGCACGAACAAGGACGCCGAAGAGGGCCGTGACGTGACCGGCATGGACACGTCCGTTCCCATGGAATCCGTTTCTACCGACCCGGACATGTCAACCGGGCCGGCTGTGACCGGCGCCAGCGACAACCCGATGGCCGAACGTGGGGATGACCGGATCGGGCACCCCTTCGACCAGACCAACGGCCTGGTGGATCTCGAGGGCGAGTCCGATGAAACGCTCGAGGGCGAAACCCGCAGTGCGGCCGAACGCCGTGAAGACGATGGCCGGCCTGACGGCCTTCCTCCACTGGGTGGCAACCTGGGTCAGCACTGACGGCACAGCCTTCAGCAGACTCAGCTACAAGTCGAAGGAGATGTTGTGGGCACACAAGTGGAAAAGCGGATTGTGGTTGACGTTCCGGTGAGCACCGCCTACAACCAGTGGACCCGGTTCGAGGACTTTCCGCACTTCATGGGTGGTGTGGAGAGCGTGACGCAACTGGGCAATAACCGGCTGAAGTGGGTGGCGCACATCGCGGGGGTCCGCCGGCAGTGGGAAGCCAAGATCCTTGAGCAGACTCCGGACCGCAGGGTCGCCTGGGCGTCCATCGAGGGCGCCACGAATGCCGGGGAAGTCGAATTCGAGGACGCCGGCGGTGGCAAGAGCTTGCTGAAGCTGACCTTGGAATACCAGCCGGAGGGCGTGGTGGAGAAGGTCGGCTCCATGCTCCACGTTGTCGCCCACCAGGCCGAGGCCGACCTGAAGAAGTTCAAGAAATTCATTGAGCACGAGGCGCATGCATCCGGTTCCTGGCGGGAATCGCCTCCCGCGCAGGCGGAGGGCACAGCGGGGGCAGGAGCCACGGGCGGTTACACGGGCCGTTTCGCGCACCCGTTCGACCAGACCAACGGCTTGGTGGACTTCGAGGGCGAGTCCGACGAAACGGCGGAGGGTGAGATCCAGAGCGCCGCCGAACGCAGGCGGGAAAGGCGTGGCTACCTGCCCCCGATCGACGGCAATATGGGCCAGCACTGACCGGTGAGCCTGGGCCGTGGCCCTCGGACCGGCATAACGGGGCCCATCCGGCACAGGCGGCCCCGCCCCGCACAAGCGGCCCTGACCTGCAACGTTCTTGCGGGGCAGGGCCGCCCCAGCGTGCATCCTGCCTGATTTATTCCCGCAGAGCCGTTGAAATATCCGCGCGCGGCCTGCTGTTGGCCCGAACATGACAACAACAACAACAACAACAATCGGAATCATCGGTGCAGGACACATTGGAAGCCAGGTCGCCCGGAAGGCCGTGGAGCTCGGCTATGACGTGGTCATCAGCAACTCACGCGGGCCGGAAACCTTGGCGGAACTCGTAGCGGAACTGGGTCCCCGGGCCCGTGCGGCGACGCCCGCGGAAGCAGCGGCCGCTGCGGACTTCGCGGTGGTCACCGTTCCGCTCAAGAATTACAAGGACATTCCGGTTGAGCCGCTGGCCGGCAAGATCGTCATCGACACCAACAACTACTACTGGGAGCGGGACGGACACATCCCGGCCCTGGACAACGGCGAAGCCACCACGTCCGGGCTCCTGCAGGAACACCTTCCGGAGTCCAAAGTGGCCAAAGGCTTCAACCACATCATGGCTGCGGAGATCACCACAGACGGCACGCCGGCCGGTACGCCGGACCGCCGTGCCCTGGCCACCGCCAGCGACTACCCGGAGGCAGCTGAACTGGTGACCCGGCTGTATGACGAGTTTGGCTTTGACACCGTCAACATCGGCCTGCTGACCGACAGCTGGCGCGTTGAGCGGGACCGCCCTGCCTACGTCATCCGCCAAAATGAGGCAGAGCTCAAGGAAAACCTGGCGAGGGCGACGCGGACCATTTAGTTGTAACGTCCGTGTTGTAATGTCCGTGGCCGGAGCGGTTGCAACCGCCCCGGCCACGGAACATCAGTCGTCACCCCGGGCGGATACCAGGACCACCTCAAACCGGGTGGCTGTCGGCTGGTTGAACTTTGCGTTCACCACGGCGAGGGTGTTGCCAAACAGGGCAGCCGTCGTCGGGATCCGGAATTTGCCACTGGTGATCACGTCTTCCACTTCACCGGACGTGAGGTCGCCGGACAGGTCCACGCGGCTGATCCGGTTGGAGAAGTTCTGCACAGCCCATAGCTGGCTCCCGCGGACGACGATTCCGTCGACGTTGGGTACCCTGACGCCCCGGATACGGGCACTCTCACCGGTTTGCGGGTCGACCGTGTAGAGCGCCGCGTCCCGTGAGTGCGCCACGATCAGCACCTTCCCGCCTTTGGCGGCGGCAATGCCATTAAAGCCGAACTCGCCTGGCTTTACGGGGCCGCCAGCGGGCTCGCTGACCACGAGCTTCTTCACCGCACCCAGGGTGCCCGAGGGACTTACGGGGACGAAGAACAGTTCAGGCGCTGCGGAGTTGGTGAACCAGGCGCCGTCCCGGCCAAGGGTTACGTCGTTGATGAAGCCCGCACCCAGTGTCAGGTCCGCCACGGGCTGACCCGTCCTGGTGTTATAGACGTAGGCATGGCCTGTGGTCCCGCCGGCAACAAACAGCAAATCGTTGCGGACATCCACCTTCATGCCGACGGCAGCCCGGCGCGCCGAATCAAAATCGGACACGTCAATGAACAGTTTCGCGGTGCCCTCGCTGATATCCCCCCGGTAGATGTCGCCGAGTGCGAGGTCTCCTGCGTAGAAGGTGTCCCCTTTTCCTGCAGCAATTCCTTCCGCCGAGGTGGCGCCTTGGAGCACGATGACGCTGTCGGGTGGAGGCGCGGCGGCCGCCGGCAGAGTGGGGACGAGCAATGCCATGAGCGCGATGAACGTGATGGCGGTACGGCGTTGTACTGTTCGGCGCATGATGCTTCCTTGCTTGGACTGGGCCGCGCGGGGCAACAGGCGTCAGCAACAGGCGGGAGGCACCGCACGATTGTCCTGCCAGTTTAAGCACCCCTGAACGGGCTGAAAAGTGCCTGCCGAAAAGGCCGCTGAAAGCGCAAACAGCGGCGCCCGGGTGGCCAGAACAGCCAGCCCGGGCACCGTGTTCAGAGGACGGTTAGGAGCGCGACCGCGACCGGTCGGTCGCTTCAACAGTCACCTCAAACGCCGTTCCAGCCATTGCGTAAATCCAGCCACGAGGTCTGTTCCTCGTTCAGTTCGATGCCGAGACCCGTCATCGTGGAGCGATATTCCGCGATTGACCGTGGCCCAACCAATGCAAAGGTTGGGAATTGCTGGGCCAGCACGTAGGCCAGCGCCACAGCCGTAGCCGGCACGCCGAATTCTGTTGCCAACTGTTCAGCGCGGCGCTTGCGTTCAAAGTTCGCATCGCCGTAGAAACAACGCACGAGATCTGAGTCAGTGAGGTCGGCAGGGTTCGCGCGGGCGAAAAACCCGCGGGCCTGTGAAGACCAGCGTAGGAGCGCCAACAACCAGCCGCTCACCCGGTCGCGGAGGCTCTCGCGGTGCGTTCCGGTGATCGGGATTCCTTTCGCGGTGTCACCTCGGCGATGGCCGCCCCGCGTCGCGCGGGGCGGCTTCCTCCCGTCAGGCGATGTCGCCGTAGATGATGCCGCGGCCGGAGAGGTAGACGCGGCCGTAGATCTCGGGGTCGCCGGTGATGACGGCCCCGGCGAGGCCCCATTGGTGGGCGTCGTCGTTGATGCGCTGCCAGGTGGTGCCGCCGTCGATCGAGCGGAAGAAGCCGTCCTGGCCGCCGACGGTGGCCGCCGTGTAGATCGCCGGGTAGCCATTCCGCTTGGCGGCCTTGCCGAAGCCGACGCCGATCGCCAGGTCGACGGCGCTGATGCGGGTCCAGGTGGTGCCGCCGTCCTTGGAGTGCCACAGGCCCTTTGCGACCCCGGCCTTGTCGCTGCGGCCGCAGAGCCAGACGTGGCCCTTCTTGCCGGGCGCGACGCGGAAGTCGTCGACGCCTTCGGCGGGCAGGCCGGTCGCGCCTGTGTCGGTGAACGTCGCGCCCCCGTCGGTGCTCCGGTAGAATATGCCGCCGGAGAACGCGTACAGGACCGACGCCTTGACGCGGTCGGACCGGATCTTCGCTCCCGCCGGGAGCCCCTTGACCGGGGTCCACGTCTCGCCCAGGTCGGTGCTGTACACCGGGGTGACCTCGGTTTCGCTCGGCGACCAGAGGATCGTGGACCCGTCGGCGGTGACCGCGACGGTGCCGCCGTGGCCGTCGCCGGGGACGCCTTCGACGCGCGCGGCGTTGCGCCAGGACTTGCCACGGTCGGTGGAGACGCCCACGTGGCCCTTCTCGTTGCCGAGCACCCTGCCGGAGCCGACGACGACGTCCGGGTCGGACTGGGCGAAGTCGACGCTGGTGCCGGTGGACCAGTCGGTGTCGATCATCGGTTCGGCCCGGTCGAGGTCGGTGTGGACGAAGCCGGCGACATCGCCGACGGCCGAGACGAGGGTCCCGCCGAGCGCTGCGAGGTCGAGGATCGCGGTCTCCTCCACGCCTTCGACGCGGACGCCCACGGTGAATTTCTCCACCGGCAGGGCGATCCGCCGGCCGGCCTCGTCCTCGCCGATCAGCTCACCCTGCGAGTCCCACCGCGTCAGCTCCTCAGTGCCCCAGATGGTCGCGCCGGTGCCCCACATGATGCGGTCGGAGTTGTGCGGGTCGATCGCGAGCGCGTCGATCATCCACCCTTGCTTGACCGCGTATGCCGCGCCCTGGTCCTCTCGGTTCCACGTCAGCCATGGGCTGCCCGATTCATCCATGTTGAACCGGTCGTGACGGTCCTGGCCTTCGGCGTAGTCCCAGCTGAGCTGCCAGGTCTGGCCGGAGTCGGTGGAGCGGTAGATGATTTCGTCGGGCCACCAGTTGTTGCGCGTGGCCGTCATGAGCGTGCCGGGCTTCTGTCGGTCGACGGTGATGCCGCCGAAGCCGGGGATCGGGCCGCGCGGGTTGTAGGTCGGGGTGACGTCGGTCCATTCGCCGGTCTGGGTGGCGAGTCGCATGATCTTGCCGCCGTTGCCCGAAGCGGCCGGACCGTTGCCGGGGCCCGGGTCGTGGCTGGTGGCGACGTACAGGTATCCGTTGGTGTCGTCCACTGCGGACTGGTTGGGGATGGTGCGGTTCCCGTCGACCGCTCCGAGCGCTTCGGCGGCGCCGGGGACGGCCTGCCAGGTCGCCCCGCCGTCTTCGGAGACGTAGAGCGGGTCGGCCGGGTCGGCCACGCCCACATAGATCTTCCCGCCGATCTGGTCGAAGTCGATCCAGATCACGCCCTGGTTGTCGCCCCAGATGATGTTGCCGGGGTCGATGACGAAGTTCCCGGGGTTGGGGAAGTTCGCCACCGCGGCCCAGGTGCGGCCGTAGTCCTTGGAGCGCCACAGGCCGTTCCCGCTGGGCGTGCCCAGGTACAGCTCGGCGTTGTTGGCGGGGTTGACGGCCAGCCGCTCGCCCATGCCGCGGCCGGGCATGTTGCCGCCCTGCTTGAACGGGAGTTCGGCGATGCCCCAGGTCTTGCCCCTGTCGTCGGAATAGAGGATCGCGCCGTTGTTGGGGTCCCAGTCGTTCGTGTAGGCGCCGACGGCGGCGTAGACGCGGTTGGTCTCGACCGGGTCGGAGGCCATCGAAACCACGTACAGGTAGCCCCACTTCGCGCGCGGCACCCAGTCGAGCAGCGGTGTCCAGGTGCGCGTGTCCTCCTGCCACCGGTAAGCGCCGCCGACGTCGGTTCGGGCGTAGATCAGGTTCGCCTCGGTCTCGTTGAACACGATGCCGGACACGAAGCCGCCGCCGTTGATGACGGCGTTCTTCCAGGTGTAGCCGTTGATCTGCTTCGAATCGGAGTTCTCTCCGGCCCAGGCGGAGGAGGTCCCGGCCGCTATCACGGCGGTCGCCCCGGCTGCGGCGAGGAAACCTCGACGTGACAGCCCGGCGCCGTTGGGGAGTGCGTTCATGGTGCGTTCCTTCCTAGATGTGATCGAACGTGTGGTGCGTGTGTTGGTACCTGCGCTGGTTCCCTCCGGGCCGAAGCCGTCTTGAGGGTTGGCGTGGGTAGGGGCGGAGCGTGTCATGAGTGATTCCTAGAGGGTGGCGGCCGTCGGGTCCCAGTCCTCGGGGAGGGCCTGGGAGGTCACGGCGGAGCTGTCGACGCCGACAAAGTTGCCGGTTTCGGCGGACTCGGAAATGGACACCAAGGTATCGACCACGTGGTAGGCAAGGGCTCCCTGGGCACGGTGCGGAACACCGGCGCGAAGGGAACGGGCCATATCCAGCACGCCCATCCCGCGACCGTTGGCCGGGCCCGTGGCGGGAATGATTTCCGGTTCCTCGGCTCCCGCGCGCCAGAACTTGAGGTCGCCGTCGAAGACGTTCGGATCCGGCAGCTCAAGGGTGCCCTCGGTGCCCGTGATCTCCACGAAGCCCACCCGCAGGCGGGGGGACTCGAAGCTGAAGACGCTGTGAGACGACTGGCCGCCCTCGAACTGGAGCATGGCGCTGACGTGCGTGGGGATCTCGACGGGGAATTCCTCGCCTGCCTTGGGTCCGGAGCCGACCACGCGGACTTCTTTGGCTTTGGACCCGACTGCGGCGACGCGCCGCACCGAGCCGAAGGTCTGGACCAGGGCGGTGATGTAGTACGGGCCCATGTCGAACAGCGGGCCTGCGCCGTGGGCGAAGAGGGAGGCCGGGTTCGGGTGCCAGGACTCCGGGCCCGGGGTCTGGAACATGGTCAGGGCGGTCAGCGGTGTGCCGATGTGGCCGCGTTCGATGATCCGGCGGGCCGTCTGCAGGCTGGCGCCCAGGAACGTGTCCGGTGCGCAGCCAAGGCGGAAGCCCGCGGCGTCAGCCGTTTTCAGCAGCCCTAGCCCGGATTCGCGGTCCAGCGCGCACGGCTTCTCGGTCCAGACATGCTTGCCGGCGTTCACGGCCGCCGTGGCCACTTCGACGTGCGCGGCCGGGTTGGTCAGGTTCACGATGATCTCGACGTCGGGGTGGTTCAGTGCAGCGTCCACGCCGCCCCACTCGGGGATGCCGTATTCCTTGGCGCGTGCCTCCGCTGCGTCCTCGAAGAGGTCGGCGATCACCAGGACTTTCAGGTCCGGGAACACCGTCAGGTTGTCCAGGTAGGCCTTGCTGATATTGCCGGCGCCGATGACGGCGACGCCCACGGGGCCGCGGCGGGTGGAGGGGGTGGACTGGTGCGTTGCGGCGCTCATGCTTTCACGTCCTGGGCTGCGTTGTTCTGAAGGAAGGCCAGGCTCTCGGCGATGCCTTCGAAGATGTCTCCGGCGTAGTCGTCGAATTCAACGACGCCCACTTCGAGGGACGTGGCTGCGGCAACGACGTCGAGCACCGGGATGGTGCCCTGGCCGGCCGGCTGCTGGGCTTTGGTGTCCGTGGTGCCGGGGCCGTCCTTGATGTGGATGAACTTCACGCGGTCACCGAGGCGGGCGAGCAGTTCCACGGGGTTCTGGCCACCGACCGATGCCCAGTAGGTATCGACTTCCAGGACCAGCTCGGGGTCAAGCAGGCCTGCGAAGTGTTCCAGGGCGGTCTGTCCCTCGATGCTGGACTCGAGCTCCCAGGCGTGGTTGTGGTAACCGACGCGGATGCCGTATTCGGCGCCTTTTTTCGCGGCGGCGTTCAGCTTGGCCGCAGTGGCTTGGATGTCCTCGGCGGACTGCCAGTGCTCGGCTGGCAGGTACGGATCGATGACCGTGGAGATGCCCAGTTCCTTGGCGGCGGCGAAGATCTCATCCTGGTCCTGGCTTAAGAGCGGGGCGTGGCCGGACGGGGCAGTGAGGCCGTTGTCCTTCAACGCGGCGCCGAGCTCCTCGGCGGTTGCCACGAAATTGCAGGGTTCAACCTGCGTGTAACCGATCTCTGCGACCTTCTTGATGGTGCCTGGCAGGTCTTCCTGCATGGCATTGCGCAGGGTGTAAAGCTGGATGGAGTAAGACATGGTTTTCCTTTGCGTTGTCAGTTGGCTGAGAAGTGGGTTGGCTAGCGGCCGGCGAGGGATCCGCCTATGCCGCCGACGCTGAAGTACTTGTTCAGGGTGGCGAAGACGATGACCGGCGGGAGCATCATGATCACGGCGAGGGCCATGACGGAGGTCCAGTCGGTCTGGTTTTGCTGGAAGAAGGACTGCACCCCCACAGACAGGGTGAAGATCTCGTTGCTGCTCAGCAGTTGAGGCAGGGTTTGCTGCCCGTGGTCGGAGCCGTGATCACTGTGGCGGCAGCCGCGGTGACCTCGGGAGCCTGCCCGGCCAGCTTGCCGCGAACGGTCGCGAAGGAGTGCGCCGGCAGGCGGAGCACCAGTTGGTCGTCACGCTCTTTCACGGCGAGGGGACGGGGCGCGACGGCGTAGGGGTGAACGGGATCGTTGAACGCGGCGACGCTGTCGCCGCCGAGCACCAATGCCTCCACCTGCTCCAACCGGCCACCGCGCAGGTCCAGGACCACCTCGCTCTCTCCCTCTAACTCGAGATTGGCCACGGAGATGAGCACCTTACCGTCCTTGGTGCTGGCGGATGCTGTGAACGTGGGGAGCCGGTCCCCGTCCAGGTCGTGCGCGCTGTCTGAAACGAGGTGCGTGTGCAGCACCGCGGCGTCCTGGTGCCCTGCGTTCATTGCGAAGACGTGGAAGGTGGGGGTCTTGACCAGGGCGCCGCTCTCCGGATCGGTGAGCAGCATGGCCTGCAGGACGTTGACGGTTTGGGCGATGTTCGCCATGACCAGGCGGTCCGCATGTCGGTGCAAGGAGTCGAAGTGGATGGCCGCCACCAGGGCGTCGCGGACGGTGTTCTGCTGGTACAGGAAGCCGGGGTTGGTGCCGGGCTCCACGTCCCACCAGGTGCCCCACTCGTCCAGGACCAATCCCACCGCCTTGTGCGGGTCGTAGACGTCCATCATCGTGGAGTGGGCGCTCAGCAGTGTCTCGATATGCTGAGCTGCCTTGACAGTCTTCCAGTACTCCTGCTCGCTGAATTCCGTTGCGGAGCCCTTCGCATCCCATTGGCCGGACATTGTGTAGTAGTGCACGGAGATGCCCTGATATGGGAAGCCCTTGCGGTCCACGCCGCCCTTGTCAGGCAAGGCCTCCATGAGGGCTTTGGTCCAGGCTACGTCCTCGTCGCCGGCGCCGGCAGCGATCCGGTATACATCGTTGCCGTTATGGTTCCGCACATAGGTGCTGTATTGGCGGGCCAGATCGGCATAGGCATCGGCACGCATATGACCGCCGCACCCCCAGGGCTCGTTGCCGATACCGAAATAGGGGACCTTCCATGGCTCATCCCGGCCGTTCTGCCGGCGGAGTGCAGCCATGGGGGAATCGTCCGCACGGGTGAGGTACTCCATCCATTCGCTCATCTCGCGGACGGTCCCGGAACCTACATTGCCGTTGACGTAGGCGTCCGCGCCGAGCATCTCGCAGAGGTCCATGAACTCATGAGTACCGAAGGAGTTGTCCTCCACAACATCGCCCCAATGGGAATTGACCATACGCGGACGCTGCTCACGAGGGCCGACGCCGTCGCGCCAGTGGTACTCATCGGCGAAGCAGCCGCCCGGCCAGCGCAGATTGGGAATGCGCAGCTCGCGCAGAGCTTCCACAACGTCATTGCGGATGCCCCTGGTGTTGGGGATCCCGCTCTCCTCCCCCACCCAGAAACCGCCATAGATGCACCGGCCCAGATGTTCAGCGAAATGACCGTAGACGTGGCGGCTGATGGTGGGACCTGCGATGTCCAGATTGACGATGAGGCGGGGCGAAGATGCCATGTTCAAGATTCTCCAAAGTCTATGAGTAGATTCAACTAGTTGAATCCCGGACGATGAGCCGGAAGGGGGCCACGAGCTCGAGCCCGGGGCGGGGGAACGGTCTTTGATCCATTCGATGAGAGGAGTGAGCGCCGTGCCGACCATCCAGTCTTGGTCCGGGGCGATGGTGGAAAGGGAGGGAACGGAGAATTCCTTCTGCTGGATGTCGTCGACACGGCGACCACCCCGTCGATTCGATGCCGTTGCGGACCATCTCCTTGATCCCTGGCAGCATGCTGCATCCCCATGGACACTTGCAGGGCAGGGTCCTCGCTGAGTCCTGCGTCCTCCAATCCCTGGCGGCAACCCCCGAGACGGTCCAGCACCGCCTTGTGGAGCTCGGTTTCCGGTGAAGGAGTGCTTGCCCAGGCGATGCGTCGGCAGCCCTGTTCCACCAAAGGCGCGGTGGCGGCACGGGTTCCTTCTGCTTTTGGCATGACCACATGATCCACGGCCTCCCTGTAGAGCTTTTCGCCGTGGAGGACCAGAGGGATGGACTGGTTGAGCCGATTCGCTTCCTCTGGCCCCAGCACCAGGGCCGAGCGTCAGGACCGCACCCTGGCGGACCTACCCGGCGGCCTCCGTCATCCAGAACGCCTTGCTGTGCCCGCGCGGTCCGGACAGCTGCTAAAAGCTGTTCTGGCCGTTGCGTAGATCCAGCCACGAGGTCTGTTCCTCGTTCAGTTCGATGCCGAGACCCGTCATCGTGGAGCGATACTCCGCGATTGACCGTGGCCCAACCAAGGCGAAGGTTGGGAACTGCTGGGCCAGCACGTAGGCCAGCGCCACAGCCGTGGCCGGCACGCCGAATTCTTTTGCCAACTGTTCAGCGCGGCGCTTCCGCTCAAAGTTCGCATCGCCGTAGAAACAACGCACGAGATCTGAGTCCGTGAGATCGGCGGGGTTCGCGCGGGCGAAAAACCCTCGGGCCTGTGAAGACCAAGGCAGGAGCGCTACGTCGCGTTCCGCGAGCCAGCGTTTGGACTCCGGGTCGGTGGCAGCCCGGCATCCGGCCCAGGGGACATCGTAGGCCTCCGCCAAGCCGAAGTAGTTGCTCAGTACCGTGAGGGGCCGCTTGCCATTCGCAGCCGCCCAGGCATTCGCTTCATCAAACCGCTCCACGGTCCAGTTCGACCCGCCAAACGCCCTAATGCGCCCCGCGCCGGCGTGCTCGTCCAATACATCAACAAACTCACCAACGGGGATGTCCGGATTGTCACGGTGCATGAGGTAAACGTCGGCATACTCGAGTCCCTGCCGCTCCAGGGATTCCAGCAGTTGCCGGGACAGGGAATCAGGATCACAGTGCGGCGTGTGGGCTCCTTTCACAATGACGACCGCTTCCTCGCGAACCCCCCGGTTGGCGAGCCACTTTCCGAAGCGCTTCTCGTTTTCACCGTCGTTGCCGTACATCCATGCCGTGTCGAAGGTGTTACCCCCGGACGACCAGAACACGTCAAAGAGTGACGAAGCGTGCGCCAGGTTCGGCTGGTTGTCACAGCCCATAACAAGTCTGGAGACCGGTTTGTCCAGCCTTGGAATCCGTGAATAGCGCATAGGTGTATCCGGCATTACAGCCAACGGCAGGCCAGATACGGGAGGAATGTTGGCCTCCTCGGCTTCGAACGGAAACCGCACGCCCACCTGGTCCCGCCAGCGCTCCAGCACAGCGGAGGTTCCCAACGTGTCGTCAAGGGACATCTCAGGGGGCTCTTGGCCGGTTGCGACTGCTTTTGCCAGGGCGTCGGCCTCCAGAGCGTAGGCCCGGTTAGCCGGGTTGTCCGAAGCGAACGTGAACTTCTGCGGCTGCTCCCCCACGCGCCGGAGCACCAACTCCTGCCGGCCGTGAATTGTCCAGGGATCCGAGAGGAACAGGGTGCCCTCCGAACCGAAGATTGTCACCTCTTCGGGGTTCTCGAGGCGAATGCCGGCACGCAGTGTTGCCGTGAGGTTGGCGGGAAAGGTCACGTGTGCAACGGCCCACTCATCCACGCCTGTGCTGCCGACATAGCCGGCCGCCTGCAAGTCGACGGGTTCAACGAAGGGCTGCCCGGACGCTGCGCCTGCCACGGCACGGGCCATCGTCACGGGATAGCCACCGACGTCGAGAATGCCTCCCCCGGCAAGGTTCGCGTCGAACAACCGGCCCTTCTTCTCAGGTACGTCAAAGCAGAAGCTGGCATCGATGTGCTGGACCTGTCCGATGGCTCCGTCTCGGATGAGCTCGAGGAGCTTCACCGTCTGCGGGTGGAACCGGTACATGTAGGCCTCGATGAGGATGACGCCTGCCGTGCGCGCGGCGTCCACAATAGCCATGACGCTTCCATGGTTCGGTGCGAGCGGTTTCTCGCACAGCACATGCTTGCCTGCGCGCAACGCTGCCAGAACGAGCTGCGCGTGGCTGGTGTTCACGGTTGACACGTAGACAGCGTCAACATCCGGGCTCGACAGCACCTCCTCATAGGTGCCGGTGATCGCATGCGGGACACCGGCTTCCGCCGCGAAGTCCTTCGCGCGGGTCCGGTCAGAACTGCCGACCGCTACGAGCTCCCCCGTCTGGCTGGACGGAAGTTGCTTGGCGAACTGCCTGGCAATGGATCCCGGGCCGAGGATGCCCCACCTGATGGTCTCCGGAACAAACTCCTTCACGACAAACTCCTTTGCGCTTCAAATTTCATGGATGGGTTGACGACGGCGACCGCCCGGCCGTCTTCCACCGTCACCTCAAAGCGGGTAAAACCGCCGTCGGGCGTGGGAACGACAACCATCCCCCGCTGCCCCTCGGGAGCCGCGAAAGCCCGGAATTCCATGTCCGTCGCCCAGTCGTACTCAGGCCTGTCCGTCACGGTTCCCAGCGCCAGGACTGCGCCCTCGCGGACGTAGACAGCTGCCTCAAGCACTGTGAACTCCTTGCGGTGCCATTGCCGCCCCGCAAGCTGCTCACCGCTTTCCAGGTGGGTCCACGTTCCCGCAGGCAGGTAGAAATCCACCGACCCGCCCGCGCCAGTCACCGGCGCCACCAGCAGGTCCGGTCCGAGCATGTACTGCCGGTCAAGGTAGGCACAGGCAGGGTCGTCGGGGAACTCCAGGAACATCGGCCGCATCAGCGGCGCTCCGGTCTGGTGCGCGTCCTCGGCCGAAGCGAGCAGGTACGGCATGAGCCGCATCTTCAGCTCGGTGAAATGGCGGAGAACGTCGCTGGATTCGTCGTCCACCAGCCAGGGCACCCGGTACGAGTTGGAACCATGCAGCCGGGAGTGCGAAGACAGCAGCCCGAACGCGATCCAGCGCTTGAACAACTCCGGATCAGGAGTCCCCTCAAACCCGCCGATGTCATGGCTCCAGAAGGCGAACCCCGAGGCCGCCAGGGACAGGCCGCCGCGGAGGGATTCGGACATGGCGGAGAAGGTGGACTCGCAGTCCCCGCCCCAGTGGACGGGCAACTGCTGCCCGCCTGCCGTTGCCGAGCGGGCGAACAGCACGGCCTGGCCTTCGCCCAGTTCCTTGGTGAGCAGGTCAAAAACCGTCTTGTTGTAGAGCTGGGCGTAGTAGTTGTGCATCCGCTGCGGATCGGATCCGTCATGCCAGGCCACGTCAGTGGGAATCCGCTCGCCGAAATCGGTCTTGAAGGAATCCACGCCCTGGTTCAGCAGGGTGCGCAGCTTGTCCTGGTACCAGGTGACGGCGTCGGGGTTGGTGAAGTCCACCAGGCCCATGCCGGCCTGCCACATGTCCCATTGCCAGACCGAGCCGTCCGCCCTTTTCACGAGATAGCCCATCTCCGCGCCTTCACGGAACAGATGCGAGCGCTGGGCGATGTAGGGGTTGATCCACACGCACACCTTGAGCCCCCGTTCATGGAGCCTGCGGAGCATGCCTTCGGGGTCAGGGAACGTGGCAGGGTCCCAGATGAAGTCGCTCCAGTGGAAGGCACGCATCCAATGGCAGTCGAAGTGGAACACGGACAGCGGAAGCTTCCGCTCGGCCATCCCGTCGATGAAGGACATCACAGTCTTCTCGTCGTAGTCCGTGGTGAAGGACGTGGACAGCCACAGCCCGTACGACCATGCAGGAACGCGGGCGGGCCGACCTGTCAGTTCGGTGTACCGCCGCAGGATGTCCTTCGGGGTGGGCCCGTGGATCACAAAGTATTGGAGCTTCTGGCCCTCAACACTGAACTGCGTCCGGGACACCACCTCGGAGCCGATCTCAAACGACACCCGCTCCGGGTGGTTCACGAACACGCCGTAGCCGGCGTTGGTGATGAAGAAAGGCACATTCTTATAGGCGAGCTCGCTGGACGTGCCGCCGTCCTCGTTCCAGATGTCGATCGACTGGCCGTTCTTGACCAGGGGCCCGAACCGTTCGCCGAGGCCGTAGACGTTGGTGCCCACGCCGAGTGTCAGCTGTTCGTGGATGAAGTGCTTCCCGTCCTGGTCCGTGATCACGCCGATGCTGCGGGGCACCGAGCTGGTCAGCAGCCTGCCGTCACCCAGGAAGTCAACGTTCCAGTCTCCCGCCGTGTTGATGCGTGCGGTGAGGCCGCCGGAGGTGAAAGTGGCCGTGCCGCCGTCGTCGTTCCCGATGCTGACGTCCGCGGTGCCTTCTTTCAGCCCGAAGTGCGGTCCCTTGTCCACTCCGCCCTGGAAGTGTTCAATGGTCACGCCAATGACATCCGGCAGAGGCGATTGGAAGGTGATGGTCAGCTGGGGACAGTTCAGGGCGTCGCCACGGCCCTCGATCCTCTTGGTGGGTGCGTAGATTGCCAGTTTGTCCTCTGAGGCTTCCACATCCGACACATCCCGCGGATGCAGTGCGGACAGGCCTTTACGGTAGAGCCAGTAGCCGTCCGTGAATTTCATGATGTTCCTCTATTTCCCTGGTTCTTTGAGTACGAGAGCCCCGAAAGGCGGCAAAGTCAGATGCTGGCTGTGCTCCGCGCCGGTGAGCAGGTCCACGGACGCCCAGCCAAGATGGACCGCTTGCGGCAGGTTCGAATGGTTGAGCAGGAACAGGTGGCCGCCGCGGCTGGCTGCTTCCACCGGTTCGGGCAGCTGTTCGGCCACAGGCGAGGCGATGCCGGCGGCCTCGAGTACCAGAACTAAGACCCGGTCCAGGGCGTCTGCCGGGAGGTCCGCGCCAACGTACCAGGCGCTTCCCTCGCCTTTGCGGTTACGTACGACGGCGGGCTTGCCTTCCAGCCGCCCCTCGCCAAAGCGCGCCACTGCTTCCGCTGTTTCCTCCCGGAGCGCCAGGTCTTCTGCCCAGATACTGGCGTGCCAGGACGGGCCTGACTGTTCTGCGGGTACCTCGCTGCCAAACTCGAATCTCAGCGGCGAAGCCAGCGGCAGCCACTCCTCGCCGTCCACGCCAAGAAGGTCCGCCAGGACACCCGGGAAGCGCCCGGGAACCAAATGTCCGTTCCCGTCCGCCACTGCACTAAACGGGCCCACCACCAGGTGTCCGCCGCGCTGCACAAACGTCACAAGGGCTTCCGCGTTGGACTGCCCCAGCATGAAAAGGCTCGGCGCCAGGACCAGCTCGTACCTGCCCAGGTCCGCGGAAGGATGGACCACTTCAACGGCGAGTCCCCTCCGCCGGAGCGGCTCGTAGAAAGCCTGAATCTGCTTCACGACTTCCAGCCGGCCGGTGGGGGTGTCGGGTGCTTCGGCGGCCCACCAGCTGTCCCAGTCAAAAAGGACCGCGATCTTCGCTTTGCACGGAGTGCCTGCCAGCTGGCGCAGGGACTGCAGGTCATTGCCAAGTTCCGTCACTTCGCGGAACACGCGCGTGTGTTCTCCCGCCAGGGGGACTACGGCTGAGTGGAAGCGTTCGGCGCCGAAGCTGGACTGGCGGAACTGGAAGTAGCAGACGCCATCCGCTCCCCGCGCGATGGCCGACAGGGCATCCACGCGCAGTTCGCCCGGTTGCTTGGCCACGTTGTGTTCGCGCCAGTTCACGGCCGAGGTTGCGGATTCGATGAGCAGCCACGGTTCGCCGCGGGAGAGCCCCCGGCACAGATCGTGGGTCAGCGAGCCCAGCCGGTGGGACTTCGGATCGGCCGGATCGGTGTACCAGTCGTTGGCCACGACATCCGTTTCCTTGGCGAAGGAGAAGTAGTCAGCGCCGCGGAAGAACCCCATCAGGTTGGTAGTGATCGGGCTGGTGGCGTCGTAGCGGCGGATGATGTCCCGTTCCGCGCGGTAGAGGGACAGCAGCTGGTCGGAAGTGAAGCGCTGGAAGTCCAGGGTCTGGCTCGGGTTGATCAGGTAAGGCGCCCGTCGCGGCGGCATGATCTCGTCCCAGCTGCCATACCGCTGGCCCCAGAAGGCGGTGCCCCAGGAGCGGTTCAGTTCCTCCATCGATCCGTGCCTCCGCATCAGCCAGACGCGGAATGCGAGCGCGGTTTCGTCGTCGTAGCTGATTTGGCCCAGCTCGTTGCCCACGTGCCACATGGCAACTGCCGGGTGGTCCGCATACCTCTCGGCCAACGATTCCGTAATGGCTGCCGCGGCCCGGCGGTATCTGGCCGATGACGGGCTGAACTGGTTGCGCGAGCCGTACCAGAGGGTGCGGCCGTCCGCGTCCACCGGAAGCGTCTCGGGGTAATGGTGGCCCAGCCATGGCGGCGGTGATGCCGTGGGGGTGGCCAGGCAGACCCGGATGCCACCGTCGTGCAACAGGTCCAGGACATGGTCCAGCCAGCCGAAGTTGCGGGCTCCTTCCCGGGGTTCAAGCGTTGCCCAGCTGAACACCCCGACCGTGGCAAGGTTGATGCCGGCCTGCTGCATCAGCCGGATATCCTCCGGCCAGCTTTCCGCCGGCCACTGCTCGGGGTTGTAGTCGGCGCCGTGGATGAGTCCCAGTGTCTCGGTCAGGGAGTCCAGGCCGCGCTGAGGCGTGGAGGTGGAAGGAAGGTCAAAGTTGATCATGGTATCGAATCGCTTCAATTATGGCTGGGCAGTTTTGGCTGCTTTAGACCGGAATCATGGGGCGGGACAGTCGATTGCAATCGAAATAGCGCGACGTTTGGTGCAATTTTTGTGGCTATGATGGTGTCCACGCGCAATGGAAGGGAGTGGCCATGGCCACCATGAATGACGTGGCCAAGGCTGCAGGGGTTTCCACCAGCACCGTGTCCTACGTGCTGAGCGGCAAGCGGACCATCTCCGAGGAAACGCGGGAACAGGTCCTCGCGGCCATCAGGAAGCTTGACTACAGCCCCCACTCCGGCGCGAGGTCCCTTGCGTCCAGCAGGTCCAACGTGCTCGGTCTGATGGTTCCCCTGCGGGCGGACGTCAACGTCAGCGTGATCATGCAGTTCGTAGCAGGCGTTGTAACCACTGCCCGGGATTACAACCAGGACGTGCTCCTCCTGACCCAGGACGACGCCGACGGCATCCACCGGGTGACTTCCCAGTCCATCGTGGACGGACTGCTCATGATGGATATCGAAGCCCGTGATCCCCGGATCCCCCAGCTCGCGAAGCTCCGGAAGCCTGCTGTCCTGATCGGCTTCCCGGACGATCCGCTGGGCCTGAGCTGCGTGGATTTCGATTTTGCAGCCGCCTCCCGCACTGCCGTGCGGCACCTGACAGAACTCGGCCATAGGAGCATTGGCTTCATCGGCTCCCCGCAGGCCTCCCTGGAGCGGCACGCCACCTATGCCGACCGTGCACGGAAGGGCTTTGAGGATGCCTGCCATGCTGCCGGCATCACGGCTGCCCTCAGGGCCTGCGAACCCACGTCCGCCGCCCTCGCCGTCGCCCTGAATGCCATCCTCTCGGCTCCGGAACCCGCTACAGCTTTGGTGGTCCACAACGAAGGACTGCTCCCGCTGCTGCGGGAAGCCCTCGCCGTGCACAGTCTGCAGATCCCGAAGGACATCTCGGTTGTTGCCATCGCTCCCGAGGATGCGGCGATGGCTGCCGCCCACCCGTGGACGGCCGTTTCGATACCTGCCCACGACATTGGACGTGCCGCCGTCGAGATGGTCATGGACCGGCTCAACTCGGACAAGCCCGTGGAGATCCGGCTCATTACGCCTTCCCTGGTGCAGCGCGAAACCTCTGCTGCCCGCAGCTAGGAAGGCCTGCGTGGCGCCGTTGCGGGTCACCCCTTCACCGCACCGATCATGACTCCCTTGGTGAAGTGCTTCTGCACCAGGGGGTAGACCATGAGGATGGGCACCACGGCCACAACGATCACGGCCATCTGCAGGGCCAGGGACGGTGCCGCCCCCTGGCCCACGGCAATCTGGCCCGGGATCATCACGCCCTGCAGGACATAGGAGCGCAGCACCACCTGGAGCGGGTTCATGGCGCTGTCGTTGATATACAGCACCGCATTGAAGAACGCGTTCCAGTAGCCCACCCCGTAGAAGAGGGCAATAACAGCTGTCACTGCCTTGGACATAGGGAGCACGATTTGGAACAGGATCCGCCATTCGCTGGCTCCATCGATCCGTGCGCTGTCCAGGATCCCGCGGTCTATCCCCATAAAAAAGCCCCGCAGGATGATGATGTTGAACACCGATATGGCACCGGGCAGGATCAAGGCCCAGTATGTGTTGATCAGGCCGAGGCCGGAGACCAGGAGAAAGGCCGGAATCATGCCGGCGCTGAAGAACATAGTCAGCAGGAGGGTGAACAGGATCGGCGTGTGGGCAAAGGAGCCGGGGCGTGACAGGCCGTACGCGCACAGCACCGAGACCACCATGCTAAGCAGGGTTCCCACAGCGGTGACTCCCACGCTGACCAGCACCGCCCGTGTGACTACGCCCCCGCTGATGATCTGGCGGTAGGCGTCCAGGGTGATCTCCCCAGGCACAATCACCATTCCGCCGGCCGAGGTAATGGTGGCCTGGGAGGAGAGGCTGGTGAGGACGATTGAGTACAACGGCCCCAGCACGGCGATCACCACCATGGTGAGTACGGCCGCCTTGCCGATCTTCGCCGCCGAGCCCGGTTCCTCCTCCCACGCTGGCCTTGACGACTTGTTGCGGCGCACCGCCGCTGAAACTGTTGCTGCCGGTTTGGTGATTGTGCTCATGACTTTGAGTACACCCCGCTCTCTCCAAATAGGTGGGCCAGTTTGTTGGCACCCAGAATGAGTGCCAGCGATACCACGCCCTTGATCAGGCCGGCCGCCGCGGCATAGCCCCAGTCGCCATTACGAACGCCCGTGTAGTAGACAAAGGTGTCCAGGACCTCTGACGCTTGCGCCCCGACGGCGTCGCGTTGCAGGATCAGCTGTTCGAAGCCCACGGACAAGGCGTCACCCAGGCGAAGGATCAGCAGCAGGATGACGACGCCGCGCAGCGCCGGAAGCGTCACGTGCCACATCCGGTGCCAGCGGTTCGCTCCGTCGACGGCCGCTGCCTCGTACTGCTCCTGGTCGATGGCGCTGAGCGCGGCCAGGAACACGATGATTCCCCAGCCTGCATCCTTCCAGATTGCCTGTGAGGTAATCAGGAACAGGAAAGTGTCCGGGTTGGTCATAATATCCATGGCCTGCCAGCCATGGGCCCGCAGGCTCTGGCTTAGGAGGCCGGCCCCGCCGAGCACCTGCTGGAACACCGAAACCACCAGCACCCAGGAAAAAAAGTGCGGCAGGTAGACGATGGCCTGGATGGTGGAACGCAGTGCCGGGGACAGCAAGGAGTTGAGCAGCAGCGCCAGCACAATGGGGACGGGAAAGAAGAAGACCAGCTGGAAGGCCGTAATCACCAGGGTGTTGCTCACGGCGAGCCAGAAGCCCTGGTCCCCCAGGACGCGGGTAAAGTTGTCGAGCCCAACGAAGGGGCTGTCCGGAATGCCCACGAAGGGTGAATAGTCCTGGAACGCCACAACGTTGCCGAGCATCGGAACATAAGCGAAGACCAAAAGCAGGGCGATGGCTGGCAAGGTCATCAGCACCAGGGATTTGTCCCGCCGCAGCCTGATGCGCAGGCTTGCTTTCTTGCGGGTCATGGACAGGTCCGCTTGGCGTGCGCCGTCCGGGCGGCCCGGGCTATGGCCGGCTCGTGCTTGAACCCGTGAGGCGGCCAGGGTGGATTCGGAAGTGGTCATTGTTGGCGTCCTAGGCGTTCAGGAATCCTGCGTAGAACTCACGCAGTTCGTCTCCGCCGTTCTTCTTCCACGTGGCGACGACCCCGTCAAGCTCCGAAAGGCTCTTGCGCCCGCGGAGAATGTCCTTGGAAAGGTCGTCGAGCGGTTTCCCCAGAGAGCCGAACTTGCTGGGCTCCTGGATCTGCAGGCCGTAGAAGAGGGGGTCAACCACGTAGGGGGCCTGCCGGATTTCCCAGTCCGTTTTGGCCTTCACGTAGCCGGGGTACTGGACGAAGTTGTTCACCACGGTGGAGTTCACCAGGAAGGCGTACGTGCTGGTGACTTCCGCAGTGCCCTTGGCCGTGGCCTGCGGAACGTTCTGCGCGTCGAGGGTGTAGTGGATGCCTTCAACGCCGTTGTTGATCAGCATGTTCTCCTCCGTACCGAAGGGAGCGGCCACAAAGTTGGCCAGGGCCAGCATTTCCTCAACCTTCGAAGCATCATCCGTCTTCTTGATGAAACTGAAGATGGCGGCGGGTAAGCCGCGGAACAACGTGGGCTTGCCGCCGTCGGGGGCAAAGAAGTCCATGGGCTGCTGCTGGAACTTCGGGTTGCTGGGCAGGACCCGGGCCAGGGCTTCATGCCAGCCACCAACCCCGTCATTGGTCATCAGCGACGCGCCGGATTCGAAGCGCTGTTTTGCCTTCTGTGAGTTGCCGGCCACAGCGTCCGGGTGAACTGCGCCGGATGCGAAGAGCTTTGCGCCCCATTCGAGCGCCGCCCTGTACTCGTCAGACTCGACCTTGTTCTGGAGCTTGCCGTCCACCAGTTTCCACTTGTCCACCACACCGTGCATGATCTGTGCACCGGTCCACACATCTTCAGAACCCCAGCGGTTCTTGGCCGGGTCAGTGATTTCCTTGGCCAGTGCGATGTATTCATCGGCGGACTTTGGCTGTTCCAGGCCCATTTCATCGAACAGGTCCTTGCGGTAAAAGAAGGCGTTCCCGACCTGCTCGTTCGGGTACGGCAGCCCATACAGCCCGCCCTCGAAACAGCTGTACTTCCAGGCAGCGGTGGGGAGATTTGCGAGGTTGGGGTACTTCTTGATCTTGTCACCGGCAAGGTACTCGGAAAGGTCTGTGAAGAGGCCCTTGACTGCCTGGCCGAACCGCGGCGGGAGGTTCCAGGACGGGATGACCACCCAGTCCGGCACATCCTTGGGTGAGGCCAGTACAGTCTGGATCTTGTCTGCGTAGGTGTTTCCGTCACTGACCTGGAAATTGAGCTTTGAGCCCAGCCGTTCGTTCACGGCCTGGAAGTAGCTGTTATCCGCCTGCGGGATTGCCCACCATGCCGGGGTCATGGCTGTATAGCTTCCGCCTTTACCCGGAACACCCTGCACTGACTTGACCAAGGATGAGGGGAATTTGGTGAAGCCCGGCGCAGTACCGTTCACACTCGGAATGTCCGGCTTGACGATGTCAAGCGGGATGTAGCTGGGCACGAGCTTGGACGTGGCGTCGGACATCCCTGCGGAACTGGTGGCCTGCGGGGCCGCGCCGCCGCTGCTGCATGACGTGAGCGCGGGGAGGGCGGCAAAGGCCACGGCACCACCGACGAGGCCCAGGAACGACCGGCGGCCTACCCCTGCACGGCCGAGCTCCTTCAGGGAGGCGCTGCGTTCAGGTGCGGTGTATTTTCCAAGCATGATTTGCACTCCTTTGTGTGGACTTCTGTTGGTCTGACGAAGGCTTAATTGCCAGGCCGGCTGCTTCTCTGCGCAGCTCTGCGACCTGGCAACCTGGCCCGGGATTCGTCGAAGTTGACCGAGGAAACAGTCGAAGCGTTTCGATTGGCCCAAGCCTAGATGATGGCAAATCAGACCGCAAGGCCTTCTTATGTTGCAGGTCACACCTCAAAATGCCACAATGTTTGCCAGTCATTCGGCACGCAAGCGTTTAAACACTTCGGCTCCAAGGACGGACCAATCATGCAAGTTGCAGCTACCGCCACCGCCCCTGCCACTCCCGAGGCCATGCTGGAGTCCCTGACAATGGAGCAGAAGATCGCCATGCTCCATCAGCACGCCCCCGCCATCGAAGCCCTCGGCCTGGCCCCATTCCACACCGGCGCCGAGGCCGCGCACGGCGTGGCCTGGCTGGGCCCCGCAACGGTATTTCCGCAGCCAGTGGGAATGGCCGCCAGCTGGGACGAGGACCTGATCCGCCGGGTGGGCACCGCCGTCGGCCGTGAAGTCCGCGGCAAGAAGGCGGGGACCAACGTCTGGGCTCCCGTGGTGAACCCGCTGCGCCACCCGCTCTGGGGACGCAATGAGGAAGGGTTCTCCGAGGATCCGCACCTCACCGCAGCCCTGGCCGGGGCATACTGCGCGGGCCTCAAAGGCGACGATGAACGCTTCTGGATGACCGTGCCCACACTGAAGCACTTCCTGGCCTACAACAACGAAAAGGACCGGAACGTTTCCAGCAGCCAGCTGCGGGCCCGTGTGCTTCATGAATATGAGCTTCCGGCCTACCGCGGCCCCATCGAGGACGGCGTGGCGGGCGCCGTGATGCTGTCCTACAACCTGGTCAACGGCAGGCCCGCCCACGTCTCGGACATCGTCGCCGGAGAGCTTCGGCGGTGGCGGAACGGGGAGGGCATCGCCATCGTCACGGACGCCGGCGCACCCTCCTCGCTCTACACCGCGGAGAAGTATTTCGACGACGGCCCGTCGGCCTACGCGGCTGCCCTCCGCGCAGGTGTGGACAACTTCACCGAGGACAGCGAAAACCCGGCGCCATCGCTCAAGCATCTGCACGAGGCCCTTGACCGCGGGCTGATCAATGAGGCTGACATCGACCGTGCAGTCCTGCGGCTGCTCAACCTTCGCGAGCGGGCGGGGGAGTTCGAGCCCGACGGCGGTCCGTACGGAGCCATTGGGCCTGAAGTGGTGGGCGATCCCGCGCATGTGGCGCTGGCCCGGGAAGCGGCGCGGAAGTCAGTGGTGCTGCTCCGCAACTCCCCGGCAGCCGGTACGGACGGTCCACTGCTTCCACTGGGTTCATCGCCGGGAAAGGTGGCAGTCATCGGATCACTGGGTTCCACGGTCCTGAGTGATTGGTACAGCGGCACCCTGCAGGATGAGGTCAGCATTTTCGAAGGCCTGTCGGAGCGCTACGGAGACGTGGTGTCGGAGTCAGGCGTGGATACTGTGTCACTCCGATGTGTCCGCACCGGCATGTACCTTAGCGCCGGGGAGCCCGAAACCACGATCACCGCCTGCGCCGCGATCCCCGGGCCGGCAGAAAGATTCCTGCTCAAGGACTGGGGCGCCGGCGAATGCACGCTGCAGTTCCCCCTCACCAATAAGTTCGTCTCCGCCGGGGGCTACTACCTGGCTGCATCAGCTGACCGGGTGGGCGGCTGGGTGGTGCAGGAGACGTTCCGCCTGCACACCTGGGCGGACGGGACGGTGTCCCTCCAGCACATCGGTACCGGAAAGTGGGTTCGGATCGAAGAGCATACCGGGAGTGCGGCGCTGTCCGAGGGAACTCCGGAGAAGGCCGACCGTTTTGCCGTGCGGACCGTCCGTTCCGGCCAGCAGGCCGCCCGGGAGGCGGCCGCCGCGGCCGATGTCGCCGTCGTCGTGGTGGGAAATGATCCGCACCTGGGAGGCCGGGAAACCCTCGACAGGTCCACCCTGGCGCTCCCCGAGACCGAGCAGGAACTCATCCGCGTGGTCCGCGAAGCGAACCCCCGGACCGTGCTGGTGATCGCCTCCTCCTACCCCTATGCCCTGGGTCCCCTGGCGGACACCCCCGCGATTGTCTGGACGTCGCACGCCGGGCAGGAACTGGGCAATGCCCTGGCGGACATCCTCAGCGGCGACCATGAACCCACCGGCCGGCTCGCCCAGACGTGGTGGCAGCGCGACGCGGACCTGCCCGACATCCTGGACTACGACATCATCTCCTCGCAGGGCACCTACCTCTACAGCACCGCGGAACCCCTCTACGCCCTGGGCCATGGCCTCGGCTATTCGACCGTCAGCTACGAAACCGCTGTACGGGCCGGCGACGGTCTGGATGTGGTCCTGCGCAACACAGGAAACCGCACTGCCCACGAACTGGTGCAGGTCTATGCGGCCTCCCCCGGCCACCGCTTGGACTTTCCCCGGCGCTTGCTTGTGGCGCACCGGCGGGTTCGGCTCGAACCGGGCGAACGCAGCACAGTACGGATGCCCGTGCCCGTGGACCGGCTGGCCACGTACAGCGTCACCGACGGCAGGATGCTGGTGGAACCCGGCACCTACGAGCTGATGGTGGGCACGTCCGCAAACGACCTACCCCTGGGCGTTGAGTTGACGGTCGCCGGCGAAGGCAGCGGCGCGCGTGCCCGGAGCGCCTGGATCCGTGCGGAACTGTTTGATGAGTGCTCCAACCTCGCACTGGTGCCGGAGACGCCGCTGGCGGGCACCGCCGTCGCTCCCTCCTCACCGCAGGAAAGGGCGACGGCGGTCTACCGGGGCTGGGAGGGCGGCAGGCCTGAGCGCGTGGCGTTCCGGCTCTCAGCCACGGCCGCGGGCAGGGTTGCGGTGCAGCTCCCGGGCCGGGGCGGAACCTGGCGGGAATATGCCGACGCAGCAATACAGCCCGGGTTCAGTGGTGAACTGCGCTTGGAACTGGCCGGCGGCGGCGCTGATTTCGAGGCGGTGCGGATTGTCCTTGAGGGGCCGGTGACGCTGAGCGCACTGCAACTCGGAGAGTAGAACCAACTGGGCTTCCTCAGCTGGTTCCCGGCACGTGACCAGGGCCAACGACTTGAGAGCGCCCAGTGTTATCCCGGTTCGGTGTCGCTGGGAATTTGGTTGGCCGGCGGGTTTACCCTGAGTCATGAGCGAGCAGAAAGTCACGTGGCATACCCGGCACAAGTCGTCCCTGACCCGAGGGGAGCGGGCAGCGGACCTCCTGCGCAACAGCATGGGCAGCTGGCCCTTTGTCGGGGGATTCATCCTTTTCATGGCAGTGTGGGCTGCCGTCAACAGCTTCGCGATGGCCAGCCGGGCGTGGGATCCCTACCCCTACATCCTGCTGAACCTGTTTCTGTCGATGCTCGCCGGCCTTCAGGGCGCAATCCTGCTGATTGCAGCCAAGCGCCAGGATGCGATCGCGTCGGCCATGGCCCAGCACGACTACGACACCGACATGAAAGCGAAGGCTGAGATCGAACAGCTCACGAAGATCAATGAACAACAGCTTGCGATTCTCCGCGAACTTCAGTCGCTCGCCGGCCGCCCCGGCAGGGTGTAGGTAGTGCAAAACTGCCGCGAATCCCCCTACTGTTGGCCCCGCCGTATCTGTAGGCTCAGCCCATGGATACCGCGGAGCCAGGACCAATTAACCAGGCGCCGGAGGACCTCTCCCGTATGACAGGCACCTTCATGCGGCGCTGGGTGTTTGCAGTTACGGCCGGGGAAACGATCGGATTCATGATCCCGGCTGCCGTTGGGGGAGTCTTGGCACTGGCCGCGGCACCGGGCTTTGTCGTCTACCCTCTGATGATCGCCGCTGGCGCATGCGAAGGTGCCCTCCTTGGGGTCGGGCAGTCGATCGGCTTTGGGTCCTCCGTGGTAAGGCGTTCCTCGTGGGTCGCGGCTACCGCAGCGGGCGCAGCAGTCGCATGGTCCATCGGTATGCTACCCAGTACGATCAGCGGCTTCAATCCAGGTTCTCCGTCAGCTCTGCCGTGGATTCTCGTGGGTGCGGTGCTACTTCTGGTTTCGATTCCGGCCCTGCAATGGCTTGTCCTGCGTCGGGTGATCCGGCGGGCCTTTTGGTGGATTCCTACTAACGCTTGCGCATGGGCGGCGGGCATACTCTGGACGTTAGCGCCGTCCCCGTTCATTGACGAGACAACCGCATTTCCTGCGCTGTTGGGAACCTACTTGTTGGCGGGCACACTGATGGCTGTCACGGTGGCTTCGCTGACAGGATTCCCTGCTCGGCGGGTCATGAAATCCGCTTCCACCCCCACGGCGGACTCGTCAGCAGAAACACACAACACAGGCCAACACCGGCTCTAGGGCGAGGCGGAAAGAGCTCCCGACTGTACATTTGTCTTCATGAACGGTTCACCGAAAGACCGCAAGCTCACTTTCGACCAATGCTGGGAGCTGTTGGCTTCTTCCGTCGTCGGAAGACTGGCACTCATCGTCAACGGCCACCCCGAGATCTTTCCGGTGAATTTCGTGCTGGAACGCCGGACCATCGTGTTCCGCACAGCCGCAGGGACAAAGCTGTGGGAATCCACGAAGCAGGAGCCAGCAGCCTTCGAAATCGACGGATACGAGCCCACGACCGAGGAAGCATGGAGCGTCGTCGCAAGGGGTGCCACTGCGTTGATCGAGGACCCGGATGAACAGTCTGCTGCGGACGCCCTCGGCCTGGAGCCATGGGAACCGGGAACAAAATCCCACTACGTGCGGCTGTCACCGGAAGCCCTGACAGGACGTCGGTTCAAGGTCAACGCTCCGGACGTGTGGAACACCCGGAGCTATGATCAGCGCCGCGCATCGTTCGAGTAGCTGCTGCTCAACCCGGTCTTTGTCTCGCCTTATGTCCAGTCAGCCGAAAAATCGAGTGGCGGCCACCAACGGGATCGCGGGTGAACGGCGAACCTGCGTCCGCTGACCTCTGTCGGCCTGATCTGCACCAGGTGCTCTTTGAGGCCCGGCTCCCATGGTTCACGTTCCGGGCCTGCGCCTTCCAGGCTTGTCGGGTCGCCCTCAAACGGTGACGGTATTCCTTTGACCACAACACTCCAGACCTCGGTGCCATAGGGGTTGAGGCCGTCTGTTTCCAGAGCAACTGAAGCCCCCGTGAGGAGTAACCGCAGCTTCGTTCCCGGTGCCGTGCGGAAAATCAACATTTCCCCAGCGGACAAGAAGTTCACGGGAAAGATTTCGGGGCTGGTGCCGTTGATCACGGCTAGTCGTCCGATGTAGGAGGACTGAAGATATTTCCAACAATCGGCCAACGCAAGTGATTCCGTATGTGATCCTGGCTGGAAAGTGCCCATGAAGCGATCCTAATCCTTCACGTCCCACGCCTCCTTTACAGCGTGGCGGGGTCTGTGTTGGCGCCGCAGAGGATCACCACAACGCGTTCCCCTGGTTCGGGCACATATGCGCCCGAGTGAAGGGCCGCGAAAGCCGCGGCGGCACCATGTTCCACGGCCATGCGGTACTCGTTCCAGAGCCGCGCACGCGCGCTGACGATGTCGTCGTCGGACACCAGGACACTTTCGACGCCGGTCCTGACCGCCACGGCAAAGCCGATCTCGCCGACGCGGCGGGCACCCAGGGAGTCCGCCGCGATTCCGGAAACGGCCACGTCCACAGGCCGTCCGGCGGCGAGCGCCGAGTTCAGCGTGGGGGCGGCCTGCGGCTCAACTGCCACCACCTTGGCGTGTCCTTCGACGGCAGCAGCCACTCCGGCCATCAGGCCGCCGCCTCCCACTGCCACCAGCACGGTGTCCACCCCATCCAGCTGGTCCAGCAGTTCGGAGCCCACAGTGCCGGCACCTGCGGCGATTTCCGGCTGGTCGTAAGCGTGGCAGTATACGGCGCCGGTTTGTGCCGCATAGGCAATGGCGGCCTCGTAGGCCACCGCGTATTCGGCACCGCCCTGGACCACTCCGGCGCCTATGGCTTTGAGCTTCCGGACTTTGACGGCGGGTGCCGATTCCGGCACGAAAACAGTTGCCGGGACCCCCAGCCGGGCGGCCGCGTAGGCGTTGGCGAGCCCTGCATTCCCGCCCGATGCCACCACAACGCCCGCACCGGCGTGCAGCTCGCCGCGCTCCTTGCAGGCGAGGATCCTGTTGAGCGCACCCCGGGCTTTGAAGGTTCCGGTGTGCTGCATGAACTCGCACTTGAACCACAGCGGCCCCGGGGAGGTGCCCGCATCCGCTTCCAGGACGGGCGTCAGCCTGGTCAGGCCGCTGATCCTAGTGGCGGCCTGGTCGACGTCGGTGCGGGTGATCATGAGGGCTCCTTGTTGGCTGAGGGTCGGCGGGCGGAAGGCCGGCCCGCCGCCCTGGAGCTCCAGCTTAACGAACCCCGGCTGCGGCTGTCTCAACCTCCGGTGAACTGCCCGCCGTCGCGGCTCCCGCCGTCGTAATTTCCGACGCCGGCCCTTCCGCCTCTCCGTCTTCCGCTGCCAATTCTTCCTGCGGGAGTTCTCCCCGGAATGCGCGGAGCATGGCTTCGCGGTCGAACTGGCCTTCCCATTTGGCCACCACGAAGGTGGCCACGCAGTTGCCCAGCAGGTTCACGGATACGCGCATGGAGTCCATGAGCCGGTCGGCGCCAAGCAGCAGCGCGACACCGGCGACCGGAAAGATGCCCAGGGCACCGGCCGTGGCGGACAGCGCGAGGAAAGCGGAACCCGGGACGCCGGCCATGCCCTTGGAGGTGAGCATGAGGATGCCCAGGGCCGCGAGTTGCTGGCCCAGGTCCAGGTGATGGCCGAATGCCTGGGCCAGGAACAGCAGCGAGATCGACAGGTAAAGCGCCGCGCCGTCAAGGTTGAAGGAGTAGCCCGTAGGGACCACGAGTCCTGTGGTGGCCCGGGAACAACCGGCGTTGGTCAGCTTGGTCATGATGCGCGGCAGTACTGATTCGGTGGACGCTGTGCCCAAAGCCAGGAGAAATTCCTCCCGGGAGTATTTGATGAACTGCCACAGCGGAACCCTCGGGTAGGCCCAGGCAACCACGAACAGCAAAGCGATGAAGATGATGGCGGCCCCGTAGCAGGCAGCGATCAGCAGGGCGTAGGTGCTGAGGGAGGCCAGGCCACACTGGCCGATGATGAAGGCCATGGCGCCGAATGCGCCGATGGGTGCGACCCGCATGACCCAGGCCATGATCTTGTAGAAGAGTTCGAGCACTGTCTCGAGCAAGGTGACCACCGGCATGCACCGTTCCCTGCCGACGACGACAATCGCTGCGCCGAAGAACACCGAGAAGCACAGCACCTGCAGGAGGGTGTTGGAGGCGAATGCGCCAATCACACTGGTGGGGATGATGCCCAGCAGGAACTGGCCCGCGTCCTGGGGCGGTGCGGTGCCTGTCTTTGCATTGAGCGCGTCCTGGGAAAGCGTCGAGGGGTCGATGTTCAATCCTGCCCCGGGCTGGACGATATTGCCGACTACCAGCCCGAATGCCAGGGCGAACAGGGTTGCGCCCGTGAAGTACAACAGCGCCTTCACGCCCACCCGGCCCACGGCCTTGACGTCACCCACGGCTGATATCCCCGTCACGATCACCAGGAAGATGAGGGGCGCGATGATCATCTTGATGAGCTGGATGAACCCGTCACCCAAAGGCCGCAGGCTGGATCCAACGTTCGGCCAGAAGTGCCCGATCCCGATGCCGAGGAGGACTGCGATGAGGATCTGGACGAACAGGGACTTATGGATCGGCTTCTTGATCGGGGCAGGCGCAGGGCTTGTCACCGACGCCGCGGAAGCGGGGCCGGGCGCAGAGGAGGAGGGAAGGATCATGGGGCTGCCTATCAACGTCGGAACGGCACGAGGCCGATGTGGTCAATGGCAACGGTAGGGCCCCCGTGTTTCGGGCAGGATAAATCCGTAGTGCGGAAATGTTTAACCGCAAAATGGAAAAGCAGGGCATTGGATGGGAGTGCAGATCCACGGATAGGCGCGCGAAAGCGACCCCCGCCACTTGCCTCTATGCCCGAAGGCTGTGTCCTTGAGCGGTCAAAGTGCCGGCCAGCTCCGATACTGCGGCGAGCTCCCAGCGTTCGCCATCCTGCTCGTAGCAGACCACCACGGACTGATCCATCTCTGCTGCCGCATCCAAGGCGAGCAACAGTGCATCCTCCATGTGCCGGGCATGTTCGAGCCGCTCGACGAGGGAGCCGGGAAGGTAGCTGTCGTCAATCAGGACGTGGGGCTTACCCTCCACGATGACTTTCAGCAAATATCCCTGGTCCTCGTGCACGGATCCGCGCGTAGAGGCGATTTCCGTGACCCTGTCGGCACGAACCAGTCCCTGGTTGATAGTGCGTATCCATACCTCACCCATGAATGCTCCTTACGTTGTGAGGCGCGCCAAGCCGGGTCAGATCAGCGCGTGCATTCCCCGGCTCCGGGGCCGGCCGAAGGACGCCGTGCCCAGGAATTCGATGGCAACGAAAGGTTCCGTCCCGACCACCCACTCGTCGTGGCCGGGAGGAAGGGCGTAGGTGTCGTTGGCGCGGATGGTGGACCGTACGCCGTCGGACGTTTCGATCTCCAGTGAGCCGGAGATGCAGAATCCGAGGTGGTTGTGCTCGCAGTACTCGGTCATTTCCGTGGGCTTTGCGGACTGGGACCAGCGCCAGCCGGGTTCGAGAATCAGTCTTGCTACCGAATAGTCGTCAACGGTGACCAGATCGAATTCCGCCTTGTCCGGGCACCGCTTCTTGTCTGGAATATCAACGGACTTAACTGCCAAAGCTCTGATGAAATTTGCGGTCATAAGGACACTGCCTAGGAATCAGGGAGCGGGGCGCCTGGCGGTGGGACCAGGCTGCAGGGCAAGTTACCGATGTGCGGCGTAGTAAAAGGAGAGACCATAAAGTTATGCCGCCGTGGAGGCCCGGCGCGCACGCATCCGGAAGATGGTGTATCTATAACCGTATCCCTACCGTTGCCGAAGTCAATGGGCCGACGGCGGTCAGGCGGCCATTCAATTCCCGTCTTCGGATTCAGGCGTTTCCCCGGCCTCGTCGGTTTCGGGGACGGCATGGTTGGCAATCATGTCCACCCGGTCAGCGGCGGTAAGGCTCTCATCCTTCTGAATGGCGGCAACGTCCGCGCTGTCCACCGGCCCGCCGTCCGCCTTGGGTTCGGCATGGCCCGTGTGGGGTTCCTTGTGGCGGGCCTCCTCCAGATGGTGTTCGAGCTTCTCTTCCGCGTCCCTGCGACGTTGGCCCACTGTCCGCATTTGCTGCGTTGTGGGTGAGCCGACATAGCCATCCTGTTGGCTTTGCCCGTGCGGATTCTCATCCATTTTTTCGCTCATACTGGCATCGTCCCACCATGGATCATCGGTAGGAAGACATTGAGAAAACATCAGTTTTCTTCAGTTTCAGCAGTCGGTTCTGGTTGCCCTTTCGGGACGGGCTCAGGGGAAAAGTGCGCGCCCGGTTCCGAAAATCTCCCCCATGGTCCAGGCGTCGAAGCGCCGTACTCGAGCCGAGCCCGCGACTGCGTTGAGGCTGACTCCCCCGCCCCCAAGCTGCGGGTATGCCCGTGCTGTCAAAGGCTTGCCGTTCGCAAAGATCTCGACGGCGGAGCGGTCCACAATGACCCGCAAGGAAACCCGCCCGCCAGGCATCGGAATGGGACCACCCCGCGGATCAGTGTCGACGTTGGCGTCCAGGCTGCTGAGGGTACGGTCAAGGCGAAGGGCGCCTTGGGCCCGGGACACGCCGCCTCTTCCGACGTCGCCGCCGTCCTCGTCGTCGTCTCGGGAAAGCTCGATGACGGTCTGCTCGACGGCCGTCCCGTCGGCGTTCCGGGATTCCAGCATCCCTAAGCGGACCACCGCTCCGGGGTCCAGGTCCAGCTCCAGCTCAAGGTCCAGCTGGAGGCCCGAAACCTCGCTGATGACGCCATGTACCGACGTTCCAGCCCCGATGACGGCAGGAGCCACACTGATGTGGTCCCGGCGAAGATCAGCAACCTCAGGCACTGGCGCGAAGGACAGGGCACCTTCGGAGTCACGCGAGACAATCCGCGGGAGGCTCATCACCCCCGACCACCCGGCTTCCACCGAAGCAGCTTCGTCGCGCCCTTCCTGCAGCCAGCCGAACATGATCCGGCGGCCCGAGTCATCACGGAACGACTGCGGCGCGTAGAAGTAGCGTCCGCCATAGTCGAGCCGATGGAGGGCACGCGGTTCGAACGCGTCATTGGCGTAACGACCGGTCCAGTAGAGGGGATGGTGCGTCACGCCGTCGTCCCAGGCCGAAAAGACGAGAACATGGGAGTCCTCGTCCCCCGGTTCGCCGGAACCCCATCCGGCGGTCGCCTTGCCTGGTACCCCGCCATCTGAACGGAACAGGTCCACGCACTCCCACATGGTGCCTGTCCAGTCCGGATCGTCAGGATCCCCCTGTGACGCGTCGCCGATGAACAGCGGCCCGACGTAGCCCCAGGAGCGGAGATCCTCCGACTCGTACAGGAACGCGGTGCCACCGCGCCCACGGATGCCGGAGCCCACCAGCTGCCGCCACCGGTCACCCTCCCGCCAGACGCAGTGGTCGCGGTAGGCGGTGACGTCGACGTCGGCGGGCGGGGCGGCGATCACGGGGTTCGCCGTCGATTTCGTCCAGGTGAGCAGGTCCGGGCTCCCGACGGCGACGCACGGCAGCTCACGCTCGCCTTTCCGACCGGAGTAGACGATGGTGGGCGTGCCGCCGTCGTCGACCAAAACGCCTGACCAGCACCCGTCTGCGTCGGCGCTGTCCGGCCCGTCCGGAGACAGCGCCACGGGCTGGTCGCTCCAGGTGACAAGGTCAGTGCTGGTTGCGTGGCCCCACTGGATGCGGTGGTGGAAGGCGCCTTCTGGGTTGTACTGGTAGAAGAGGTGGTAGGTGCCGTTCCATTGGCTCACGCCGTTGGGGTCGTTCAACCAACCGGCCGGGGACACGAAATGGAAGCGCGGCCGAAGGGGGTCCGCTTCGGCGCGGGCAATCAGTTCGTCGCGATTCACCGTGGCCAGCGGGTGCGTCAGTTCAGTCATGCGGACGCTTTCTTGTCCATCGGTTCGGCTGCCAGGGCATGGCCGCCAGCTCCAGCCTGCGGGCGGTAGAGGTGGCAGCGCACCCAGTGACGGTTTTCGGGGTCACCCACGCGGTGGTGAACGGGTTCCTCGGCCGAGCAGCTCTGGTTTGGGTCACCGTCGAAACCGCAGGTGGTCGAAGCCATCACAGCCTGCCGCAGCTCGGCACGGCGGACGGGATCGTAGGAGCCCGCCCGGGACGGATCCGGGACGGCCGAGACCAGCAGCTGCGTGTACGGGTGGCCCGGGTTGGTCAGGAGATCCAAGGACTCGCCCTGTTCAACGAGCTCTCCTGCGAACATGACCGCCGTCCGGTCCGCCAGGTATCGGGCTGAGGCGAGGTCGTGCGTGATGTAGAGCATGGAGATTCCCTGCTCATCGCGGAGCTTTCGCATCAGGTTCAGCACGCCGATCCGGACCGAAACATCCAGCATGGAGGTGGGTTCGTCGGCGAGGATGACCCGTGGTTCCACGGCAAGGGCCCGGGCAATCGCAACTCGCTGGCGCTGCCCGCCAGAGAGCTCGTGCGGGTAGGAGTTCAGCATGTCGGCCTGCAGGCCCACTGTTGTCATGAGCTCCTCGAGTCGCTGCCGCGTCTCTGTCTCGGAGCTGCCGCCCTTCCGGTGGATCGCCAGCGACCTCCGCAGGAAGTGCTCCACTCTGTGGGCAGGATTCAGCGAGCCGAATGGATCCTGGAAGACCATCTGCAGTTGGGAGCGGAAGGCCCGCGATGCCTGGAAGCGGTCGCGCTTGAGGACATCGACGCCGTCGATCAGGATCTCACCGGAGCTCGGCTTTTCCAGCCGGGCAACGCAGCGGGCCAGGGTGCTCTTACCCGACCCGGACTCTCCCACGAGGGCCACGATTTCGCCCCGGCCAATGGTCAGGTCCACGCCGTGCAGGGCTCGGACGGACTCCCGGGAGAACAAACCACCTATCGGGAAAGACTTTCCCAGTCCGCGGACCTCAAGGGCGGGGGTTTGCGTGGAAACGTCCGGACGTGATGAAGACTGCAGAGAGTGGCTCATCGTGCGGCTCCTTCCATGATCGCGGTGTCAGCCGCTGAAGCGTCCGCACTGACAGGTGCCACAAAGTGGCCGGGTGCTGCTTCGGTGAGGTCCGGGATGTTCCGGAACTTCACGCCGTCGGGCAGTCCCGTCAACGGAACCCGCGGACCGGTGAGCGGCGGGAACGCGCCCATGAGGGCCTGCGTGTATGGGTGGCGGGGGTTGGCGTAGACGTCCTGGGCTTTCGCGGTCTCCACGATCCGGCCTGCGTACATCACGGCCATGCGGTGCGAGAGTTCCACCATGAGGGACATGTCGTGGGTGATGAAGAGGACGGAAAAGCCCAGTTCGCGTTGGAGTTCCTTGATTTGGGCCATGATTTCCTGCTGCACCACGACGTCCAGCGCGGTGGTGGGTTCGTCGAGGATCAAGAGGGACGGCTTGAGCGCTACGGCCATGGCGATCACGGCACGCTGCCGCATGCCTCCCGAGAGCTGGTGCGGGTAGGACTTGAGGCGTGCGGGGTCGATCCTCACCAATTCAAGCAACTCGCCGGCACGCCGCACCGATTCCTTACGCGAGTAGCCCGCATGCGTGGTGAAAATATCCACGATCTGCTCGCCGATGGTCAGCACCGGGTTCAGCGAGTTCATGGCCGACTGGAACACCATGGCCACGTCCTGCCAGCGGAAACGCCGCAGCTCCTCCGGGCTCATGGCCAGGACGTCCTTGCCGCCGAAGGAGATGCTGCCGCCGGCGATCTTCGCGGGATGCTTGAGGAGCCGCATGATCGAGTTGGCGATGGTGGACTTCCCACAGCCGGACTCGCCCGCCAGCCCGAACACCTCACCGGTCCCGATGCTGAAGGAAAGACGGTCGACGGCGGTAGTGGAGCGGGTGTCGCCGATGTACTTGACGGTGAGGTTCTTGACCTCCAGGACGGGCTCGTGGGAGCCGAAGGAAACTTGGGAGACTGTCACTTGGCGGCGCTCCTTTCGGTAATTTTTGGGGTTTTGATCTTCCGCAGCCGCGGATTAGTGACTTCGTCCACGGCGTAGTTGATGAGCGCCAGTGCGAACGCGACCAGCGCGATGCAGACACCCGAGGGAACAAAGACCCACCAGCTGCCAGTCAGTAGGGCGCCCTCGTTGCCGGCCCAGAAGAGGTTGTTGCCCCAGGAAACGGTGCTCACGTCACCCAGGCCAAGGAACTCCAGGCCTGCCTGGGCGCCGATGCCGTAGATTACGCAGGCCAGCAGGGTACTCATGACGATCGAGGCCATGTTCGGCAGGATCTCGCGGAACATGATCCGGCCCGCCCGTTCGCCGGACACCACGGCCGCGGCCACAAAGTCCTTTGAGCGGATGGACAGCGCCTGGGAGCGCAATACACGTGCCGACCCAGCCCAGCCAGTGACCACGAGGACCAGGATCACGGTTCCCAAACCCGGCGGCAGGAACGCGGCCAGGATGACAAGGAGGGGCAGTCCGGGCAGGAGCAGGAAGACGTTGGTCACCAGGGACAGTGCTTCGTCAATGAACTTGCCAAAGTAGGCCGAGGCCAGGCCCACCAAAATGCCGATGAAAGTGGATGCGAAGCCCACGGTCAACCCGACAAACAGGGAACTGCGGGACGCGTGGACAGTCAGGGCAAGCACGTCCTGACCTTTGGCCGTGGTGCCGAGCCAGTGCTCGGGAGACGGTTCCAGCGAGGCCATCGCCGTGATCCGCGACGGGTCTCCGGGGAATAGCACAGGGGCCAGCAACGCAAGCGCGATGAACACGAGCATCACGATCATGCCCACCAGGGCCTTCTTGTTGGTGATAAGTCCGTGGACGAAACTGCGGTTGGGCTTGGGGGCAACTGTGGGCTTAGCGGGCTGCTTCAGAATTGCTGTTGTCATGATGGGTCCCTCAGTTGCTGCGCACGCGCGGGTCGAGGCGGACGTAGAGGATGTCCACCAGGAAGTTGGCCAGGAGCACGGCGCCGGTGATGGTCAGGAACAGGCCCTGCATAAGCGGGTAGTCGAGGCCTTGGACGGCGTTGAGGAGCTGGTAGCCGACGCCGGGATACGCGAACACCACCTCGGTCAGCATGGCACCGCCCACCACGAAGCCCAGGCTCATGCCGAAACTGGTCACGGAGGGGAGCATGGCGTTGCGTGCGGCGTAGCGGAACATGATGCGTCCCGGACGTAGTCCCTTGGCCTCGGCCATGGTGATGTAGTCCTCGGAGTTGGTTGCGATCATCGTGTTGCGCATGCCAAGCATCCACCCGCCGATCGACACCAGCACAATCGTCAAGGCCGGCAGTACAAGGTGAGCACCGACGTCGCCGATGAACTCCCAGGTAAACGCCGGCTCTAATCCGTCCGTGAACGCGTGGCGCAGCGGCGACCAGCCTAGGATCACTCCGAACAGGTACAGCGCGCCCATAGCTAGCCAGAAGTATGGGAAGGAGCCGATGAAGATCAACACGGGCGGCAGTGCGGAGTCGATCGCGCCGCCTCGCCGCCAGGCGGCCAGGATGCCGAGCAAGTTACCTACGACGGCGGCAATCACCAGTGCGGTGCCGCCGAGCAGGAGAGTCCAGCCGATCTGGGCGGCGATGACCTCGGTGACCGGGGCGGGGAAGCGGGAAATCGAAATGCCCATGTTGCCCGTGACAATGTTGTGCAGATAATCGATGTACTGCTCCCAGAGGGGACGGTCGTCCACACCGAGCAGCTTACGCAGTGCGTCGATCTGTTCAGGCTGCATCTTGCCCTGGGTACGGGCAAACATGCGCGAGACGGGGTCACCGGGCATGAAGCGCGGGAGCAGGAAGTTCAAGGTGATGGACGCCCAGAAGGCGATCAGGTAGAAACCCAGTCGGCGCAGGATAAAGCGCACGGTTTCCTCCATTCAGGTATTGCGGTAATGGGGAGGGGGCGGCATGCCCGGCGCGGTGATCCGGCGCCGGACATGCCGGGCTGCGGGGCCCTGCGGGGCCCAGCTGTTACTTGCGCGGTTCCAAAGTGGTGAGAATCAGCACCGTGGTAGGAGAACGATCGGAAAGTGTGGCATAAGGGTTGTCCTGCGACGGCCACCCCGTGAAGTGGACGTCCGTATAGTCGCCCCATTCAGGTCCTGAGAACAGCGGCACCAGCGGGGCGGCGTCGTTGTATTCTTCCTGGAGCTTGTAGGCGACGTCCTTCTGCTTGGCTTCATCGCCGGCGGCAACGAAATCCTGCAGGAGCGCATCGGCTTTGGGGTCACCAAAGCGGTGGTAGTTGTCGAACGTCTTGGTGCCGACCGGCTTCACCGTGGCGCTGCCCATGGCATTGTTGAAGTACTTGAACGGGCTGGGATCGTTGGCGCTCCAGACAATGCCGGAGTCAAACGTGCCCTGTTCGTATCCGGCCACCACGGAGGCCCAGTCCGGAGAGTCCACCTTGGCCGTGACTCCCACTGCTTGGAGGTTCTGTGAGATCACGTTGGCTACGGACAGCCAGTCGGAGGAGCTGGCGCCCACGGAGATCTTGAACTCGAAAGGCATTCCATCCTTCAAGGTGCGCTTGCCGTCGGCCCCCTTGGGGTAGCCGGCTTCGTCCAAGACTTTGTTGGCTTCGTCCACGTTGAGCTTGGTCCAGCTGCAGTTGTCCTTGACGGCCGGGTTCTTCCATTTCTCGTAGTTGCCGGAAAGGCCGGTGCAGTCGGCGGGCTGGGCGTAGCCGCTCATCCCGATCTTGGTCACTTGGTCGCGGTTCACGGCCATGCTGAGCGCCTTGCGCACCTTTGAGTCGTTAAACGGAGCCTTGGTGGTGTTGAGCTGCCAATTGATCATGGCACCCGTGGGCGGGAACCAGTAGTGGCGGTGCTCCTTGTCTTTGGAGATGAAGGTCTTCTCGATGTTTGGGATGAACTGGGTGGACCAGTCGACGTCCCCGTTGACGCTGGCCAGATTGGCTGCGTCGTTGCCGGACATTGCAAGCATCTTGATGCCAGCAATCTTCTGTTTTTCCGGCTGCCAGTAGTTGGGGTTTTTCTTGAGTGCGTAGGACTGAGCCTGGAAGGAATCGACCTCCGTGTAAGGTCCTGTTCCCACGGGCGTGGCGTTGGCGTCCTTCGCCGGGTCGGCGATCGCAGACCAGATGTGCTTGGGCAGAATGGGTAGCTGGCCCACTTCGTAGAGCGCCGGAGACCAAGGCTTGTTGAAGGTGAAGGTCACCTTGTTGGTTCCCTCGGCGGTGGCGCCGACGAGGTACTCGTAGCCGCCCTTGAGCTTCTTCTGCAGCTCGAACGTGTAGGCGACGTCGTCGGCCACGAGTGGCTTGCCATCGGACCACTTCACACCGTCGCGCAGGGTGAAGGTGATGGATTTGCCGTCAGCAGCAGTCTTCCATTCGGTGGCGAGCCACGGCGTCGTGTCTCCCTTGGCCGGGTTGAAGACCAACAGGGGTTCGTAGATCGCCTGGTTGACCATGGGATTCACCGCGGGCGCAAAGGGATTGAAGTTGCGGTCGAAGGTGCTCATGTCTTCCCGTGGGATGGTGAGCATGGCGTTCGTGTTGTCCGAAGTCGAGGAGCTTGTGCCTGACTTGTTGACGGTGGCTGCACAGCCGGTCAGCAGCAGTGCGCCTACCACCAGCCCGGCCGCGGTGATGCGGGCAGACCTCAGGTATCGGGGTTGTGTCATGATGGTTGTCTCTTTCCTATCTTCATCAGCAAGGTGAAGGGGTGGGTGAGGGTTAGCTCTTCGAAATTGATTTCGCGGTCAGACCGAAGAGCGTTCTAGCAGCGGACAGTCGACCAATTGCTGGTCGGCAGTGATCGGCTGTCCTGCTGTCAGAGCGGCGAGCGTCTGGACTCCCAGAGCGCCCATTTTTTCGAATGGCAACGCAACCGTGGTCAGCTTTGGCCTGAGGTAGGCCGCAATCAGTTCCTGGTTGTCGAAGCCGATCACGGCGATGTCACCGGGGATGGTGAGTCCCCGTTCCTTGATGGCGTCGTAAGCGCCCATCGCCATGCGGTCGTTCAGGCAGAAGAGAGCGGTCGGCCTTTGATCTTTCGGATAGTGGTCCAGGATTTCGCAGGCCGCCTCGTAGCCTCCATCCGCCGTCGCATGTCCCGAAACGACGAGCTCCGGATCCAGTTCCAGCCCGGCACCGGCGAGTGCTTCGCGTGCACCCGCCAAACGCCCGACGGCCGCGGGAATGTGCGGGTCCAGGTTGATGACTCCGATCCTGCTGTGGCCTGCCTGGAGCAAACGCTCGACGGCAATCCTGCCGCCCGCGCGCTCGTCCGGGACGATCGAGGGCAGCTTTCCGTCCGCGTCGAAACAATTGATCAGGACAGTGGGCACCTCGTGGGCGCTTTCCGGAACATGCACGGCGCGGTGGTACGTTGCCGCGTACAGGAGTCCTTCCACGCGTTGTTCCAGCAGCTTTTCGGTGGCTGCGTCTTCCAGGCCCTGGTTGGGTCCTACGGCATCGGCCTGGTCGGAAGGCGCGATGAGCAGGAACCGGCGGTCGAGCCAGGCTTGGTCCTGCGCCCCCTTGATGATGTTGACGGCGAACGGCGCCGTCACGATTTCCGTCACCAGCCCGTACCAGTCGCTGCGCTGGGAGGCCAGAGCGCGTGCGCCGGCATTTGGACGGTAACCCAGTGCCTGCACGGCCTCGATGATGCGCCCGCGGGTTTCCTCCGAGATGTTGGCCGTGACCCGATTGTTCAGGACGAAAGAAACCGTGGTGCGGCTGACGCCGGCGTAGTTCGCGACATCGTTCATGGTGACGCCCCGAGCCCGCAGTGCTGACGGGCTCGTGGTGGGGCTGATTTTCGCCATTGAATTCTCCGTGGTCTCCGTTGACGCCGGCGCTGTGACTGGCGGTGTGTTCTGTGTTGGGATACGCGTTCGGCCTTGTGGGTAAAGCGCGTTACCAAGCTGCGTGATCGAGGTTACCCGCGTTACTAAAGCGTGTCAACGACTTTTTTGATCATTGACTTGTCTCGTGGACTTACCCTAACGTTCCCTCCACTGACAACGTTGTCTACCAAGGGAAGACACGCGCGATGAAGGGCGACTTGAAGCATGCATAGGAAACGAAAAGCCGGAATCCAATCCTGCTCGGCCATCACACTGGTCGGCTTAACACTTGCCGGCCTGCTCGCCGCTGCGGGGCCCGCTACGGCGGCGCAGTCCGACGTCGGAATTCCGGGATCCTCCACGAGCCAAGGTGTGCTCGGGCAGGAACAATACCGTCCGGCAATCCATTTCTCCCCGGCGAAAAACTGGATGAACGACCCCAACGGAATGGTCTACTACAAGGGGATCTACCACCTGTACTACCAGCACAATCCCTCTGGAAACACGTGGGGGAACATGTCATGGGGGCACGCCACGTCTACAGACCTGGTGCACTGGCAGGAGCAGCCGCTGGCCATCTCCACGGACGACCAGGAGGACGTCTTCTCGGGCAGCGTCGTGGTGGACAAGGACAACTCCTCAGGCTTAGGGACAGCCGAAAATCCGCCCTTGATAGCCATCTACACCAGCGCATACAAGGACGCTTCGCCGCACCGCGGATTGCAGGCCCAGTCGCTGGCCTACAGCATCGATGATGGCAAGACCTGGACCAAGTACAGCGGCAACCCGGTGCTGAACCGCAATTCCGCCAACTTCCGCGACCCCAAGGTTTTCTGGTACAGCTCACCGGCAGGCGGCGGCTACTGGGTGATGGCCGCCGTCGAAGCCACTGACCACAAGGTGCTTCTCTACAAATCCGCCAACCTCAAGGACTGGACGCCCTTGAGCGAGTTCGGCCCGGCCAACGCCACCGGCGGACTCTGGGAATGCCCGGATCTCTTCCCGCTGGCCGTGGACGGTGACCCGAACAACGTCAAATGGGTCATGGTGGTCAACGTCAATCCGGGCGGCGTGGCCGGCGGTTCGGCGGGACAGTACTTCGTGGGCCGATTCGACGGCACTACCTTCACCTCCGAAAGCACCAAGCCTGAGGGAGCCGTTCCTGCCGGGACCCCGATAGCCGGGTTCAACGACGGCACCTACAACGGCTGGACAGTGAACAACGAGCCCGGGAACTGGAAGAACGGCCCGCTCGGAGATGCTCCGGCGGCCGGATCCCTTCCTGGCCAGAACACAGTCAGCGGCTTCACCGGCGCCGGGTTGGTCAATTCCTTCAACGATGGCGACTGGCCGCTGGGCTCGATGTCCTCCCCCGGCTTCACGGTCGACAGCGACTACATCAATTTCCTGGTGGGCGGCGGCCAGCACCCGAGGGTGTCCGACAAACTGGACAACACTCCCCCTCCCGGCGACCTGCTGTTCAACGGCTTCGAGGTCCCGGACGGCAGCACCCTCGCCGACTACGGCTGGACCGGCACCGGCGACCTCCTGCCGTCGTACCAGCCGGCCAGCGCCGGCGGGGACTATTACATCGGCACCAAGCGGATCAACACCTATGAAACCGGCGGAGCCCCAAGCGACGACCGGCAAGGAACCTTGACGTCCCCGGAATTCACGATCTCAAGAAACTTCATCAGCATGCTGGTGGGCGGCGGGCACCGCAGCCCCGACACAGGACAGGTCCTGGAGGCCCAGTTGCTGGTGGACGGAAACGTCGTGCGGACCCTGGCAGGGGACGACGCCGGCCAGCTCAACTGGAAGGGCTGGGACGTTTCAGAGTTTGCCGGCAGGCAGGCGCAGCTGAGGATCGTCGACCAGGCCACCGGCGGCTGGGGGCACCTCACTCTCGACCATGTCATGCTGACGGACCAGGCGGCCGTGCCCCGTTCAGATGAGACCACCGTGAACCTTGTGGTGGACGGCCAAGTGGTCCGCTCCACAACGGGAGCAAACAGCGAGGTACTGGACTGGGCAAACTGGAACGTGTCCGAATTCAAGGGACGCCAGGCGCAGATCAGGATCGTTGACAACAACCGATTCGGCTGGGGACACATCCTGGCAGACGAATTCATCGCCTCGTCCGAACCGGCAAAGCCGCGGATCAACTCCTACGACTGGCTGGACTACGGCCGGGACTACTACGCGTCTGTCTCCTTCGGCAACATGCCACAGGACAAGCGCGTCATGCTGGGCTGGATGAACAACTGGGACTACGCCAACACCATCCCCACCTCACCGTGGCGCAGTGCCATGTCCCTCCCCCGTGAAGTGTCACTGACGCAAACCCCGGCAGGCCCCCGGCTCACGCAACAGGCCGTGAAGCAGGTCGACAAATTGGGCACCAAGGCGAGCTACAGCACCAAGAAGGCCCAGAGCATAGCCCCCGGCACCCATCCCCTGCCCGCATCTGCCTCGGGCAACGTCCAGCGGATCGACGTGACATTCGCGCCCGGAACAGCGGCAAAGTCAGGCATCACCGTCCTCGGCGATGCCACACACTCCACCGTGATCGGTTACGACGCCTCTACACGAGAGGTATACGTGGACAGGAGCAACTCCGGAAACACCGGATTCAATCCCCTGTTCACTTCCGTGGATTCGGCCCCCGTCACCTTGAATGCGGACGGCACTGTGACACTGCGCATCTATGTGGACCGCTCCTCGGTTGAGGTCTTCACCCAAGGCGGCCAACGAACCATCACGGATCAGGTGTTCCCGGCGGAGGGGGCCGGCCAGGTGGCGCTGTTCGCCGACGGCGGCACCGCGAGCCTCAAGTCCCTTACGGTAACCCCGCTGGAACAGTCAATGTTCAGGTAGCAGCGAAGTCCGGAGGAATGTGCCGGCAGGCAATGTCCGGCCGGCACAACTCATGCAGCACCCCGAAGGTCGGGCGCCGGATCAGAGGCGTCCGGCCTTCGCTGTTCGTACCCTTGACTGCTCGCACCCTCATTACCTACACTTTTCATAAAGCAGAATCTAAATTCCACAACGCGGAATTTCTAAAGTGGAAACTGGAACCGCAAATAAACTTAGGGTTTGAAAAACCCGGGGCTTCCGGAAGGACCTACGATGACGTACACAGTGAACTGCTCCATCCTGCTCACGGAGCTGCCCCTGCTCGAGCGTCCGGCGGCAGCAAAGGCCGCCGGTTTCGACGCCGTCGAATTCTGGTGGCCCTTCGATACTTCCGTTCCCGGCGATGCCCAGGTCACAGCGTTCGAGAACGCCATCAACGACGCCGGCGTTCAGCTCACAGGCTTGAACTTCAACGCCGGCAATATGCCAGGCGGGGACCGCGGCCTGGCTTCCTGGCCGGAACGCTCCACGGAGTTCCAGGACAACATCGACGTCGTTGCCGGCATCGGTGAGCGCCTCGGCTGCAAGGCCTTCAACGCCCTCTACGGAAACCGGATCGACGGCGAATCGCCCGGGAAGCAGGATGAGATTGGCGCCGAAAACCTCGCGACTGCGGCAGCCGGCGTCGCACGCATAGGCGGCACCGTCCTCCTGGAACCTGTCAGCGGCGCCCCCCGGTACCCGCTCCTGACAGCACAAGACGCGCTGAAAGTAATCGCCCGCGTCACGGCGGAGTCCGGCGCAACCAACATCAAACTCCTCGCGGACTTCTACCACCTGGCGGTGAACGGCGACGACGTCGAGGCCGTCATCGAGAACCACGCCAAAGACTTCGGCCACATCCAGATCGCCGACAACCCAGGCCGCGGGGCTCCCGGAACCGGTGAGCTTCCCCTCGGCGAATGGATCGCCCGCAGCCGCACACTCGGCTACACGGGCCACATCGGCCTCGAATACAAGGAACCGCCGGAATCGGCCTTCAGCTGGGCCATCCGCCAGCGCGCCAACGCCAGCTAGTCCCCACCCGCACCCTAGCCTCGCAAGCTCGGCCAGGGAACCCGGCGGGCGTGGGCCCACCACCCGCATCACACAGACTTCAGGAAAGAGAACCATCATGAGCAACGTTGCAGTCATCGGACTCGGAATCATGGGCCTTCCTATGGCCATCAACCTGGTCAAGGCCGGCCACACGGTCACAGGCTTCAACCGCAGCCAGGACAAGATCGACAAGCTCGCCTCCGAAGGCGGCAAGGGCGCCACGAGCGTCGCCGACGCCGTCAGGGAGGCCGACGTCGTCATCACCATGGTGCCCGACTCCCCCGACGTCGAAGGCGTGGTCAGCGGCAAGGAGGGTGTCTTCGCCAACGCGAAGAAGGGTGCCCTGTGGATCGACGCTTCCAGCATCCGACCCGACGTCGCCAAACACCTCGCCGACGAAGCCCGCGAAGCCGGTATCCGGCCCCTGGACGCCCCGGTCTCCGGCGGCGAACAAGGCGCCATCGACGCCGCCCTCTCCATCATGGTGGGCGGGGAAAAAGAAGACTTCGACGCAGCACAGGAGATCCTGAACGCCGTCGGCAAAACCATCGTCCACGTCGGCCCCTCCGGCTCCGGCCAGACCGTCAAGGCAGCCAACCAGCTCATTGTCGCGGTCAACATCGAGGTCCTCGCAGAAGCCATTGCCTTCCTTGAGGCCTACGGTGTGGACACCGACGCCGCACTCAAGGTCCTTGGCGGCGGCCTGGCCGGCTCCAAGGTCCTGGAGCAGAAGGGCCAGAAGATGCTCGACCGCAACTTCGACCCCGGCTTCCGCCTGGCACTTCACCACAAGGACCTCGGCATCGTCACCTCCGCGGCCCGCGAAGCCAACGTCGCGGTCCCCCTCGGCGCCGTCGTCGCGCAGCTCGTCGCCGCCACCGTCAACCAGGGCGACGGCGCACTCGACCACTCAGGACTCTTCAAGCAGGTCCTCCAGCTCAGCGGCCGCCAGTAAACCCCGGCAGCAGCTAAGCCAGCCCCGCCAAACCGGGGCACTTCGACACGGACACGCCGGCCGCCGTCGTAATTTACGACGACGGCTCCCCCAAAGTGCCCCACGACGGTTCGCGGGGCTACATCAGCACACCCTCCCCACCCGCTCCCTAACCTCGCAAGCTCGGTCAGGGAACCCTGCGGGCGTGGGCCCAGCGCAATAACCAAGACTTTCAAGGAGCACACCATGAGCAAGATGCGTACCGTTGATGCAGCGGTGGCCATCCTGGAAAAGGAAGGCGCCATCGAGGCGTTCGGCCTGCCAGGCGCCGCCATCAACCCTTTCTACTCCGCCATGCGCGCACACGGCGGCATCCGGCACACGCTCGCCCGCCACGTTGAAGGCGCCAGCCACATGGCCGACGGGTATTCCCGGGCCAAGGACGGCAACATCGGTATCTGCATCGGCACGTCAGGCCCCGCCGGTACGGACATGATCACCGGCCTTTACGCCGCGTGGGCCGACTCGATTCCCATGCTCTGCATCACCGGGCAGGCCCCCGTGGCCAAGCTGCACAAGGAAGACTTCCAGGCCGTGGACATCGAATCCATCGCCAAGCCCGTCACCAAGATGGCCATGACCGTCCTGGAGCCCGGCCAGGTGCCCGGCGCGTTCCAGAAGGCCTTCCAGCTGATGCGTTCCGGCCGCCCCGGTCCCGTGCTGCTGGACCTGCCCATCGACGTGCAGCTGGCGGAGATCGAATTCGACATCGAGACCTATGAGCCGCTGCCCATCGAGAAGCCGAAGGCTTCCCGCAAGCAGCTGGAAAAGGCCCTGGACATGCTGACCGCCGGCGAGCGCCCGCTGATCGTGGCTGGCGGGGGAATTATCAACGCCGGTGCGTCCGCGCAGCTGGTGGAGCTGGCCGAGATTCTCAACGTTCCGGTCATCCCGACGCTGATGGGCTGGGGCACCATCCCGGACGACCACCAGCTTATGGCGGGCATGGTGGGCCTGCAGACCAGCCACCGCTACGGCAACGAGAACTACCTGCGCAGCGACTTTGTGATCGGCATCGGCAACCGCTGGGCCAACCGCCACACCGGCGGCCTGGACACCTACACGGCCGGCCGGAAGTTCGTCCACATCGACATCGAGCCGACCCAGATCGGCCGCGTGTTCTCCCCGGATCTGGGCATCGCGTCCGACGCCGGTGCGGCGCTGGCCGGGCTGGTTGAGCTCGCCCGCGAGCGCAAGGCAGCCGGGTCCCTGGCGGACTACAGTGCGTGGGTTGCCGAATGCGCCGAACGGAAGGCAAGCCTGCACCGCAAGACCCACTTCGAGAACATCCCCATCAAGCCCCAGCGCGTGTACGAGGAAATGAACAAGGCTTTCGGCCGCGACACCATCTACGTGTCCACCATCGGGCTGTCCCAGATCGCCGGCGCCCAGATGCTGCACGTGTTCGGCCCGCGCAAGTGGATCAACGCCGGCCAGGCAGGTCCCCTGGGCTGGACCGCCCCTGCCGCCCTCGGCGTCGTTCGCGGCAAGCCGGACGAGACAGTGGTTGCCCTCTCCGGCGACTACGATTTCCAGTTCATGATCGAGGAACTGGCCGTAGGCGCGCAGTTCAACCTCCCTTATATCCACGTGGTGGTGAACAACTCGTATCTGGGCCTGATCCGGCAGTCCCAGCGCGGCTTCAGCATGGAGCAGAACGTGTCCCTGGCGTTCGAGAACATCAACAGCGCGGACCTCTCCGAAACCACGCGCGGCTACGGCGTGGACCACCTGAAGGTGGCCGAAGGTATGGGCTGCAAGGCCGTCCGCGTGGAGGACCCGAGCGACCTCGCAGCCGCCTTTGACAAGGCCAAGGCACTGATGGGCGAATTCCGGGTTCCCGTGGTGGTGGAAGTGATCCTGGAAAAGGTCACCAACATCTCCATGGGCGTGGAAATCAACGCCGTGAACGAATTCGAGGAACTGGCCGGGACCGCGGCGGACGCGCCCACTGCCATCCTGGCGCTGCAGGCCTAAACCGTGCGCATCGTCATTGCCCCGGACAAGTTCAAGGGATCGCTCTCCGCGCCGGACGTTTGCAGGCACCTGGAGAAAGGACTGCAACTGGCCTCGGGCGGAAACCTGCAAGTGATCCGGATTCCGGTGGCCGATGGCGGCGAGGGCACCCTCGACGCCGCCGTCGGCTCCGGCTTCACCCGCCGTACGGCCGTCGTGAGCGGGCCTACCGGCCAGCCGGTCGAGGCGGACTTCGCGATCCGCGGCCACGAGGCAGTGATCGAGATGGCCACCGCCTCGGGGTTGGCGCTGGTGCCCCAGGTCCAGCAGGGCGGGCAGCCGGACTCGGCTTCGGCCACCATGGCCACCAGCATGGGAACCGGCCAGCTGATCCGCGCCGCGCTGGACGCTGGCTGCCGCCGCATTGTGTTGGGGGTCGGCGGCAGCGCGAATACCGACGGCGGTGCGGGGCTCCTTCAGGGCCTCGGCGCCAGGTTGCTGGATGCAGGGAACAACGAACTGCCGCCGGGCGGTACTGCGCTGGCCCACCTGCACAGCATCGATTTCACCCACTTTGAGCCCCGCCTGGTGGACGCACGCTTTGTGCTGGCGTCCGACGTCGACAATCCCCTGCTGGGTGCCCGGGGCGCCGCTGCGGTTTTCGGGCCCCAGCAGGGCGCAACACCACAGGACGTCGAACTCCTCGACGCCGCCCTGGCCAGGTTCGTCGAGATCCTGGCCGGGGAAATCGGAGTCCGTGCCGTCAAGGCCGTGGAAGCTCCCGGAGCCGGGGCAGCCGGCGGCGTGGGCTTCGCTGCAATAGCGGCCTTGGCCGCAACCCGCCGCCCCGGCATTGACGTCGTGCTTGAATTCACGCAGCTGGCACGCCGGATGGAGGACGCGGACCTGGTGATCACCGGGGAAGGCAGCCTGGACGAACAAAGCCTGCTCGGCAAGACACCCATGGGCGTGGCTCGGGCAGCGGCCGCAGCCGGCGTCCCCGTGATTGCCGTGTGCGGGCGGACCACCCTCGCCCGCGGCCAGCTGGTGGAAGCCGGATTCGAGGATGTTTACGCTTTGACTCAGCTTGAAAGCAATGTAGACAGGTGCATAGCGGAGGCTGCAGGGCTTCTGGAGCAGCTGGGCACGCAGATCGGCGGGCGGCTGGCGGCCGGCAGGCTGCTCGGGCCCGCAGGCACAAAGGAGGACCTCCATGTCTGAAGAAGGCTTTGACCTCGTCATCCGGGGCCAGCGCGTCCTCACCACGGCCGGGATCGCCCCGCGTGAGGTGGGCGTCCGGGGCGGCAGGATCGTGGCTATCGAGCCGCTGGGCAACGGCCTTACAGGCGCCGAAGTCATTGAACTCGCCGACGACGAAACGCTGCTTCCGGGACTGGTGGATACCCATGTCCACGTTAACGAGCCGGGGCGTACGGAATGGGAAGGCTTCGCTTCGGCCACCCGGGCCGCGGCGGCCGGCGGCGTCACCACCATCATCGATATGCCACTCAACAGCATCCCGCCCACCACCACGGTGGAAGGCCTGAAACTCAAGCGCGAGGTGGCCGAGGACCAAGCGTTCATCGACGTCGGGTTCTGGGGCGGCGCCATTCCCGGCAACAAGGCCGACCTCCGCCCGCTGCACGACGAGGGCGTGTTCGGATTCAAGTGCTTCCTGCTCCACTCCGGAGTGGACGAGTTCCCGCACCTGGACGCGGACGAGATGGAGGCGGACATGGCCGAACTCAAGACCTTCGACTCACTCATGATCGTCCACGCCGAAGACTCGCACGCCATCGACCACGCACCCCATCCCGGCGGCGACGAATACGCCACCTTCCTGGCCTCCCGGCCCCGCGGCGCTGAGAACAAGGCCATCGCGGAGGTTATCGAACGGGCACGCTGGACGGGTGCGCGGGCGCACATCCTGCACCTGTCGTCGTCGGATGCGCTGCCCATGATTGCCACTGCCAAGCGCGACGGCGTCCACCTCACCGTGGAGGCGTGCCCGCACTACCTCACCCTGACGGCGGAGGAAATCCCCAACGGCGCCACCGCCTACAAGTGCTGCCCGCCCATCCGTGAAGCGTCAAACCGCGAGCTGCTCTGGAAAGGCCTGCGGGACGGGACCATCGACTGCATCGTCTCGGACCACTCCCCGTCCACGCTTGACCTGAAGGACCTGGAGAACGGTGACTTCGCCGTGGCCTGGGGCGGCGTCTCGTCGCTGCAACTGGGCCTGTCCCTGATCTGGACCGAGGCACGGCACCGCGGCATCCCGCTGGAGCAGGTGGTCAGCTGGATGGCTGCGAAGCCCGCTGCCCTGGCCCGCCTCCAGCACAAGGGCCAGCTGGCGCTGGGCTACGACGCCGACTTCGCCGTGTTCGCCGCGGACGAGGCCTTCGTGGTCGATGTCTCCAAGCTCAAGCACAAGAACCCCATCACCCCGTACGACGGCAAGGCCCTCTCCGGCGTGGTACGCAAGACATTCCTGCGCGGTGCGTTGGTGGACGGCCAGACCCCTACGGGCAAGCTGATCCGCCGCGGCGGGGTCTGAAGGGCGGCATCATGGCTGCGCAGGCCGACGGCGTGATCCACCTTCCGCCGTCGCGCGGCCCCGTGAGCCGGCTGGCTGTTGATCTGGCTGCCGGCCAGGTCCTGCTGGACGGCCGGGAGGTTGCACTGTCCGGCGTCGAATTCCAGCTGCTCCGCTACCTCGTGGAGAACTGCTCGCGAGCCGTTGACCGGACGGAACTGCAGCAGTTCCTCGACTCATTTGATACCCCTGGCGCTTCACTCCGGGCCATTGATGTGTATGTGGGGAGGCTGCGGCGGAAGCTCGGAAATGCAGGACATGCCGTCACCACTGTGCGGGGCCGCGGATACAGGTTCATCCCAGGTCCGTGTGCCACCATTCGCGGACCGGCGGAATACTGCATATGACGCCGGAGTTGTTGCTAGAGCGGGAAGCCGCTTCACTTGTTGTTTTGCCTCTAATGCCAGAGTCTCCCGAAGGATTGCCATGAGCCCCACACTGACCACCAAGCTTCAGCCCGGAACCCAGGCCCCTGATTTCTCCCTCAAGGACGCCAAGGGCAACACCACGTCCCTGGCCGCCTACCGCGGCAAAAGCGTCATTGTCTACTTCTACCCGGCGGCGGCCACCCCCGGCTGCACCACAGAGGCCTGCGACTTCCGCGACAGCCTGGCATCACTGCAGGGCTCCGGTTATGAAGTCATCGGCATCTCACCTGACGCCCCGGAAAAGCTGGCCAGCTTCACCGGGGATTTTGGCCTGACCTTCCCCCTGCTCTCGGATGAGGATCACCGGGTGGCGCTGGCCTACGGCGCATGGGGTGAAAAGCTGGTCGACGGCGAAATCACTGAGGGAATCGTCCGTTCCACAGTGGTGCTGGATCCCGAAGGCAAAGTCACCCTGGCCCAGTACCAGGTCAAGGCGCAGGGACATGTTGCCGCGTTGAGGGAAACCCTGGGGGTCTAGCCGGCATAACGCCTGATAATTTCCTGGCGCAAGACCCAGTAGGATCACGGAAGCGGCCGCTGGGGCCGCAGTGAAAAACTGGGGGAACACTCATGCCTGCAAGAAACATGCTCCGGCTCTCGGCCTGCGGTGCGGCGGTAATGGCACTGACGGCTATGGCTGCCGGCCCGGTCCAGGCGGCCAGCACCGAAGGCACCCACTTCACGGTCCGCGATTCGTGCACCGAACCGGTACCTGACGTCACAGCCTGCCTCTCGATGACCGAGCGCCGTATCGAAGTCCTCGCGCCGTCCGGCATTAGCGTGCTCCAGGGATACCGCGAGTATTCAGACAGCACCACATACCCTGGCGGCTCGTACAGTAGCGACGGCACTCACAGGTACGTCTATGTCTACTCGTCGAGGGTGGAAGTTCCGGACGGAACCATCTACTTTGACCCCCAGGTGGCAAGAGTTGAAGGGTCAGATGTCCTGTCCTACTCTGACGGCTTGACCTGCGTCCTGGATACGAACTTCGTGGAAGCAAACGGCACCGGTGGCTACAACCACAGCACGGGATCCTGCACCTACAGCTGATGTGGCTGCTCCCTCACAGAGGCCCGTCCGATCTTTTGGGATGGGCCTCTGTTGAATCAGCCAGTTACCGTTGTGGGCCTCCTCCGCCGGTGACAGGATGGCGGCATGGGGATTGAAGTTCGGCCGGCCACGGAATTTGAGGACGTGAAGGCGGTGGTCGGGCCCAAACGGCCTGACGCCAACGTGTGCTGGTGCCTGAGCTACCGCATCCCCTCCAAACAGAACCTGGAGCTGCACGGCCCGGCCCGCGGCGAGCTGGTGAAAGAGCTGGTGGCACAGGATCCGCCGCCGGGGGTGCTCGCGTACGACGACGGCGAAGTGGTCGGCTGGGCAGCCGTCCACCCGCGATCGGACACCACCTTCGTCCGCAACCGCAGGATTCCGAATGTTGATGATCTCGACGTGTGGTCAGTGTGGTGCATCCGGGTCCGGCCCGGGCACCGTGGCAAGGGAATCTCCCATCACCTGCTGGCGGGCGCCGTCGCCATGGCCCGCGCGTACGGCGCGCCTGCCATCGAGGGCTACCCGGTGGATAACAACGGCGGCAAGGTGGACCTCACCATGGCGTACGTAGGAACCCGGAAGCTGTTCGAACGGGCCGGATTCGCGAAGGCCGCGGACACGGATTCGGTGCTGAACGGCTTCCCTCGGGTGCTCATGCGCCTTGACCTGCGGAGAGGCCGTTAAGTGCGGTCACGGCGCCATTCCATGCGGGCACTTTCCGTGCCACACTTGGAGGCAATCGAGTGGCTGGGGGGATACCAAGTCAGGAGATTGCCGTGAATTGGAAGCCAGTATTTACGATGGCTGCCGCAGGCGGAGCCGCTGTCTCAGTCCAGGCTCCTACGGCGTCCCCGGCCCCGCCTGGAAGTGACCTCCCTACCGCCCGGACCCACACACCATCACTGGTGCGCCCGCTCGGCCAGCGGATGATTTCGCAGCCCTTGGGGACGGTGAACGAATCATGTTCATAGGGTGGGCTTATCTCATTGCGGGCCTGATGACCATGGATTCGCTTCTCCTTGCGCTGTGGGTGATGAACATGGACTGGCCGAAGCGCTGGAAGAAATAGCGTCAGCGCGCCTGCCCCGGCGGGCAGCCTCGCTAACGGCGCGCGTCGCGTCGACGTGCACCTGCCAGCCGGACGGGTCGCATCAAGTCGCTTAGCGCAATGTCGGCCCCGTCACACTTTCCGGTCTAGGATCGACATTGTGGAACTAACCGGGCGGTCGCCCCAGGCGGCCTTGTGGCGCGTGTGCGAGCCGCAGAAACTACTCGAGAGTATGGATCATGGTTTCGAACACTGACCCTGAATCTGACATTGAGGTTGAGGGAGGGCACGGGGGCGTCCAATCAGTGGACCGGGCGCTTGCCGTACTGGAAATCCTGGCCCGGGACGGCCATGCGGGCGTGAGCGAAATCGCCGAGGAGATGGGCATCCACAAGTCCACGGTGTCCCGTTTGCTGGGTTCCTTGGTGAGCCGGGAAATGGTCCATCAGAACAGCGAACGCGGAAAGTATCAGCTGGGCTTTGGCGTTCTAAGACTGGCGAGTTCCATTCCGGGCAGGCTCAGCCTGGTGCAGGAGGCCCGTCCAGTGCTGGAAAGCCTGGCCGAGGAATACAAGGAGACGGTAAACCTCGCCGTCCTGCGCTCCAACTATGCTGTCAACGTTGACCAGGCCATGGGCCCTTCAACACTGGCAACCTACGACTGGGTGGGCAGCCTGACACCGCTGCACGCAACGTCGAGCGGGAAGGTCCTGCTGGCCGCGCTGTCTGCCGAAGACCGGGACAGGATTCTGAAGGAGACGGGTTTGGCGCCCCGGACGCCGCGGACCATCACCAAACGGGACAAGCTGGAAAAACAGCTTCTCGACGTGGTCCACAAAGGCTATGCCGTAACCATGGAGGAATTCGAAATCGGGCTCAACTCGATGGCCGTGCCGGTGCACAACCACCTGGGTTCCGTCATAGGTGCAGTCAGCATTTCCGGGCCCGCGTTCCGTTTTGACCCGGCTAAGGTGCCGGGTCTCATCGGGGCGCTCACGCAGGCCGGGCTCGCGATCAGCGCGAAGATGGGGTACACGCGGCGGTGACGCCGTTCCCTCTGGGGTTAGGGTGCGACGGCGCCAACCGGACCGGTGGGTCCGGGCTTGCTGGTAGGCGTTGCGAGTCCGCGCCGCCATTTGGTGAACAGCCGCGGCTGGTTCATCCCCAGGACGGCTACCGGGACGTCGTCCCGGTAGTACACGGCAAGGAAGCTGTGCTTCTCCGGATCGCCGGCCTCGATCTCCACCCGGTCGTAGCCGGTGGAGTGTCCGGCGAACTGGATCTTGACGCCGTGCTGGTCGGACCAGAAGTAGTGCGGTTTATGCGGCTGCTGCGGGGCGTCGTCGTCGAGCAGGGCGTTGACGGCGAGGGCGGCGCGCTCAAGGGCGCCGGTCCAGTGCTCAACCCGGCGGTGGGTTCCCACGGCCTCGTCATACCAGGCGGCGCAGTCGCCGACGGCGACGATGCCCGGGACGTTCGTGCGTCCCATGGCGTCGCAAAGCACACCGCCGCCGAGGAGTACGCCGGAACCATCCAGCCATTCAACGTTCGGCATTGCTCCGATGCCCACCACGACGATGTCAGTGGGAACGTACTGCCCATCTGCCAGTCGGAGTCCGGTGACGTTGCCTTCCCCAAACTGGAACTCTACGATCTCTGCGCCGGAGATGACGTTCACGCCGTTTGCCCTATGCAGATCGGCGACCACGGCTCCCATTTCGTGTCCAAGCTGTGCCGTGAACGGGACCGGAATGTTTTCGATCATAGTGACTTCCATGCCCCGGGAGGCGGCTGCGGAAGCCACCTCGGCGCCGATGAACCCCGCACCGATAACCGTAAGGCGGGCGCCCCGAACCAGCTTCGGAGCCAGTCCCTGGCCGTCGGCGATCGTCCGTAGATAGAAGACGTTGTCCCGGCCCGCCACGGCGGGGAGCTGACGGGACCGGGCACCTGTTGCGATGACGATACCGTCAGCAGTGACTGTCTGCCCGTCCCTCAGGCGGATGGTGCGGGTGGCAGCATCGAGGCCGACTGCGGCTCGTCCCAGGAGCCACTCGGCCTGAAGGCCATCATCCTCCGTCTCCAGAAAAAGATCTTCGGCCGTAATATTCCCCAGGAGGAAGTCCTTGGACAGTGGAGGCCTGTCATAGGGACGGTGGTGCTCATCGCCAACGATGATAAGCCGCCCCGAAAAGCCTTGGGCGCGGGCGGCCCGGGCCGCTGAAAGTCCGGCGAGGGAAGCTCCCACGATCGCAACCGTCTGCATTGTCAACCTACTTCTAATTGCTTCTTGCGCAACAACAATCACTATATGCAACAGATTGTCGCAGCAGATGCCTCATGTCAAGGGTTGCGGAAATCATCCAAAACTTCTTGACAATAGGAGTGGCCTGGCGCACTCTGTTGCCTATTACGAAACCTGTTGATTTTTGCGAATCCGCTCGCGGTGGTCCCCATCGCGGGCACGCGCGGAGATTCCATCCCCGGTCCAAAGTGCAGCACTCGCATGCCTGCCGCTTAACGAACTCGCTTCCTGGGAGGCATGAGGACTCAATTGAGCCATCCCAGATATTTTGCAAGAAGGACTCCTATGACAATCAAACATGACTTCAGTACCGATGAAAGCAGCCAGATTCCTGGCCGCTTAGAGAAGGAAGCGGTACTGGAACAGGAAAATGAGCCGATCGAAGATGACCGGCACATCATCCAGGCCCTGCGCATCAGCGAAACAGAGCACGCCGAAGGGCGGCAGAAGAGCACGCTGTTCGCCAAGGCAGGGCTCGATAAGTGGGTCTTCGGCGTGGCGGGCCTGCTAACACTGGCCTTCGTCATCTGGGGCTTTGCAGGCACGGACAACCTCTCGACCACGTCGCAGGCGGTCCTTGAGTGGGTCATGGCAAACACCGGTTGGCTGTTCATCTCACTGTCCTCGCTGTTCGTGGTCTACGTGCTGTGGCTGGCACTGGGCCGCTTCGGGAATATCCCGCTTGGCAAGGACGGCGAAAAGCCGGAGTTCTCCATGGTCTCCTGGATCTCGATGATGTTCGCCTGCGGCATGGGCATCGGGCTGATGTTCTACGGGGTGGCCGAGCCGCTTTATCACTACGTCTCCCCGCCGCCGGGAACGGTTAACGGCCAGACGCCCGAAGCCGTCCAAACCGCGATGGCCACGTCCCTGTTCCACTGGACCCTGCACCCCTGGGCCATGTACGCAGTCGTCGGCCTGGCCATGGCCTATGGTTGCTTCCGCCTGGGCCGGCGGCAGCTGGTCTCGACGGTCTTCACCTCCCTGTTCGGCGTGAAGACAGTGGAAGGTCCGGTCGGCAAGTTCATCAACATGCTGGCGATCTTCGCCACACTCTTCGGCACGGCTGCTTCCCTCGGGCTGGGGGCTCTGCAGATCGGCAGCGGTCTGGCCTCCAACGGCTGGATCGGCGGCCAGCTGGCCACACCCGTGCTCGTCGTTATTGTTGCGGTACTCACCGTCTGCTTCGTGGCCTCCGCTGTGTCAGGCATCAGCCGCGGCATCCAGTGGCTCTCCAACATCAATATGGTCATGGCCCTGGTCCTGGCCATCATCGTCTTCGTCGTCGGCCCCACCCTGTTCATCCTGAACCTGATCCCCGCGGCCGTGGGCGACTACGCCCGGGATCTGGCCGCGATGTCTTCCCGCACCGAGGCAGTCGGCGACGAGGCACTGCGTCAGTGGATGTCCAGCTGGACCATCTTCTACTGGGCCTGGTGGGTCTCCTGGACGCCTTTCGTGGGCATGTTCATCGCCCGCATCAGCAGGGGACGGACTATCCGCCAGTTCGTCACCGGCGTACTGCTGGTTCCCAGTATCGTCAGCGTGATCTGGTTCGGCATCTTCGGCGGCGCCGCCATCCATATCCAGTCCCAGGCAGACGCTTCCCCCGACACCACTGACGGCCTGGCCAAGATGGTGGACGGAAAAGCCACCATATCCTTCGACAGCTCGCTCTTTGACCTGCTCCACCACCTGCCGCTGCCCAATGCCATCGCCGGCGCAGTGTCCGTCCTGGCGATGGTTCTGGTGGCCATCTTCTTCGTCACCGGCGCCGATGCCGCTTCCATCGTGATGGGATCGCTGAGCTCCAACGGCGCAGAGGAACCACGGCGCGGAGTGGTCATCTTCTGGGGCACACTGACCGGCGCAGTAGCCGCAGTGATGCTGCTCGCAGGCGGCGATAAACCAGCTGAAGCCCTCTCCGGCCTGCAACGGATCACCATCGTCTCGGCCCTGCCCTTCGTGATTGTGATGGCGCTGATGTGTTTTGCCTTGGTGAAGGATCTGCGCAGGGATCCGTTGTCCCTGCGGCGGCAGCTGACCGACTCGGTCATGCAGCGCTCCATCCGTACCGGTGTCGAGCAGCACGGCGGCGTCCAATTCGACCTGGTGACCAACACGCGCAAGACCGACGGTTCCGCGGAAGGACCGACCGGTCTGAATAAAGTCAACTGAACCACCTGATCAACGCGGTCCCGGATGGACCAGGATCCGCGAACAGTTAGACCAGGATTTGGTACCCGTCGAGCTTAGCGAACAACTTTCGGGTGCGGCTGCCGTCGGCAGCTATCCACAGAACGGAGTCATTGTCGGCCGCCTGTTCGACAACGCCGGTCAGAATGTACTCACCCATGCGCCACACCTCCACGGTGCGGCCCGTGAGCTTCGCCCAGTCGCTCCGCAGCCCCCGGCCCCCGGAGCCCTTTCGCGCCCGGCCGCCAATCATGAGCGGCCCCTCTGCCAGCCGCGCCCGGCGGACGAGGATGCAGGAAGTCGTCCATCTTCATGCGGGAGTGGATTGCTGGTCACATCTTGCTCCAAAGAGGCCCGGGCACCTGTGAATCCAGGCGCTGTTGCTCGTGGAAAAACCCCGGGTGCCCATGGACACCCGGGGCTACAAAGTACTTCAGCGGATCAGCACTCGATGACGTTCACTGCGAGGCCGCCCCGTGAGGTCTCCTTGTATTTGTCCTTCATGTCCGCGCCGGTTTCCCTCATCGTCTTGATGGCTTTGTCGAGGGATACCTTGTGGCTTCCGTCGCCGTGCAGGGCAAGGCGGGCGGCATTGATGGCCTTGACGCTGGCGATAGCGTTGCGCTCGATGCAGGGGATCTGCACCAGGCCGCCCACGGGGTCGCAGGTGAGGCCCAGGTTGTGTTCGATGCCCACTTCGGCGGCGTTTTCGACCTGGGCGGGGATGCCGCCGAGCACTTCGCAGAGCCCCGCGGCGGCCATGGAGCAGGCGGAACCGACCTCGCCCTGGCAGCCCACCTCGGCGCCGGAGATGGAGGCGTTGATCTTGAACAGTATCCCGACGGCGGCCGCAGCCAGCAGGAACCGGACCACGCCGTCGTCGTTGGCGCCGGGAACAAACTTCACGTAATAGTGCAGCACCGCGGGGACGATGCCGGCCGCACCGTTGGTGGGCGCCGTGACGATGCGCCCGCCGGCGGCGTTCTCCTCATTAACGGCCAGCGCGAACAGGTTGACCCACTCCATCGCCCGCAGCGGGTCCGTCACGCCGGTGTCCGCCGTCAGGGTCTGGAATAACGACGGCGCCCGGCGCCTGACGTTCAGGCCGCCTGGCAGGATTCCTTCCGCTGCGCAGCCGTTGTGCACGCATTCGCGCATCACGGCCCACAGCCCCAGCAGCTTCTCCCGGAGCTCCGCTTCGCTCCGCCAGGTCAGTTCGTTGGCGAGCATCACGTCCGAGATGGACATGCCTTCGCGGCTGCAGATCTCCAGAAGCTCATCGGCCGTCGTAAACGGGTAAGGCAGGACGGTGGCGTCGGCCACCAGCCGGTCGCCGGCGTCGGCGTCCCCGTCAATGACGAAGCCTCCCCCAATCGAATAGAAGCTCCGCTCGCTGAGCACGGCTCCGGCGTGGTCCAGGGCGCGGAAGGTCATGCCGTTGGGGTGCGCCGGCAGCGACTTGCGCCGGTGCAGCACCACGTCCTCGTCCCAGTTGAAGTCCACCCGGTGGTCGCCGCCCAGCCACAACTCGGCGTCGAGGGCTGCGGCGGCCACCTGGTCATCCGCCGTGGCGGTGTCCACTGTTTCAGGATCCAGGCCCTTGAACCCTAGGACCACGGCCTTGTCCGAGCCGTGGCCCCGCCCGGTAGCCCCGAGGGAGCCGAACAGTTCGGCCTGGACCCGCATGGTGGAACTCAGGTGTCCTTCGTCTTTGAGCCCGTCGGCGAAAAGCTTCGCTGCCCGCATCGGCCCCACTGTGTGTGACGACGACGGTCCGATGCCGACGGAGAACAGGTCCAGGACGCTGAGCGCCATTTAGGGGACCTCAGGGGAGGCGTACTCCCGTATTGCGTCGAGGAGCCAGCGGCCCAGGAAGTCGGCGAACGAGGCACGCGGGAAGATCCGGTAGCTCTCGTCGCCGGTCTTCCACAGAACCGCAGGGATATTACCGATCTCCGTGGACAGCGCCGTGCCGGCCTTGAACTGGCGCGGATGGAGGTCCAGGGAGCAGCCCTTTTCCAGGACTGCCCGGGAACGCGGCCCGGTGAGCTCGAAGGTGGTGCGGTTGGCGGAGAGGTCCACCACCTGGCCTTCGCCGTCGCCGAGGGCTTCCTTCAAGGCCTGGATCAGGTCGCCGCCGAGCGACTCGTGGGCTTCCAGCGGTGCTACCACCAGGAATTCCTCGGGCCCGAGCCACAGGACGGAAGTGTCGCCGGTACCGCTCACGGCGCCGCATGTGGCCGGCAGGCCGCCGGTGACTGAGGCGATCCGCTGCCCGGCGTCGGTGTCCCGGCCTACGCGGAGGCCCACCATGGTCAGGAAGGTGATTTCGCTCAGTTCTACGGTGCCGTGGACGGAGCCGGTTTCGAACGCTGCCCTGAGCAGGGCAGCCGGGCTGGTGCGCAGGGACAGGTTCGTCTCGTTGGAGGTTTTGGGTGCCGCTGTTTCAGCCATCTTTACGCTCTCCTTCGGGGTCAAAAAGTACGGTTTCTGCGACAACGACGTCAACGAGCCGGTCGCCGGCGGCAGCCACGAGGGTCTGTCCGATCCGGTTGCGGCCGTTCTTGATCAGGGCCAGGGCGAAGGACCTGCCCAGGGCGGCGGAGTGGTAGCTGGAGGTGACGAAGCCTTCCATGGGCACCGGTCCGTAGGCAGGGTTTGTGGATCGGCCCTTTTCCACCAGCTGGGTGCCTTCCGGCAGCCGGAACGTTCCGTCCACGGGCAGGACGCTGACCAGGTGCTTACGGTCCCCGCGTGCCACATCAACCCTGGTGTACGAGCGTTTGCCGATGAAGTCCTTGGCCTTGGAAATGATCCAGTCCATTCCTGCATCCTGCGGAGTCACGGTGCCGTCGGTGTCCTGCCCGACGATCGGGTAGCCCTTTTCGGCCCGGAGCACGTGCATGGTCTCGGTGCCATAGGGGGTGATGTTGAACTCGGCACCGGCCGCGGCAACGGCTTCCCAGGTGTTCAGCCCGTACCAGGACGGCACGTTGATTTCGTAGGCCAGCTCGCCGGAGAACGAGATCCTGCAGACCCGGGCACGAACGCCGGAGGCGAGGGTGGTTTCGCGGAAGGTCATGAACGGGAAGGCGTCGGCCTCCAGCCCGCCGTTGGCGGCCAGCTGCGGGGCAACCTTGGCCAGGACCGCGCGGGATTTGGGCCCGACGACGGCAATGGTGCTCCACTGTTCGGTCACCGAGGTGCAATGCACGTCCAGTTCCGGCCATTCGGTCTGCAGCCATTCCTCCAGCCAGTCCAGCACTTTGGCCGCACCGCCGGTGGTGGTGGTCATGAAGAAGCGGTCATCGTCGAGGCGGAGGGTCACGCCGTCGTCGAAGATCATCCCGTCCGGGGTGCACATCACGCCGTAGCGTGCGGAACCGGGCGCGAGCTTCTTGAATGCGTTGGTGTAGATCCGGTTGAGGAACTCCCCTGCGTCCTTGCCCCGGATTTCGATCTTGCCGAGGGTGGTGGCGTCCATGAACCCCACGGATTCACGGACCGCGGCGCACTCGCGCAGCACTGCTGCGTCCATGTCCTCCCCCGGCTGCGGGTAGTACCAGGGCCGCTTCCACTGCCCGACGTCCTCGAACAAGGCTCCCTTGGTCACGTGCCAGGGGTGGATGGAGGTGACGCGGGCGGGATCGAACAATTCGCCGCGCTGGCGTCCGGCCAGGGCCGCGAATGCCACCGGGGTGAACGGTGCGCGGTAGGTGGTGGTGCCGATCTCGCCGATGCCGCGGGAGGCTTCGCCTGCCTGGCGCAGTGCGGCGGCGATGACGCCGATCGCGTTGACGCCGGAGGTCTTGCCCTGGTCGTTGGCGGTGCTGATGGAGGTGTAGCGCTTGATGTGCTCCACGGACCGCATCCCGGCTCCGGTGGAGCGCAGGACGTCTGCCACGGACTGGTCGCGCTGGAAGTCAACGAAGTGGTGGTGCCAGTCGTCCGGAGTGCCGGCCTCCCCCGGTACCAGCCACAGCTGGCGGGTGGGTCCGGAGGCCTTCGGCTCACTGAGCGGGGTGGGCTGCGTAGCAGACTCGAACCCGGCGGCGATGGCGGCGGATGCTCCGGCCGAGATGCCCTCGGCCAGTACATCGGCGAGTTCGAAGCTGCCGCGGCCGGAGCCGACTATCTGCTGGTTGGGGACCACGGTGCTCGGCACAAAGGCGGCCAGGTCATCGTCCCAGCGCAGCTTGCCCTGCCGCTGCGAGTGCAGGTGGACCAGCGGGCTCCAGCCGCCGGAGACGGCCAGCAGGTCGCAGGCGATCTCTTCGACCCCGGAGGTGAGGACGCCGTCGTCGTTGATGCTGCGGACGGTGACGCCCGTGAGGCGGCCAGTGTCTGTTCCGGCAGTATCGGTTCCGGCGGTATCGGTTCCGGCGGTATCGGTTCCGGCGGCGGTGTTGGCCACCGCGCTGCCGATCAGTACCCGGGTCCCGGCTTCGACGGCGGCAGCAGCCACCGCGGTGAGCTTGGGGCGGGCGTCGACGACGGCGGCGACCTTGATGCCGGCGGCGCGCAGGTCTGCGGCCAGGGCGTAAGCACTGTCGTTGGTGGTGCTGATGACAACGCGCTGCCCAGCGGCCACCGCGTAGCGGTTGAGGTAGCTGCGGACGGCCGAGGCCAGCATGATGCCGGGGCGGTCGTTGTTTTCAAAGACCAGCGGCCGTTCGTGGGCGCCGGGGGCCAGCACCACCTGGTTGGCACGGATGTGCCAAATACGCTGCCGGGAAACACCCGGCGCGGCCGGTGTGGACAGGTGGTCGGTGCGGTTCTGGACGGCGATGACATAGTTGGCGTCGTAGGCGCCGAAAGCGGTGGTGCGGTTCAGGACGGTGGATTCGGCGCCGGAGACGAGCTCGGCTTCGATGTCCGCCACCCATTCCAGGGCAGGCTTGCCTTCGATGGTCTCCACCAGTTCGGGAGCCGTGGAGCCGGACAGCAGGGATCCGCCGAGCTCGGGCTGGTCGTCCAGCAGCATGACGCGGGCGCCGGAACGGACAGCTTCGCGGGCCGCCGCCAGCCCGGCCGGGCCGCCGCCGATCACCAGGACGTCGGTGTGGACGTACTTCTTGTCGTACTCCGCGCGGTCATCCTCGGGATCCAGCCGGCCCAGGCCGTTAAGCAGGCCGGCCTTCAGGCCGTCCACCAGGGTGACGGTGGTGGCGGGGAGCATGGACTCGGCCACGTGGCCCGGGAATCGCGGTTCCACCCTGACCAGGGCGTTGGCTTCCTCCACGCCTGCGGACATGATGCCGCGGGGCCGGCGCTCATAGAGGGAGTTTCCGACGGCGACCCGGCCGTTGGCGAGCAGGGCGGAGGCCAACGTGTCGCCGGGGTGGCCGGTGAATTCCTCTCCGTCCACGGTGAAACGCCAGGAGATGGTGCGGTCGATGCGTCCGCCGGCGGCGAGGCGGGCGTTCTGGGAAGTCGCGGGATTCTGGGAAGTCACGGGGTTGCTCCTTCCGGGGCGGTGGTGCTGGGGCGGGGGGTGCCCATCGGGTAGATCGCCTGGATCTCGTAGGTGACCGTGTCGCGGAGCATGTTGAACCACTGGCGGCAGCCGGTGCTGTGCAGCCAGCGTTCGGCGAAGGCGCCCTTGGTGTTGTCCCGGTAGAACAGGTACTCGGCCCATTCGCGGTCGTTCAGCTCGTTCGGGTTTTCCGGGTAGGCCACGTGGGCCTGGCCGCCGTAGTGGAACTCGGTCTCGTCGCGGGAGCCGCAGTTGGGGCATGAAATGAGGAGCATGTCCGGACTCTCTTCTAGTGGGCCACGGCGGCTGCGCCGTGCTCATCGATCAGGGCGCCGGTTTCGAACCGCTCCAGCGCAAACGGCTTGTTCAGGTGGTGCGGTGTTCCGGTGGCGATGGTGTGGGCAAAGGTGAGGCCGGCCGCAGGAGTGCCCTTGAAGCCACCGGTGCCCCAGCCGCAGTTCACGAACATGTTGTCCACCGGAGTGGTTCCCACGATCGGGGAAGCATCCAGCGTTGTGTCAACGATGCCGCCCCAGGTCCTGAGCACGTGCGCACGGGCAAAGATCGGGAAGAGCTCGACGGCGGCAGCCATCTGGTGCTCGATCACATGGAAGGAACCGCGCTGGCCGTAACCGTTATAGGAGTCCACCCCGGCGCCCATGACCAGCTCGCCCTTGTGGGCCTGGGAAACGTAGACGTGCACGTGGTTGGACATCACCACTGTCGGGTGGACCGGCTCGTGCAGTTCGGAGACCAGTGCCTGGAGCGGGTGCGACTGGATGGGGAGCCGGAAGCCCGCCATCTCGGCCAGAACACTGCTGTGGCCGGCCGCGCACAAACCAACCTTTTCGGTGTTGATAGTGCCGCGGTTGGTCTTGACGCCGGTGACGCGGTTGCCGTCCTTGACGAAGCCGGTGACTTCACAGTTCTGGATGATGTCCACACCGAGCTCATCGCACTTGCGGGCGAAGGCCCAGGCCACATGGTCGTGCTTGGCGATGCCAGCCCGCGGCTGGTAGGTGGCGCCCATGACAGGGTAGCGGATGTTGTCGCTGATGTTCAGGATGGGGCACAGTTCCTTGACCTGCTGCGGATCCAGCCATTCAGCATCCACGCCATTGAGCTTGTTCGCACCCACTCGCCGCATGCTCTCGCGCACATCGCCCAGGGTGTGGGCCAGGTTCATCACGCCGCGCTGGCTGAAAAGGAAGTCGTATTCGAGTTCCTCCGGCAGGATTTCCCAAAGTTTGAGGGCGTGCTCGTAGATGGCCGCGCTCTCGTCCCACAGGTAGTTGGAACGGATGATGGTGGTGTTGCGGGCCATGTTGCCGCCAGCCAGCCAGCCCTTTTCGAGGACAGCAATGTTGGTCATGCCGTGGTTCTTGGCCAGGAAATAGGCGGTGGCCAGGCCGTGCCCGCCGCCACCAACGATCACGGCGTCGTAGGAGGACTTCGGTTCCGGGTTCCGCCACAGGAAATCCGGGTGCTCCGGAAGCAGATCGGCCATCATGCCACCTCATTCGCGTCAGAGGAGAGATTGGGGTAGAGCGGGAACTTTCCGGCCAGGATTTCAACCCGCTGCCGAAGTTCCGCCACTGTCTCGTCGCTGAAATCGTGCTTGAGGGCTGCCGCGATGATGTCGGCGACCTCGGTGAATTCTGCCTTCCCGAACCCGCGTGTGGCCAGTGCCGGGGTGCCAATACGAAGGCCGGAAGAGACCATCGGCGGACGCGGGTCGAATGGGACGGCGTTGCGGTTGACCGTGATCCCGATACGGTGCAGGCGGTCTTCGCCCTGCTGTCCGTCCAGTTCAGAATTGCGCAGGTCTACCAGGACCAGGTGCACATCGGTGCCACCGCTGACGACGGTCACGCCGGACTCTGCAACGTCAGCAGCCAGAATGCGTTCTGCGATGATGCCAGCGCCTTCCAGGGTGCGTTCCTGGCGTTCGCGGAACGCCGGCTCAGCAGCGAGCTTGAACGCCACAGCCTTCGCAGCAATGACGTGCTCCAGCGGGCCGCCCTGCTGTCCGGGGAACACCGCGGAGTTGACCTTCTTGGCAATGTCGGCGTCGTTGGTCAGGATCACTCCCCCGCGCGGTCCGCCAAGGGTCTTGTGGGTGGTGCTGGTGACGATGTGGGCGTGAGGCACGGGATTGGGGTGAAGCCCTGCGGCCACCAGGCCGGCAAAGTGGGCCATATCCACCATCAAGTACGCCCCTACCAGGTCCGCGATGCGGCGGAATTCAGCGAAGTCCAGCTGGCGGGAGTACGCGGACCAGCCGGCGACGATCAGCTTCGGCTTGTTCTCAACCGCCAAGCGCTCAACTTCGGCCATGTCAATCAGCATGGTGTCCTCATTGACGCCATACGGGACGACCTTGTAGAGCTTGCCGGAGAAGTTGATCCGCATCCCGTGCGTCAGGTGGCCACCGTGTGCAAGGTTCAGCCCCAGGATAGTGTCGCCGGGCTGGATCAGGGCGAACATGGCCGCTGCGTTGGCCTGGGCGCCGGAGTGCGGCTGAACATTAGCGAACTCGGAGCCGAACAATGACTTGAGGCGGTCAATGGCCAGCTGTTCGACCACGTCAACGTGTTCGCAGCCGCCGTAATACCGCTTGCCCGGGTAGCCTTCGGCGTACTTGTTCGTCAGTACCGATCCCTGGGCTTCCATGACGGCGGTCGGCGCAAAATTTTCGGAGGCGATCATTTCCAGCGTGCCCTGCTGGCGCAGGAGTTCCTGGTGCACGGCTGCGTGGATTGCAGGATCGGTCTCTGCGAGCGTGCGGGTCAGAACGTCGACCATCATTTCTCCTAGCTATAGCTAATATCCTGTTGATATATTAGTTTCGTGACTCAAGTATGCTATCGACTCCAGCGGGTGTCAACAGATTTTCAATGATTGCCGGGACACCAAAAGCGCGGCTCTGGGGCCGCGCTTTCAGATATCGCTGCTGGGGTTGGGGTCAGGGCTAGGCGAATAGGGCCTTTCGGACAGCATCCTCGAACCCGCTGACGTGGCTCCTCGCCAGGTCACCGGCACGTGCCTCATCCCCGTCAATGACTGCACCGAGCAGATTCACGTGCTCGTGTACATGGCGGGAGAGGTCGGGAAGCCGATCCAGCACCATGCACCAGATGCGGGTGGCGAGGTTGTCATAGCGGATCAAAACATCTTCAAGGTGCGGATTGCCCGCAGCTGCATAGATTCCCTGGTGCACGCGAGCATCGAGCCGCAGGGTTTCGACGACGGAAGCCGCCTGGGTATCGAAGGACTCAACCGCCCGCAACACAGCTCGCAGCTCGTCCCGTTGCCGTTCCGTGGCCACCCGGGCAGCGCGGGAGGCCGCGAGCGGTTCAAGCTGGGTCCGGATTTCGGAAATGAACGCCAGGTCAGTGACCTCTACCCGCGTGGCGAAAGTTCCCCTGCGCGGGTACGAAACAACCAGCCGGTCAAGCTCGAGCCGCTTGAGGGCTTCCCGCACTGGGGTCCTTCCCATGCCGAGGTCCTTGGCGAGGTGGTCGTCGTTGACAAGATCGCCGGGTTTGATGTCAAGCATCAGCAGCCGGTCGCGAATGCGCTCATACGCCGCTTCCGCGAGCGATTTTTTGACGGCATCGTCCGTGCCTGCCAAAACTTCAACTGCCATAACCTGAACCCCTTTCCGTTCCAGAGAGGCTATTGACCTCCTCCAACGACCAGTATACGCTGATTCCCAAGCCTAATATATCAGTTCACAATCGCCGGATATATCTACAGAATCTATCTAACGGATATGTCTAAAGGCAATCTCTCTAAGGAGGAGGCATGACCCTAGTGGCTACAGACTCATCAACCAGCACCCTGACTCAGACCGAGCCCCGCGTGGAAGACAAGGCCCAGAAGTTCGTGCTCACATTGTCGTGTGTCGAACGTGCCGGTATCGTCCAGGCGGTCACTACTTTTCTCTTCGAACGTGGTTTCAACATCGATGAACACCAGCAGTTCGACGACGGTCTCCGCCAGACGCTGCACCTGCGCACCGCGTTCTCGGGTTCCCCGGAGTACACACCGGAGAAACTCCAGGAGGAGTTCAGTGCGATCGCCGACCGTTTCGAGATGAAGTTCAGCTTTCATGACCAGACCAAGCAGCGCATCCTGGTCATGGTGTCCAAGTTCGGCCATTGCCTGAATGACCTGATCTTCCGCTGGCGCGGCGGTAGCCTGGGCGGCGATATTGTCCTGATCGTTTCCAATCATGAAACCCACCGGGCCATGGCTGAGGCAGCCGGCCTCCCCTTCCTCTACGTCCCGGTGACACCGGAGACAAAGGCAGAGGGCGAACAGCGACTGCTGGATCTCATCGACGAATATGACATCGACCTCGTGGTGCTGGCCCGGTACATGCAGGTGCTGTCCGATGACCTCTGCCGCTCCCTTGAGGGCCGCGCCATCAACATCCACCACTCCTTCCTGCCCGGATTCAAGGGTGCCCGCCCGTACCACCAGGCGTACGACCGTGGCGTCAAGCTGGTGGGCGCCACAGCCCACTACGTCACCGCCGAGCTGGATGAGGGCCCAATCATCGAACAGGAAGTCATCCGGGTCGATCACAGCTACGGACCGACTGCCCTTTCCACAGTCGGGCAGGATGCGGAAGCTCTGGCACTGTCCCGCGCCGTGCGGTGGCACTGCGAGCACCGTGTGTTGCTGGATCAAACCAGCACTGTCGTGTTCCGGTAAGCACGACCACCCCATCAGCACAGACAACACACGAAGATCAGCAGGAGAAACCACATGGCTTCGACGCCAAGCATTGTCATTATTGGAGCTGGAATCGTCGGCACGAACCTTGCCGATGAACTTGTCACCCGGGGTTGGAATAACATCACCGTCCTGGACCAGGGACCCCTGAACATGCCCGGAGGCTCCACGTCCCACGCCCCGGGCCTCGTTTTCCAGACGAACCCTTCAAAGACCATGGCACTTTTCGCCAAGTACACGGTGGAAAAGCTCCTCTCCCTCACGGAGGACGGCCAAAGCTGCTTCAACCAGGTGGGCGGCCTTGAAGTTGCCACCACGGAAACCCGTCTGGCAGACCTCAAGCGCAAGCTCGGTTACGCGCAGTCGTGGGGCATCGACGGCAAGATCCTCTCCCGCGAAGAGTGCAAGGAGCTCTACCCGCTGATCAACGAGGAAGACATCCTGGGCGGCCTCCATGTACCTACCGACGGCCTGGCCCTGGCTGCCCGCGCAGTCCAGTTGCTCATCAAGCGCACCGAAGCGGCCGGCGTGAAGTACATCGGCAACACCGAGGTGACCGGGATCGAACAGTCCAACCGCCGCGTCACCGGCGTCGAGACCGCCGACGGCGTGATCCCGGCGGACATCGTGGTTTCCTGCGCAGGTTTCTGGGGCGCCAAGGTGGGCGAGCTGATCGGGATGTCCGTCCCGCTCCTCCCGCTGGCCCACCAGTACGTCAAGACCACGCCGGTTCCCGCCCAGAAGGGCAAGAACGAACTGCCCAACGGCGCCCAGCTCCCCATCCTGCGCCACCAGGACCAGGACCTCTACTACCGCGAGCACGGCGAGCGCTACGGCATCGGCTCCTACGCACACCGACCCATGCCCGTGGACCTGGACGAACTTGGCAGCTACGAGCCCAGCAGCATCAGCGAACACAACATGCCTTCCCGCCTGGACTTCACCCTGGAAGACTTCCTTCCCGCGTGGGAAGCAACCAAACAGATCCTGCCGGCACTGCGTGAAAGCGAAATCGATGATGGCTTCAACGGCATCTTCTCCTTCACCCCGGACGGCGGCTCCCTGGTGGGCGAGTCCAAGGAAGTGGACGGCTTCTTCGTTGCCGAGGCCGTGTGGGTCACCCACTCCGCCGGCATCGCCCGTGCCGTGGCAGAGCTCCTCGTTGACGGAAAGTCGCAGATTGACCTCGGCGACTGCGATATCCACCGCTTCGAAGAGGTCCAGCTGACCCCCGAGTACGTCAGCGAGACCTCCCAGCAGAACTTCGTGGAAATCTACGACGTCCTGCACCCGCTTCAGCCCAAGCTCTCTCCGCGCAACCTTCGCGTCAGCCCCTTCCACGCCCGCCACAAGCAGCTGGGCGGCTACTTCCTGGAGGGCGGCGGATGGGAGCGCCCCTACTGGTTCGAAGCCAACGCCGAACTGCTCAAGGAGATGCCTGACGAATGGCAGCCGCCGGCACGTGACGCCTGGTCCGGGATGTTCAGCTCGCCCATCGCCGCCGCTGAAGCCTGGAAGACCCGCACCGCGGTGGCCATGTACGACATGACCCCGCTCAAGCGCCTCGAGGTATCCGGCCCCGGAGCCCTGAAGCTGCTGCAGGAGCTGACCACCGCCGACATGACCAAGAAGCCGGGGGCCGTCACCTACACCCTCCTGCTGGATCACGCAGGCGGGATCCGAAGCGACATCACCGTGGCCCGCCTGAGCGAAGACACCTTCCAGCTCGGAGCCAACGGAAACATCGACACGGCCTACTTTGAGCGGGCCGCACGCCACCAGACGGAAAACGGAACCGCCAGCGACTGGGTCCAGGTGCGCGACACCACCGGCGGCACCTGCTGCATCGGCCTATGGGGGCCCCTCGCCCGGGACCTCATCAGCACCGTCAGCAGCGACGACTTCACCAACGACGGCCTGAAATACTTCCGGGCCAAGAAGGTGGTCATCGGCGGCGTTACCGTCACCGCCATGCGCCTGTCCTACGTCGGCGAGCTGGGCTGGGAGCTGTACACCAGCGCCGACAACGGCCAGCGACTGTGGGATGCACTGTGGAAGGCCGGGCAGCCGTTCGGCGTCATCGCGGCGGGCCGCGCCGCGTTCAGCTCACTGCGCCTGGAAAAGGGCTACCGCTCCTGGGGCACGGACATGACCACCGAGCACGACCCGCTTGAAGCGGGACTCGGTTTCGCTGTGAAGATGACCAAGGAAAACTTCGTCGGAAAGGCAGCACTCGAAGGCCGGACCGAGGAAAACTCCGCCCGCCGCCTGCGCTGCCTGACGGTCGACGACGGCCGCAGCATCGTGCTGGGCAAGGAACCTGTCTTCTACAAGGACCAGGCAGTCGGCTACGTGACCAGTGCGGCCTACGGCTACACCGTTGCCAAGCCGATCGCCTACGCGTATCTCCCCGCCGGCGTCTCCGTGGGTGACTCGGTTGAAATCGAGTACTTTGGCCGGCGCATCCAGGCGACCGTCACAGCGGATCCGCTGTACGACCCCACGATGACCAGGCTCCGCGGCTAACAGCCCAGGAAGACACATGATCAGCTCAGAAACAATACATGACTACCTCGCCAGGCTTGCCTCGCGGGAACCCACCCCGGGCGGCGGTGCAGCCGCAGCGCTGCACGCCGCCCAGGCGGCGGCACTTGTCGCCATGGTGGCCAGGTACTCCACGGGCGCGAAGTACGAGCAGCACGCCGATCTCGTGACAAGGATCATCGGCACCGCCGACGGACTGGTGGTCGAGGCCGTGCGCCTCGCGGACGCCGACCAGCATGCGTTCCAGGGCGTGATCGATGCGTACAAGCTCCCGGCCGGCACCGACGGACTTAAGGCCGCACGAGCAGCGTCCATCCAGGACGCGCTCATCCTGGCCGCGAAGACACCGGCACAACTAATCCTCCTCGCCGGCGCCGTCGTGGATCTTGCCACGGAGCTCTTTGAGGTGGCCAATGCCAACGTGATCAGCGACGTTGCCGCCGCCGCCGACGCCGCCCGGGCAGCCGCCACCACTGCCCGGGTGAACATCGACATCAACGTGGTGGCCATCAAGGACACCGAAGCCCGTGCCCGGCTGGCTGACCAGACCGGCGCCCTTGAGGACAAGGTCATCCTGGCAGCCGATTCGCTGGTGAAGCGCGTGCGCGAAAGGATCCTCGGATGAGCACCACACTCCTGTCCGGACGGGCACTGGCTCAACTCATCCAGCAGAAGGCCCGGGACGAAGCCAGGGACCTCGACATCGACGGCCTGCGCCCTACCCTTGCCGTGGTTGTGGCCACCGACGACGGCTCCACGCACTGGTATGTGCGGTCCATCGAACGGGCTGCTGAAGGTGCAGGCATCAATTGCCGGATAGTGGACCTGGGCCAGGATGCGACGGGACAGGTTTTGGCTTCTGTCCTGAAGGACCTCAGCGCCGAGCCATCCATCAACGGCATCATCCTGCAGACGCCGCTACCGCCCGGCGTCGATGCAGATGAACTTGTCGGGCACATTGCCCCCGAAAAGGACATTGACGGTGCGAATCCGCTGAGCCTTGGCCGGCTGGCTGTCGGCCAGCCCTCGTTCGCTCCCGCGACGGCCCGGGCCGTCATCGAGATCCTTGACCACTTCGACATCCCGGTGGCGGGCCGGAACGTCGTCGTGATCGGACGGTCCGCCGTCGTCGGAAAGCCGCTGTCCCTGCTGTTGCTGGAACGCGACGCCGCGGTCACCGTCTGCCACTCCAGGTCGGGGCCGCTGGAGAACTACACCAGGACGGCCGACGTCGTGGTCGTCGCCGCCGGACGCACGGGGCTGCTGAACGGCGGCCATATTTCCGCCGGGACAGTAGTGATCGACGTCGGCACCAACGTCCTTCCTGACGGGTCCCTCGTGGGAGACGTGGACGAGGCCAGCGTCAAGGGCATCGCGGCGGCGCTGACGCCCGTTCCGGGCGGCGTCGGCTCAGTGACCACGTCCCTGCTCCTCCTGCATACCGTCGAGGCGGCAAGGGAACAATCGCGGGCCCTGGTCCGGGGAACCGCCGTGTAATGCTGTCCGGCCTACAGGACAGCCCTGATCAGGTTCTCGAAGTCAGTCACGTGCTTGGTGGTCAGCCGCGCAGCAGCTTCGGAATCCCCTTCAGCGATGCATTCGAGCAGCTCAATGTGCTGGGCAATATGCTCAGAAACGGGAGGCAGTTTCTCCAGCACAAGGCTCCAGATCCGCGTCGCCAGATTGTCGTACCGGATCAGGACATCTTCAAGGTGCCGGCTTCCCGTGGCCCGGTAGATCATCCGGTGCACCCGCATATCCAGCCGCATGAGGTCCCGCTGGGAGTGCAGGCGTGGCAGGAGTTCTCCCACTTCCTTGGCAAACTCCCTGATCTCCCGCCGAAGCTGCGGTGACGCCATCCGGGCGGCCCGCGAAGCTGCCGCAGGCTCCAGAAGCTGTCGGATCTCCGAGATTTCAGCCAGATCCGTGATGTCCACCCCGGCGGCGAACGTTCCCCGCCGGGGATAGGCCACCACCAGGTGGTCGCCCTCAAGGCGCTTCATGGCTTCCCGTATCGGTGTCCTGCCCACGCCGAGCCGCCTCGAAATCACTTCGTCGTTCAGTGGCTCGCCAGGTTTGATGTCCAAGACGATCAGCTCATCGCAGAGAGCCCTGTAGGCAAAGTCGGCAAAGGATTCGTCCTCCTGCCTCGTTGGCAGGTATGAGTCTGCCGCGTCCGATGGTAGTTCTCCAACGCTTGCCATTTTCAGGTCTCCTCCCGATGTACTGCGGAGCCTTGACGCGAAGGCCTCGTGTACATAGTATTCCTAGAACTGATATATCAATATTTCATCCAAAAAATGTCAACCCTCCAGGGCAAAAACAGAAAACCGCCGATCAGGCGTTACGGTGATGCCGAAGAACGGAGAGTAATGAGCAAGGAAGCTGTTGCCAGGGTACGGCTGGAAGTTGTGCCGTCCGCCGATCTCCTGGCGAAACTCCCCGTGGCTTTTGACACTTCGGATTCGGTCAGCGTGACGTGCCTCCCGCACCACGGGCCTCGACTGACTGTGGAAGCGTCCGTCAGCCTGGCCAGCATGGGGTATCACACAGTCCCCCATCTCGCCGCCCGCAGCATTACCGGCCAGGAGGAACTGCATTCGCTGCTGCTGCAATTGCAGGACGCCGGCGTCTCGGAGCTTTTTCTTGTGGCCGGAGATCGGCGTACGCCTGCAGGTCCCTATTCGTGGAGCGGACAACTCCTTGAGGCAGTCAAAGCCTATTCACCTGACTTCTCCGTCGGTATTGCCGGCTACCCGGAAGGCCATCCGCAACTTAGCCGGGAGCAACTCAGCAGCAGCCTCCAGATGAAAGCGCCCTTGGCGTCCTCAATAGTCACGCAGATGTGCTTTTCCGCCGGGGCGATCAGCCGTTACGTCCGGGCAATCCGCAAGAGCGGTATCCAGACGCCTGTCTGGGTTGGAGTACCTGGCCCGGTCTCCGTCAGGAAACTGGTGTCCATGGGAGCACGCCTCGGCGTCGGCCGCTCCCTCAAGCTTGCCCGTGGGACAGGGATGGCGGGAGCCCTCTGGCGCCGGAATGACTTGCTTAGCTATGACAGCGGACGCCTGATTCACGAGATTCACCAGGAGTTGGCGGGCGACCCGCTCTTTGCCGGGTTCCACGTTTACACTTTCAACGACTTTGGCCGCTTGCCGGGCCTCCTGGATGGTCTGCAGACACTGCGGACCATCCAGGGCGTTGAGCCCGAGCAACAGCTCCATTCCACGTTTCCTGCCACGATCTGAAGGGAAGATCACATGGCTTCCAAAGCCCCCAAGCAGAATATCGACGAGTCAAAGCTGAGCCTGACGAAGCCCAAAACGACCGCCGTAGGCCTTCCGGCTGTTGCGAACGCACTGAAAATTTCCCTTGAGCAGATGGGCCCGCTGCGCAGCATCCAGACACTCCTGGCAGTCAACCAGGTTGACGGCTTTGACTGCATGGGCTGCGCCTGGCCCGAACACGAAAAGCGCAATGCTGCCGAATTCTGCGAGAACGGCGCCAAGGCTGTGGCCGAAGAAGCCACCCGCCGCCGCGTCACGCCTGAATTCTTCGCACAGCACTCGATTGCGGACCTGAAGACGCGGGATGACTACTGGCTGGGCCAGCAGGGCCGGCTGACCCATCCGATGCTCCTCGACGAAGGCGCAACCCACTACAAGCCGATCGAGTGGGATGATGCCTATGAGCTGATTGCCCGGGAGATCAGGGAAATGGACCATCCCGGCCAGTCGGTCTTCTACACCTCGGGGCGGACGTCGAACGAGGCAGCCTTCGCATACCAGCTGCTTGTTCGGGGCATCGGGACGAACAATTTGCCCGACTGCTCCAACATGTGTCATGAATCGTCCGGCTCGGCCCTGGTGGAAACCATCGGCATCGGAAAGGGCTCCGTCAGCCTCACGGACCTGGAGACAGCGTCGCTGATTTTCGTGGCAGGGCAGAATCCCGGAACCAACCACCCGCGCATGCTGAGCGCATTGGAGAAGGCGAAGAAGAACGGCGCGGTCATTGTCTCGGTGAATCCGCTTCCCGAGGCCGGGCTCCTTCGGTTCGAGAATCCGCAGAACCTGTCCGGCATGGTGGTGGGCACAGAACTGACTGACGACTTCCTGCAGATCCGCGCCGGCGGCGACCAGGCCCTCTTTCAGGGCCTCGGCAAATACCTTCTTGAAGCCGAAGCCCAGGGGCGCAGGACGCCTGGTCTCCCGACGGTGCTGGACCATGCATTCATCAAGGACCACACCGTCGGCATCGACGAATACCTGCGGTACCTGGAAAAGGCGGAATGGGACGACATCGTCGAGGCCACCGGGCTGACACTGGAACAGATCAGGTCCACCGGCGAACGCCTGCTGGCTTCGAGCGCTACCATCGTCTGCTGGGCCATGGGCCTGACGCAGCACAAGCACTCGGTACCCACCCTCCGCGACGTGGTCAACGTCCTGCTTCTCCAGGGCAACATCGGCAAGCCCGGAGCCGGCGTCTGCCCCGTGCGCGGCCACTCCAACGTCCAGGGTGACCGGACCATGGGCATCTTTGAGAAGATGCCGGAGAACTTCCACGACCGGCTCGACCACGAATTCCAGTTCCTTTCTCCCCGGGCGCATGGCTTCGACACCGTGGCCGCCATCCGCGCCATGCGGGACGGCAAGGTTCGGGTCTTTATCGGGATGGGCGGCAACTTCGTGCGGGCGGCTCCGGATTCCGAGGTCACCGAGCAGGCACTGGCCAACACCCGCCTCACCGTGCAGATCTCCACGAAACTGAACCATTCCCACGTTTCGACGGGCCGCCGCGCGTTGATCCTTCCGACGCTCGGACGCACTGAGAGGGATACCCAGCTCAGCGGTGACCAGAGGGTGACCGTGGAGGACTCGATGAGTGCCGTGCACGCCTCCCGCGGACGCCTTAAGCCCGCCAGTGAGCACCTGCAGTCAGAGGTGGCCATCGTGTGCAACCTGGCCCACAGAATCTTCACTGGCAGCGACAACCTCCGGCTGCCCAACACCCCCAAAGCCGACTGGCTCGCCATGCGGGACGATTACTCCATCATCAGGAAACACATCGAGGCGGTTCTCAGCGGCTTCGAGAATTTCGAGGAACGGATCCAGAACCCCGGCGGGTTCGTCCTTCCCCACCCGCCCCGGGACGCCAGGAAGTTCGACACCGCTTCAGGCAAGGCCCACTTCACAGGCAACGAACTGGAATTCATCAGGGTCCCCGCGGGACGGCTCGTCCTCCAGACCCTGCGCTCCCATGACCAGTACAACACCACGATCTACGGCAAGGACGACCGCTACCGCGGCATCCACGGCGGGCGCCGCGTAGTCATGATCAACGCCGACGACATCACTGAGCTCGGCTTCACAGACGGGGACATGGTCCATCTCATCTCCGAATTCCAGGGGACCGAACGCCGGGCCGAAAACTTCCGCATAGTGTCGTACTCGACTCCGAAGGGCTGCGCGGCAGCCTACTACCCGGAAACCAACGTCCTCGTGCCGCTCGACTCAGTGGCCGACACCAGCGGCACGCCAACGTCCAAGTCCGTCATCGTCCGCCTTGAGCTGGCCTGACCGTGGACACAGCCCTCATGACCGAGGCAACCGTCGCGAAGGGTGTGGACGGCCCACGGGTAGAACGTGCAGTCCGCGAATACCTCCTGGCCATCGGCGAGGACCCGGAAAGACCCGGGCTGGCGGACACCCCGGCCCGCGTAGCCCGCGCCGCCGCCGAAATGTTTGGCGGGCTCCATCAGGATCCCCTCGCCGTCCTGGACAAGACCTTCGATCTTGGCCACAGCGAAATGGTCATCGTGAAGGACATCCCGTTCTATTCCACCTGCGAGCATCATCTGGTGCCGTTTCATGGCGTGGCACACGTGGGCTACATCCCGTCCGCTGAAGGACTGGTCACCGGCCTCAGCAAGCTGGCCAGGCTAGTAGATGTCTTTGCGCGGAGGCCACAGGTCCAGGAGAGACTGACCACCCAGGTGGTGGACGCCCTGGTGGCAGCGCTGCGGCCCTTGGGCGCAATTGTGGTGATCGAGTGCGAGCATTTGTGCATGTCCATGCGGGGCGTGCGTAAACCGGGGGCAAAGACCATCACGTCTGCCGTCCGCGGTGAACTGCGGCTGCCCGCCGCCCGCGCCGAAGCGCTGAGCCTGATCCACGGCCGCTAAGAAATCTCTGGACATGCTCCAGTGACTGTCCTACGATGTAACTGATATATCTTTATCAGCCAAACGAAAATATCAGGCTCGTGCGTGCCAAGTTCAGCGCCGGGCAGTCTGCGAAATGCCCTCAGGGCATTAGCCACCACAGCACTTCGCCACACATAACAGACACGATCAAGGGAGAACAATGTCTGATATCACGCAAGCCCAGGCCGACGCCGTCCTCAGCGCTGCCCGCGACTCGGCCCGCGAAACCGGCACGGCCATGAACATCGCGGTGGTGGACGCTGGAGGCAACCTCAAGGCCTTCACCCGCATGGATGGTGCCTGGCTTGGCAGCATCGATATTTCCATCAAGAAGGCCCGCACTGCCCGCTACTTCGACATGGCAACGGGATCGATCGGCGAACTGTCCCAGCCCGGAGGCCCGCTGTTCAACATTGAGGTCTCCAACGGCGGACTCATCACTTTCCCGGGCGGACTCCCGCTGCACGGTGAAGATGGATCCATCATTGGTGCAATCGGCGTCAGCGGCAGCACCGTCGAGAACGACCACACCGTGGCTTCCGCAGGCGCGGCCATCCAGCATTAGGCACGACCGGGATGCCGTGCCCGGCGCGGCATCCCACTGACAGCCTTCGTCCTCGCGAAGGATGAGCTGTCCCGTTCCCGTGAATGGTGCTTCGGTGGCCTGAAACCTGGGGAGGTATCCTCATCGAAGCACCGCTTTCGGGCAACGGGACAACGCCGGCAACTTGCCGGACCTGTGCTAGGCAACCCGATATGGAAAGCCTGGCACCAATCCCAGCACCACCCCCCCGCAGCCAAAAGGAGTGTCCATGTCAGGAAACCGAGCCGTCGCCTACAAGGAACCCGGTGTCGTCGAAATCATCAATACCGACTACCCGACGTTCGAACTCAAGGACGGGCCTGGCGTCAATCCGGCCAATGTGGGCCGGAAGGTACCCCACGGTGCGATCCTGCGCACGGTGACAACCAACATTTGCGGCTCGGACCAGCACATGGTGCGCGGCCGCACCACCGCTCCGAAGGACCTCGTCCTCGGCCATGAAATCACCGGCGAAGTGGTGGAGGTCGGTCCGGATGTGGAGTTCATCAAGGTGGGAGACATCGTCTCCGTACCTTTCAACATCTCCTGTGGCCGTTGCCGGAACTGCAAGGAGCGCAAGACCGGCATCTGCCTGAACGTCAACCCGGACCGTCCCGGCAGCGCCTACGGCTATGTGGACATGGGCGGCTGGGTGGGTGGCCAGGCAGAATACGTGCTGGTACCCTACGCTGACTGGAACCTGCTGAAGTTCCCGGACCGGGACCAGGCCCTGGAGAAAATCATGGACCTGACCATGCTCTCGGACATCTTCCCCACCGGGTTCCACGGGGCGGTCACGGCCGGAGTCGGCGTCGGCTCCACCGTCTATATCGCAGGCGCCGGTCCCGTCGGCCTGGCCGCGGCAGTCGGTGCCCAGCTGCTGGGCGCGGCGGTCGTCATCGTCGGTGACATCAACGAGGACCGGCTGGTTCAGGCCCGGTCGTTCGGCTGCGAAACGGTGAATGTCTCCAAGGGCGACCCCAAGGACCAGATTGAGCAGATCCTTGGCGTTCCGGAAGTGGACTGCGGGGTGGACGCCGTCGGGTTCGAAGCCCGCGGACATGGCAAGGACGCCTCGCATGAAGCGCCTGCTACCGTGCTGAACTCCCTCATGGACATCACCGCCGCAGGCGGTGCGCTGGGTATCCCGGGCCTGTACGTCACGGGTGACCCGGGGGGAATCGATGATGCAGCCCAGCACGGGTCCCTCTCGCTGTCGCTGGGCACCGGGTGGGCAAAATCCCTGTCCTTCACCACCGGCCAGTGTCCCGTGATGAAGTACAACCGCCAACTGATGATGGCCATCCTGCATGACAAGGTGCAGATCGCCAAGGCAGTGAATGCCAAGGCAATCCCGCTTGAAGATGCGCCGCGCGGCTACGCCGAATTCGATGCCGGCTCAGCAACCAAGTTCGTGCTGAACCCGAACGGATACGTCAAGGCGTAGTCCCAGCTGAAGGGGCCGGGGACTGAGGCAAGCTCGCGCTTGCTGCAGTCCCCGGCCTGCGCCATCAGCGGATCACCCGCAGAAAAGGGGTCCCTTGCTCGCCCAAGAAATCACCACCAGTGGCCGGACTTCGGGGCTGCTCCCTGCCGGGCGCCCTTCCGGCCATCTTTCCCCGACCTGGCACGAAGCCCGTCAGCTGGCTTTCGATTGCGCTGTCCCGCTCCCACCGGTGGATGTCCCGCTCTCATCGGCAATAGGCCACACCCTTACCCGCGATGTGACCGCCCTCCAGGCACTCCCGCATTACAACTCCTCGGCCATGGACGGATGGGCCGTCAACGGCAGCGGTCCGTGGGCCATGACCGACCCTGGGCCCTCTTTGTCCCCGGGGCATGCCCGCGTCATAGCCACAGGCGGACTGGTACCCGCCGGCGCCCAGTCGATACTCCGCAAGGAAAACGGCGAGATCCGCCAAGACGCTGACGGCAGGCGTTTCCTGGAGCTCAATGACAACGCAAAGGATGGCGAACCGGGGCCGGGCCAGCACATCCGTCCTGCAGGCGAAGAAGCTGTCCCCGGTGAAGTTCTGATCCCTGCCGGCACAACACTGAATCCAGGCCACATCGCCCTGGCCGCCGTGGCTGGACACGACAGTCTTCAGGTGCAGCCCAGGCCGATGGTGGGAATCGTACTGACCGGTTCTGAAGTGGTCACTGCGGGCGTTCCGGCTCCCGGCCAGGTCAGGGACACATTTGGTCCCCAGCTGGACACGGTCGTTGCCATGCTGGGTGCCACGCCTGCCGGTTCCGTGCGGATTGGTGATTCCTACGCCGAATGGCTGGCGGCACTTGGCGGTTCGGCAGCACTCCCCGGCCGGATGCCGGAAGTCACCATCACCACCGGCGGAACCGGCTGTTCCGGGACCGACCACTTTCGCGCCGCCGTCGCTGCCCTCGGCGGAGAACTGCTGCTGGATGGCATCGCGATGCGGCCCGGTCACCCGGCAGTCCTTGCCGGGCTCCCGGACGGCCGCTTCGTCGTCGGACTGCCAGGAAACCCCCTGGCGGCGATGATGGCGCTCATCACTATCGGTGCGCCGCTGCTGGCAGCGCTCGGAGGCAGGCCCCTCACCCCAGTTAGCCAGGTGACTTCCGCCGCCGATATTGAGCCATCCCTCGGGCGTACGCGCCTGATTCCCTGCAACTTCATTGAAGGGCTTGCGTTCCCCGCTGCGCATACCGCACCCGGCATGATGCGCGGCCTCGCCTGGGCCGACGGCGTCATGGCCGTTCCGCCCGGCGGAGTCCAGTCCGGCGAGCCGGTTCCGGTGATCCCCCTCCCCTGGACGCAGCCGGCCGCGGCCGTCGTCCCCTCAACCTACCGAGCACGGAGCACCGCATGGCACGCATGACACAGCGTCGAAAGATCCACCGCTTCCATCTGGACAGTTCCGGCACTGAATACCCGGTCCGTTTCAAGGAAGACGTGCTGGCCGCCGAGGAGCCCCTGGAAATCCGTCTCGGCGGCCGCTCCTTCGCAGTCACTATGAGGACTCCCGGGGACGACTTTGACCTGGTGGCGGGCTTCCTGGTCTCGGAAGGCATCATTCGTTCCCAATCCGAGCTGGTTTCACTCCGCTTCTGTGCCGGGGACGCCGGAGGGACGCAAACGTTCAACGTGATCGAGGCCCAGCTCAGGGCCGACGTACCCCTGCCGGACACGATGCGGCATGTCTACATGTCCAGCTCCTGCGGCATCTGCGGGACCGACTCGATCGACGCCGTCCGCAAGACCCTCCATTTCGACCCGTCCCGGGACGCGCTGCGGATTCCTGTGGATGTCCTCGCCGAACTGCCCGAGCGGCTTCGCGAGGCCCAGAGCCTGTTCGACAAGACCGGCGGCGTCCATGCGGCCGGCCTGTTCAAGTTCGACGGCGATAGTCCGGAGCTGCTGTGCCTGCGGGAAGACGTAGGCCGGCATAATGCGGTGGACAAAGTGGTGGGCTGGGCCCTTCGCGAGGGCCTGCTGCCGTTGAGCGGAACCGTCCTCCAGGTTTCGGGGCGGGCATCCTTCGAACTTGTCCAGAAGACGGCCCTGGCCGGCATCCCCGTCCTGTCCGCCGTGAGCGCGCCCTCAAGCCTCGCCGCCGACCTCGCTGCCGAGACAGGAGTGACGTTGGTTGGATTCAGCCGGGGGCACAGCCTGAATGTCTATGCCGGACGGGAAAGATTAGCCCGCCCGCGCCAGGTGAGCCGTGTGGAGGACTATGCCCGGCTTTGAGATTTAGGCTTGAACCCCTTCCGCCCCGTCACGGTCTCCGTGACGGGGCGTTTGTTGTTTGGCCGGTAGCTCTCCTTTTGATTCAGGATCCCGGGATGAGTGCAAAACCTACCTTCCGGTAGGATCAGACCTGAGGTAGGTCGGATCAAACTTGAGACCCGGTACCCGAACACATGAAAATTCAGGGAGCATGATGACCGCATTTAACGGAGCCCGGACATCGTAAAGGACGCCGACGGCCAAGGCGGAGGCGTCCAGTCTGTGGACCGTGCCTTCCAGGTCCTGGAGATCCTTGCCAGGGATGGACACGCCGGAGTGAGCGACATCGCTGAGGAAATGGGCGTCCACAAGTCCACGGTCTTCCGGTTGCTCGGATCCCTCGTCAGCCGGGACATGGTCCACCAAAACAACGACCGCGGAAAGTACCAGCTCGGCTTTGGCATCCTTCGGCTCGCCACCTCAATCCCCGCCCGCCTCAGCATCGTCCGGGAGGCCCGGCCATTCCTGGAAAGCCTCGCGGAAGAATGCAAGGAAACCGTCAACCTTGCCGTCCTTCGCTCGAACTATGCCGTCAACGTGGACCAGGCCATGGGACCATCCACATTGGCCACCCACGACTGGGTGGGCGGCCTGACGCCCCTTCATGCGACGTCGAGCGGCAAGGTTTTGCTGGCCGCCCTGTCCGCCGATGAACGTGACCGGATCTTCAGGGAGGCGGGACTCCTCGCCCGGACGCCGCGGACCATCACCAAACGGGAAGACCTGGAGAGGCAACTGATCGAAGTGGCCCACAATGGATATGCAGAGGCGCGGGAGGAGCTCGAGATCGGACTGAACGCAATTGCAGTGCCTCTCTACAACCACATGGCAGCAGTCGTCGGAGCCGTCAGCATCTCAGGACCAGCTTTCAGGTTTGACCCGAAAACGATCCCTGGACTCATTGGCACGCTGCGCGAGGCCGGAACCCGGATCAGCGCGAAAATGGGCTACACACACCGGTGACCCACGTTCACCGACCGTAAGTCTGGGGGCCAAGCTGCTACCTGGCCGGGGCTGCTCTAACCTCGAACAGTGAAGAAGCTTTTCGGGTCGTCGGCGCCCAGGAGGTCGTGATGGAACACGATGGCGTCCACCGGCCGGGTATCCACGAAGAGGACCGCCACCAAGCGGGAGTGGACCACCGTGTACCGGGTCAGGTCTTCCACCCAGGAGTGGATGCCGCTGTACTCCTCAACGAAGAGCCCGTCGCCGAGCAGTCCCCGATCCTCGAGCAGGTCATACACAACATTCCAGGCGAGATCCATCAGTTCATGGATGGCCGCCTCCACCGTTGGAGCCGTCATAGGACCATGGTCCCTCCGGGCACCGACAGGATGGCGCAGCCCTTCAGCGTGTCCCGAAAATGCTTTCAGCTTGTCCGGAAAATAACAGGTAAGCGCCCACCATCTGGCGACCGTTGCGCCTCGCCCGGCCAGCGTGCTAGTTTTCCATGGATCGTGATCAACCGGCAGGAGGTGGGACCCAATGAACGCAGTATCCGCAATGGGCGCTCCCCTGCAGTCCACTATCGCGCGACTGGGATAGTCGCAGCCGGGAGCGCCTGACAGGCAATTCGCGAAAGGCGACTCCCATGAACACAACACCTTTTTCAACTCTCCACTTCACCGCGACGACGGCCCCTGCCCGGCCGAATTCCGGCCAGGATCAGCCACAAGTCGAGGCGCCGAGCCCCGCGCCAGCCTCGGGCGGGCGGGCTTTGGTCCTCGGTGGTGGCGGATCGGCAGGCAATGCGTGGTTGATCGGTGCCATAGCCGGCCTGTTTGATGCCGGGTTGGACGTGACCGGTGCCGATCTGATCGTCGGGACGTCGGCCGGATCGACGGCCGCGGCGCAGATCAGTGGCGCGAGCCCGGCCCGGTTGCTTGCCGACATCCTTGCCGCTGTACCCCCGGCACGGACTGGTCCGGCCGGAACCGGCGGCGGACGCACTCCCGTTGCGCCCGTGGCCGACCATATGCGGAGGACGGGCGAGGTCATCGCCGCTGCCGGGGATCCGGCCGACATGCGCCGCAGGCTGGGCGCGGCGGCGCTCGAAATGGACGCGGCGTCGGACGGCTCCTGGCAAGCGCAGTGGCGGGCTACCGTCGCCGCCCGGCTTCCCATCCAGCAATGGCCGGAACGAACGGTGTTGATCACTGCGGTCGATGCCCGAACCGGCGAACCGGTCGTGTTCGATCGCCACAGCGGAGTTGACCTGGTGGACGCCGTCGCCGCCAGCTGTGCCAGCGGCTTGCCCTACGGTATCGACGGCAGCCGGTTCATCGACGGCGGCTACCGGCGATCCAGCGACAATGCCGATCTGGCGGCCGGATACGGGCGGGTGCTGGTGCTGTCACCCCTTGGCGGCAGATCGCGGGCGCCTCTGGAGTGGGGCATGCACCTTGCAGCGCAGGCCGACGAACTACGCGCCAGCGGCAGCAGGGTCGAAGTCATTGTCCCGGACAGCAGCTCGCTCGAGGCGTTCGGCAGCAATCTCATGGATCCGTCGACGCGTCCGCCCGCCGCTCGGGCCGGTTACGACCAGGGCAGGGCCACTGGAGGGCAGCTCACAGAGTTCTGGGGCTGAGGCCCGCTGCAGGTCCAGTCGGGTCCCGATACCCCGCCATATGGACTTTTCCCCCGGGGCTTCCGCGGGGAAAAGTCCACATGGCGGGGAGAAGGGACGCCGGCAGGCATCCCAATAGCCAACCCCGGCTGGGGAAATATCCCTAGGTTTTCGGGACGACGTCGCCGACTTTTTCCTGGATCCAGTCGTGGAACGCGCCGATGTGGTGCTCGCTGGGGACCAGCACGCCGCCCTTGGCGTAGATCCTGGAGCCCATGGCCGGCTGGCAGCGTTCGCACGCGTCGAAGTCCTGCTGGTTGACCCGGTGGAACAGCTCCACGGATGCGGTGACGTCCTTGCCGCTTTCGACCACGCTCGGCAGATACAGCCAGTCGCACTCAACGATGGTGTGGTCAGCGGCCATCGGGAACATCCGGTGGATGATCACGTGGTCAGGGACCAGGTTCACGAACACTGTGGGCTTGATGGTGATCGCGTAATAGCGCCGGTCCTGGTCTTCGCCGACACCCGGAATCAGGTCCAGGCCTTCTGAGCCGTCGATGGTGAAGCCTTTGATGTCCTCACCGAACTCGGCACCGTGACCCACGAAGTACTGGGCGGCCAGGCCGTCCGCGAACTCCGGCAGGACCTCGGTCAGCTCCGGGTGGATCGTCGCGCAGTGATAGCACTCCATGAAATTCTCAATGATGAGTTTCCAGTTGGCCTTCACGTCATACCGGATCCGCCGGCCCAGGCTCAGGTTGGCCACGTCGTAACCGTCAATGGCATGGACATCTCCCAGCCGCTCTTCGATGGCGCCCATGACGTCCTCTTCGAACGAGGGCGGCTCGTCGGCCAGGCATACCCAGACATAGCCAAGGTATTCACGGACGTGGACCTTGACCAGGCCATACTCGTCCCGGTCGATGTCAGGCATCTTGGTCAGGTTCGGAGCGGCAATCAGCTTGCCCTCAAAGTCATAGGTCCAGGCGTGGTACGGGCACTGGAAGTTCCGGGCCGTTTCGCCCTGCTCTTCCATGCACAACTTCACCCCGCGGTGACGGCAGATGTTATAAAACGCACGGATCTGGCCCTTACGGGTCCGGCTGATCAATACACTCTCGCGACCGACCTGGACAGTCCGCCAGGCACCTGGCTTATCCAAATCAGCAGAACGGATGGCACAAAACCACATCTGCTCAAAAATCCGCTCCTGCTCAGCACGGAAAACACCCTCATCCACATAAGTGGACCCCGGCAACGTGGGAATCAGGCTCGGCGTGGTTACCTCAACGGTCATTCTGTTACTCCTCTGCGGTGACTGACGTCGTCTTTGAAAGGCCAGTAAGGATCAGGCAAAACTGGGTGCCAGCACTGGCCGGGCTCCAGGGGTCTGCCAGGTATCTGGCGGAACTGGCTGCACAACAGCAGCCTGGTTTGCGGCTGGCCGTGCAGGGTTCAACTGCCGGCGCCATTTGGTGAAGAGGCGGGTCTGGTTGGCTCCCAGGACGGCCAGAGGCTCGCTCCCCCGGAGGTACACAGCAAGGAAGTTGTGGGCCGCCGGGTCGCCGGCTTCGATCTCTACAACCAGGACGACGTCGGCAGGCAGGTAGCGGCCACCTTCCAGGCGGAGCCCGCTTACCTCTCCTTCGCTGACGTCATACGAGTCGATGGCAGCGTCACAAATCAGCTCCACCCCGTTAATTCCATGTAACCGGGCGATTTCGGCTGCCATCTCCACTCCGAATGGACGGCTGAGGGGAACGGACTCCGAGGAGACGACGGTGACGTCAGCTCCAAGGGTGCGGGCCGTGGAAGCAACCTCGGCGCCGATAAATCCTGCCCCTACGATGACGAGCCTGACGCCTGGTATCAATTGGCTGCCGAGGTACTGTGCATCGTCCAAGGTACGCAGGGTGAAGACGTTGGCCAGTCCGGCGAGTACGGGCAGAATCCGCGCGGATGCCCCCGTGGCGATGACGACGCCGTCGGCCTCTATTTCCCTGCCATCGGTGGGCTTCACCGTCCTTGCGGCTGCATCCAGGCAGCATGCCGCTGCTCCCCCGAGCCACTCAGCCTGCAGCGGATCTCCGCGTTCAGCCTCATACGGGCTCTCCAGTCCGAGGTGCTCCACGCTGATCTTTCCTGCCAGGAAGTCTTTGGAAAGAGGCGGCCTGTCATAGGGGCGGTGCGGCTCGTCACCGATGATGACCAGGCGCCCGGCGAAGCCCCGGGCCCGGGCGGCGCGCGCAGCCGATATTCCAGCCAGCGACGCCCCTACTATTGCCAGTGTCTGCATGAGCGCCCTCCCCCTACTTCAATCCCGCCTATTGCGCATGACGCAACAGCGTTCTTTATGCGAGACAGTGTGACGCAGGCCACGAGGCGGTGTCAAGGGCCCGGCGGATTAACCCATAACCCTTGACAAGACACAGTGGCATGAATCACTCTGTTGCGTATTGTGATTGGCGTTGATGATGACACAACCCCTGGCCGGGACTGTGCACATCAATTGGAAAAGAGGTTTTGACAGATGCACCACGCCTGCCCCCTCACCGCGTTGGCACCCGGAGAAGCGATGCGTCTTGAGACGTCGCCCCCGATCGCCGTCTTCCATACGGAGGACGGGGAGCTGTTCGCCCTGGACGACACCTGCACCCATCAGGACGCTTCGCTCGCCGACGGCTGGGTGGAGGGCTGCGAGGTGGAATGCCCTCTGCACGCCTCAAAGTTCAACCTCCGCACCGGTGAAGTGGACGCTCCACCTGCCAAGCTGCCGGTACGGGCGCACAAAGTCTTCGTTGTGGATGGCCAAATCATGGTCGAAGAATCCAGCCACGCACCCAACCTTCCGCCCGGCCTGACCATCAACGGTCATGTCTAGGCACCACCGGCCACACTCCGCTTCACGCTAAAAGGTGAAGTTCCTTACTGGTTACGTGACCAGCGCGGCGGCGACCGTGTCAACCGAACCGCGCGTGGTCCCTGCCATGGAACGCCTTCGCGCCTGAGCCGGGCCGCCAGCCCTTCAAACACGACGACCCAACCCACGCCTAGGAGATCTGAAGCATGACGAACGAGAGCTATGACTACGTGATTGTAGGCGGCGGCAGCGCCGGATCCGTCCTGGCCGACAGACTGAGCGCAGACGGGTCCAGCACCGTGCTGGTACTCGAGGCAGGACGCAGCGACTACCCCTGGGACCTCTTCATCCAGATGCCCGCCGCACTGACCTTTCCCAGCGGCAGCAGGTTCTACGACTGGCGGTACGAGTCAGATCCCGAACCCCACATGCACGGCCGGCGGATCGCCCACGCACGCGGCAAGGTTCTGGGCGGCTCGAGCTCCATCAACGGCATGATCTTCCAGCGCGGCAATCCCCTGGACTACGAGCGGTGGGGCGGCGATGCCGGTATGGATACGTGGGATTTTGCCCACTGCCTTCCCTACTTCAAGCGCATGGAGAACGCGTTGGCGGCAGCTCCGGACGACGAACTGCGAGGCCATGACGGACCGCTGGTCCTGGAGCGCGGGCCGGCACGGAACCCCTTGTTCCAGGCCTTCTTCCGGGCTTCGGAGGAGGCCGGCCACCAGCGGACCGACGACGTCAACGGCTTCCGGCAGGAGGGCTTCGGCCCCTTCGACCGGAACGTCCACAAGGGCCAGCGGCTCTCGGCATCCCGCGCCTACCTGCGCCCCAACAAGGGCCGGCCGAACCTGACAATCCGCACCCGCGCGCTGGCCGCCAAGGTCAACTTCGACGGCACCACAGCAACCGGGGTCACCTACCGCCGCAATGGCCGGCTGCACACGGTCAAAGCCAGGGAAGTGGTGCTGTGCGGCGGAGCGATCAATACTCCCCAACTGCTCCAGCTTTCCGGCGTCGGAAACTCTGCACACCTGAAGTCACTGGGCATCAAGCCCGTAGTGGACCTGCCGGGTGTCGGCGAAAACCTGCAGGACCACCTGGAAGTCTACGTCCAGCACTCCTGTAAGCTGCCCGTCTCCATGCAGCCAAACCTCAGCCTGTGGCGCTACCCGCTGATCGGGCTCCAGTGGCTGCTGGGGCGCAAGGGGCCGGCAGCGACCAACCACTTCGAGGGCGGCGGCTTCGTCCGTTCCAATGAGGACGTCTCTTACCCCAACCTGATGTTCCACTTCCTGCCGGTGGCAGTCCGCTACGACGGCCAGAAGGCCGACGCCAAGCATGGCTACCAGGTCCACGTGGGCCCCATGTACTCAGACGCGCGGGGAAGCCTGAAGATCACTTCCACAGATCCGGCCGCCCACCCCTCAATGCAGTTCAACTACCTCTCCACCGAACAGGACCGGCGTGAATGGGTCGAGGCCATCCGCGTCACAAGGGACATCCTCGCCCAGAAGGCCCTCGCGCCCTACAGCGGCGGCGAGCTCTCACCCGGCCCTTCCGTCCAGACAGACGAGGAGATCCTCGACTGGGTGGCGCGCGACGCCGAGACGGCCCTGCATCCGTCCTGCACCGCCAAGATGGGCCCCGCCACCGACCCCTTGGCCGTGGTGGACCCGCTCACCATGAAGGTCCACGGCACAACCGGGCTGCGCGTGGCCGATGCCTCGGCAATGCCGTACGTGACCAACGGCAACATCTACGCCCCCGTCATGATGCTGGCGGAGAAGGCAGCGGACCTGATCCTCGGCCGTAAGCCGCTGGCACCGCAGCAGGCGGACTTCTACCGGCACCAGATTGACACGCAGGTGGACGCCGAACTCCCGGCCGCCGCCGAGCTCCCGGCCGAACCCGCACCCAGCCTGGGTCGGGCATGAGCGGCATCCAGCTGGCCGGGACTGTCCAGGCGACGGACCAGGACGCGGCGCTGCTGAAGGGTCTGTTTATCGACGGCCGGTGGAGTGAACCCTCCGCCGGAAAAACACGCGTCATCACGTGCCCTGCGGATGGCGCTAGGGTCACCGAGGTTGCTGAGTGCACCTCCGCCGACGCCAGGGAAGCAGTTGGCAGCGCCCGCCGGGCGTTCGACGGCGGCGCGTGGCCCGGTACCAGTGAAAAGGAACGGGGAAAGGTTCTCCTCAGAACCGCAGAACTGCTGGAGCGCGACAAGGCCGTCTACGCCCGCGCCGAAGCCCTCGACACGGGTAAGCGCTACGTCGAGGCGGAATACGACATCGACGATATCGCCGCCTGCTTTCGGTACTACGGCGGTATTGCCGGAACAGACGCCGGCCGCGTGATCGATACGGGAGTTCCCGGCACCATCAGCCGCATCGTCCATGCCCCGGTAGGTGTGTGCGGGCTCATCACGCCATGGAACTACCCCCTCCTGCAGGCATCGTGGAAGGTGGCCCCGGCCCTGCTGGCCGGTAATACTTTCGTCCTCAAACCCAGCGAACTAACGCCCTCCACGTCCATCCTGCTGATGGATACGCTCCTTGAGGCCGGGCTCCCCGCAGGTGTGGCCAACCTCGTTACCGGCACCGGTCCCGAAGTCGGCGCTGTCCTAAGCGAAAGCCCGGACGTTGACCTGGTCTCTTTCACGGGCGGCCTGGCCACCGGGATCCACATCATGAAGACCGCCGCCGACACCGTGAAGCGGGTCGCCCTGGAACTGGGCGGGAAAAATCCGAACATTGTCTTCGCCGATGCCGACCGTGAGTCCGCACTGGACAACGCCCTCACCGCGGTGTTCCTGCATTCGGGGCAGGTGTGCTCGGCCGGGACCAGGCTCATCATCGAAGAATCAATCCACGATGAATTCGTGGCGGAACTTGTACGCCGCGCCCGGGCCATCCGGCTTGGCGGTCCCTTCGACGAACTCGCGGAAACCGGCCCGCTGATCTCGGCCGCGCACCGGGACAAGGTACATGCCTACGTCCAGGCGGGCATCGCTGAAGGAGCCACGCTGCTGTGCGGCGGCTACATTCCCGCTACCGGCGCGGAAGCACTCGGCACCTACTACCCGCCCACTATCCTGGACGGCTGCCACACCTCCATGAAGGTAGTCCAGGACGAGTCGTTCGGACCGGTCCTGACGGTGGAGACCTTCAGCACCGAACAGGAAGCCATCACGCTGGCCAACGACACCGCCTACGGATTGGCGGGAGCCGTGTGGACGCATGACGGATCACGGGCCCAACGCGTGGCCACCGCGCTGCGCCACGGCACCGTCTGGATCAATGACTACCACCCCTATGTACCGCAAGCCGAGTGGGGCGGCTTCGGCAAGTCCGGAAACGGGCGCGAACTGGGGCTCCAAGGTCTTGCGGAGTACAGGGAGACCAAGCACATCTGGCAAAACGTCAATCCACAGCCCGGCCATTGGTTCGAGCCTCCACATGCAGGAGTACAGCTATGAACAGCCCCGATATCTCAGTACGAAACCTCTGGAAGGTGTTTGGACCGGGGGGCGAAAAGATCCCGGAGAATCCTGAGCTTTCGTCCCTCGGTTCTGCTGAACTGCTGGAAGGCACCGGCTGCGTGGCCGCCGTCCGGAACCTGAGTTTCGACGTCGCAAAGGGCGAGGTCTTCGTGGTCATGGGACTTTCCGGATCCGGAAAATCAACCCTGATCCGCTGCCTCACCCGGCTGATCGAACCTACTTCGGGCCAAGTGCTCGTAGACGGCAAAGATGTCCTGCAGGCAGGTATCGGGGAACTGCGGGAACTGCGACGGCGGAAGATGTCCATGGTGTTCCAGCACTTCGGACTCCTCCCGCACCGGACAGTGCTGGACAACGTCTCCTACGGGCTGCAGATCCGCGGCGCGGCCAAGAAGGAACGCTACGGCCGGGCCAGGGAGATCATCGAGCTGGTTGGGCTGAAAGGCTATGAACAGCATTACCCGGACCAGCTCTCCGGCGGCATGCAGCAGCGCGTTGGCCTGGGCCGTGCCTTGGCCGGCGATCCGGACACCATCCTCTTCGACGAACCTTTCTCAGCGCTGGATCCCCTCATCCGCCGCGACATGCAGGCGGAGGTCATCCGGCTGCACAAGGAAATGGGCAAAACCATGGTGTTCGTCACCCATGACCTCTCCGAGGCGCTCAAGCTTGGCGACCGCATCCTGATCATGCGCAACGGCGAGATGGTCCAGTGCGGCACAGGGGACGAGCTGGTGGGATCCCCTGCAGACAAATACATCCAGGATTTTGTGTCCGAGGTTCCCCGCGCGGACGTCCTGACCTTGAAGTGGATCACCCGTCCCGTGGCGGCCGGAACTCCCTTGGACGCCCCCGTCCTCAGTTCCGGGACGATCATCAGGGACGCCATCGCTGCCGTCATGCACTCCTCCTGCCCCGTCCTCGTGGAGGATGCGGAAGGCAGGATCACCGGGCAGATCGACCGCGACAGCATCCTGTCGGTGCTGCAGCCAGCGGAAGCAGCGGCCTGATGTCTACGCTCGTCCGGGACCGTGACCGGGCCACGACGCAGCCGGCACCCCCCGCTCTCAAAGAACCACGCCGCCGGCCCAGCCGGCGCACCGTGCTGCTGGCCGGGGCTGCCATCATCTGGATCCTGGGATTTGCGGTCCTGCACGGGACATCCACGCTGAACTTGCCTGCCTCCGAACTGACTGACCTGCACCGCTCCCTCAACCAGTTCAACGCCTGGGTGGCTGCCAACCGCGCCGACAACCCGGTGTTCCTGTACATCTTCACGCCCCTGAGGGCAGCAGTCGACGGTGTGGCCAATCTCTTCATCACGATGTTTGCCGCGAGTTCCACGGGCCTGCGCCTGCCGGAGATCGGCTGGCTTGGAACCATAGGACTGCTTGGTTGGATAGCGTTCGCGTTCGGGAACGCCCGGGTCGCCCTGCTGACAGTTTGCGTCTTCATATTCTTCGGGCTCCAGGGCTTGTTCGTTGAGGCCACGTTCACGTTCGCCCTGGTCCTCACCGCTGTACTGCTGACCCTCCTGATCGGGATCCCGCTCGGTCTCCTGGCCGGTGTCTATGGCCAGGTTGCCAAGGTGATCACGCCGGTACTGGACTTCATGCAGACGCTGCCCACGTTCGTTTACCTGGCTCCGCTGGCCCTGATCTTCCTCATCGGCCCGGCTTCGGCCGTCATCGCCACGGTGATCTATGCAGCGCCGCCAGTTATCCGGCTGACCGCGCACGGCATCCGGGCTATCCCGGAGAACACCCGTGAAGCCTCCGACTCGCTGGGTACAACGGGCCTGCAGCGGTTGCTCACCCTGCAGCTTCCCATGGCCCGGCGCACGGTTGTCATGGGCATCAACCAAAGCACCATGGCGGCCCTGTCCATGGTCACCATCGCAGCGCTGATTGCAGCTCCAGGGCTTGGCCAAGTGGTGGTCCGGGCGCTGCAATCCCTCGACGTGGGCACTGCTGTGAACGCCGGCCTCTCCATTGTCCTGCTCGCGATCATGCTGGACCGGGTGACCACTGCGGCGAGCCGCCGGGCGGAACCGGGAGCAGCCCGGAACCGCAGGATTTCCCCCAGGACCAGGTACATCCTCCTCGGCGTCACGCTGGTACTGGCACTGGCCATGGTGCAGTTCTCCCGGAGCATGCTGTGGGCTGCGGCTTTTCCCAAGGACCTCAACCTCGGCCCGGTCATCATCCAGGGCGTCGGGTCCGCCAGCCATTGGCTGCAGACCAACCTGTCCCTGTTCACGGTGTCCTTCAGGGAAGCTGTCACCACCGGAATCCTCAACCCGTTCCAATCCCTGCTCACGGACACCCCCTTCTACGTCCTCGTAGCGGTCATTGCCATCGCGGCCTACGCACTGGGCGGCTGGAAGCTCGCTGCTGTGACCACGGCATGCCTGGGTGTGATTATCTACCTTGGCCTCTGGAGCGACTCCATGGTCACCCTGGCCGGAACGCTGGTAGCCACCGTGGTGGTCATGATCCTGGGCGTCATCTTCGGCGTCGCAATGGGCCGGTCCGCACGGGTGGACCAGATCCTTCGGCCCATGCTGGATGCCGGCCAGACCATGCCGGCCTTTGTCTACCTGGTCCCGTTCCTGGGCCTGTTCGGCGCCACCCGCTTCACGGCCATCATCGCCGGCATCATTTACGCGGCCCCCGTAGCCATCAAGATCACAGCCGACGGCATCGCAGCCATCTCCCCGACAGTTGTCGAGGCTGCTGTCTCCAGCGGCTCTACCCCCTGGCAGGTGATCACCAAGGTCCAGCTTCCGATGGCCAGGAAATCCCTGGCCCTCGCCGCCAACCAGGGCTTGATCTATGTCCTGGCCATGGTGGTAGTAGGTGCGCTTGTAGGTGCAGGTGGCCTCGGGTACGACGTCGTCGCCGGCTTTGTCCAAAGCGCGCTCTTCGGCAAGGGCCTCGCCGCAGGCCTTGCCATCGTCTTCCTCGGCATCCTGCTTGACAGGATGACCCAGGCAGCCGCAGCCACTCCGGTGCGGAAAATCCCCTCAACCAAGACCCCCTCCACCAAGGTCCCTGCAACGTGACCGCCCTGAAGCTAGACCCCGTGCACTCCCCGCCCCAACAAGGAGACCTAACCATGAAAAAAGCTGGACATCTGTTGAAACGAACTATCCCGGCCGTGGCGGGTGCAGCCGCCGCCGCCCTGCTTCTGTCAGCCTGCGGCGGCGCCTCCGTGAACCAGGTAGCTGCCGCCGGCGGTTCCTCCGCCGCCCCCTGTGGAGCCGTTAATGTCGCCATGAACGCATGGGTGGGCTATACCGCCAATGCCGCCGTCTACAGCTACGTGGCGAAAAACCAGCTTGGCTGCACAGTGGTCCAGAAGGACCTGAACGAGCAGATCTCCTGGCAGGGTTTCTCCTCCGGTGAGGTGGACGTCATCATGGAGAACTGGGGCCATGATGACCTGGCCAAGCAGTACATCACGGACCAGAAAGCGGCCGTCGACGCCGGTCCCACCGGCAACGAAGGTCACATCGGGTGGTACGTACCACCATGGATGGCCGAAAAGTACCCGGACATCACGGACGGGAAGAACCTGAACAAGTACGCCTCGATGTTTGCCACGTCCGAGTCAGGCGGAAAAGGCCAGGTCCTCGACGGCGATCCAGCCTTCGTCACCAACGACGAGGCCCTGGTGAAGAACCTGAACCTGGACTACAAGGTGGTGTTCTCGGGATCAGAGGCAGCCCTGATCCAGTCATTCAGGACGGCGCAGCAGAACAAGACGCCGCTGCTGGGCTACTTCTACGAGCCGCAATGGTTCCTGTCAGAGGTTCCGCTGAAGAAGGTCGCCCTGCCGGCCTGGACCAAGGGCTGCGACGCCGATGCGGAAAAGGTGGCCTGTGACTACCCGGTCTACACGCTCAACAAGGTCATGTCCACAAAGTTCGCGGACAGCGGCTCCCCCGCAGCCAAGCTCGCCAAGGGCTTCAAGTGGACCAACGACGACCAGAATGCCGTTGCCACGGACATCCAGGGCGGCACGGCGCCTGAGGCGGCCGCCAAGAAGTGGGTGGACGCGCACCAGGACGTCGTGGCTTCCTGGCTTAAGTAAGCCGTTTGCCGGGCCGGTTAAGACGCCGCGCTAGCAGTTGACCGTCACCCACTCAGGGAAACCCTGGGTGGGTGACGTATTTTGCCCACGAATCCCTTTCGCGCTGAAGGCGCTGGGTGATCACTTCGACCTGTTCCGAGAAGTGGGCCCCCACGGCAAGGCGGTCGCCGGGCCAACTGGATGACTCCCAGGAGTCCTGCAGGGCCTTTGCCAGGGCCCTGGTCAGGGCATAGACCTTCCACGAGTGCTGCAGATGGAGAAGGGCGTATTCCTTGCGCTCCCGGCTTTTCCTCAGAAGCTCGCGTGTACCCGCCACGACGGCCGGCAGCATCCGCCTTGATTGAGTTCTTTCCATACCGCACCGTCCTCCAGCACTCTCGCCAGCTCTTCGTTGAGCTGTTCAATTCGAGTGTGGCGAAGGATACTCAAGTTCCCCTCAAGGGGGTGCGAGGATTTCCTCAAAATGAATCTGCAGGGAGGTTTCGGCGCCACCCCGTGCGTACCATCCGTAATGCGCGCCATCCGTTAAACGACTCCACCCGGCCTTGCCCCATTACAGGGTAAAGACCGGGTGGAGTCGGGCCGGAGTTGACTACGGAACCCGGGACAGGGTCTCCCGCTCCGCCCCGATGGTTGTGCTCTCGCCGTGACCGGTGCGGACCACCGTTTCGGCCGGGAGGGTCAGCAGCCGGTTCCGGATGGAGGCGAGGATGGTCGGGTAGTCGCTGAAGGACCTGCCCGTCGCGCCCGGACCCCCGTTGAACAGCGTGTCTCCGGTGAAGACGGTTCCCTCGCTTTCCAGGTGGAAGCAGGTGGAGCCGGGCGAATGACCTGGGGTGTGAATGGCCCTCAGTTCCGCACCGGCAACCTGGAATACGTCTCCGTCTGCGAGAAAGTGGTGCGGTCTGGCGTCGGGATAGATCTGTTCCCAGAGCATCAGGTCCTCTGCGTTCAGGAAAATCGGCGCATCCACCGCCTCGGCGACTTCGAGGGCCGCCCCGATGTGGTCGTTGTGCGCATGGGTCAGCAGGATCGCTTTGACCTGCCGGCCGCGGACCTGGCTGATGATTGCGGAGGCGTCATGCGGGGAATCGATGATCACGCATTCGTCGTTGTTGCCCACGATCCAGACGTTGTTGTCCACGTCCCAGGTGCCGCCGTCGAGCGAGAAGATGCCCGAGGTGACCAGGTTCTCGATGGTGACGCCCATCAGAGCCGCACCGCCGAGGGGAGTTCAACCACGGAGCGGAGGACCTTGCCCTCGTGCATTTTGGCGAACGCCTCCTCCACCTGGTCGATGCTGATCCGCTCAGTCACAAAGGCGTCCAGGTCCAGGTTGCCCTGTTTGTAGTGCTGGACCAGCATCGGGAAGTCGCGGGAGGGCAGGCAGTCCCCGTACCAGGAGGACTTCAACGAACCGCCCCGGCCAAAGACGTCCAGCAGGGGCAGCTCAAGTTTCATGTCCGGCGTCGGGACGCCCACCAGCACCACGCGGCCGGCAAGGTCGCGGGCGTAAAACGCCTGCTTGTACGTTTCAGGACGGCCGACGGCGTCTATCACCAGATCGGCACCGTTGCCTCCGGTCAGGGCCCGGATGGCCTCGACGGGGTCCGTCGTGGAGGAATCGATACCGTGGGTGGCGCCCAAAGACTTGGCCAGCTCAACCTTGTTGGCGTCAATGTCTACGGCGATGATGGTGGTGGCACCGGCCAGCTTGGCGCCCGCGATCGCGGCAATGCCCACACCGCCGCAGCCGATGACGGCGACGGACTCGCCGCGCTTAACCTCGCCGGTATTGATTGCGGCCCCGATGCCTGCCATCACACCGCAGCCGAGCAGTCCGACGGCGGCGGGGTCGACGTCGTCATCCACCTTGGTGCACTGGCCGGCGGCAACGAGGGTCTTCTCCGCGAACGCGCCGATGCCGAGGGCGGGCGAGAGTTCGGTGCCGTCCTCAAGGGTCATCTTCTGCGTGGCGTTGTGGGTGTTGAAGCAGTACTGCGGCTGGCCCTTGGCGCAGGCACGGCAGTGACCACACACGGCACGCCAGTTCAGGATGACTCTGTCCCCTGGTTCCACATCGGTGACGCCGGGGCCAACGGCGCTGACCACGCCGGTGGCTTCGTGGCCCAGCAGGATGGGGAAGTCGTCAGTGATTCCGCCCTGCTTGTAGTGCAGGTCGGTGTGGCAGACCCCGCAGGTGAGGATGTCCACCAAGGCCTCGCCGGGACCGGGGTCCGGCACCAGGATGGTCTCCACAGTAACCGGAGCGTTCTTTTCCTTGGCAATGACTGCCTTTACCTTATGAACCACTGGCTAGTGTTCCTTTCCTGAATCCAGGGGGATTCCCTGATGGCCGAGGATGGCCAATTGCGTAATGCGCAACATGATGCAGATAACGCGTACCTGAAAAATATGGCAGCAGGCACATCGGGTGTCAATAGAGCCACCCGTCGGCAACGACTGTGCCTGCCTGCCCAAGGGTAAGCGAAATAATAGGTCCGCGTCCCGTGGCAAGGATGTGACAACCGCTGTAAATACGGTAGTTAATAGAGCATGTCGTCTATTCCGGAAACGCGTCGAGCTGTAGTGATAGAGGACGATCCGGACATCAGGGGCCTGCTGGTGCATGTGCTGGTCAAGCAGGGTTTCGAGGTCACGCAGGCGGAGGCGGGCCTGCCAGGGGTTGAGGAAGTCCGCCGGGTCCGGCCGGACCTGGTCACCCTGGACCTGAACCTTCCTGACCTGGACGGCCTGGAGGTCTGCAAACTCCTTCGCGAATTTTCCGACGCCTTCATTGTGATGCTGACGGCGCGCACCGATGAGCTGGACAAACTCACGGGACTGGACAACGGCGCCGATGACTACATCAGCAAGCCCTTCAGTCCGCGGGAGCTTCAGTCCAGGATCAACGCCCTCTTCCGGCGCCGCCAGGTCCCGGCCGTGGACACCGGCGCGGCCAAGGAACTGGAACGCGCCACCGAGGTGCAGCAAAGCCTGCTCCCCAACGAAGACATCCGGGTGGACGGCTACGACCTCGCCGGCGCCTTCCGCCCGTCACGCAATGTGGGTGGCGACTTCTACGACTGGTACCGGAGCCCGGATGGCCTGCACCTGACCTTCGCCGATGCCATGGGCAAGGGTATGGGCGCGGCTCTCATCGCGGCCACCGTGCGTGCTGTGATGCGCTCAACCAGTCGCCGCGAAGACCTCGACGGGGCGTTCACTGCCGCCAGCACTGCCATCGCCGCTGACCTCGACTCATCCAGCTCCTTCGTCACCCTTTTCCACGCCCGCCTGGATGCCGCATCCGGCACCGTGAACTACGTCGACGCCGGTCACGGACTTGCCCTGCACGTGAAGGCCGCGGGAACGGTACGCCGGCTTCCCTCCGGCGGGCCTCCGGTTGGCGCCTGGGCAGGATCCAGCTGGCCGCAGTCCACCCTTACCCTGGCGCCGGGCGATGCGCTCGTGGTCGCCAGCGACGGCGTGCTGGACGTCTTTGACTCTGTGGAGGCCTTCGCCGAGGCCGTGCTGGTGGCCACCCACGGCCAGCAGTCCGCTCAGTCCGCCAGCGACGCCATCCTGTCCCTGGCGCCCGCGGATTCAGCGGAGGATGACGTCACCGCTGTGGTGATGCGTCGGCTGCCGGTACCAGCCGGGGCATGACCCGCTTCTGGACCCGCTTGGTGGTGGTGCTGACCGTCATCCTCGGCCTGAACTATGTGGCCTGGCGCTGGACCGCTTCGCTGAATTGGGACGCGTGGTGGATCTCCGTTCCGTTGGTGCTGGCCGAGACCTACAGCCTTATCGACGTCTTGCTGTTCGGCATGACTGTCTGGAACCTGAAGCTGCGCAAGGGAGCGCCGGAAGCACCGCGTGACGCCACGGTCGATGTGTTCATCACCACCTACAACGAGCCCCTGGACATGGTGATGGACACAGCCCTGGCCGCCCAGCGGATCCGGCACCCGCACAGCACCTGGATCCTGGATGACGGCGCCCGGCCCGAACTCAAAGCCCTCGCCGAACAGCACGGCCTGGGGTACGTGACACGCGGCGAGGACTGGACGGACATGCCCAGGCATGCCAAGGCAGGCAACCTGAACAATGCGCTGATGGTCACCCATGGCGAGTTCCTGCTGATCCTGGACGCGGACCAGGTCCCCGAGCCGGACATCCTGGAAAAAACAATCGGCTACTTCAACAACCGCCGGGTGGCACTGGTCCAGACCCCGCAATACTTCAACAATGTCCCGGCCGATGATCCGCTTGGCAGCCAGGCGCCCCTGTTCTACGGGCCTATCCAGCAGGGCAAGGACGGCTGGAATGCGGCCTTCTTCTGCGGCTCGAATGCCATCCTGCGCCGGGAGGCCCTGATGCAGCTGGGCCTGGTGGGGTATGTCAAGGAGACGGAAAAGAGCATCCGCCGGGCCCTCGGCGCATCGCGGTCAGCGATCCGGCAGGCCAGGAAATCATCGGACGTTGAATCGCCCCTGATCGCCCGGGTCCTGGACGAAGTCGAGGCGGCCACCCGCGAAGCCCAGCGGCAGCTGGACGAGGGCGGTCCGTTGAGTGAGATCACCTACCGCGTGCGCCGGCGGGTGGACCAGGCCGTGCAGGCGCTGGTGATGGCTGACGTTTCGGCACTCCAGGCGGACCTTGAAGAAATCGCAGCCATGGAACTGGCCCATGTGGGTGAGGCCGGCGTCCCTGTGGTTGCCGATGATGCAGTGAAACGGATGTCCGCCAGGGACTGGTCCCCGCTGGGCGCCCTGGAATCCGTGCAGGCGGTCCTGGACGCGCTGTCAGTGGAGCGCAACGACGAGGCACAGCCTGTCATGCCGCTGGCGACTATCTCCGTGACGGAGGACATGGCCACCGCGATGCGGATGCACGCGATGGGCTGGGAAAGCGTCTATCACCATGAGATCCTCGCCTACGGCCTGGCCCCGGAGGATCTCAAGACGATGCTGACCCAACGGCTCCGCTGGGCGCAGGGGACCATCCAGGTGATGCTCCGGGAGAACCCGCTGGTCCAGCGCGGCCTCAAACTGGGCCAGCGCCTGATGTACTTCGCAACGATGTGGACTTACTTGAGCGGCTACACCGCGGTCATCTATTTCGCCGCCCCCATCATTTACCTGCTGCTGGGCATCCTGCCGGTGGCCAGCCTCAGCACAGACTTCTTCATCCGCTTCGTGCCGTTCATGATCGTGAACCAGCTGCTGTTCGCCGTGGCCGGCCGCGGCATCAGCACGTGGCGCGGCCAGCAGTACAGCCTTGCGCTCTTCCCCACCTGGATCAAGGCCTGCTCGACGGCGGCCCGGAACGTCTGGTTCGGACGACCGCTGGGGTTCGCCGTCACCCCCAAGGCCCGCCAGAGCGGAGGACCGTCCTGGAGCCTGATCCGCCCCCAGATCGTGGTGGCCGCCCTGCTGGCGGTTGCCGCCGTCGTCGGCCTGATCCGACTGGCCACGGGACTGGCGGAACCGCTTGGCACCCTGGTGAACGTGGCGTGGGTTATTTTTGACCTGGCGGTTATGAGCGTCCTGGTCCGGGCCGTTCGCTACAAGGGGTTTGAACCCCTGGTGGAGTCAACGCCCGAAGAGAGGAAATCCGGTGGAATTTAGCTACGAAATCAAGGACTCGTATGCGGAGGTGAAGGCCAACGGACGGCTCAACATGGTATCCGCACCGAAGCTTCGTGAGTTCGTCACGGACGTCATCGCCGGCGGCTCCAGCAGGATAGTCGTGAACCTGGAGAACACGGCATTCATGGATTCCTCAGGACTCGGAGCCCTCATCGGCTGCCTCAAAGCAGCGCGGCAGGCCGGGGGCGACCTTCGGATCGCGGCCGTTCAGCCGCAGGTGAAGATGGTGCTCGAACTGACCAGCATGGACCGCGTGCTGACGTCCTACGCCTCGGCCGAGGAGGCGTTCAGCAATGACTGAGGTCCTGGCACGGCGGAGCTTCCGGGGGCTTGCCACCGCGGAGGCTATCGATGCGGTCCATGACGAGCTGGACGGCCTCTGGCAGGATGCACCGTTCGTCCTGGATATGGACCAGATGACGTTTGCCACGGCAGTTATCGAGGCCGCGTCCAACATCGTCCAGCACGCCCAGCCGGCCGGCACCCTGCCCGTGGAGCTGGGGGTGGAAATCAGCGTCCAGCCCGCACTCCTGCAGGCCCGTGTCAGCGCCTTCCACGCCAAACCGCCGTTCGGGCCGATGGACCCCGTTCCCGTCGACAATGACTCGGAGTCCGGCCGCGGCCTTGCGCTCATCCAGGCGCTGGTGACCACTGTGACGTTCGAGCGGCAGGACGGAACCAACACCTGGGTCCTGTCGAGGACGTCGGGGGCCTAAACCGGCGTCAGGCACCCTTGACACCGCACACGCCTTCCGCTTCACTATTACGTATGCTGAAATAACAGTTCCATGATGCGGAATCAGCTTGAGCAGTCTCGGGCGCATGCCAGCGCAACCTGCCGGCCTTCCGCATAGCCGTCGCCATGGATGCCAGCACCTTTCACGCGAGGAAGCAGCAGCATGAACTTTGCCGAATTTAACAGCGCGGACCCGGCCGCGGCCGCCGAAGTCCTTAAGCCTTGCCTCGATGTGCCGCGCTGGATGGAGGCCATCACGGCTGCCCGGCCTTTCCCTTCGAAGCAGTCACTGCTGGCCTTTGCCGCAGAAGCAGCAGATCCGTTCACGGCCGCCGAGGTCGAGGCCGCCATGGCACACCATCCGCGGATCGGTGAAAGGCCGACGGCCCGCACTGAAGAGGCGTCGATGTCCCGCTCCGAGCAGTCCGGCGTGAATACGGCCGACGCCGAGGTCGGGCAGGCGCTGGCTCGGGGCAACCTGGACTACGAGGAAAAGTTTGGCAGGGTCTTCCTGATCCGTGCCGCCGGCCGTACTGCGCCGGAAATCCTGGCGGCCCTCGACGAGCGGCTTGGCCATTCCGCTGCCGAGGAAGACGCCATAGTCGCCCAGGAGTTGCGCGAAATCGCGGTGCTGCGGCTCGAAGGAGTGATCGGCGAATGAGTGTTTCCCACGTCACCACCCATGTCCTGGACACCGGTGCCGGACGCCCGGCGGCGGGGGTCGCCGTCGTGCTCTACCGGAACGACGGCGGCAGCTGGGACGAACTTGCCCGCTCCGCTACTGACGCCGACGGCCGCGCCAAGGACCTGGGTCCCGAACAGCTGGCTCCCGGACGTTACAGGCTCAGCTTCGGTACCGGCGCCTACTACGCCGGCCTGGGCACGGCCACTTTCTTCCCGGAAGTGGATCTGGTTTTCGAGGTCACAGGCGACGAGCACTACCACGTGCCGCTGCTGCTGAGCCCGTTCGCCTACTCCACGTACCGCGGCAGCTAAAGGCAGGATGGCCTTTCCGGACGGGTAGGCTGGATGGCATGTCTTTTGAAGAAACCCCCGCTGAACGCCGCGAGGTCACCGTCCGCCGGGCACCCAGGTACGTGCCGTTCCTCGTCCTCGGCGGCATCCTGGGCGTTGCCGCGGCGGCCTTTGTCGCGTACGGGCTGCCGGGGGACCCGAGCTTCGACAGGGGATCGGTATTCGGGTTCTTCCTGGTCATGTTCGGCGCTGCCGGCGCGATTCTGGGCGCCGTGGCCGCCCTGGTGCTGGACAGGCTGAGCGTAAAGCGCCAGCGGCGCGCGATTGTGGAAGCCGTCCCGGAGTCCGACGACGGCGCCCAGCCCTAGTCCGGCGGGGCCGCAGTCACAATCCCTCCAGCGGAAAAGTGTTACCCCATTACGTGAGATAATCGACCAGTGGCACGCGGCGATGGAAAACTTTCTCATGATCTTCTCCCTGGCGAAAAAGGCCCTCAGGACGCTTGCGGCGTTTTCGGGGTCTGGGCACCAGGTGAAGAAGTAGCAAAACTCACCTATTACGGGCTGTATGCACTGCAGCACCGCGGTCAGGAGTCCGCTGGTATTGCCACCAGTGACGGCAAGCGGATCAACGTCTACAAGGACATGGGACTCGTCTCCCAGGTCTTCGACGAGACCACCCTGAACACCCTGACCGGCCACCTCGCGGTCGGGCACTGCCGCTACTCCACCACCGGAGCCAGCCACTGGGCCAACGCCCAGCCGACGCTCGGCGCCACCAGCACCGGCACGGTTGCTCTGGCACACAACGGCAACCTGACCAACACGGCCGAACTCAACGCCATGATCATGGAGCGCAACGGCGGCCAGCTCAGCGGCGAAATGAAGCAGGGCAACACGTCGGACACCGCCCTTGTCACGGCCCTGCTGGAAGGCGAGGAGGGCAAGTCCCTCGAACAGACCGCCATAGAGCTTTTGCCCAAGATCAAGGGCGGCTTCTGCTTCGTCTTCATGGACGAGGGCACCCTCTACGCGGCACGTGACACCTACGGCATCCGTCCGCTGGTCCTTGGCCGGCTGGAACGCGGCTGGGTGGTCGCCTCCGAGCAGTCCGCGCTGGCCACCGTGGGCGCCAGCTTCATCCGGGAAATCGAACCGGGCGAATTCATCGCCATCGACGAGGACGGGGTGCGCTCCCAGCGCTTCGCCGAGCCGACGCCGGCCGGTTGCGTTTTCGAGTACGTGTACCTTGCCCGTCCGGACGCCGCCATCGCCGGCAGGTCCGTCTACGAGTCCCGTGTGGAGATGGGCCGCCAGCTGGCCCGCGAAAACACCCAGGAAGCGGACATTGTTATTCCGGTCCCGGAATCCGGCACGCCGGCGGCAGTAGGCTACGCCGAGGAATCCGGCATTCCCTTCGCGCACGGATTCGTCAAGAACTCCTACGTGGGCCGCACCTTCATCCAGCCCTCCCAGACGCTCCGGCAGCTGGGCATCCGGCTCAAACTCAACGCCTTGGAATCCGTGATCCGCGGCAAGCGTGTCGTGGTGGTGGACGATTCAATCGTCCGCGGCAACACCCAGCGGGCCATCGTGCGGATGCTTCGGGAAGCCGGTGCCGCGAGCGTCCACATCAAGATCTCCTCCCCTCCGGTCAAGTGGCCCTGCTTCTATGGCATCGACTTCGCCTCCCGGGCGGAGCTGATCGCCAACGGCGCCACCATCGACGAAATCACCCAGGCCATCGGCGCCGATTCGCTCGCGTACATCTCCGAAGACGGCATGATCGATGCCACCCGGCAGCCGCGGGAGCGGCTCTGCACCGCCTGCTTCACGGGCAAGTACCCCATCGAACTGCCAGCCTCGGACAAGCTGGGCAAGAACCTGCTCGAACGCACCGACCTCGGCCTTGCGGCGTCGCCGTCGGCCCTTCCCGGCGCCACCGCCGGGTTGGCCGGCTCCGTCATCGACGCCGACGCGGATCCCGCGGAAAAGACCGGTGCCACCGGCTGCGACCCCGGACCCGACGCCGAGTTCGAGAACCTTCTGACCGAAGCCGACCTTGTGCCAGACGTTCACCTCGACGCCGCCACCGCCGGCGCTGACAAGAAAGAGTCCCTATGACTTCCGCAACCCCCTCCGCCGGCACCCCGTCAGGAAACGCCGCAGGCATCACCTATGCCTCCGCCGGCGTTGACGTTGAAGCAGGCGACCTCGCCGTTGAGCTGATGAAGGGTGCAGTCAAGGCCACACACAACCCGTCCGTGATCGGCGGCGTCGGCGGTTTCGCGGGACTTTACGACGTCTCCAGACTGCTCACCTACAAGCGCCCGCTCCTGGCCACGTCCACCGACGGCGTGGGCACCAAGGTTGCCATCGCACAGGCCATGGACATCCACGACACCATCGGTTTTGACCTGGTGGGCATGGTGGTTGACGACATCGTGGTGGTCGGCGCGGAACCGCTCTACATGACCGACTACATCGCCTGCGGCAAGGTTGTTCCCGAACGCATCGCGGACATCGTCCGGGGCATTGCCGCAGCCTGCTCGGTTGCCGGAACTGCACTGGTGGGCGGCGAAACCGCCGAGCACCCTGGGCTGCTGGGCGAGCACGAATACGATGTTGCCGGTGCCGCCACCGGCATTGTTGAAGCCGACGCCCTGCTGGGCCCGGACCGGGTCCGGGCCGGCGACGTCGTAATCGGCATGGCATCCTCCGGCCTGCACTCCAACGGTTACTCCCTGGTCCGCCGCGTCATCAACCACGCCGGCTGGGCTCTGGACCGGCAGGTCTCAGAACTCGGCAGGACCTTGGGCGAGGAGCTGCTGGAACCGACCCGCGTCTACGCGGCCGACTGCCTGGACCTGGCCCGCACCTTCCCGGTGAACGCCTCCGCCGGCGGTAAAGCCATCCACGGCTTCAGCCACGTCACCGGAGGCGGCCTTGCGGCCAACCTGGCCCGTGTGCTTCCACAGGGCCTGGTGGCAACGGTTGACCGCGCCACATGGGAGCTGCCCGCGATCTTCAAGCTTGTCTCCGAACTGGGCAACGTGCCGCTGGCCGATCTGGAGCGCACCCTGAACCTGGGCGTCGGAATGGTCGCCATCGTCTCCGCCGAGGCGGCCGACGCCGCCGTGGCCCGGCTCAACGACCGCGGCCTGCCGTCCTGGGTCATGGGTACTGTCACGGCGGATTCGGATTCCATCCTCAAGTCCGGCCCGGACTACATCCAAGGCGCCAAGGGCGTCGACGGCGGCGCTGTCCGCTTGGTCAATTCCTACGCCTAACCCGCTTCTTTGTGTGCCCGGCAACCACTTCGGTTTGCCGGGCACACGCACTTAAACTTCCAGGAGGCTGAACACGCCTCCTTGCGGATCCTTGAGCGTGGCTGTGGCACCCGGCGTCTCCTCATCCTCTGCCTCGGGTGCAACCAGTACCTCGGCTCCGGCCGCCAGGGCTTTTCGGACAGTATCGGCCACGTCAGAGACGCCAAAATAGATCTGCCAGCTGGCCGCCCCGTCGGTGGCCACGATCCCCGCCACCTCCGCTTCATCCACCATCAGCCTTGTATACGTGCCGCCGTCGTCCTGTGGATACTCCGTCACCTCGTGACCGAACAGCTGCTGGAAAAATGCGACGGCGGCCTGCGGCTCGGGCGTCAGGAGTTCCGCCCAGGAGAGCGCCCCGGGCTGGTTGTAGCGGGCGGTGCCCGTGTGAGTACCGGCCTGCCACACGCCAGTGGTGCCACCGCCCGGCGGGTCCACGAAGACCATGACCCCGGTGTCCGCCACGTCCTCCGGACCGAACTGCACGGCTCCGCCGGCATAGGGTGTTTCCTCAGCCACGGCGCGGGCATCGTCAGCCGCGAAGTAGATGTTCCACCGGGCCTCCGAGTCCAGCGACTCCTGATGTGGGTTCTGCGGCGCCACAACTGCCACGAGGTCGTCGTCCAGGTAGGCCTGCGCATAGCTGCGTCCGTCAGGGGTGGGCATGTCCTGGAATCGCCAGCCGAACACTGCCCGGTAAAAGTCCTTCCCAGCCTCAACGTCGCGGGTCTGGACGTCTGCCCAGCATGGCTCACCATGGCGGTAGCGGCGTGAGCTGACGTTTTCTGGCATAGGAGGTACTTTCGGGGTGAACATTCGCTTCATGCGGGAGCGAACGCCGGAAATCCACCGTCAAGATGGTCAGTTCCCCCCGGCATTACGGGGGGAATTGACCACCTGACGGGGGATGCAGAGCCGGTCGTGAAACAGCAGGAAACCAAAAGGCCCGCCGTCTGCACCGGAGTTCCGGCGCAGGCAGCGGGCCTGATAACTGAGGTCAGCGCACTGGTTCCGGCTGGTTCCAGGGTGCTGAAAAAGAAGCGCTGTACTGTCGAAAGAACCGCGCAAATAACCTGCGGAATCCGATCGTACTGCGGCGTCACGGCGCGGGTGCCTTGCGGCCACACCGGTTGCGACAACTAGCCGATCCGACGGGTGTCTACCTCGTCGTCGTCTTCTTCCAAATCGTCCGCGTACTTATCCACATAAGCCGAATAGTCCGGTTCAACCGGCTCATTCGCGAAATGGCTCGTGGCACGACTGCCCGGACCCGTCAGCTCGCGCTGAAGTGCCGTGTAGTCAGTGTTCGGGGAGTAGTACTTGATATCCCGAGCCTGCTTGGTAGCTTTTGCCTTTTGACGGCCGCGCCCCATGGCGTGACCCCCTTTTGTACTTGGACCGGAGGTGGTCACCTTGGCTATCGGTGAGGCCCCGGAATGTTTGGTCAATTTGTCGTATCCCTAGATTACATGCTTTCGGCGGCCCCTGCTTGCCAGTGACGGACCCCTACGGCATGTCGGCCACCATTTTGGCGGCGGACCGCAAGCTTCCCGGCTTTTTTCTTCGGTAGAGTCTGTTCAACAGCTGCTGATCCCGGCCCGACGGACCGGCTTGCTCGATGCGGAGAGAATGCGGGAAGGTGCATCCCAGTGAATCATCAGGACATGCCGGACCGGCAACCGGAAGAACATCCGGACGCCCCCGCGCAGGACGGCCAGCGCCGCCCGGTCCCGCCCAAACCTGCCGCGCCGCCGACAGCCAGCCTGCCGCGGACGGCCCCTGCCGGGCCCCTGGAACCTTCGGGTAGGACCAGTCGCTCCGCCTTCCGGAAGCCCCGCCGGGCCGGGCGGACCGTGCTTACGGCCGCTTTTGCGCTGCTCATCCTGGGCGTTGTCGGCTCCCTGGTCTGGCTTGCCGTGTGGCTTACATCCAGTGGACAGAACACCGGCTCCGCCGACAAGGGCACCACCGGCGTCGTCGAAACGTCACCCACACCACTGGCCACGCCCTTGCCGCTCCCCCGGGAAGGCGTGGCTCCGCCGGACTTCAGGCTGGGGGATTGCTTCAAGGACTTTCAGCCGGAGGCACTGAAATCAACCATCGTGGCCTGCGATACAGCCCATTCAGCCCAGCTCGTGGCCATCTACCGCTATCCGGCCAGCGACTCCTACCCGGGCGCGGATGCCCTGAAGGCGAAGGCACTGGAAGCCTGCCAGGCCGCCAAGCTGGCCCCGGCTGCCAACAATTACACGCTGAACTTCGAACGGACCTACCCCAGCAGCTCCAGTTGGGACTCCGGCGACCGGCGCGTGGACTGCTATGTCACCGCCGACGGAAACGCCATCAACGCCAGCGTGCTCCCCTAGCGCAGCCTGCTCCAAGGGAGCACACAGCGGCCGGCTAATACAGCTAGGCTTTCCGCCGGACCGATAACCCGGTGCCTGCGGACGCGCCGCCGTCGGGCCCGGCCAGGTTCTCCAGCCCGGCAATGGTGAGTTCGTCGACGTCGGCGGCTGTGTCCACGAGCACGGTGTCACCGTCAACGATGTCCCCGGCCAGGATGGCCTTGGCAAGGCGGTCGCCGATTTCACGCTGCACCAGCCGGCGCAATGGCCGGGCACCGTAGGCGGGATCGAACCCGGACATCGCCAGCCAGGCACGGGCGCCATCCGTCACTTCCAGGGTCAGCCGGCGCTCGTGCAGCCTCCTGCCCAGCTCAGCGACCTGAAGTTCAACGATCCGTGCCAGTTCATCCACGGTCAAGGCATCGAACAGCACCACTTCGTCCAGCCGGTTCAGGAACTCCGGCTTGAAGGACGCGTTGACGGTCGCCATCACCGCGTTGCGCTTGGCCTGGGCATCCAGGGTCTGGTCCACCAGGAACTGGCCGCCAAGGTTTGAGGTCAGCACCATGATCACGTTCCTGAAGTCCACGGTGCGGCCCTGGCCGTCGGTGAGGCGGCCGTCGTCGAGCACCTGCAGGAGGATGTCGAACACCTCAGGATGGGCCTTTTCCACCTCGTCCAGGAGGATCACAGAGTAGGGCCGGCGCCGGACAGCCTCAGTCAGCTGGCCGCCCTCCTCATAGCCGACATAACCGGGAGGAGCGCCGACCAGCCGGGCCACCGAGTGCTTCTCGCTGTACTCGGACATGTCGATCCGAACCATGGCACGCTCGTCGTCGAAGAGGAAGTCGGCCAGGGCCTTGGCGAGCTCCGTCTTGCCCACACCTGTCGGGCCCAGGAACAGGAACGATCCGGTGGGCCGGTTGGGATCGCTGATACCGGCGCGGGCGCGGCGGACTGCGTCGGAGACTGACGTCACAGCCTTGGACTGGCCGATCAGGCGCCTTCCGAGCTCCTCCTCCATGTGCAGGAGCTTCTGGCTCTCGCCCTGCAGCATCCGCCCGGCGGGGATCCCGGTCCACGCGGAGATGACCTCGGCGATGTCATCCGCCGTAACCTGCTCCGCCACCATCTGTCCGGACTTGTCAGTCACTGCCTCTTCGGCGGCGGCTGCGGCGCTCAGTTCGCGTTCCAGGGCGGGGATCTCCCCGTACAGGACCCGGGATGCGGTCTCCAGGTCACCTTCGCGCTGGGCTTTATCCGCGGTGGAGCGCAGTTCGTCCAGCTTGGCCTTCAGGTCACCTACCCGGTTCAGCCCGGCCTTTTCGGCTTCCCAACGGGCATTGAGCGCAGCCAGTTCCTCGTTCTTGTCCGCTTTGTCCGCCCGGATCGCAGCGAGGCGCTCCACGGAGGCAGGATCTGTCTCGTTCTCGAGGGCGAGTTCCTCCATGGTCAGCCGGTCCACAGCACGGCGGAGTTGGTCGATCTCCTCCGGGGCTGAGTCGATCTCCATCCGGAGCCGGGAGGCGGCCTCATCCACGAGGTCGATGGCCTTGTCCGGCAACTGGCGGCCGGAGATGTAGCGGTTGGAGAGGGTTGCTGCAGCGACAAGCGCGGAATCAGCAATGGTCACCTTGTGGTGGGCCTCGTAGCGTTCCTTGAGCCCGCGGAGGATGCCGATGGTGTCATCAACGCTTGGCTCGCCCACGTACACCTGCTGGAAGCGGCGTTCCAGAGCGGGGTCCTTCTCGATGTTCTCGCGGTATTCGTCAAGCGTGGTCGCGCCGATCAGTCGCAGTTCGCCGCGGGCCAGCATCGGCTTGAGCATGTTGCCGGCGTCCATCGAGGACTCCCCCGTTGCGCCGGCGCCCACTACAGTGTGGATCTCGTCGATGAAGGTGACAATCTGGCCTTCAGAGTTCTTGATCTCCTCCAGGACAGCCTTCAGCCGCTCCTCGAACTCACCACGGTACTTGGCGCCGGCCACCATGGAGGCGAGATCCAGGCCAATCAGCGTCTTGCCCCGCAGGCTTTCCGGAACGTCACCGGCCACGATGCGTTGGGCCAGGCCCTCCACGACGGCCGTCTTTCCGACCCCCGGCTCGCCGATGAGCACGGGATTGTTCTTGGTGCGGCGGCTCAGGACCTGGATGATCCGCCGGATTTCGTTATCGCGGCCGATAACGGGGTCCAGTTTCCCGGAACGCGCCATCGCGGTCAGATCGGTGCCGAACTTCTCCAGGGACTGGAAGGTGTTCTCCGGGTCGGGACTGTCCACCTTGCGGTCCCCGCGCACACCGGGCAGGGCCGCAAGCAGCGCCTCGTGGGAGGCGCCGGCGTCGCGCAGCAACCGTCCGACGGCGTCGCTTCCGGTGGAGAGCCCCAGGAGCAGGACTTCGGTGGAGACGAAGGTATCACCGAGCCTGTCGGCTTCGTTCTTGGCGTTCTGGATGGCCTGCAGGGCAGGCCTGGAGAGCTGGGCCTGCTGGGTGGAAGAACCGGACGTCGCTGGCAATGCCTTGATGGCGCTGCTTGCCTGGACACTCACGGCATCCGGATCGGCCCCGGTGGCGCGGAGAAGCGCGACGGCGACTCCCTCCCGCTGGTCCATCAGGGCCTTGAGCAGGTGCGCGGGCTCAACCTGCGGATTACCTGCCGTGGAGGCGTTCATAGCTGCCGCCGAAAGAGCCTCCTGGCTCTTGGTGGTGAATTTGACGTCCAAAGAGAGCTCCTTCCGGGGATGCATTCAACTAAGTTGAGTCTACTACGCTCAACTTTGCCGCGCGCGTCTTTTGCTCCTTGTTTGCCCACAGCGAACCCGGGTACCGGAAGGACTGAGGTTTTCCGGCGGTCCGGCGATCCGGTCGCACAAGTGGTCCTTGCACTGTACCGCCAGCGGCCGGATCACCCTAGGATCAGTTGGTGACCGGGGAGTAGGTTCCCCGGCCTACTCGAGACGGGATGGCAATGAAGAAATTCATGGTTCTTTACGTAGCACCGCAGTCGGCACAAGCACAGATGGCGGAGAGCTCGCCGGAGGCCGCCCAGGAGGGCATGAAGGCCTGGCTGGAGTGGGCAGACCGTGCCGGCGACGGCATCGTGGATATGGGAACGCCGCTTGGCGCAGGCAAGGAAATCACCACATCCGAGACCTCTGACACCGACACGAACGTGGCCGGGTATGGCATTCTCCAGGCTGAGGACCTGGGCGGCGCCCAGGCGCTGCTAGAGGGCCACCCGCACCTCATGATGCCCGGAGCCAGCATCCAGGTGTACGAATCCCTCGATCTCCCCGGCATGTAGGTCGCAGCGGAGAGGTCCCTGGCGGGGGGCTCCCCCAATAAACCGCCCGCCAGGGTGTCTTTCTGAAAGTAGACCCGGAAGCGGCAGCAATCCGCGGCGAGCCGTGGTCAGCTCCAGTGGCGGACCGACGTCTGAGTGCACGGTCCAGGTCCGATATTACCGGCAGTGCTGAACTCTGTCACGTTAAATGACAGATCGGTCAATTGGTTCCGGACCCTGGCATCAGGATCAGCCGGGGTAGATGGACACTGCTCCGGCCTTAATCACGAAGTACACCTTCAGGCCGGGCACCAGTCCCAGGTCGGCTGAAGCCTCGGGGGTGATGTCGGCGCTCAGCTGTCCGCCTTCCCCCGCCCGGACCCTGACCCGGTCTCCATGGGGCTCCAGTTCGCTGACCACGACTGCAAATGAGTTCCGGGGGGAGCCGTGCGCCTCCGTGAGGAAAACGGAAACGGCCGCCGGCGTGAACACAGCCACGCCCGGCTGCCCGGCTGGCAGCGGCCCGGGAAGGTCGTCGTGCTGGCCGTAGATGGCCAGGTCCTTGGCCTGCAGGCCGTGTTCGGTGATGGTGCCGGATACAAAGTTCAACCCGGCCAGCCCCGCCGCAAAGCGGCTCCGGGGACGCAGCAGCACGTCCCGGGTGGGCCCTTCCTCGCTGACCCGGCCGTTCTCAAGGATCACCACCCGGTCAGCCAGCATGAGCGCATCCAGGACATCATGGGTGATGATAATCGCCCGACGCCTTGCGAGCACACGCTTGAGCAGCCGCCGCAGCAGCGGGGCTGCATGGATATCCAGCGCGGCCATGGGCTCATCCAGGAGCAGGAGCCCCGGGTCCGCGGCCAGCGCCCGGGCGACGGCCACGCGCTGGCCCTGTCCGCCGGAGAGCTGCCCCGGACGCCGGCGCTGCAGCTCCCCGGCTTCCACCTCGGCAAGCCAGCGGCGTGCTGATTCCCTCGCCTGTAGTTTCGGAACGCCCGCGCTCCTCGGCCCGAAGGCGACATTATCCAGGGCGCTGAGGTGTGGGAAAAGCAGCGGTTCCTGGGCCAGCAGTGCGGTGCCGCGGCGGTGGGGCGCTGTCCATGTTCCCCGGCCGTCCGTGAGGTCGAACAGTACCCGGCCGTCCAACTCGGCCCTGCCCGTATCGGGGTGGAGCAGCCCGGCGATGACCGCAAGCAGCGTCGATTTGCCTGCACCATTGGGGCCCATGACGGCCACGGTCTCGGTGGGGCCGAGCGAGAGCGACACCTCGAAGCCCCTGTCCTCCACGGCTGCCCTGACCATGAAAGTCACAGGACGCCCCGGCGGGAGGGCGCCGGCGCCGTCGTGATTCCCCTGCCGGCAGCACCTTCACTGCCGGCAGGGCGGGTGCCGCGATAGGCGAGCGCCACGACACTTAGGGCGACGGCCACCAGGACCAGGGAAAGGGCGACGGCGGCGTCCGCGTCAGTTTCCCGCTGCAGGTAGATTTCCAGGGGCAGTGTCCTGGTCACGCCCTGGAGGCTCCCCGCAAAGGTAAGGGTCGCCCCGAACTCGCCCAGGCCGCGTGCGAAGGACAATACAGCGCCTGAGGCGAGACCCGGCAATACCAAGGGGAGCGTGACGCGGCGCAGAACGGTGCCGGGCCGGGCTCCCAGGGAAGCGGCAACTGCCTCGTACCTTGGGCCGGCCGTTCTCAAGGCACCCTCGAGGCTGACCACCAGGAACGGGAGGGCAACGAACGTCTGGGCGAGCACCACGGCGGTGGTGGAGAACGCTATCTGCAGGCCCAGAACATCCAGGGTGCGGCCCAGCAGGCCCTGCCGCCCGAAGGTGTACAGCAGCGCGATGCCTCCCACCACGGGCGGGAGTACCAGCGGGAGCAGGACCAGGGACCGCAGCACCCGCTGGCCGGGGAAGCTAGCGCGGGCAAGGACCAGGGCAAGCGGCACACCCAGCACGAGGCACAGGGCGGTACTGGCCGCCGACGTTCGCAGGCTCAGGCCCAACGCCGTGAGGGACGATTCAGAGGTGACCAGGGGAATGAACCGGGGCCAGTTGACCCTGGCCACCATCGCCAGCAGCGGCAGCAGGACCAGCAGCCCCCCGGCGGCGGCCACGGCATAGATCCACGCCGGGATGCCGGTGTAGGTCAGGGCTTTGCCGGCTCGCTTGGCCCGTGGCCTCGTGGTGGTCCGGTCCATGGCTGGCATCACTTGGGCGCTGCTCCGAAGCCGGCGTTGCCCAGCACCGCCTGGCCCTCACTGCCCAGTACCAGGTCCAGGAAGGCGTCCGCCGCCTGCTTGTTTCTGGCCCCCTTCACGATGGTTATCGGGTAGGTGTTGACCGCCTTCGCTGCGTCCGGGAACGGGATGGACTCCACCTTGCTGCCCGCGGTCTTGGCGTCCGTGACATAGACCAGGCCGGCGTCGGCTTCGCCGGAAGTCACTTTGCCCAGGACATCAGTGACAGAGGACTCCTCGCTGACTGGGCTCAGCACGGTGCGCGTCGACTGCTCGATGGCCAGCGCGGCGGCACCGCACGGCACCTGGCTGGCGCATACCACCACTTTGGTGCCCGGCCTGGCAAGGTCACGGAAGCCGGTAATGCCGGCGGGGTTGCCCTGTGGAACGGCAATGGTGAGCGTGTTCGTGGCGAAGTCCCGGGGCTCCCCATCGGCCAGGCCGGCGTCCTGCAGCTTGGCCATGTTCCGCGTGTCCGCGGACGCAAACACGTCCGCCGGTGCGCCCTGGGTGATCTGCGTGGCAAGGTCTGCCGAGCCGGCGAAGCTCAGGGTGACTTTGGTTCCCGGGTGGCTGGCCTCGAACTTCCCCGCCAGCTCGGTGAAGGCGGCCTGAAGCGAGGCTGCCGCGAAGACCGTGACGGTGCCCCCTGATCTTGACGAGCCGGCGTCGCTGTTTCCGCCCCCTGCTGGCGGGGCGCACCCGGCGAGCGCCAGCACCAGGAGGATGACCCAGGCAATGACTCCCCGACGGCCCCGGGGCAAGCGCCTCACGCTGTGGCCCTTCCGTGCGGCGTCTCGATGATCACCGTGGTGGCTTTGACGACGGCCGTGGCCACCGAGCCGAGCTCCAGGCCAAGCTCGCGTACCGCCTCACTGCTCATGAGCGACACCACCCGGAACGGTCCGCACTGCAGTTCCACCTGGGCCATCACGGTGTCCGCTGTGATGCCGGTGACCAGGCCGACAAACCTGTTGCGGGCAGAGCTTCCCCGCCGCTGCGCATCGTCCGGAAGCTGGGCGAGCTTCCGGGCATGACGGGCCAGTTCCAGCCCGTCCACGGCGAGCCGGCCGCCGTCGTCCTTCACCGGGGTCAGCGTTCCGTGCTCCGTCCAGCGGCGGACGGTGTCATCGCTGACGCCGAGGAACCGGGCGGCTTCGGAAACGCGAATAGTGGGCATTTCGCCAGTCTAGTCCTCATATGCGGTTGGATGCTCCTGAGGAAACCGCATTACCGGTTCCCGCCAGCCTCCCGGAAGCAGGAACCGGGCACCGGCCTCATCACTTCGGTTGAACTTCCTCATCCTTGATGCTGAACCCCTGCCGTCGCGGCCTTTCCGGCCCAAAGCCGCACATAGGGTAGGAGCATGTTTCCCCTCCTCAACCCCTCCCGCCGGCTGGCCGGCATGGCGGCTGCCCCTGCGACTGCACTGGCAGTTTTGCTGGCCCTCATGGTGCTGGAGCAGCGCGGGTTCAACCGGGACAGCGCCCTCCTGGTGGCCCTACTATCCGCGGTGGCGGCAGCCCGATTGATTCCGTTGGGCGCACTGGCGTTTACGGCCGGCGTGCTGCTGCTGCAAAGCGCCAGGATGGTTCCGGGTGTCATGCTGTCCGGCGTCCTCAGCTACAGCGCAATTCCGCTGGCCATCCTGTTCGCTGGCCTGGGCTACCGAGGGCGCCACCGCTGGCTGCTTCCGGCGTTTGCCCTCGCCTCCGCCGGGCTGATCACCACGAATTGGTTCAGCGACGCGACATGGGTCAATTTCGTCTTTCCCCCGCAGATCTATGGCCGCGGCGCGCTCCGAACAGGCACGTACGTCTTCCTGGTCTTCGGCGCCTCCGCAGCCTTCAACCTGGCCGCCTGGGCCGCAGCACTGGCCGTCAACAATGCTTCCCGCAGCCGCCGCGCCCAGCTCCGGGCGGAGACGGACCTGCAGCAGACAGTCACGGAACTCGCCGTTGAACAGGAACGCAACCGGATCGCGCGGGAACTCCACGACGTCCTGGCCCACTCGCTGACCGTCATCACCGCCCAGGCGGAGGGAATCCGCTACATCCACCGGAGTGAGCCGGAGGCGGTGGAGGAGTCTGCCCGGATCATCGCCACGGCCGCCCGCACGGCCCTGGTTGAAACCCGCCACATGCTGGAGAACGTCTTCACGGCGGATCCGGCCCCGCCCACTTCGCCGGCACCTTCCCTCGGACAGCTGGGCATACTGGCAGACCAGTTCACCGCCAGCGGAATGCCCGTCACGGTGGATGCCCCGGCATTGCCGCCCGGGGTGACACCGCTCCAGGAGCTCACGGCCTACCGCGTGATTCAGGAAAGCCTGACGAATGCGTTCCGGCATGGTGACAGGTCCAAGGGTGCCGCCGTTTCAGTCCGGTCCGGCGAGGGAGGACTCACTGTCCGCGTCACTTCAGCGTTATCCGGCGGTCCCTTGGCTCCCGGCCCGAGTACAGGCAGGGGCATCCCCGGGATGAAGGAACGTGCGACGGCGGCAGGCGGCTACCTCACGGCCGTCACGGCCGGAAACCGCTTCGATGTGGAGGCGGTGCTGCCATGACCGGCACAGACATCGCAGCACCAGCCATCCGGATCGCCCTGGTGGACGACCAGCCGCTGTTTAGCGCCGGCCTGAAAATGATCCTGCGCAGCCAGCCCGACCTGGACTTCGTTGGTGAGGCCCAGGATGGTGCGGCGGCTGTGGAACTTGCAGCCGCCGTCGGGCCTGACATCATGCTGATGGACATCAGGATGCCGGTCATGGACGGGATCACGGCCACGCGCACCATTGCCTCAGGTCCCGGCACTCCGCCCAAGGTCATTGTGCTCACCACCATCCAGCACGACGAGGCGGTGGTCCGGGCCATCCAGGCCGGCGCCGCCGGATTCCTGACGAAGGATGCCACGCCTGAGTTCCTGCTGGCGGCCATTCGCACGGTCCACTCAGGGCATGCGGTGATGGCCCCGCACGCCACCAACCAGCTTCTCCGCGACTACACCACTCCCGTATCCGGCAACACCGCGGCACTAGATGCGCTGTCCGGGCGGGAAAAGGACGTGTTCCTGCTCGCCGCAGCCGGGCAAGGTAACGCCGAAATTGCCGCCGGCCTGGTGCTGAGCGAGGCCACTGTGAAGTCCCACGTGGGAAGCATCCTGGCCAAACTCAAGCTCCGCAACCGTATCCAACTTGTGGCTTACGCCTATCAGAACGGGCTGCTGGGCAACTGAAGCCGGCGCCCGGGACGCACGAAGATCACCGCAGCATCACCAACTATTGGGGGAAATCATGAAAAGGAATCTGATCGGACTCGCCGTACTGGCGGCCGGGGCAACGGCAGCACTGGCGGCCTCCGCAATCCCGGGAGGCACCATCGCGGCCTCGGGAACGCCCATTAGCGGCATCACGGCCCAGGCGCAGGCCTACGCCAGCCCTGATGTGGCAGCCGAAACTGGACGGGCCGCCGCCATCCGCGAGTGCATGGCCGCGGCCGGCTATGATTACGCTCCGCCCGTGGATGCCTACCGCGTGGATTTCAACGCCAACATGGGCCTCAAGCGTCTGGACGTGGCCACTGCCAAGGCGAGCGGGTACGCCTCCCTGCAGCCGACAGGACCTGGCGAACCGGCCCCCGGCTCCGATGAAGCAAAGCTCTTCGAGGATCCCGCGTTTGTGGCCGCCCTTTCGGGCCCAAAGACAGCGGACACGATGGTGACAGTGAACGGCATGGGCACGTCCGGCGGCGGCTGCCGCGGCGAAGCTGCGCGAAAGATCTACGGCAGCATGGAGAATTACGTCCTGGCCACGGGGGTCACCGAGAATGCGCTGAACTCCGCTGCCGGTGCTGCCATGTCCGATTCCGGGTACCCGAAAGCCATCAACTCCTGGAAGGACTGCATGTCCTCATCGCCCTACGCCAACTTCCGCAGCCCTGCCGACGCCGTCACTGCCGGCCTGAAGGCCGGCGGCCTGAACGAGTTCAAGATCGCGGTCACTGATACAACATGCCGCGAGCAGGTCAACTTCCATGGCCAACTCGACGCAGTGCTGGACAAGTACCTCACCACCCGCATGCAGCAGCTGGAGCCGGAGATTGCCACGGTGACTGAGATCCGGAAACAGGCGGCGGCCAGGGCGGCAAGCTTCAGCAAATAGGCCCACAATCCCGGCGGCCGGCCACCTTGGGGGAGGCCGGCCGCCGCTCCCTTGCGCGTGCCTGTCCGGCCCGCCCCGCACTAGACTTCGTGCATGGCCATCTTTGTTGACCCGCCCCTCTGGCCTGCCCACGGAACGCATTTCTCGCACCTGATCTCGGACACTTCGCTCGAGGAACTCCACGCCTTTGCCGCCGCGGCCGGAGTCCCGGACCGGGCCTTCGACGGCGACCACTACGACGTCCCGGAACGCCGCTTCGATGACCTGGTTGCCGCCGGTGCGATCCCCGTGGAGGCCCGGATCCTGGTCCGCAAACTGATAGCCAGCGGGCTCCGCATCCCCGCCCGCGCAAGGAACACATCGCTCAAGGTGCCACTCCTGAACCGGTGGAACACCGTCATGCACGGCCACGACGCACTCTTTCTTGACCTGCTGGACCGCTGGGGCGAGGAGCACCGCCAGTACCACGGCTGCACCCACCTCCTCGCCGTGCTGGAGGCCCTGGACCTGCTGACCGAACCCGCAGAACCGCCGCGGACGGTGCTGCTGGCGGCCTGGTTCCACGATGCGGTGTATCGCGGAGTCGCAGGCCAGGATGAGGAGGAGTCTGCCCGGCTTGCAGAAGACAGGCTGGCCGGCACAGGACTTCCTGACGCGGAAATCGAGGAGGTGGCCCGCCTTGTCCGGCTGACCTCGGACCACCGCCCGGACCCGGGGGACGACGACGGCGCACTCCTCTGTGACGCGGACCTGTCAGTCCTCGGCGGCGACCCGGAGCCGTACGCCCGGTATGTGGCAGCGGTCCGGAAAGACTATGCGCACATCGGCGACGCTGACTTCGCGGCGGGGCGCGCCGCCGTCGTCCGTCACCTACTGGAACTGGACCCGCTGTTCCACAGCCAGCGGGCGCGGGAGCTGTGGCTGGACGCCGCCCGGCGGAACCTGCAGGGCGAACTGGCCTGAAGCCAGGCGCCGGCCTTTACCGCCCCGGAGGGCTAATGCAAGACTGCTCGGATGAACCTGCGAATCCAAGCACTGAGCATCGACTCAACCGACCCCGGCGTGCCCGCGGACTTCTGGGAGAAGGCCCTGGGATGGCGCCGGACCTACGAGGTGGAGGACGAAATCGTCCTGGAGCCGCCCGCAGGCAGTCCGCAGGACGGCGTCTCCCCCGACCTGCTGTTCCTGAAGGTACCGGAGCGCAAGGAGGTCAAGAACAGGCTGCACCTTGACCTGCGGCCCGAAGACCAGGCTGTGGAAGTCCAGCGCCTGGAAGCTCTGGGCGCCACCCGGGTTTCGGTGGGCCAGGGCAAGGACGTGACCTGGGTGGTGATGGCCGATCCCGACGGCAACGAGTTCTGTGTCCTGCGGGCCCTGCGGAGTGAGGAGCTGGAAGCCCAGGGCCTGGTGCCCGGGCTGGAGGGGCAGGCGGGTTCCTAGGACGCATGGTTCCTAGGACGCATGGACGCGCCGGCTAGCGGTAGCTGGCGACGAACGGCGTGCTGGTGGGAACGATCTGCTTGCCCAGCGGCATGAGGGACACCGGGATGAGCTTCAGGTTGGCGACCGCCAGCGGGATGCCGATGATAGTGATGGCCATGGCAATGGCCGTAACCACATGGCCGATTGCGATCCAGATGCCGGCGACCAGCAGCCAGATCACGTTGCCAAGCAGCGTGAACACGCCCGTCCCGCCGGGCTTGTCCACCACCATGCGTCCGAACGGCCAGAGTGTGTAGGCGGCAATCCTGAACGACGCGATCCCCCAGGGGATGGTGACGATGAGCAGGCAGCAGATGACGCCGGCCAGGAAGTAGCCCAGGGCAAGCCAGAGGCCGCCGAAAACCAGCCAGATGATGTTGAGCAGTGTCTTCATCTGTCCATTGTGCCCTGCGGGGGCCGACAAAAAACCAGGGGTGTGCCCTGATTCTTCCCTGGTAACGGCCCTCGTGCCTAGCTTTTTGCTGCCTTTACGAAGGCGCGGATCTTGGCCAGGTCCTTCACTCCCCTGGAGACCTCGACGCCGGAGGAGACATCCACGCCCCACGCACCAGCCGCTGCGGACGCCTGGGCAACGTTGGCAGGGTCAAGGCCGCCCGCCAGCAGCCATTTGCGGTCCTGGAGCGCCGTCACGTCCACCATGGAGGCGTAGTCCCACGCCTCGCCGGACCCGGGGACGGCCGCGTCGATCAGGAGGAGTTCCTCGCCCCAGTCGGCGAATGCGTCCGCAGCGGCTGCCATGGTGACCGCCCTGATCAGCTTCATGCCGGCGTCGTGCACTGCTGTGACGTCTTCCGGGGCGAGGTCACCGTGGAGTTGGACCCACTCGAGTCCGGCGGCACGGGCGATGGCAATGGCATCGGCGAGGGGTTCATGCCGGAAAACGCCGACGGCGGCCACGCCGCTTGGCACATCCGCCAGAAGCCTGGAAACCTGCGCGGGCGAGACAACGCGCGGGCTGGCGGTCAGGACAAAGCCGACGGCGTCCGCGCCGGCGTCTACGGCCTCGCGGACGGATTCGGGCGTACTCAGCCCGCACACTTTGACGAACATTCCGGCTCCTTAGGGCGTCTCAAGCACTTTCCCCCCGCGAGGAGGTTAGCAGGGAACGGCCGGCACCGCCGATGTCACGATCTACTTTGGCGGCCGCCGACTGCCTGCTGCTGCCCGCCGTCGGTGGTCAAAACATCTAGGCTGGACGGATGGAAATCATCCGTTATGCAGACCTCAGGCCCCAACCGTGGCGGAACGGGGGCGGTGTCACGCGAGAGCTGGCCAGCCATCCGCAGGCGGCCTCCGCCCAGGACGGTGCGTGGGACTGGCGGGTGAGCATCGCAGAAATCACCAAGGCCGGAGAGTTCTCAGCGTTCCCGGGAATGGAACGAGTGCTGACAGTGATCGAGGGCGAGTTGCTCCTGCTCACCGTGGACGGCGCCGAGCACCCGCTGGAGAAGTACCGGCCGTTCAGGTTTGGCGGCGAGGCCATGAGCCACGGGGCCCTTCCCACGGGCGATATCCGGAATCTCAACGTCATCACAAGGTCCAGCTCGTTCAAGGGCTACACCTCCATCATCGAACTCTCCAAGAAGCGGGCCCAGCCGGTGTTCGAGGGCCAGTTGGCCATACTGCTGCAGGGCCAGGCCACGGCTGCGGACGAAACACATGACCCGGAGCCCCTGGCTAGGTACGACGCCGTCGTGGGCTCCGACATCGACACTCCCGACATCCTGGGACGCGGATTCCTGGCCATAGTCTCGATCGACCCGGTTGCGGAATAGCTTCCGGTGGACAGGCCAGCCTTCCCTTCTGAAGCTGAGCCTGCCCACACTGGTCACTGGTTAGAGCAGTCCATAGACTCGGGCTATGACCACCACATCTTTCAATGCACTCCTGTCCACCCAAATCGGAAACGAATTCGCGGCTTCGCAGCAGTACATTGCCGTGGCCACCTGGTTCGCCAACCAGGACCTGCCGCAGCTTGCCCGCTACTTCTACCGGCAGTCGATTGAGGAACGGAACCACGCGATGATGATGGTCCAGTACATGCTGGACCGCGACATCGCGTTTACGATTCCCGGTGTCCCCACGGTCCGCAACGACTTCTCATCCGTCACGGAACCGCTCGCCCTGGCGCTCCAGCAGGAAAAGGAAGTCACCGGCAACATCGAAGCCCTCTTCCGGGCCGCCCGCGGAGAGGACGACGCCCTGGGCGAACAGTTCATGCTCTGGTTCCTCAAGGAGCAGGTGGAGGAAGTGGCCGCCATGACCACCCTGCTGAACATCGCCGAACGGGCGGACAACCTGTTCGACATCGAGAACTTCATCGCCCGCGAAACCATCGGCGACGGCGGCCGGGACTCTTCCGCCCCGGTGGCGGCCGGCGGCGCCCTCTAACGCCTCTTCCTTCCTGAATCTGCCCTTTTCGGGGCAGCCCACCGGCGTGTCCAGGCAAGCCGGAATAGAGACGCGGAACCCGGAGTTCTTGGCTGGGAGACGAATTTAGAGCGAACGGAGCGCATCATGGCAGAAACCTCAGTCCGGCTCGGCGACGGCCTCACCGTCAGCCCCCTCGGCTTCGGCGGAATGGCCCTCACCCCCGTCTACGGGGGCGTTGACCCTGCAGAAGCACTGAAAACCCTGAACCACGCGGTCGACGCCGGGATCACCTTCATCGACACCGCGGACATCTATGGCGGGGGCAGCAACGAGGAACTCATTTCGCTGCTGCTCAAGGAGCGTCGCGAAGAGGTGCAGCTGGCCACCAAATTCGCCCTGGTGGGCAGCCCGGCCGACGGGTACCGGGACGTCCGGGGCGATGCCGCCTACGTGCGGCATGCCGTGGACGCCAGCCTGAAACGCCTGGACACTGACGTGATCGACCTCTACTACATGCACCGCCGTGACCTCCGCGTTCCGATTGTGGAAACCGTAGAGGCCATGGCGGAGCTGGTGCAGCTAGGCAAGGTCAAGCATCTTGGTCTGTCCGAGGTGACGGCCGAGGAACTGGCCGAAGCCCACGCCGTGCACCCGATCGCCGCGGTGCAGAGCGAATGGTCCATCTGGAGCCGCGACGTGGAACGCAACGTTGTTCCTGCCGCGGCCCGGCTCGGAGTGGGTTTTGTGCCGTATTCGCCGCTGGGCCGGGGATTCCTCACCGGCACCGTTGACGCTTCCAGCCTCGGAGAAAATGACTTCCGACGCCGGATCCCCCGTTTCGCTGAAAACGCCTTTGACGCCAACCAGGGAGTGGTGGCGGCAGTACAGGCTGTGGCCACCGAACTGGCTGCAACGCCTGCCCAGGTGGCACTCGCCTGGCTGCTGTCCCAAGGCAAGCGGCTCGGACTTTCCGTCGTACCCATCCCCGGCACGCGGAAGACGCACCGGATCGATGAGAATCTCGGAGCCCTGGCGCTGAACCTGAGCCAGGCGCAACTGGACGCACTGGACCAGGCCGCGGTCGCCGTCGTCGGCTCCCGCTCCGCCGACCCGCGCTGGGTATCAGAAGGCCGCGAATAAAGTGGATCGGACGGACACGCTGATCCATGACCTCAGGGACATCACGATCCGCCGGATCTCCGTCAGCGAGATGGACAACAATGTGTATCTGCTGACCGCCAAGGAATCCGGCGCCCAACTGCTGATTGACGCCGCGGATGACCTTCCCGCCATCCAGGGACTGCTCGCCGAGGCCGCCAGTGATACCGCGGCCACGCCCAGGCTTGAGCTGATCGCTACGACCCACCAGCATTGGGACCATGTCAGGGCGCTTCCGGCCCTGGTGGAAGCCACGGGGGCGCGGACGGCAGCGGGCAGGGATGACGCCCCTGAGCTGCCAGTGAAGGTGGACGTGCTGCTGGACCACGGCGACGTCCATGCATTCGACGGCTTCGACGTGACAGCAGTGCATCTGCGCGGGCATACGCCCGGCTCAATTGCCCTGGTGTACCAGGATCCCGAGGGCAGGGCGCACATCTTCTCCGGCGACTCGCTCTTTCCCGGCGGCGTGGGGAACACGCAGAAGGATCCGTCCCGTTTTCAGCAGCTAATCGGCGACGTCAGCGAGCGGTTGTTTGACGTGTACCCTGACGACACCGTGATTCATCCCGGCCACGGCCGGCCCACCACGCTGGGTGCGGAACGGCCGCACCTTGCGGAGTGGCGCGCCCGCGGCTGGTAGGGATTAACCCCATCGAGTGCTCCGTAAGCGCCGTCATGAACCTTCTAAACGGCGCAAGCGGAACACTCGATGGTGGTTAAGCTGGGCCCACGACCGCCGGGTTCCCTGACCGTGGATCCGCTCCGGCGAGGGACCCGGCCTGAGCTTGCGAGGGCAGGGAGCCGGTGTGGCCTTGCGAGGTTAGGGAGCGGTTGGGGACTAGCGGCTGCGGCGTTCGTTCGACGCCGGGGCTGACGCGCGGCGGGGACCGCTGCGGGCCGGACGGCCATCGCTCGACCGACCGCCGCCGCCGTTGCCGGCGTAGGATCCACCGGAGGTTCCGCCGGTGTTGGAGGACCAGACAGCCTTGTTGCCGCCGCCGGCCGCACCTGCGCCGGCGCCTGCGGAGCGCTGTCCGCCGCTGCGGCCGCCTGCACCTGCGCCGGCCGCTGCACGCTGGCCGGTTGCCGGGCGTCCGCTGCGCTGTCCGCCGGACGTTGCCGGACGTCCGGTGCCACCGCGGGGAGCGTCGCTGCGGGTGACACGTGAATCCGAACGGCCTTCAGGGGCACGGCCGTCCGAGCCGCGGCCAGCCGATGAACGGCCACCTGCCGCGGGGACATCGTTGCGGTGCGTGGAGTAGGCCGTGCTGCGGCCGCGGGAGTTGCGGCGTGCTGCCGCAGCTGCCTGGGCGCGGTCCTCGTTCTGTTCGATGACACGGTCTGCCGCGTTGCGCGCAGCGGCCTGGCCTTCGTAGGCCACGGCGCGGCGCTCTGCCCGGGGGATATCGGTGCGGGGCGCCTCAGCCGAAACGCGTCCACGTCCGCCGCGTCCGCCACGGCCACCAGCGGTGGGTGCGGCCTGCCGACGGGCGCGCTTGCGTTCGGCGTTGGCACCGGTGGAGGTGCCGCCGCCCTGGTTGGCCTTGGCGGCCAGCAGGGCTGCCCGGGTGCGGGGATCGATCTTGTCGGCCATTTCGCCCACGAGTTCTGCAACCAGCGGGGAGTTGGCGGTGACGCGCTCGAAGTTAACCTCGACGCCGGCAGCCTTCATGAGCTTCTTGACGTCAGACTGCTGCTCCGGGAGGGTCAGTGTGACGACGGTGCCGTCCGAACCTGCGCGGGCCGTGCGGCCTGAGCGGTGCAGGTAGGCCTTGTGCTCTGTGGGCGGATCAACGTGGATCACCAGTTCGACGTCGTCCACGTGCACGCCGCGGGCCGCGACGTCGGTGGCCACCAGGACGCGGACGTCGCCGGAGGAAAACTCTGCGAGGTTGCGGTCACGTGCGTTCTGCGAGAGGTTCCCGTGCAGGTCAACGGCGGGGATCCCGGCGTCGGTCAGGGTCTTTGCCAGCTTGCGGGCGTGGTGCTTCGTCCGCATGAAGAGGACGCGGCGGCCGGCACCCGAGGCGAGCTCCACGATCAGCTGCTTCTTGACCGTCTGGTCGTTGACCACCAGCACGTGGTGCTCCATGGTGGTCACCGCGGCCTGCGGATCGTCAACCGAGTGGGTCAGCGGGTTGGACAGGTAACGCTGGACGATCTTGTCGACGCCGTTATCCAGGGTGGCGGAGAACAGCAGGCGCTGGCCCTGGCTGGGGGTCATGTCCATGAGCTTCTTGACCACGGGCAGGAAGCCGAGGTCAGCCATGTGGTCGGCCTCGTCCAGGACGGTGATCTCCACGGCCTCGAGGGTGAGGATGCGCTGGCGGATGAGGTCCTCCAGGCGGCCGGGGCAGGCGATGACGATATCCACGCCGGCGCGCAGTGCCTTTTCCTGGCGGGCCTGGGAGATGCCGCCGTAGATCACGGTGGTGTTCAGGCCCATGGCTTTGGCCATCGGTTCGATGGTGGCGTTGATCTGGGTGGCAAGTTCACGGGTCGGCGCGAGGACCAGGCCCATGGGGCGGCCGGGCTTGCGGAAGTGCTTGGCTTCCCGCTCAGCGAGTCGTGCTACAAGCGGGATGGCGAAGGCGATGGTCTTGCCGGAGCCGGTGCGGCCGCGGCCCAGGACGTCGCGTCCGGCCAGGGTGTCGGGGAGGGTCTTCACCTGGATGGGGAACGGGGTGTCGATTCCCTGGGCGGTGAGGGTGTCGGCGAGGGCCTTGGGCGTGCCGAGGGCAGCAAAAGTAGTCATGTATCAAAGGTCTTTCAGGCGGTATCCGTGCGGATATCGGCCCCCGACGCCGGTTGGCTCAGGGGGTCGCCGAAGAAAAGTCAGGTGATCAACCGGTGCCGTTTGTGCAAAGCGGCGGCCAGGACCAAATAGAACGCGTTCATCGACGCAGGATGTGCCTCTCACATGAAAAAAGCCCACTCCCCGATGAGGGACTAAGCGGGCATCACTGCACATCAAGTTCCACCAGTCTACCATCCCGAATCCCCGGGCCTTTGGCGGCCCCTCCCCCGCACCCTTCCGCCCCCCCAACTGGGTAGCAGCAGGTGTCGTTTTGGGGGCCCAAAACGACACCTGCTGCTACCTACTTGGGTTCGTGGGAGGACCTCCTTGGGTTCCCCGGAATTGTTGCCTTGACTGGTGGTGCAGGAGCACGCTTGAGGCATGACGCACCACGCTGATCACCACCACATAACGAACGACGGCGGACCCCGCCTTGACGAGGAACCGCACCAAGGCGCGGCCGTCGCGTGGGACGAGAGGTATCGGAGCAAGCCGCAGATCTGGAGCGGCAAACCCAATGTCCAGCTGGTACGGGAAGCTGCGGGATTGCATCCGGGCAAGGCCTTGGACCTGGGCTGCGGCGAGGGAGCTGACGCCATCTGGCTCGCACAGCACGGCTGGACTGTCACCGCCGTCGACGTTTCCGCCGTTGCGCTGGAACGGGCGGCCGTCAACGAAAAAGTGGCTCGCGACAAGGCAAGCGTGCATGCTGGTGAGGACGCCGTCCCCAGCCGGATCCAGTGGCTGCAGGCTGACCTGGAGGAGTGGAAGCCGGAAGGCGAGTTTGATCTGGTGTCCTCGCAGTTCCTGCATTCGCCGTCCCTGCCATGGCAAGGCCCGCTGCGGGCGGCGGCTGCGGCGGTCAGGCCAGGCGGCACCCTGCTGATCGTGGGACACCATCCGGACCGGCTGCCGCCGGGGGGATTGCACACTTCGCATGAGATGTTGTACACCCCTGACCAGCTGGTCCAGGAGCTGGACCTGGACTCCCCGGGGTGGCAACTGGAAGTCCTCACGACCCGTGACCGGCTGGCCACGGGTCCGGACGGCCAGGAAGCCGTCATCGGGGACACCGTCCTGCGCGCGACCCGGCTTCCCTGACGCGCTGCCCTCGCGACCGCCCTCGCGACCGCCCTGTCGTGACGGCGAACCTACCGGGGCTGGCCGGCGCCAGGTGCCAGGACCCTTGGCGCCACGACGACGGCGGCTACCGCAACCAGCGCGGTCAAGGCGAAGACACCGGAGAAGGAGGCCGTCGCCGTCGTAAATGCCGGAAAGACGATGCCCGTGGTGGCAAGTGCCAGCGCGCCGCCGAGCGAATCGGAAATCGACATGGCGGAGCTGTTGAAGCCTTCGTCATCCTCGGTGGAGAGGGCCAGTGTCATCACGCTGAGCCGCGGATAGAGCAGCCCCATCCCGCCGCCTGCGAAGATCCAGCCGGAAATTGCGACGGCGGGCGGCCAGTGCAGTGCTGTTGTGACGAGTGCCAGGAGGATGGCTCCCAGGACGAGTACAGAGCCGATCCGCACGGCAGTACTGTGGGCGAGCCTCGTGCCGAGGCGCCCTTGGATGGCCGCGGCACCGGCCCACGCCAGCGCGCCGCCGGTGAGAGTGAGGCCCGCGAGGGTGGGCGGGAAGGCGTACTGCTCCACGAGCAGGTAAGGCAGATAGACCTCTGCGCCGAAGAACGCGGCCGAGGCCAGGCCGCGGGTGAGGATGACGCTGGGCAGACCCTTCCGGGCAGTCAGCGTGCCACGCGGCACCAGCGGCCGCACGGACACGAGGGCGAGGGCCACGGCGGCTGCAGCCATGACGACAGTGGCAACGGGAAGGCCTGGAATCCTGATCTGGGCAGAAAGGTTCAGCCCCAGAATGGCCAGGGCGGCGAGCGCTGCCCATGAAATGCGCCGCAGAGCCCACGGAGCTGGCGTCCCGCCGTTTTGCTTGGGATTGCGTGCCATCCCCCGCAGCACCGGAACTATCATCACCAGCGCCGGAACTACCAGCCCCACCACGCCCAGAAACACCCAGTGCCAGCTCAGGACCTGCGCCACGACCCCGGCCGCAAACGGGCCCACCAGGGAGGGGACCACCCAGGCGGCAGAGAAGGCCGCGAAGATTCCGGGATGCAGCGCCGACGGGTAGACGCGGGCGACGACGACGTAGAGGGCCACAGTCAGCGCTCCGCCGCCAAGTCCCTGCACCAGCCTGCCCGCGACCAGCATCGGCATGGAAACCGCTGTACCTGCGATCAGCAGGCCAACGATAAAGAGGGCCACCGACGCGTACAGCGGCGCGGCCGGGCCTCTCCGGTCCGACCAGTTCCCGGCCGTCACCATGCCGATCATGCCCGTGGCCAGCGGCCCCGCGAAAGCCAGCGCGTAGAGGCCCGCCCCGTTCAGTTCGCGGCTGACTAGGGGCATGATGGTGGTCACCGCGAGCGATTCGAAGGCAGCCAGGAAAACCAGGGAGCACGCGCCGATGGTCACCCATCGGTATGGCCGCTGCAGGATGCCGGCGGTGGAATGGGTGGCTGGAAGGGTGGAATCGCGCACGTTAGCGGCCTGATCAGTTGTCATGGACGCAACCGTAGAACCTCAACTAAGGTTGAGGTCAAGGTCATGTCCGGCTTGCGGAAAGCGCTGGACCAAAGCCGGAACACCGTTGGTCCAACAAGGGGAAGCATGCCACAACTCGCAGGCGGGGTGAATCATGTGCTCAGCATTGGCGAGTTGTCGGACCGGAGCGGCGTGGCGCCGTCGGCCCTTCACTTCTATGAGCGCAACGGCCTCATCTCCTCCGCGCGCACCGCCGGCAACCAACGGCGCTACCGCAGGGACGCTCTTCGGCGGGTCGCGTTCATCCGGGTATCTCAGCGGGTCGGCATTCCGCTGAAGGACATCCGGGCGGCCCTGGACTCGCTGCCCGAGGGGCGCACGCCCACCAAGCGCGACTGGACCAGGCTTTCGCGGCTCTGGCGTACGGAACTCGATGCCCGAATCGAGGCGTTGGAACACCTGCGCGCGGACCTGGAAGGCTGTATCGGCTGCGGCTGCCTGAGCCTGAAGTCGTGCCGGCTGCAGAATCCGGACGACCAACTGGGCGAGGCCGGCACGGGAGCGGTCCGCTGGAACGCGGCGACGGCTGCGGCTAACCAGGCAGACACAACCAGTTAGCGGCACGTGCCGTTTTGGGGCCGATGAAACCGGCACCTGGTACCGCGTGCCTGGTCAGACGTACCGGTTCCGGCCCGATTGGTAACCAAAGACGGCGGCCAGTGAACCCACCACCAGGAAAAGCACGCCGGCGGCCGCGAAAGATCCGGTTGCCTGGTGCAGTTGGCCCACCATTAGCGTTCCGGTGGACCCGAGACCGTAGCCAACCCCCTGCATCATTCCGGACAAATGCGCAGCAGTGTGGCCGTCCCGCGTCCGGACCATGATCATGGTCAGCGCCACCGCCGTGAGGCTCCCCTGCCCCAGCCCGAGCAGTCCTGTCCACACCCAGCCGAGCTCCAGCGGGCCGAAGATGCTCAGCGCGAACCCGCCGCCGGTCATCAGGGCCACTATCGTGTTGATGGCCCGCTGGTCCCGGAACCTCGTTGCCAGCGCCGGGGCGAACAGCGAACCCAGCATCTGCAGCACAATGGATACCGACACCATGAGCCCGGCCGTGGCCCCGTCCTCCCCGCGTTCCCTCAGGATCGGGGCCAGCCACGCGAAGACGCTGAAGGACATCATGGCCTGCAGCGCCATGAAGACGGTCACCTGCCAGGCCACCGGCGAGCGCCACACGTTTACGCCGTCCTTGGCTGTCTGATGCCGGACGGGCCGCTGGTTCAGCGCCACCGGGAGGAACAGGAAGAGTACGACGGCGGCAGGAACCGCCCAGACCCAGAGCGCCGACGTCCACTCCCCCGTCGACAGGAAGACGGGATACGTAAAGCCCGCCCCCAGCGCAGCCGAGGCGCAGATGGCAGTGGTGTAGAGCCCGCCCATCAGCCCGAGCCGGTGCGGGAAGTCACGCTTTACCAGCCCTGGCAGAAGCACGTTGCACAGGGCGATGGCGGCACCGCAGGCCGCAGTTCCCGCTAACAGTGCCGGCAGATGGCCCATACCGGGAAACACGCCGCCCAAGTCGGCAGGCCGCAGGATGAGCCCCGCGGTGAGAACAGCCATGGCGCCCAGCAGGACTTTTTCCGCGCCGAAGCGGCGGGCCAGCACCGGAGCCAGCGGAGCGAATCCGCCCAGGAGCGTGACGGGGACAGTGGTGAGTACCACGACAGCCCAGCTCGGCAGCCCGGCATCGGAGACCAGTTCGGGCAGTACTGCCGCGAAACTCGAGAAGACAGTCCGCAGGTTAAGTCCGATCAGAACCAGGCATGCGCCCAGGTAGGCCAGCGCGGCCTTATTGTTCCCGCTCCAGGGAAGCGTGGTTGGCGCAGCCCCGGGAAGGTCATCGATTTCGGCGTCGACCAGGACGCCTGGCGTACCGGGGGTCTGGTCGTTTCTCACGGCCCTATTCTGTCAGGCCTGCTTTCTCCCCCTGGTGTGCAAGTCATTTATGTGGAAATTATCGACGTGAAAGTTATCTATGTGGAGCTATCCACATAGGCCACCCCGGCACTGATGGTATCCCTGCGTCCTTCCTACGCTGGGAACGTCCCTCCGAACCAAATCCCCTTCAGCGCTGGGAGCATAATGAATCTTCCGAAGCCACACGATCAGCACCCTCAAGCGCTCCCCGCGGCCCGGCCACCACAGCAAGTCCCAGCACAGGTGCCCGTCCCGCCAACTCATCCGGTCCCGCCACCGGGCGGAAGCGCAGGTAAAGGCACCACCAGTCTGGTGCTTGCCATCATTGCGCCTGTCACCCTTGTCCTGACTGCACCTCTCGCTATGACCGCCGCACTTCTTACCTACCCCGACGAGGGGCCATCGGAACGGTTCTGGGTTGCGCCCCTGGTCCTCTGGAGTATCCCGATGCTCCTCGGGCTCCTTTCGGTGACCCTGGCCGTTGCGGCAATCAGGGCTTCCCCGGGGGTTCCGGACTGGTCTGGCAGCAGAACCTCGGCGGTGGCCGCGCTCTGGGTAACCGGGATCCTTTTCACCATCGGGTTGATTCTCACGCTGAGGTCCCAGGGCTTGCTGCCGTTTGTCTGAACCGCGGCGCCGTGGTGATCTCCACTATTCTGGAAGGGATGAGCGAATCCCCAGAATCCCCCCAGCCCCCGGATGTCCCGCGGCCTGTGACACCGGGTACCCAGGCGTCCTTCGGCACTTATGGCGGCCGGCCGGTCAGCTTTGTCCGCCGCGGAACCCGGCTGCAAGGACGCCGCCAGGCCGCGTGGGAACAGCACGCCGAACGCTGGGCGGTGGACGTTCCCCGGCACATCGCCAACACGTCTGTGCACCCGGACTACACGTTCGATGCAGAAGCAGAGTTCGGCCGCAAGGCACCGCTCATCGTGGAGATCGGTTCCGGGCTCGGCGACGCCATCTGCCATGCAGCCGAGCAGAACCCGGACACGGACTTCCTGGCCGTTGAGGTCTACACGCCGGGTCTTGCCAACACCATCATCAAGATCAACAGCCGCGGGCTCAGTAACGTGCGGGTAGTGGAAGCCAACGCGCCTGAGGTTCTGTCCACCATGCTGCCCGCCGGGTCTGTTGACGAACTGTGGATCTTCTTCCCGGATCCATGGCACAAGTCCCGCCACCACAAGCGTCGTCTCATCCAGCCGGAATTTGCCGACCTCGCGGCCCGTGCGCTCAAGAAGGGCGGACTGTGGCGGATCGCCACCGACTGGTCCAACTACGCCGTCCATGTCCGCGATGTCCTGGCGGGTTCGGAGGACTTCGAAAACCTGCACACCGGCGAGCGCCGCGGGCCTGAAAGTCCCCTCACCCACGTGTGGCAGTCCGGTGTGGAATCGGTGGTGGGTGGCGCACCTGTCCGTGAAGGCCGGGCCCCGGTCAGTACCGAACACACAGGTCCCAACGAAGGCGTGGATGAAACGGGCGGCTGGGCGCCACGTTTCGAAGGCCGAATCCGCACGAGCTTCGAGGCGAAGGCCCATGAGGCCGGCCGGCTGATCTTCGACCTCTGCTACCGCAGGCTCTAACGTAGGCTAACCGGGCTGCGTGCAGTGCCTGAAGACACTGGGGACCAGGGACTCGCATGAGCTGACTCCCGCCCGACCGGGCTCCGGGACGGGCTCGCGCGAGCCTCTTCCGGGATCCTGAAAGCAGACCGGCCAAGGCAGGCAGCCCTGCCGCCGCCGAGGGCTGTTCGCCGCTTCGTTGGCGTGGCACGATTGGCTTGTGTTGAGGCACGCAGAACCGCGCTTTACGGCGCCTGCACAAAGGAACGGCCATCAAGAGAGAAATCAGGCAGGCCGCGGACGCGGCGGAGGAAGTCACCAACTCGCGTCCCCTGGAGTTCCTGGCCAGGGCCGGTTTCGCAGCGAGCGGGGTCCTGCATTTCCTGGTGGGCGCCATCGCCATCCGTTTGGCCATGGGTGGAAACGGTAGCGCAGACGTCAGCGGCGCAGTCGCCGAACTGGCCGGCCAACCCGCAGGACCGTTCCTGCTGTGGAGCTGCTTTGCAGCCTGCGCGGCGTTAGCCGTCTGGCAGGCCGGCGATGCCATCTTCGACTTCAACCATCTGTCCACTAAGAAAAAGGCCGGGAAAAAGGCCCGCGCGGTGGCACAGGCCCTGGTTTACGCAGCACTGGCACTGACGTTCTTTTCTTTCGCCAGGGGAACGGGGTCCGGCGATGACAACCGCCAACGTGCAACCGACCTCACCATTACCATCATGCAGGCGCCGGGCGGTACGGCGGTGCTGGTCGTGGTCGGCCTTGCGGTGGCAGTGACAGGTGTCGCCTACGGCATACGCGGGTTCAGGAAGTCCTTCGAAAAACATCTGGTGCTTCCCTCGTCTCCGCCCGCCCGGACGGCCGTGACCATCCTTGGGGTTGTGGGCTATGTCGCCAAGGGCACCGTGCTGCTCCTGACCGGGCTGCTCATCGTCATCGCCGATGTGCAGCTGCACCCTGAGCAGTCCACCGGCCTGGACGGCGGACTCAAAGCCCTACGTGACCAGCCCTTCGGCATCTATGTGCTGGCTGCGGTGGGCTCGGGACTGATCTGCTATGGCTTGTACATGGTGGTCCGGGGACGCCTGGCCAGAATGTAGCCGGGGCCATCCCGAGGCCAGTGGCGGCATACGGCTGGCCCCGGAACGTCTGTTCAGCACCTCTGTTTCGGCACCGCTGTTTCGGGCACGGCTATTTCGACACGACTGCTCGGGTCCCCTACTTCGGAACAGTGATCACTGCAACAGCCTGCTGGGTTCCATCCCGCAGCTCCACACTCGCGATGCTGGCCAGCTGAACCGGGGTTGCCCCGGTGACCTTGATCCTGCCGCTCGGGGTTGCCGTCCAGGCGCAGGCCCGGTCCTCGCTGCCGTCGCGGTCCCGGATCCACAGCGACAGGGTTCCGTTCAGCGGCATGCTGCTGCCGCTCACCGCGAGTTCTGTGCCCCAGGTTTTCCTGGCCAGATCCACGCTGAAACGAAGGCCGCTGCCTGACTGAACCGAGTAGCTCGCGTCCGGCTGCGGTGGCCGGTTCAATACCGGCCCCGCTGCCAGGCCCAAGGCGAGGCACGCTGCGGCGACGGCCCCCATGAGCGCCGCCCACCGCCGTCGTGACTTCCGACGGCGGGCGGCGAGTTCGTCAAGGACCGTGTCCGGGACAGAGGTTGCAGGCTCGGCGGCACCCCCTCCGGGCCGGCTGGCGGTCAGTGCCACCGCGTCCGGGACCGGAAGTGCGTCCAGCAGTACCGGCAGCTTGCCCAGCTCGTCCAGCTCCGCGCGGCAGTCGGCACACTCCTGAAGGTGGGCTTCGAAGCGGACTGAATCGGCAGGATCCAGGCCGCCCAGGACGTAGGCACCCAGCAGCTGATGAAGCTCGGCGGCGGTCACCGTTCCACCCCCATTTCATCCAGGATGGTCCGCAGGGCCCGTACGGCATAGTAAGCCCGCGACTTAACGGTTCCGCTCGGGATGTTCAGCTGCACGGAGGCCTCGTTGACGGTAAACCGCCGGTAATGCAGGGCTACAAGCACGTCACGGTGTTCGCTGCTGAGCCGAAGGAGGGCCTCCTCCATCAGCACCCGGTTGAGCAACTCGTCCACCCGCTCCACGGCCTCAGTGGAATCAGTGAACTCGTATTCGAGGGCTTCGAGCGGCCGCCGCTGGGCCTTGCGGTAATTGTCGATCATGATGTTTCGGGCTGTCCGGAAGAGGTAGCTGCGCAGGCTGCCGGTGATCTCCGGGGCCTGCTGCCAGACGCGGAGCACCGTCTCCTGGACAACATCCTCGGCCAGCTGGGGATCCCGGGATGCGCTGAGGACAAAGCGTCGCAGGGCGCTGCCATGGTCGCGATAGATCGCGGCCACTACATCCTCGTCCATTGACATGCCCGCACCCCTCCCTGTCCCTGTCTCCTCAGTTGAGGCTTCCCGCGCGGAAATACCTACGCAACTCGGTGCATATCCCTGCTGATACGACGCCGGCAGGCCGGAAACGGTTCACTTTGAACCATTCTTCACCCTGGCACGTCGTACCGGTTAGCGCCCGGTGATCCGCCGGGCACGAGCCAAGGAGCATTCTCATGAAACAGCATCTGGGCATCGGTTTCGCAGCGCTGGCCCTCGCGGCCGCCCTCACGGGCTGCGGCGGCAGCCCCGGAACCACCACCACAACGGCGCCGGCTCCGGCAGCCACATCCGCCTCGCCGGCCACCAGCTCGGCAAACCCGGCAACCGCCGCCGACCTCAAGACTGCGACGTCCAGCGCCGGCAGCATCGTGGTGGATGCCAAGGGCATGAGCGTCTACTTCTACACCAAGGACACAAAGGACTCGGGAACCAGCGCCTGCACGGGAACCTGCCTGACGCAGTGGCCGCCGGTTACCACCCGCTCGGATGCACCCTCCGGTGACGGCGTCACCGGGAAGCTGGGCACCATTACGACGCCGGACGGGAAAAAGCAGGTAACCCTTAACGGCCTGCCGCTGTACTACTTCGCGAAAGACAAGAATCCCGGGGACGTCACAGGGCAAGGCGTTGGCGGTGTCTGGTACCTGGCCAGCCCGGCCGGGGACATGATCAAGACGATGGCGTCGGCGTCCGGATACTGACGGCAACCGGCGTTGGCTGAACAGGCTCAGCCGGCTCAGCTGGGCTCAGCGGGTCTTGCTGCCCGGTCCCGCCTTACGGCACGTGGTTGGGCAGCGGGACCTGCGGCGTCTCAGGTACAGGCAGCGAGGGCTGTCCTTCGCCATGAAGGGGGCCGCCCCCGGGAGCGCCGGGCGTGATGCTCTCCGGCACGGGGAGCTCCGGGAGGGGTACGCCGCCTGACGGAGTCGGCGAAGGATGCTTCTGGGGCCCCTTCGTGCCGTGGGAGTCCGTTTCGCTGGCGGCAGGCGCTGGCACCGCCGGCGCCGTCGGGGCGGGAACCGTTGATGGGCTTCCAGGCCGCTCAGTGACCGGAGCCGGGGCTTTGGCTGGCGCCTTTGCCTGCCCTCCGCCAACTGTGGAAACGAATGACGTGACTGCGTGATTCACTGAGTCACGGATGCCCTGGTCAGAAGCAACGGCCACCGCCCCACCGGCAGCAAGCGAAACGGCCACGGAGAGTGTTGTCAGGGTAATCCGGCGCTTGGCCCGACGGCGGGCCGCGAGTTCATCGCCCGCTGCTCCGGCTGCCGGCGCTGCGTGCCGGGGAGCGGGAAGGGCGGCCGTGTCCGGCTGGTGCGCTGTTGGGAGCGACGGGACGGCTTCGAGCCGGCGGGTTGCCGGGACCATGAGGGCGGCGACTGCGGCAGAAGGTTGCGGCCGTTCCGCTGCCAAAGCCTGGAGCTCCAGCAGGGCAGGGCGGAGCACGCCGTCGGCCTCCAGCTCCGCCTCGCGGAGCAGCTGGTCAACGGTCAGGGCGTTGCGGGAGCCTGCGTTGTCACTCATGTTTGTGCCTGGTTTCTTCTTAGCGTCTGGTCCTTGAGGTTTTGCAGCGCCCTGCGTTGCAGCTGCTTGATGGCACCTGGCGATTTGCCCATAATGCCTGCCACCTGGTCGATGGAAAGGTCGGCCACCACACGCAGGGCCAGGACTTCGCGGTGGTCGTCGGCAAGGCCCTCCAAAAGGGCCGCGGCGCCGCCGTCGTGGCCCAGCGCGTGATCCTCGGCGGAAGCGGTGCTGCGCCCGTCCTGCAGGGGATCGTAGGGTGTGAAATCGGGCCTGCGTTCGAGCCGCCGGTAGTAGTCGACCATCCGCGCGTGGGCTATCGAGAACAGCAGCGACTTGGCGCCCTGGAGACCCCCCGTCAGCTCGCCGACCTTGGGGAAGAAGGCCAGGAAAACATCCTGCGTGACGGCCTCGGGATCATCGACACCACGGGCCCGGAGGTAGCCCAGGACGGCGCCGGAGAACATCCGGTAGGCAGCACCAAAAAGCACAGCCGGATCAGTCCCGGCTGTGTCTGCCAATATCTCGATGTCTTCTTCAGCCAACGCGTCAAGCACCAGCGGCTCCTCCATCCCGGGCGGCGGAACCCGCGCATCCCGGTAACCGGCGCGGACTTCTCCGCTCCCTCGTGGACTGCCAATGTGGACTGCGGAAATCCGGCCGGGGAGGTCCGGTTTCCGCAGTCCACACTAGCTGAAGGGGTGTTAGCGGGCCGAAACGGCGGGAGCGTCAGCGTGGGCGGGGACAGCGGGCACGGCCGGAACGGCAGGAACAGCAGGCGCTCCGTCGACACCCGGAACAGCGGGAACTGCGGGGACAGCAGGAACTGCCGGAACCTCGGGAGCCTCGGTCTCAACAGCGGCGGAACCCTTGGCAGCAGCCTTGGCGTCAGCAGCGGCGTCGGACTTGGCGATGACGTCCTTGCAGAAGCTCTCAACGTTTGCTTCACCCTTGGCTGCAACAACCAGCGAGGCGAAGCCTTCGGACTTGGCGTTCAGTCCGCCGTGGGTGAAGGCCGTGCACAGGCCGAAGGAGGCGGCACCGGCGGCGTCAACAGCGGTTCCTGCTTCGGCTGACGTCTTTGCCTGGGCGGTTACCTTCTTGTCGGAGACAGCGGCCGTGCCGGAAGCGTCTGCGGCAGCATCGCTATCAGCGGTGGCGGCAGCGGCTGCAGCGGGCAGCTTCGGAGCCGGGGCGCCGAGAAGGTCGTGGGCGGTCTGCTGTGCGTCCGACGGAAGGGCGCCTGCAACAGCGGCAACGCCGGTTCCACCGACGGCCAGGGTGCCTGCGGCCAGGATTCCGGCGGCGACTTTGCTGGTGGCAAGAACAGTGAACAAGGACATGCGACACTCCAAAACCTAGACAACAATGCAGATGCGGCTCCGTGGGGAGCCAATCACCATGTACATCGCTGCCGGATCCGGGAAAGTTACGGTGGCCCTGAAAATTTCCCCGACACTGTCTCTCTCGCGGGCTGGGTAGACGGCCGACGTCGGGCACCACCCGCCGTCGAAATCGCCGGAAGCCTGCGTGCCCGCCGGAAGTTCACGGCGACCACGCAGGCTTCCGGCGAGCCGGCTGCTTTAGGCGTCGACCATCTCGCCGTCGGCGTCCTCGAACTCCACGACAGCCACGATTTCCCGGGTCTGCGGGTCGATCATGAACGCTTCGTCATCCTCTTCGATCATCAGGAAGTCGCCATGATCAGTACTGAAATGCCAAGCCACCGTCTTCACGCCGTCGTGCAGATAGTTGGGGTCGCCCATGGTGATTCTCACCAGGGCGTAACCGGAAATACCGCACAGTTCCCGGATGATGATTTCGAAGTCCGGTGCGTCCTCCAGCGCCGCAGCATCAGCCTTGGCCTGCCGCTCCGCAAGGTCAGGAATGAGTGCAACGAGCCGCGCAATGTGAGCAGCCAGCTCCGCTTCATCCAGCACCAGCAGCCCTTCCTGCCCGCGGAGCCAGGCCGCGTTGAGCGCAGTAATGTTCTCGGATTCCAGCAGCTCCTCGAAGTCGCCGTCGAGCTCTTCCATCCGGCGTACGCCGTCGGGGGCCTCCCCGTCCTCGTCGAGCCCGCCGTCGAGGTAGCGCTCGGCGTCCTCCTCGGACAGCGCATCGAACGCCTCGGCGGTCCGGTTGAACAGTCCCAGGTGGGCGGTGGCACCCATGGCGGCCATGCCTTCCCGGATGAGTGTGTCGCTTTCGACCCGGTCAACGGAGGTAAAAACGTACTGTGCGAAGCCGCCCTCCAGGGACTGCGTCAGGTAGAAGTCCACGTAGTAGCTGCGGAGCGCCACCGGAGAAATCTCCGGGGACTCGAGGAGTTCCCTGTGCATGGCATCAACCACACTCACGTTTGCGTCGACGACCTCCTCGTCGCTTGCTTCAATACTGGCGGTGGTCAGAACGACTGGCTGCTGGATCGTGGTCATGGGAATCCTCACTGCGAAAGGACGGTGCTGCTCAGGACACCTTTCACGCTATGCGGGCCGGGCGGACGCGTTGTCGAGGACGAAGTTAACGTCGGGCGAAGTTTCAAAGTACGGCTGTCGCTCTGGCCCCCGCGCCGTTGAGACGCCGTCGAGATCGCGGGATCGCTGCCTGTTCGCTGGAACGTTCCGGCGTAACTGGCACCTTTCCCGCGATTTCGGCCGGGGGGAGCCCAGTGTCGCGGGCACGGCGGCACCAGGCCGGGCCGGGGGTGCCAGGCAGGGAGACAGCACCTACTCGCCGGGCAAACTAAGATGGATCAGATAACCAACCATCGGACACGGGCCCGCCGTGGCCTGCTGAAAGTAGCGCGCACCATGCCATCCCAACCGGACGAGAGTGCGGCACTGGCAATACAGACCCCCGCCATCAACGACCGCTCCCTCGCGGCCGGGCTGGCCTATGCCATGGGAAGCCGCGTTTCCGGGATCTCTTTCGACGCCGCCACCGGCCTGATGCTGGGCAAAGTCCGTGGCGGCGCGGAAATCCCGTACTCCACCACAGCCAAGCTCGTCCGGAAAGCCGGCGGCTGGAGCTGCACCGTGGGCGTGTGCAGCTGCCCTGTGCGCAAGGACTGCAAGCACGTGGCAGCGCTGCTGTTCGCGGCCGAGGACAACCCGGCCACCCGCGTCCAGCTGCTCGCCCCTTCCGAGGTTTCCCGGCTGTCACGCCAGCCTGCCGGTCCGGAGCTCGCCGACTGGGAGCAGGCCCTGAGCCCGCTCATTTCCCAGCCCGGCATCACCCAGTCCAGCAACGGCATCCCGCTGGCACTTCAGTTCGAGATCGAGGAACCGGCCCCGCACTTCTCCTACACAGGCCGGCGCGATCCGCTCCGCAGCGTCCGCCAGCTTAAGGCCCGGCCCGTGATCATGGGATCCAAAGGCAAATGGATCCGCGGCGACGTCTCCTGGAACACGCTCAGCTACCTGAACTTCCGGCGCGAATGCAATGAACAGCACGTGGAGTGGATGCAGGAATTCCTGGCCGCCCATACCGCCGCCGCCAACCGCCTACACAACTCCTCCGCGCTGTGGCTCGGGCTGAACACGTTCGCCGGAAAGAACATGTGGAGCCTCCTGGCAGACGCGAAAAAGATAGGCCTCGCGCTCGTTCACAGCCGCGGCACCGAACCAGTGCGGCTCGCGGACTCTCCGGCCGCCGTCGGACTTAATTTGAGCCGGTTCGGCTCCCCCGTCGGTGAAGATGCCGAGCCCGCAGGAGGAAAAACGCACGACGACGGCGGGCTGGAGCTGGCGCCAACCATCACTGTTGAGAGCGTCGAGGTTGATCCTGGGGCGGTAGGTACCATCGGCCGGCCGGCGCACGGCATCTTCCTGACCTCCGACGGGGATGCCTTGCCGGGTGTCGCGGAGAGTGTGATCACGCTGGCTCCGCTCGAAAGCGGGCTGAGTGAGGAACTCCTCACGTTCGTTACCGCCGGCAGCACTTTGCATATCCCGGCCAAGGACGAGACACGGTTCCTCACCGGCTTCTACCCCAAACTCAAGCAGGCCGCCCGTGTCACCGCCTCGGACGAGTCAGTGGAGTTGCCTGCCCTGGCCCTTCCCACCCTGTCCCTCCTGGCCAACTACGGCGCCGACCATCGCGTCCGGCTGCACTGGGAATGGCACTACACGTCCGGAAACCTGGTCACGGCCCAGCCCCTGTGGCGTCATCCTGGCGACCACGGCTACCGGGACGACGCCGCCGAGGCGCGCATCCTGGAGGGCATCGGCCAGCCCTGGAACACGGTCCCGGCCCTGGGCGAATCTGCCACCGGCGGCTGGGGCACCCCCCGGCTGGCCGCATCCGCCGAACTCAGCGGCCTGGACACCCTGGCCTTTACCGAGGAAGTGCTGCCCCGGCTCCGGAATGCACCGGACGTTGTGGTTGATACCGCCGGGGACATTGCCGACTACCGGGAGGCCGAGGAAGCTCCCGTGGTTTCCATCTCCACCAAGGCCACGGAGCAGCGCGACTGGTTCGACCTCGGCATCCAGATCACCCTGGAAGGCCAGCCGGTTTCCTTCGCCGCCGTTTTCTCCGCCCTTGCCGCCGGGCAGACCAAGATGCTGCTGCCCAGCGGCGCCTACTTCTCACTGGACCTTCCCGAACTGCATCAGCTCCGCGCCCTCATCGAGGAGGCCCGTTCGCTGCAGGACAACAAGGACGCCCCGCTGCAGATCAGCCGCTTCCAGGCAGGGCTCTGGGACGAACTCGCGCACCTGGGCATCGTGGACGAGCAGGCCAGTGCCTGGCGCGAGGCCGTGGGCGGGCTGCTCGACGGCGGCGTGGACGGGCTGCCGCTGCCCGATTCGCTCAACGCCGAGCTGCGTCCCTACCAGCTGGAGGGCTTCAACTGGCTGACCTTCCTGTACCGGCACAGCCTGGGCGGAGTCCTCGCTGACGACATGGGCCTGGGCAAGACTGTGCAGGCCCTCGCCCTGATGTGCGCCGCCAAGGAGCAGGCGGCCGCTGCTTCCGAAGGGGAGCCGGGCGCAGCGCCGGGTAAAGCGTCGGACGCGGGCCAGACAGCGTCCGACGGCGGCACTCCCTTCCTGGTGGTCGCCCCCACCAGCGTCGTGGGCAACTGGGCGGCGGAGGCCGCGCGCTTCGCCCCCGGCCTGAGAGTGAAGGCCATCGGCGAGACGTTTGCGAAGAACGGCCAGGACCCGGCGCACACAATGGAGGGCGCGGACATCGTGATCACGTCCTACGCCCTGTTCCGGATCGACTACGATTCCTACGCTTCCAAGACCTGGGCCGGGCTGGTACTGGACGAAGCCCAGTTCGTGAAGAACCACCAGTCCAAGGCATACCAGTGTGCCCGCAAGCTGCCCGCGGCGTTCAAGCTGGCGATCACGGGCACCCCGCTGGAGAACAACCTCATGGAGTTCTGGGCTCTGACGTCGATCGTCGCGCCAGGCCTGTTTGCGAGCCCCAAGCGGTTTGCCGAGTACTACCAAAAGCCCGTGGAGAAGAACGGGGACAAAGGGCAGTTGGAAAAGCTTCGCCGTCGGGTCCGTCCGCTGATGATGCGGCGTACCAAGGACCAGGTCATCAAGGACTTGCCGCCCAAGCAGGAGCAGATCCTGGAAGTGGTGCTGAACCCGCGGCATCAGAAGGTTTACCAGACGCACCTGCAGCGTGAGCGGCAGAAGATCCTGGGTCTGATCGAGGACGTCAATAAGAACCGCTTCACGATCTTCCAGTCGCTGACGCTGTTGCGGCAGCTCAGCCTGGATGCCTCGCTGGTGGATCCGTCTCTGGCCGGTGTCCGGTCCAGCAAGCTCGACGTGCTCTTCGAACAACTGGAGGATCTGGTGGCGGAAGGCCACCGGGCGCTGATCTTCAGCCAGTTCACGGGATTCCTCGGCAAGGTGCGCGAGCGGCTTGTGGAGGAGAAGATCGAGTTCTGCTATCTCGACGGCGGCACCCGGAACCGCACCGACGTCGTCAACGAGTTCAAGAACGGCAGCGCGCCGGTGTTCCTGATTTCACTGAAGGCCGGTGGATTCGGGCTGAACCTGACCGAGGCCGACTACGTATTCCTGCTCGACCCGTGGTGGAACCCCGCATCCGAAGCGCAGGCCGTTGACCGCACCCACAGGATCGGCCAGGCCCGGAACGTGATGGTTTACCGGCTGGTTGCCAAAGACACGATCGAGGAAAAGGTCATGGCCCTAAAGGCACGAAAATCACAGCTGTTTGCGGACGTGATGGAGGGCGACGCACTGTCCGGCGGTTCGATCACGGCCGAGGACCTCGCAGGGCTCTTCAAGGAGTGACGCCCGTTCAAGGGTGACGCGGTCGACGCGAGTGGGCTGAGTGTTAATGTAGTGCCTCGCAGGATGATTTGCAGTATGGAAAGCACAGCAGTGTTGGGGGCGTTTGAGGCTTCTGTCGCTGCGCTGGTTTCCCAGGTGCGCCGCGGTACTGGCAACACTGTGTCCGCTGGCCCGGATCCGCTCCGGGAGCAGGCGGACGCGTGTCTGGACGGGCTGGCCCGGGTTGCCCGGACGGAAGCCCAGCTGGCGGGGCTAAAGGTCTTGTTGGCCGCGGGATTTGAGCAAGCAACCCAGGCCATGGCGCCGCCGGCTGCATCGCCTCAGGAGCACACGGCCCAGGAGATGGCCGTGGTCGCTGAGGTCGCGTGCGTCCTGACCGTGAGCGAACGCGCCGCCAGTGCTTTGCTTGCCGAGTCCCAGGCTCTGACCAGTTCCTTGCCGCGGACGCTGGCCGCTTTGCAGGACGGGTCAATTTCGTGGCAGCACGCCCAGGTGATGGTCGATGAAACCACTGGCCTTGACGCGGCAGGGGCCGCTGCTTTGGAGTCACATTTCCTGGCCCCCGACCTGCTGAACGTGGACCCTGAGAAACCAGGGTCTGTGTGGAGCTGTCCGGCCGGGGAGCTGGTTCCGTCCCGGTTCCGGGCCAAAGCGCGGACCTGGCGCGAGCGCCACCACGCCGAAACCATCGAGATCCGCCATACCCGCAGCATTCTGGACCGGCGGGTCGAGTACGCCCCGGACCGGGACGGCATGGCCTGGCTCTCCGCCTACCTGCCCGCCGACACCGCGGCCGGGATCTGGGACCGGACCACCACCGCCGCCCGCGACCTGCAAGGCCCGGACGAGCGCAGGACCCTCACCCAACTCCGCGCCGACACCATGGCCACCTGGCTCCTCGAAGGCACCACCACCGACGCCCGGCAACACGGCCACAATTACCGGCACCGGCACCACGACAGCCACCACCGGAGCTATGGACGCCGGCACTACTATCTCCGGCGGGGTGCCATCACCCAAAGCCCAGGTCCTCATCACCGTCCCGGTGTTCGCCCTCATGGGCCTCACCGATGAACCCGCCACCCTGGACGGCTACGGCCCCATCCCTGCCTCAATGGCCCGCACGCTCGTCGCCGACGGCGCCGACTCCTTCCACCGCGTCCTGACCGACCCCCGCGACGGCGCACCCCTGGAAATCGGCCGCACCAGCTACCGCATCCCCACAGCCATGCGGCAATGGCTAAGGCTTAGGGACGGCAAATGCCCCTTCCCCGGCTGCAACAACCACTCCCTGGACAACGAAGCAGACCACCTCCTCGCCTGGCACAAAGGCGGAACCACCGGCATCACCAACCTCAGCCAACCCTGCCGAAAACACCACAGGCTCAAACACACCACCGCGTGGAAACCAACCCAGGCCACCAAAAACAAACCACCAGGCTGGACCTCACCCACCGGACGCCACTACCAAAGCGAACAACAAAACTGGGAACCACCCCACTGGCCCAACAACGCCATGCACGAAATCCATGACGTCGAGGCACGGCAATCCCGAAACCCCTTCCCAAAGTGGGCGATATTCCACGAGTGACACTGGCGCACCTAGCTCCTGCGCGCCTCAGCTGCACATCAAAGGGCCGAACCGCGGAACTATAAGCCAGCTGATGCTGGCACCGGTCCGCGGTTCGGCCCTTTGACGGGAACGAGTTAAGCCCGCTGCGGGGAACCCAGCTCCACGGGGTCTTCGTCTGTAAGGTAGGCGAGCTCGGAGTGCGCGGCGAGGTCGATGCCGCGCATTTCGTCCTCAGGCTTGATACGCAGCCCGATCGTCCGGTCCAGGATCTTGGCGAGGATCCATGTGACGCCGAAGGAGTAGACCAGGACGCTGACAGTGGCCAGTGCCTGGATACCCAACTGAGTAAAGCCACCGCCATAGAAGAGCCCGTTTACTCCGTTCGGCGCAGCATCCGTTGCGAACAGACCGATCAGCAGGGTCCCGATGATGCCACCCACCAGGTGCACGCCCACTACATCGAGCGAGTCGTCGAAGCCGAGGCGGAACTTCCATTCGATGGCAAGTGAGCAGACTGCACCGGCGATGGCGCCGATGGCCAATGCGCCCAGCGGGCTCACAGCGCCACAAGCGGGGGTGATGGCGACCAGGGCCGCGATCAGACCGGAAGCTGCGCCCATGCTGGTGGCGGCACCATGACGCACCCGCTCCACCAGGGCCCAAGCGAGCAGGCCTGCGGAGGCTGCCACAGCTGTGTTCAGGAAGACAACGGCTGCGGACTGGCCTGCGGTGAGGGCGGAACCGGCGTTGAAGCCGAACCAGCCAACCCAGAGCAGTCCCGCGCCCACAAGTACAAGCGGCCTGCTGTGCGGCTTGGTGTGTTCCATCTTCGGCCAACCCGAGCTCTTGCCCAGAACCAGTGCCAGGGCCAGGGCCGCGGCGCCCGCGTTCATATGCACTGCAGTTCCGCCTGCGAAGTCGATGGCTTTGATACCGCTGGCGATCCACCCGCCGACGACGCTGCCGTCAGCAGAGGTGAAGGCGAACACCCAGTGTGCAATCGGGAAATACACCACAGTGGACCAGATCCCGGCGAACAGCATCCAAGCGCCGAATTTCATCCGCCCGGCAGCCGCTCCGGCAACCAGGGCCGTGGTGACGCATGCGAAGAACAGCTGGAACGCGGCGAACAGGATGAGCGGAATGGAAGCGGAGTCGTCTTTGGCCAGCATCTGACCCATGCCGGGGTACTCGGTAAGATCACCGATCAACCCCAGCCCGCCGACCGAATTTCCAAATGCCATCGAATAGCCGAACAGTGCCCAGAGGACGGCAACCAGGCTGGCGCCGCCGAAGCACATCATCATCATGTTCAAAATGCGGCGGGACCCCACCATGCCCCCGTAGAACAGGGCCAAAGCGGGAATCATCATACAGACCAGCGCGGAGCTGGCCAGAATCCAAGCGACATTTCCCGAATCCATGGGAAACCCCTTTCATGATGCGAAGAGAGAACGGAAATGGCCCGGAGAGCCGATCCGGAGGAGGACGCGGGGTCATGACCACGTTCGTCGGAGGGCAGCTATTACCGTCTGGATTCAACTGTATGGTCGTCAAAGAAACGTGGGTTTCCGTCGGGTTAAATCAAAGTTTCAGTCGCAGGCAAGTGAGTTTCACACGTCCCGCAGGAGCAGTTTGAGCGTCCTTGCCGAACCTTGCCCTTAACCTTTCCCCAAGCTGCGGATAACTGCCGGAATCCTTGATGGCCGGAAGCCACCATTGATTCAACAGCCCACCGATCCAGCCGGACCTGGCGGGCGAATACACAGTATGGAATGCCAGAGAGCAGGGAAAGTCATGGGCCAAACAGCAGCTGCGGATCAAAGTACCGCGGGGGCAGTCATCACCGACAACCTCACCGCCGACTTCCACGCCCTGGGGCTCGCCGGCTGCATCGACAAACTGACGGTTCCGCTGCGCAGCCAGGGTGTCTGCGTGCGCTGGGAAACCCCTCACCACGGCGTGGAAATCCCGGCTACCTGCGCCGCGCTTCTGTACCACGCTGCACAGGAGACACTTACTAACGCGCTCAGGCACTCCCACGCGACTGAACTCACTGTCCGCTTGGCAGCCGTTTACCACGGCGTCCGCCTGACCGTCACCGACAACGGCGTGGGCTTCAACTGCAACAGCCAGACCACCGGCCGGAAGCACGGATACGGCGTAAGCCTGATGACCATGGCGGTGCACGAGGCTGCGGGGACCATCTCCATTGACTCTGCGCCGCAAAAGGGTACCCAGGTAGCCATCACCATTCCCCTGGACTGACTCCCGGAAAGACTGACTGTCCCGAAGATGTTATCGCCCGGAAGGACCCGCTTACAGAAGACCCAAGGCAGCGAGGCCTAAGGAAAGGCAGGGTCCGCCAGTATCGCGATTTCCCGTGCCAGGACAAGAGCCCGTGACTCGGAGGTGCGGGCCTTGAGGAGCGCGAGGATCACGGCGTAGCGTTCGGACCGGCCGAGGCCTTCAAAGGCAGCTTTGGCTGCGACGTTGCCGTCCAGGGCCGCCGCCAGATCAGGCGGCACCTCAGCGGTTCGCTGGGACTCATAGGCCGCTTCCCAGCGCCCGTCTGCCTTGGCAGCCTCGATCTCCGCGAACCCTGCCGGCCCCATGCGTCCGGCCTCGATCAGGGCCTCCGCCTTGAGCACGTTGATCCGTGACCATGAACTCGTCGTCCGGCGCCGGGAGTACCGCTGGAGAAATGAGACGTCGTTGTGCGACTTGCGCTGACCGTCGATCCAGCCGTGGCACAGGGCCACGTCCAGCGCATCCTCGATGCTGAGGAGCGGCGCCCCGGAATGCCGCTTCCCGATCAGCAGCCAGGCCTCTGTCTCCAGGCCCTGGTGGGCCACCAGCCACGACTCCCACTCCGCAGCGTCACGGAACCCGAGCACTTCCACCCGGTCAGACCTGCCGCAGGGAGGCCAGGACGTCCAGGTAGTGGGGATTGCTCATCACGCCCAGCACGTTGCCGAACGGATCCACCACCGAGGCGGTAACGAATCCGGACTCCCCGTGGGCGGTGATGGGCTGGTACTCCGTGGCGCCCATCGCCAACAGCCGCTGCACGGTTGAATGAAGGTCATCAACATGCCAGTGCATCACCGCACCGCCTGCCTCACGTGCCGCTGCCGGCGGGCGGAACCGGCTGTCGATGATGCCCAGCTCGTTCTGGTAATCACCGATGCGGAACTCCGCGTACGCCAGGTTCCCGTCCGGCCCTGGCCGCTGGAAGTAGGCCTCGCTACCAAGGAATTCCTGGTACCACGCGGCGGCGGCTGCCACGTCATCGGCCCAGAAGTTGATCGTGCTGAATCCCCGCAAGCTCACAATTCTTTCCCTTCCTCGGCTTCCTGTTCCTGCTGCACGCGGGCAGCCCGCGCGGCAGGGACGGCGTCGGCCGGAGAATCAGCCGGCGCCCATGCCGGTACCCTACGGCGGGTGACGGCCAAAAGCATCAGCTGATCCGCAACAGGACGGGCGAGAGGGCGCCTGACCCGGCCAGTCGTTGGTGCATTTGGGGGACCACCAGCGGCTTAGAACCCTGCCGTCCGCCGCTCCAACAGGAGGGGCGCAAAGAAAGCGGCCAGCTCGGCCGTTGCCGCCAGAGGCAGGACATGGGCCACGTACTGGTCCGGGCGGACCACCACAACCGCTCCGTCTCGGTCGATGCCGCGCAGCTCAAAGATGTCCGCGCCGGGATCTGTGGCATAGACCTTCTCGTAGTCAGTGAGCTTGAACGGGCCGACGTGCGGCTTGAACACGCCATGAACTGTGCCGATGTCGATGCTGGTGTGGTCCTGCTGGTAGATCACCTTCACGTCGAACCACGCGTCAGGGTCAGCGCCCGACGGCGTGGCGGCCAACGGCGAATCCGGCGAGTTTGCGATCCACTCGGCCAACTGTTCAGCCGGGGAGTCTGATCCAGGCAGGGCGGGGTCGGCGAAGACGTAGATCCGCCACCGGCCGTCGGCAGTTGCGTGATGGCCGAGGTGCATGGGGTTGGTATCGGCCACGCGCACCACCGGAGCGGACTTAAAGCGCTTGCCGACAGGGAAGCCAGTAGCCAGGTGTTGGTGATCAGCGGCGCCGACAAGCATTGACGGCTGGTACTCGGTCATGAATCCGGCGGGGAACTCGGCGGTGCGGACATAGAAGTCCTCAAGCTCCGACGGGTTCTCGAACTCCTCGGGCTTCTTGGCCATCATCGCCGACCACTGCTTGTCGAAGTCGATCAGGTTCCTGGCCACCACCTGGCGCTCAGCGGAGTAGGTGGACAGCAGGCTTTCCGGGCTGCGACCCTCCAGGACGTGCCCCAGCTTCCAGGCAATGTTAAAGCCGTCCTGCAAGGAGACGTTCATGCCCTGCCCGGCCTTGGCGCTGTGGGTGTGGCAGGCGTCTCCCGTAATGAATACGCGCGGGGTTCGCGTGCCGCGGTCCTCCGGCAGGACATCGTCGAACCTGTCCGTGAGCCGGTGCCCCACCTCGTAGACGCTGTGCCACGCGATGTTCCGTACATCAAGGGTGTAGGGGTGCAGGATGGCGTTCGCCTTGGCGATGATCTGCTCGATGGTGGTGTTGCGTACGGCGTGGTGGGTGCTGGGGTCCACTTCGCCGAGGTCCACGTACATCCGGAACAGGTGGCCGCCTTCGCGCGGGATCAGCAGGATGCTGCCCTCGGCGCCCTGGATCGCACATTTGGTCCTGATGTCGGGGAAGTCCGTGACGGCGAGCGCGTCCATAACCCCCCAGGCGTGGTTGGCCTGGTCTCCGGCGAGGGTGCAGCCGATGGCCTGGCGCACTTTACTCCGCGCGCCGTCTGCACCCACAACATACTTGGCACGGACGATTTGTTCCTGCCCCTCGCGTGGGCCTGCCGTGTGCAGGAGAGTCACGGTGACCGGATGTTCGCCCTCATCCGCTACTTCCAGGCCCACGAATTCGTAGCCGTAGTCCGGCGTCATGCGGGTGGGGGCATTCGCCATGTACTCGGCAAAGTAATCCAGCACCCGGGCCTGGTTGACGATGAGATGCGGGAACTCGCTGATGCCAGTTTCGTCGTCGACGGCCCGGGCCGTGCGGATGATGTTGGCGTGGTTCGCCGGATCCGGCTTCCAGAACGCCATCTCTGTGATGCGGTACGCCTCGGCGATGATCCGCTCAGCAAACCCGAAGGCCTGGAAGGTCTCGACGCTGCGCGCCTGAATGCCGTCGGCCTGGCCGATGGCGAGCCGGCCGGGGCGCCGCTCCACCATCCGGGTGGTGACATTGGGGAACTGCGACAGCTGGGCGGCGGCGAGCATGCCGGCCGGACCGCTGCCGACAATCAGGACGTCGACCTCCTCGGGGAGCTCAGCGGGCCGGTTAATGCCGACACCGGCCGCCGGCTGGACCCGCGGGTCCCCGGATACATAACCGTGGTGGTGGAACTGCACGGATTTTCCTCACTTCGCTGTGCGCTGTTGAATCACCATGAGTGTTCTATATCAGAATTCATGTTTCTATATTTGAATCACTGGCATTTGGTCCAAAACTGTACGCCATGGGTGACATGCGCGACAAGAGGTGCGTCAATGTGGAACTCAAGGGTTGACTGATCGCTGTCGGAGGGGTCACTATTTTCGTATACGATTTCGTACTTGATGAGGAGACAGTTTTGGAGCAGGTCACTGACGACACCTTTGCAGCCGCACGCAAGGTGATCGCCGTCCACATCAACTACCCCAGCCGCGCCGCCCAGCGGGGCCGCACGCCGGCCCAGCCGTCCTACTTCCTAAAGCCCCCGTCCTCGCTTTCACTGACCGGCTCAGCCGTTGAGCGTCCAGCGGGCTGCGAACTTTTGGGTTACGAAGGTGAGGTGGCACTGATCATCGGCAAGCCTGCCCGCCGGGTCAGCGTTGAAGATGCCTGGAGCCACGTGGAGTGGGTCACGGCCAGCAACGACTTGGGTGTCTACGACCTTCGCTACGCGGACAAGGGCTCCAATCTCCGGTCGAAGGGCGGCGACGGCTTTACTCCGGTGGGCCCGGCCCTCATCCCGGCAGACGACGTCGACCCCGCACACCTTCGCATCCGCACTTGGTATAACGGAGAACTGGTGCAGGACGACACCACGGAGGACCTGCTCTTCCCGTTTGCCCGGCTAGTCGCGGACCTCTCCCAGCTGCTCACCCTCGAAGAGGGGGACATCATCCTCACCGGCACCCCTGCCGGCGCGTCAGTGGCCAAGCCGGGAGACGTCGTCGAGGTTGAAATCAGCGCAGGCGAGGTCACCAGTGGCCGGCTGGTCACGCGGGTGGAGGAAGGCACGACGCCGTTCGCCGACTTTGGTGCCGGGCCCCGGGTTGATGACCTGCAAAGGGAAGAGGCCTACGGCTCGCGTGAAGCGGCCGGGCTGCCGGCCCAGGACCCTGAGCAGGCTTCACCCGCCCTGAGCGCGGAGCTGAAGGCCAAACTGGAGAGCGTCTGTACGGCCACGCTGTCCTCACAATTGCGCAGACGCGGCCTGAACAACGTCAGCATCGACGGCCTCACCTCCACCCGGCCGGAAAAGCGCGTGGTGGGGCTGGCCCGGACGCTGCGGTACGTCCCCAACCGGGAAGACCTGTTCAAGACCCACGGTGGCGGCTTCAACGCCCAGAAACGCGCCATCGATTCGGTCAACGAGGGCGAAATCCTGGTCATGGAAGCCCGCGGGGAAAAGGGAACGGGCACCATCGGCGACATCCTGGCGCTGCGTGCACAGGTCCGCGGCGCGGCAGCCATCATCACCGACGGCGGCGTCCGGGATTTCTCTGCCGTTGCAGCAATGGATATGCCCACCTACTATGCCAACCCGCACCCCGCCGTGCTGGGCCGCCGCCACATCCCCTGGGACACGGACATCACCATCGCCTGCGGTGGTGCCACCGTGCAGCCCGGAGACATCATCGTGGCCGATTCAGACGGCATCCTGGTCATCCCGCCCGGGCTGGCCGAGGAAGTGGCGGACGATTCCATCGACCAGGAACGTGAGGAAGCCTTCATCACCGAAATGGTGGAGCAGGGCCACAGCGTGGACGGGCTCTACCCACTGAACGCGGAATGGCGGACGAAGTATGAGGAATGGAACGGAATGGGGAGCAGGGAAAGCCGATGACTGAGACTGTAACCGCCACCAAAACCGGCACCAGCAACGGTAGCAAATCCGAGCAGGCTTACACTGCAGTCAAGGAGCGGATTGTGGGCGGCACCTACACGCCCGGCTACCGTCTGGTCCTGGCAAAAATCGCCCAGGACCTCGGCTTCAGCGTAGTCCCTGTCCGGGAGGCCATCCGCCGGCTCGAGGCCGAAGGGCTCGTGACATTCGAACGCAACATTGGCGCCACGGTAGCAGGGATCGATCCCACCGAATACCTGTACACCATGCAGACTCTGAGCATCGTGGAGGGTGCTGCCACCGCGCTGTCGGCGCCCCTCATCGGCAGCGCCGACATTGAGCGCGCCCGTGCCGTCAACGCCGACATGCGCGAATGCCTGGAACATTTTGACCCTGTCCGCTTCACGCGGCTGAACCAGGACTTCCATAGCGTCCTGTTCGAGCACTGCCCCAATCCCCACATCCTGGACCTGGTCCACCGGGGCTGGAACAGGCTCGCCTCCCTGCGCTCCTCCACCTTCCGTTTCGTCCCCGGCCGCGCGCGCGACTCTGTGGATGAACACGAAAACCTCCTTCGGCTCATCGAGTCCGGCGCTACCGCCGACGACATCGAAAAGGCCGCAAGGGTGCACCGCTCCGCCACCCTGGACGCCTACCTGGCGCAGGCTCCCATCACTCCCCCAATCAACGCGGGGTCACTTAACGCCCATTAGGACGCCCCGGATGGGCCATAAGTGACCCCGCGTTGCACTGAAAAGACAGCAAGGAAACAACAATGACGTTCACTGCCGAACAGACCAAACACCATTACGTGCCGCAGGACTTGCCCACGCACATCCAGCACTACATCAACGGCCAGTTCGTTGATTCAGTGGGCGGGAAGACCTTCAACGTCCTGGACCCGGTCTCGAACACGAACTACGCCACCGCCGCCGCCGGCCAGAAAGAGGACATCGACCTCGCGGTCGCCGCCGCCCGCGAGGCATTTGTTAATGGCCCGTGGCCGAAGATGAAACCCCGCGAACGTGCCCGCGTCCTGAACCGGATTGCCGACGCCGTCGAAGCCCAGGAGGACCGGCTCGCCGAACTCGAAACCTTCGACACGGGCCTGCCGATCACCCAGGCCAAGGGCCAGGCGCTGCGCGCGGCGGAGAACTTCCGCTTCTTCGCTGACCTGATCGTGGCCCAGTTCGACGACGCCATGAAGGTCCCCGGCTCACAAATCAACTACGTGAACCGCAAGCCGATCGGCGTCGCGGGCCTGATCACGCCGTGGAACACCCCGTTCATGCTCGAGTCCTGGAAACTCGCCCCGGCCCTGGCCACCGGCAACACAGTGGTCCTCAAACCGGCCGAATTCACCCCGTTGTCCGCCTCGCTCTGGGCCACCATCTTCAAGGACGCCGGCCTGCCCGACGGCGTGTTCAACCTGGTTAACGGCCTGGGCGAGGAAGCCGGCGACGCGCTGGTCAAGCACCCGGACGTGCCGCTGATCTCCTTCACCGGCGAAACCACCACGGGCCAGACGATCTTCCGCAACGCCGCCGCCAACCTCAAAGGCCTGTCCATGGAACTCGGCGGCAAGTCCCCCTGCGTCGTGTTCGCCGACGCCGACCTGGACGCCGCGATCGACTCCGCCCTGTTCGGCGTCTTCTCGCTCAACGGCGAACGCTGCACCGCCGGCTCCCGCATCCTCGTCGAGCGCGCCATCTACGACGAATTCTGCGAAAAGTACGCCGCCCGTGCCAAGAACATCGTCGTCGGGGACCCGCACGACCCCAAAACCGAAGTCGGTGCCCTGGTCCACCCGGAGCACTACGACAAGGTGGCGTCCTACGTGGAGATCGGCAAGTCCGAAGGCCGGCTCCTGGCCGGCGGCGGACGGCCGGAAGGGCTGCTCGAAGGAAACTACATCGCACCCACCGTCTTCGCCGACGTCTCCCCCGACGCACGGATCTTCCAGGAGGAAATCTTCGGTCCCGTCGTGGCCATCACCCCGTTCGAGAACGACGACGAAGCCCTCGCCCTCGCGAACAACACCCGCTACGGGCTGGCCGCCTACATCTGGACCCAGAACCTGACACGCGCGCACAACTTCTCCCAGAACGTGGAAGCCGGCATGGTGTGGCTCAACAGCCACAACGTCCGGGACCTGCGCACCCCTTTCGGCGGAGTCAAGGCCTCCGGGCTTGGCCACGAAGGCGGCTACCGCTCCATCGACTTCTACACCGACCAGCAGGCAGTCCACATCACCCTCGGCACCGTCCACACGCCCAAGTTCGGCAACATCGAAGACTCCGCCGCCAACGAAGGCTAAGAAAGACACCCCTTATACCTGCTCAAAGAAGAGAGACCCTCATGACCAACTTCGTCCCGACCCCCTCAGCCCCGGCTCCGGACATCGTCCGCTGCGCCTACATGGAAATCGTGGTCACCGACCTCGCCAAATCCCGCGCCTTCTACGTGGACCTGCTCGGCCTGCACGTCACCGAGGAAGACGAGAACACCATCTACCTGCGCTCCCTGGAGGAGTTCATCCACCACAACCTGGTACTGCGCAAGGGGCCTATCGCCGCCGTCGCCGCGTTCGCTTACCGGGTGAAGTCCCCCGCGGAAGTGGACGCCGCCGAGGCGTACTACAAGGAACTGGGCTGCCGCACCGAACGCCGCAAGGAAGGCTTCACCAAAGGCATCGGCGACTCCGTCCGGGTCGAGGACCCGTTGGGCTTCCCGTACGAGTTCTTCTATGACGTGGAGCACGTGGAGCGCCTCACCCAGCGCTACGACCTCTACTCCGCCGGGGAACTGGTCCGGCTGGACCACTTCAACCAGGTCACCCCGGACGTCCCCCGCGGCCGCAAATACCTCGAAGACCTCGGCTTCCGCGTCTCCGAAGACATCAAAGACTCCGACGGCGTCACCTACGCCGCGTGGATGCACCGCAAGCAGACAGTCCACGACACCGCACTCACCGGCGGGAACGGACCCCGGATGCACCACGTCGCCTTCGCCACGCACGAAAAGCACAACATCATCCAGATCTGCGACAAGATGGGCGCCCTGCGCATCAGCGACCGGATCGAACGCGGCCCCGGCCGGCACGGCGTATCCAACGCCTTCTACCTCTACATCCTGGACCCGGACGGGCACCGCATCGAGATCTACACCCAGGACTACTACACCGGCGACCCCGATAACCCCACCATCACCTGGGACGTCCACGACAACCAGCGCCGCGACTGGTGGGGCAACCCCGTAGTCCCCTCCTGGTACACCGAGGCCTCCCTGGTCCTGGACCTGGACGGCAACCCGCAGCCTGTGATCGTCCGCGAGGAAAAGAGCGAAATGGCAGTCACGGTCGGCGCCGACGGCTTCTCCTATACCCGTAAAGACGGCGAGCCCGACTCGGACAGGACAGGCTTCAAGCTAGGGGCGCAGCTGTAGCCATGATGGATGCCACGACGATTGAGGCCATCGCGGACGAACTGCTGAAAGCCGGCCGCAACCGCACTCCGGTCCCCCGCCTGACTGCCCGCTATCCGGACATGACGGTGGAGGATTCCTATGCGGTGCAGAAGTTGTGGCGGCGCCGGAACGAGGACGCCGGCAGGACCCTGGTGGGGCGGAAGATCGGCCTCACGTCCAAAGCCATGCAGGCCGCCACGGGCATTACAGAGCCGGACTATGGCGCCATCTTTGACGACATGGTGCTGGAAACCGGCTGCTCAGTGGTGTGGGACAAGTACACCCACCCGCGGGTGGAGGTGGAGCTCGCCTTTGTCCTGAAAGACGGGCTCAAAGGCCCCGGCTGCACCATCTTTGATGTCCTGAACGCCACCGACTACGTGGTTCCGGCCCTGGAGATCCTGGATTCCCGGATCGAGATGGAGGGCCGGACCATCGTGGACACCATCGCGGACAATGCCGCGATGGGGGCGATGGTGGTGGGCGGCCGCCCGGTGAAGCCGGACGCCGTCGACCTGCGCTGGGTCTCTGCCATCCTCTACAAGAACCAGACAGTTGAGGAAACCGGCGTGGCAGCGGGAGTCCTGGACCATCCGGCAAACGGGGTGCACTGGCTGGCCAACAAGATCGCGGCCCATGGGGACAGCATGAAGGCCGGGGACATCATCCTGGCCGGGTCGTTCACCCGCCCGTTGTGGGTCTACAAGGGAGACACTGTGCACGCAGACTACGGACCGCTGGGGAGCATCACATGCCGCTTCGAGTAGAAGGCACCTTCCGCGATGCCCTGGCCAAGGCAGACCGCCCGCTGGCCGGCATGTGGGTGTGTTCCGGCAGCCCGCTCATCGCCGAACTCTGTGCCGGGTCCGGCCTGGACTGGCTCCTCATCGACGCCGAGCACAGCCCCAACGGCCTCGAATCCATCCTCGCCCAACTGCAGGCGGTCAACGGCTACGCGGTGCACGCCGTGGTCCGTCCGCCCTTCAATGACACCGTGCTGATCAAGCAGTACCTGGACCTGGGGGTGCAGAACCTGCTGATCCCCATGGTCAACTCGGTGGCCGAAGCCGAGGCGGCGGTTGCGGCTACCCGCTACCCGCCGCAAGGTGTGCGCGGGGTTGGTTCTGCCCTGGCCCGGGCGGCCCGTTGGAACCGCGTGCCGGACTACCTGGCCCGCGCCGGCGAAACCATCAGCGTCACAGTCCAGGTCGAATCGACGGCGGCAGTGGACTCCGTGGCGGACATCCTCAAGGTGGACGGCGTCGACGCCATCTTCCTGGGACCTTCGGACCTTGCAGCCTCCCTGGGCCTGCTGGGACAGCAGGAACATCCGGACGTGCGTGCCGCCGTCGAACACTGCCTTCATGCCGCAAAAGCCGCCGGCAAACCCGCCGGCGTGAACGCCTTCAACCCCGTCATCGCTCATCATTACCTGGACGCCGGCGCATCGTTTGTGCTCGTGGGGGCCGACGTCGCCCTGCTGGCCCGTGGCTCCGAGGCGCTCGCCGCCGAATATATCAAGCCGGATAACGGCGACAGCTCCAACGACGGCACCCCGGCCAGCTACTAAATCGCGGCGCTAACCAGGGCGGCCCTAACCCACGGCTGCACTAACCCATGGCCGGTGCTACAGAGGTCGACGAGCTGAACTGGCGGCGCGCCCAGCGGGCCAGCTTCTTGCCCTTGCCCTTCCAGAAGTTGTCCTCGTCCTTGTCGTGATGCAGCCGAAAGACGATGGCCACCATCACGAAGACGCCCATGGCAACGTCCAGCCATGACCGGAAGGCCGCGTCCACCAGCACACTGACACCCATCGCGACCACTGACGGGATGGCAAGCGTCCTGAACACCGTGCTGGCCAGGTAACGCCTGTGCGATCGCGGCACGGACAGGGCACGGACCATGTCGAAGCACATGCAAACCACCACCAGGGTCTGTCCCAAGGCCAGCAGGACCAGTCCGGGCATTGAGCCGGCGAACATGGTAACTCCCGCCATTCCGTCGCTCATCGGACGCACCCCCGTTCAGCTGTGCAGGAAAGGGACACCGGCTTATGACTTGAACCAAACACGCAAAAACACCCCCAGAGAGACCTAAGAACCTTGCTTGTAAGAACCAGCTGTAGCTCCATTCAAGACATCGGCCGGGCCCGGGTCACGAGTAGCCGGTACTCTATTCCGGGCGTCTCCGGGCGCTCTGGATACTCGTTCCTACCCGCACGGCGCCTGATTGGCGCGCCATTCCCCAGCGCCTAAACGGGCCAGCGCCTATTCCCGTGCGCCTATTCCCCGAGTGCCCTCGGACGCCAGACCACCACGGCCTGCGAGCGTGCACGCGGGCGCTGGCCGCGGGCCAGGCTCACGACATCGCCCGCAGCACCGGCGGCAAAGATCCGCGAGTCGAGGGGATTACGACGGCGGCTCAGTTCCTCGGTCAGTTCGCCCACCCTGCGCTGGAGTGCAGCCACCTGGTTCTCCAGGTCGAGGATCCGTTTGATGCCTTCGAGTGAGACACCCTCGTGCGACAGCCGTTGCACCTCCCGCAGCATGTTGACGTCCCGCTGTGAGTAGCGGCGGGACTTGCCGGGGGCCCGGCTGGGCGAAACGATGCCCAGCCTGTCGTACTGCCGCAGTGTCTGCGGGTGCATGTCAGCAAGCTCCGCCGCGACGGAAATGACGAAGATCGGCTGGTCGGCGCTGATGTCCACGGGTCTGCTCCGCTGCTAGAGCCGGGCCTTGACGGCCAGGCCTGCCCGGACGTCCGCGTCGGCTGTTGCAGCGGCGAAGGCCTTGACCGCCTCTTCTGCTTCCTTGTTCAGGTTCTTCGGAACCGCGACGTCGATAGTCACCAGCAGGTCGCCCGCACCTTTGGCCGTCTTCACGCCGTGGCCCTTGACCCTGAGCGTACGCCCGGACGGGGTGCCCGCCGGGACACGCACCCGGACCTTCTCGCCGTCGATGGTGGGGACCTCGATGTCGGCGCCCAAAGCAGCCTCCGGGAAGGTGACAGGCACATGAACGCGGAGGTTGTCGCCGTCGCGCGTGTAGAAATCGTGGGGTTTGACCGAGACGGTCACCACCAGGTCACCGCTGCCAGCGGGGCCGGGTTGACCCTTGCCGCGGACACGGACCTTCTGGCCGTCCTTGATCCCGGCAGGCACGCGGACGTCAATAACTTCGCCGTTGGGTTCACGCAGGCCTATGGTGGTGCCGCGGATGGAACCGGCGAACGAAATCGTGGTGGAGGCGGTCCGGTCGGAGCCTTTCTGCGGTGCGCGCTGGAAGCCTGGCTGGGCTCCGAACCCGCCGCCGAACAGGTCGGCGAACTCGGGCGGGATGCCGCCGGAAGTGCTGAAGCCGCCAGCGTGGCGTCCGGTGCTTCCAGTGAACAGGCCGCCGAACATGTCCTCGAAACCGCCGTTGGCTGCGCCGCCACCGCCGGGCGCGAACCGGGCGCCGCCGCCCATGGCACGGATGGCGTCGTACTGCTGGCGCTCGTCCGGATCCGACAGCACCGAATACGCCTCGGAGATGTCCTTGAACTTCTTCTCGGACGCCGAGTTCCCCGAGTTGGTATCCGGGTGATGCTGGCGTGCGAGCTTCCGGTAGGCCTTCTTGATGTCGGCGTCGGAAGCGTCCTTGGCGATACCAAGGATCGCGTAAAAGTCCTTGTCCACCCAATCCTGGCTAGCCAATGGCGTTTCCTTTCAATCTGTACTTGCTAAAGCTCTACACGCTGCATGGGCCCCCGCCCCTACGCCGGGCGGCTTGGGATCTGCGATCCCACGCCGCCCGGCTCCGATAGGCCCGATGCCACTCCCTGGGCCCATGTAGCGCTCCGAGCTTGTGGTCATCTCACCTTAGGTGACACGAACGCCAAACGCCGGAGCGGATGAGGGGGCCCGGGAGTGGCATCGGGCCTGCCGGAGCGTGGAGGCAAAGTCCTTCAGGACTTTGCCTCCACGCGTAGGGGCGGGGCCCCCTCATCCGCGGAGGCGTGGACTTGGGAACTACGCCGGAACCGCGACGATCACCTGGGCTGCGCGGAGGACGCGGTCGCCTGACTTGTAGCCTGAGCGGAGCACCTGGCTGACCGTGTCAACGTCGATGTCCTCGCCGGGCTGCTGGATGAGGGCCTCGTGGATCGTGGGATCGAACTCCACTCCGGTCTCATCAATGCGAACCAGGCCGTACGTCTTCAGCGCATTCTCCAGCTTGGCGGCGATGGCAGCGAACGGGCCGTCGGCCAGGTCGCCGTGCTGGCGGGCAGCATCGACGTCGTCCAGCACCGGGAGCAGCGAGTTCAGGACGCCGATGACGGCCATCTCCCCTGCCACGGCACGGTCGCGCTCAACGCGCTTGCGGTAGTTGACGTACTCGGCCTGGAGGCGGAGAAGGTCATTCTTCAGCTCGGCTGCCTCAGCGGTCCCTGCACCCTGGGCCACGGATTCCTCGGCAGGCACTTCGATGCCGTTGAGGATCTCCTCGGCCTGGGCCAGGGCGTCGCCGTCGGAATCCGCAGCCGATGCAGCTTCCGATGACGCAGCCCCTGCCCCGGCTGCCGTTCCGGCCTGCTGTTCACCCTGGGGGTGCCGCGCCGCCCCGGTCACCGGGTCAACCTTGCGGTTGTCCCGGATCACGGGCTCCTGGGAGTTGCCCTGCTGTTCCTGCTGGCGTTCCTGGCTCTCCTGGCTCGCCTGGCGTTCGTTGCCCGGGGAAGCCGTGTGCTCTTCCTCGTTACCGTGATGAGGCATGTCTACTTCTTCGCTTCGTCTTCGTCGATGATCTCGGCGTCGACGATGTCCTCGTCAGTCGAACCCGTGCCGCCGGCGGCACCCGGGGCGCCTTCTGCACCAGCAGCACCGGCGCCGTCAGGGGAACCGGCGTGGGCGTAGATGGCCTCGCCGAGCTTGCTCTGGGAAGCCTGCAGCTTCTCGAAAGCAGTCTTCACGGCGGCGTCATCGGTGCCTTCAAGCGCCTTCTTGAGCTCGTCGACGTCGGCCTGGACCTCGGTCTTGACCTCTTCCGGCAGCTTGTCGGCGTTGTCCGCGATGAGCTTGTCCACGGAGTAGGCGAGCTGCTCGGCAGTGTTGCGGGTGTCCGTAGCCTCGCGGCGGGCCTTGTCTTCGGCGGCGTGCTCCTCGGCGTCACGGACCATTCGGTCAATGTCTTCCTTGGAGAGCGCGGTGCCGCCGGTGATGGTCATCGACTGTTCCTTGCCGGTGCCCTTGTCCTTGGCGGACACGTGCACGATGCCGTTGGCGTCGATGTCGAAGGTGACCTCGACCTGCGGGACGCCGCGCGGGGCCGGCGCGATGCCGGTCAGCTCGAACGTGCCCAGCGGCTTGTTGTCGCGGGTGAACTCGCGCTCGCCCTGGAAGACCTGGATAGCCACGGACGGCTGGTTGTCATCAGCCGTGGTGAAGGTCTCGGACCGCTTGGTGGGGATGGCCGTGTTGCGCTCGATCAGGTGCGTCATGACGCCGCCCTTGGTCTCGATGCCCAGGGACAACGGTGTGACGTCGATGAGCAGCACGTCCTTGCGCTCGCCCTTCAGGACACCTGCCTGCAGTGCGGCGCCGACGGCCACGACCTCATCCGGGTTAACGCCCTTGTTCGGCTCCTTGCCGCCGGCCATTTCCTTGACCAGTTCGTAGACGGCAGGCATACGGGTGGAACCACCCACGAGCACGATGTGGTCAATCTGGGAGAGCTTGATGCCTGCTTCCTTGATGACGTCCTGGAACGGCTTCTTGGTGCGGTCCAGCAGGTCCTTGGTGAGGTCCTGGAACTTGGCGCGGGTCAGCTGCTCGTCCAGGTGGACCGGGCCGTCAGGCGTGACGGACAGGTACTGGAGGGAGATGTTGGTGCTGGTGGAGGAGGAGAGTTCCTTCTTGGCCTGCTCCGATGCCTCACGCAGACGCTGCAGGGCGATCTTGTCCTTGGACAGGTCGATGCCCTTGATCTTGAGCTGCTTCAGCAGGTACTCAACAACGCGCTGGTCCCAGTCGTCGCCGCCGAGGTGGTTGTCACCGGCAGTGGAGCGCACCTGGATGGTGGAGAACTCGTCCTCGTCCTTGCCGACTTCCAGCAGGGAAACGTCGAAGGTTCCACCACCGAGGTCGAACACGAGGATGAGTTCGTCTTCCTTGCCCTTGTCCAGGCCGTATGCCAGGGCAGCTGCGGTGGGCTCGTTGACAATGCGCAGGACGTTCAGGCCGGCAATTTCGCCGGCCTCCTTGGTGGCCTGACGCTGGGCGTCATTGAAGTATGCCGGCACCGTGACCACGGCGTCGGTGACCTTTTCGCCCAGGTACGACTCGGCGTCGTTCTTAAGCTTCATCAGGATGCGGGCGGAGATTTCCTGCGCGGTGTACTTCTTGTCGTCAATGGCGACGGTCCAGTCGGTGCCCATGTGGCGCTTGACTGAAGCGATGGTGCGGTCAATGTTGTTGACTGCCTGACGCTTGGCAATCTCGCCGACCAGGACCTCACCGGACTTGGAAAACGCAACGACCGACGGCGTGGTGCGGCCGCCCTCAGCGTTGGCAATAACGGTGGGCTCGCCACCTTCGAGAACGGAGACGACGGAGTTGGTGGTTCCGAGGTCGATACCTACTGCACGTGACATGTGTTGCTTCCTTCTTTCCTTGGAAACTTACTGGCGCCCACTCATTGAGCGTTCTCCACTCAACTTTACTCCGGGCGGACGGGATGTCAATCCAAAGTTGAGTCAACCTCGCTCAAGTTTGGATTTTTGGCCGCAAAGGATCACCGTTAAACCCCGGAATGACGGGTCCGGGCCCCGCCATGAGGGCACTGGATCGTTTAGTTCGCCCTGCGTGAACGCAGGCTAGGAGTTCCTGTCCTCATCGGTCTCGGCTTCACGTGCAGTCCCGACTGTGCCGGCATCGTCGTAATCGCCTGTCGGATATTTGCCCTCGCCGAGTTCCTCACCCTCGGGGCGCAGGACGCCGGCATCGCCATGGTCGCCTTCAACGTACTGCCCGCCTTCGCCCTCGAGGCCGGGCGCGGTGCCGGCCTTGCGGCGTTCGTTCCCGGCTGCGGATTCGGTATTTTCGATGTTTTCGCTCATGGCGCCGTCTCCTTGAGGTTCCGCGTCTTTCAGGGCGCACTGGCAGTTTACTCACCGCGGAGCGGACGAGACAGAGTTCCCGGGCGATTGGTCAACCCCTTCCAGCCGCCGCTGATCGGGGTAACCCCTGGCGCGTCACGCAGGGCAGGCTTTTATCCCCTGCCGGGGAGCCCGTCCCTGCAAATCCGCGGCCGAGCCCCGGCCCCGGACCCAAAAGCATGCGTGGGGTGACGCGGCGGCCCGCACCTACCCGCTGCGAAAGCCCGCAAGCTGCGCCAGCAAGGCGAGGTGGTGCTCAAACAGTTCGTCGCGCGCGCTAAAGGTGTCCGCGCCGTACTGCCCGAACACCTCGAAGCTCACCGTACCGAACAGCGACGTCCAGACCAGCGCGCCCCGAGCCAGGAGGGCGTCGGGCAGCCCCACGCCGAGTTCGGACCGGACGGCTTCCAGATCGGCGGACAAACCGGGATGCACGACGGCGGATGGCTGGGCAGGCGCCAGCTCACCGGCCCGGTACGCAGAGTCATATATGGCGATCAGCGCGAAGATGACGCGCGTACCAGGCGCCATTGTTTGTCCCGCAGGCGCCTGGTAGCCAGGCACCGGACTGCCGAACAACAGGCCATAACGGGCAGGTTCACGCAACGCCCAGTCCCGGACCGCCCTCCCCAGGGCGCAAAACCGGCCCGCGTGGTCAGCGGCGGGCCTTTCGGAGACGGCCGCATCCACGGCGTCACCGAGGTCGTTGTAGGCATCCACCAGCAGGAGCGTGAGCAGTTCATCCCGGTTGGCCACATACCGGTACACAGCCGAGGACACGACCCCCAGATCCCGGGCCACGGCACGCAGCGAGAGGGCAGCGGCGCCATGTGTGGCGAGATGCTCACGGCCCAGCCGGATGATGTCAGCGACCGTCTGCGCCCTCGCCCGCTCCCTGGGCGTCCTGGGGGCGGCACGAGTGTCTTTGGTGGCATCCGTCATAGCTTCAGCATCGCACAAATCAGAGCAGTGTCAGCAAATGAGAGCACTGCTCTTGACTTGGCGGGATCTGCAGTCCACACTGAAGCGAGAGCACCGCTCTCGTGAACCGCAATCCCCTCAATCGCAAACCCATGAACCACAACCCGGAGGAAACCGTGTTAGAACTGCATGTAGTAACCGGAGCAGGACCCGTCGGATGGACAGTCGCGGAACAACTGGCCGAACGGGGGCACCGGGTCCGCGTCCTGACCAGGTCCGGCAGCGGGCCGGAGCACGCGCTGGTCGAACGCGTGGCCGCAGATGCCGGGAACTCCGCCAAATTGGGGCACGTTATGTCCGGCGCTACCGCCGTCTACCACTGCATCCACGGCTCCGCCTACCGGGCCTCCGCGTGGCAGGCGGAACTGCCCGGCGCGGAGCAGGCGGTGCTGGCAGCGGCAGGCGAGGCGGGCGCCGTCGTCGTCTTTCCCGAAAGCCTCTACTCCTATAGCGAGCCGGACAGTGTCATGACGGAGGACGCGCCACGGGCAGCACGGGGAGGCAAGCGTGGCATTCGGACCGAACTGCTGAGTGCCAGGGCCGAGTCGGAAACGGACACGGTCAGCGTGGTGGCCGCAGATTTCTTCGGGCCCCGGGTGCGGACCGCCCATGCCGGTGAGCGTATGGTGCCGGCCGTCCTTGCCGGAAGGAAGCTCAGTGTCATCGGCAGCACGAAGCAGCCGCACTCCTTCACCTATGTCCCGGACCTGGCGGCGGCGATGATCCGCGCCGCCGGGAATCCGTCGGCGTGGAACAAGGTATGGCACGCTCCCACCGGGCCCGCGGTGACGCAGCGGGACCTGGCCGCCGCCTTTGCGGATGCCGCCGGGGTGAAGGCGCCGTCCGTGGGAGTCCTGCCGGGCTGGCTACTCCGGACGGCAGGCGCGTTCTCCGGGGACGCCCGCGAACTGGCCGAGATGCTCTACCAGTTCGAGAAGCCGTTCATCATGGATTCCGCGGCCAGTGAGGCTGCGCTTGGCCTGCAGCCGACGCCCTTGCCAGTGGCCGCGGCCGCCACAGTGGCCTGGTGGCGTGCGCAGTCATGACCTGGGCCCTCCGCCAGCAATCCAGGTCGCGGTTCATGCCGCCATGAGGGAACCGTGGCGACGTTCACCGCCGGCTACGCGGGCTTACGGTAGCGTTTGGTTATGAGTCTGCAGCAGCCCGGAGACGATGTTTACACGCACGGCCACCACGAGTCCGTGGTCCGCGCCCATGCCTCCCGGACGGCGGAGAATTCGGCCGCCTTTGTCATCCCTCACCTGACGCCCGGGGCGGACGTGCTCGACGTCGGCTGCGGGCCTGGGAGTATCACGTGCGACTTTGCGGGGCTCGTGGCGCCCGGCAAGGTCACGGGCCTGGACCGCTCGCCGGATATCATCGCGCAGGCCACTGCCCTCGCCGCCGAGCGCGGCGTGGACAACGTGGAATTCGTGGCCGGAAACATCTACGACCTTGATTTTGAGGATGAGACCTTCGACGTCGTTCACGCGCACCAGGTGCTCCAGCATCTCACCGACCCGGTGGAGGCGTTGCGGGAAATGCGCCGCGTGGCCAAGCCCGGCGGGATCGTTGCCGTACGCGACGCCGATTTCCATGGCATGAGCTGGTACCCGGCGATTCCGGAGCTGGATGAGTGGATGGACCTGTACCAACGGATTGCCAGGCGCAACGGTGGCGAACCCGACGCCGGCCGCCGCCTGGTGTCCTGGGCCCAGTCAGCGGGGTTCACCGACGTGGCCCCCAGCAGCAGCAACTGGCTCTATGCCACAGGCCAGCAGCGGCGCTGGCAGGCCCGGGTCTGGGGCGAGCGGGTGCTGCATTCAGCCTTCGCGGAGCAGGCCCTGGAGTATGGCTTCGCCAATCCCGCGGACCTCGCCCGCATCTCGGCCGGCTGGCACCGCTGGGGATCCACCGACGACGGCTGGTTCCTGATCCCCAACGGGGAAATCATCGCCCGTGCGTGAGTAGCCGTGGCCGTGACAGCCCGGTGAGCACCTTCACGGTTGTGAGCCCGGGGCCGAACTCCGGATGAAGCCACCCTAAACTTGGGGAGTGCAATTATCCCTTTGGCTGGCTTTGGCCGGCGCCGGCGTCCTGGTCAGCTTCACACCCGGTGCCGGCGCCATCAACACCATGAACAACTCGCTGACCTCCGGTTTCCGCCGCACCATCTGGGGGATCCTGGGGCAGCAGGCGGCGCTGGTCATCCATGTCGTAATCGTTGCCCTGGGCGTGGGCGTGCTGGTAGCTAGTTCCCCGCTGGCCTTCAACGTGATCCGCTACACGGGTGCCGCGTATCTGGTGTACCTGGGTATCAGGCAGTTCCTGAGTAAACCTGTCGAAAACCAGGACGATGACGCCGCCCTCGCGAATGAGCCCGCTGGAGCCATGTTCAAGCGCGGCTTCTGGGTGAACCTGCTTAACCCCAAGGCGATTGTGTTTTTCCTGGCGTTCATGCCGCAGTTCATCCACCCGGAGCAGCCGCTCCTGCCCCAGTACGTGGTGCTGACGGCCACGGTGGTGGTCATCGACATCCTGGTCATGTGGTTCTTCTTTGCCCTCGCCGCCAGGTCCTTCCAGCGTTTCACCCGCAATGCCCGCGGGCAAACGGTCCTCAGCCGGATTTTCGGCCTGCTGTTCGTCGCCGTCGGCATCCTGCTGGCCCTGATCCACTAAGACCGCAGCCCAAAAAGACGACATATGACCGATTCTGCAAGTCATTTTACGAAACACTAAATGTTCATGAATCCGAGCTAGCCAAGACGGTCCGCAGCCGCGCATGCTTGGGACATGAACTCATCGTCGAGCCCATACCGGATCATCGCCGTATGCACCGGAAACATCTGCCGATCCCCCATGGCAGCGTTGATGTTGGCCTCGGCGCTTGAGGCGGAAGGTTTAGACGGAAGAGTCACTGTGGACTCCGCTGGCACCACCGGTTATGAAGCGGGAAGGCCGATCGATCCACGGGCTGCACGCCGGCTCGGTGCCACCCAGATCGTTTCGGATCGGCACGTCGCCAGGGAATGGCAGGACGAGTGGTTCCGCGAGCGCGATCTCATCCTTGCACTGGACGTGGACCATTTCGCCTGGCTGCGTGAAGCTGCCCCGGACCAGGAATCCATGGATAAGGTGCGCATGCTGCGGAGCTTTGATCCGAAGGTGTCCGGCCGGGACCCGCTGGACCAGGGCATCGAAGACCCGTGGTACGGGGGCCAGGCCGATTTTGACGCCGTCTGGCAGCAGATCCACGGCGCGCTGCCGGGGATCATTCGGCACGTCCGGTCCGCCCTCACGCAGGCGGTACCGATCCAGCGGCGGACGGTAGCCGAACCGGCAGCAGGTACGCTCTAATTCATGACCCCCGCTCCTGTGATCATCGCCATCGACGGGCGGTCCGGCGCAGGAAAAACCACCCTGGCCATCGAGCTGGCCGCCCTGCTGCGGAGCCATCACAAGGTCTCGCTCTTCCACCTTGAGGACATCTACCCGGGCTGGAACGGGCTCACGGCAGGCATCGAACGTTACGTTTCCACGGTGCTCAAGCCCCTGAGTAGCGGCGAGCGCGCCGTGTGGACCAGCTGGGACTGGGAAAGGCACTACGACGGCGACACGCGGGTCACGATGCCCGCGGAGATCGTGATTGTCGAAGGCGTGGGGGCGGCCGCGGCGGAGGCCCGGCCGCTCCTGAGCGCCGTTGTCTGGGCGGACTCGCTGGCGGACCTGCGGCGGACCCGGGCGCTCAACCGGGACGGCGGCACCTATGAGCCGTACTGGGACCACTGGGCGGAGCAGGAGGACGCCTGGCTCGCCGGAGATGACGTTCCCCGGCACGCCGACATCCGGGTGCTTAACGGGGCGGACGGGTCGGCCCCGGCAGACGTCCTGCAGCTCCTCCCCTGTTTGCCCGCACTGGCGCCGGCGCTGACTCCGGAACTTTATGCCCGCCGCGGCCTCAGGCTCCGGGCGGAGCGGCTGGAGTCCCGGCCTGATGCCGCCGCCCTGTTCGACACGCTTTACGGCAACTCGGCCAATGCCGTCTGGCTGGACTCCTCTAACGCCCCCGCCTCGCCTCCTGCCGGGCAGTCGCCCGCCACCGAGCGCAGCCGCTTCAGCATCCTCGCGGACGACGGCGGCGCGTTCGGCCAGTCCGTCACCCACCGTTCCGGCGAGAGCCTTATCGCGGCAGGTTCCGCCAGTGCCAGGGTGACGGGCCCGTTCTTCCGCTGGCTGGACACCGCCTGGGGCCGCGAGGCAGTGCGCACGCCCGAGGGCTATCCCGGCGATTTCACCCTGGGATGGCTTGGCTGCCTGGGCTACGAGCTCAAGCGGGAAACCGGGGGCTCCGACGTTTCCGCGTCCACTCCTGATGCCGCACTGATCTTCGCCGGCCGGGCGGTGGTCCTGGACCATGCCGAGGGAACCGCGTGGCTCCTGGCCCTGGAGTCCCCGGACGCGGAAAACTGGCTGGCGGCGTCCCGCGAAGCAGTGGCAGCAGCCGCGGCAGCCGAAGGCCCTGCTGCACCCGGCGACCCCGCAGCGCAGGCCGGCGGCAGCACCGCCGTCGTCCTTCCGGACAAGGTGCCGTTCAGCAGCCGCGACACCCAGCAGTCCTACAAGGCGAAGATCGCCGCCGCCCAGCACGAAATCGGGGAGGGGAACTCCTACGAAATCTGCCTCACCACCACCCTTTCGGCCCGGCTGCCCGCTGATGCAGTGCCGCCCTGGCACACCTACCTGGCCCTGAGGCGGAAGAACCCCGCACCGTTCGCCAGCTACCTGCGGTTCGGCGGGCTCACCGTCGCCAGTACGTCGCCTGAGCGGTTCCTCAAAATAGCGTCCGACGGCGGCATGCGCGCCGAACCGATCAAGGGCACCCGCCGCCGGGCCTCGGATCCGGTCCGCGACGTGCAGCTGCGGCACGACCTGGCGACGTCCCTCAAGGACCGTGCCGAAAACATCATGATCGTGGACCTGCTGCGGAACGACCTCAGCCACTTCGCGGAGCCGGGTTCGGTCACCGTGAGCCGGCTCTGCGAGATCGAAAGCTACGCCACGGTGCACCAGCTGGTCAGCACCATCGATGCGCGGCTGCTGCCGGGGGCGCCGCGTGCGGAGGCAGTGGCGGCGTGCTTTCCGGCCGGATCGATGACCGGCGCGCCAAAGATCAGCACCATGGCCATCCTGGACCGGCTCGAAGAAGGGCCCCGCGGTATCTATTCCGGGGCGATCGGCTACTTCTCGCTGAACGGCGCAACGGACCTGGCCGTGGCCATCCGGACGCTGGTGATCACGGCGGGCGACAACAGGAGCGAAGCGGGGGACGGCACAGCGGGGAACGGCAGCGGCGGGGACGGCACCCGAGGGGCGACGACGGCGGAACTGACTCTCGGCGTCGGCGGCGCCATCACCGCTGACTCCGTGCCGGACGAGGAATACGAGGAGATCCGGGTCAAGGCGTTCGGCGTCCTCTCCACATTGGGTGCGGAGTTCCCCGAGCTCTAAGGCCTATTGGACTGTTGCCGTCAGCCGGGCCACGTTGTCTACGTACCTGGCGGCGAGCGGCCGCCTGAGCCACTCGTTGAGTTTGAGCTCGTGCGAGATGTCCCGATACGTGTTTTCCACGGCCCGCATGCTGTTCACGATGTCCTCGCCGAGCAGCATCACGGAGACTTCCATGTTCAGCGAGAAGGAACGCATGTCCATGTTGCTCGAGCCCAGCACCGCCACTTCGTCGTCAATGGTGAAGTGCTTTGCGTGCAGCACGAACGGTGCCTTGTACAGATAGATCCGCACTCCCGCTTCCAGCAGCGCCTCATAGTACGAGCGCTGGGCGTGGTGGACCAGGAACTGGTCGCCCTTCTCGGAAACGAACAGCTCCACATCCACTCCGCGCTGGGCGGCGGTGGTGATGGCGTAAAGCAGGGAGTCGTCGGGCACGAAATACGGGCTGCAGATGGAGATCCGGTGCTGGGCGGAGTAGATCAGGGTATTAAAGAGCCGCAGGTTGTTTTCGGTGATGAACCCGGGCCCGCTGGGCACCACCTGGGCCGTCACCTTGCCTGGTTCCGGGTTAGAGGGCAGCTGCAGCTGATGCTCAAGGGATTCATCCGTCTCACTGAGCCAGTCGGTCGCGAAGACCACGTTCAGTGTGGTGACGATCGGCCCCTGCAGGCACGCCATGAGCTCCACCCATTCCCTGCCCGCCTTGCGGTGCTTGGGACTGTTGTAGGACGGCTCGATCAGGTTCTGGGAACCGGTGAAGGCCAGTTCGCCGTCGATCACCATGATCTTTCGGTGGTTGCGCAGGTCCGGGCGCCGCCACTGGCCGTGGATCGGCAGCAGCGGGAGCATCCGCTTCCACTGGATCTTGCCCGCCCGCAGGCGCTTGAGCAGCTTCCGGTAGCCCTTGATCCGGAGCGTGCCGATGTGGTCGAACAGGACACGCACCTCCACACCGCGTTCCGCCGCCTCCTCCATGGCGGTCAGCAGATCGTCCGTGATGTGGTCCGTGCTCATGATGTAGAACTCGGCGTTGACGAATGTCCTGGCCTTGCGCACGGCCTCGGTCATGGCCAGGATCGAGTCGGGATAGCCGGGGATGAGTTCCACGGAGTTGCCGTCCACCATCGGAAGGGACCCCAGCCTGCGGTTCAGTTCCGCGGCGGACGTCACCCACTCCGGTCCCGGGTATCCGCTTTCGGCGTCAGAGAGTGAGGAGATGCCGGCCCGCACCCTTTCATTGACCTGCTCCTGCTGCTGGCGGCGGCGGCTGGAGAGCTTGAAGTTGCCGAACAGCAGGAAAAGGGCCAGGCCGAGGAACGGCACGAAGAAGATGCCCAGCAGCCACGCCATTGCGGTGGTGGGGCGCCTGTTGCCGGGAATGATGCCTACCGCCAGGACCCTGATCACGAGGTCCGCGACACTGAGCAGCACCACAAGCCACGCCGGTGACGTGCCCGCAAGCGAAAATGGCCACAACACTCGAACAACCCCCGGATTGAGCGTGCCCTGCGGACGGTTTCCAGCCAGGGCAGTGACCACAGCTTATCGGCGGCGGGCCGGACTAAGCTGGATCCATGACTTCTCCTGCCCCTGTCGTGCTCGTTTTCCTTGATCCCGCGTTCCCGAACGGCCGGCTGGCGGATGCCTCCAAGCCGCAGCTGATGGCCACGGACCAGGGGGCCATCAGGGGTGACGGCGTCTTCGAATCGATGCTCGCGGTGGGCGGGTCCGTGCGTAAGCTCCAGGCACACCTTGACCGCCTGGACAGCTCGGCGCTGGCCCTCGACCTGGAGAATCCGGGGCAGGACCGTTGGCGCAAGGCCATCGAAACCGGTGTCGCGGAGCACCGGATGCAGCACCCCGCCCCTTCCCCTGCCGATGATGAGCTGGTGGTGAAGCTGGTGGTAACCCGTGGAGTGGAAGGAGCCGGCTCCCCCACCTGCTGGGTCCAGGTTTCCCCGGTCGGTGCTGCAGGACGCCGGCAGCGCGAGACGGGCATCGACGTTATCCTCCTGGACCGTGGTCATGACAGTGGGGTGGCTGAGCGGGCCCCCTGGCTGCTGATGGGCGCCAAGACCCTTTCCTATGCCGTGAACATGGCCGCCTTGCGGTACGCGCACAAGCAGGGCGCTGACGATGTCATCTTCACCTCATCCGACGGCAGGGTCCTGGAAGGTCCTACCTCGACAGTCCTGCTCGCCCACCTGGAAACGTCCGACGACGGCGCCGGCGGCAACCGCACGACGCGGCGGCTGGTCACGCCCCGGCTGGACAGCGGTATCCTCCCCGGAACGTCCCAGGGGGCTTTGTTCAATGCTGCAAGGGCCGCCGGCTGGGAACTCGGCTACGGTCCGCTGGAACCGCAGGACCTGCTGGAGGCCGACGCCGTGTGGCTGATTTCCAGCATCCGCCTGCTGGCGCCGGTCAACCACATCGACGGCAAGGAAATCGGCACGCCAGCCATCCAAAAGCAGCTGACCGCGGAACTGAACGAACTGTTCGCAGGGATCCAGTAGCTACTGCCCCTTCGGGTATTCAGCCTCGGTGACGTGGTCACCCCACGCAGTTTCCGGTCCTTCCTGACCGTCGCCCAGTGCTTCCCACATGGCCAGGTGGCTCATGAAATGGTCCGGCGCTGCACCGTGCCAGTGCTCCTCGCCCGGAGGCGTATAGATGGTGTCGCCGGGGCGCAGTTCAATGATTTCGCCGCCGCGTGCCTGCACCAGGCCGCGGCCGTCCGTCACATGCAGGGTCTGGCCATTCGCATGGGAGTGCCACGCCGTGTGGGCTCCCGGGGCGAACCGGACCATATTCACGCGCAGCTGCGAGGGTTCCTCGCCTCTGGCGATGACATCGAACCAGACTTCGCCGGCAAACATGTGGGCCGGTCCCTTGTTGCTGGCCGGCTTAGGCAGGATTTCCAAGGTTACTTCCTTAGGATGGTGCGGATCAGGTAGCCGCATCAAGGCTAGGACCTGTGAGGCTCCTGAGGGAGGCCCTGCCAGTACCTGAGCTGCCCTGCACTGTCCGTCTTGGACGGAGCAGACTGCAGGGCAGCAAAGGCGGCCGGTTCACTCCGCCTTTGGCCTGCTCACGGCCGGTTCCGGCCGCGGCGGGAGCCGGGCCGCCAGGCCTGAGAGCAGGATATCGATCCCCTGGTCCAGTTCGGCTGCGCCGTCGTAGTTTGCAAGGACGGGTCCCAGCGCACGGAGCTGTGGAAAGTCCTTCGGCGGGAGACGGTGCAGGCCGAGGCGGAGAAGTGCTTCGTTTTCGTCCGGATCCACGATGAATTCCTGGAGCTCGTTGAGGATGTGCCCGTAGAGGAAACCGTAGTAGGCCCGGTACACGTGGAGTGCATCGGCGGGTGCAAACCCGGCGTCGATCAGCAGCGAGAGGATCCGTTCAAGGGGCCGCAGCGTACCCAAAGGGCGCAGCCCCAGCGGCGTGGAAAGCGGTCTGGTCACCAGCAAAGGCACCACGTTGGGGTGCCGCAGGGCCAGCAGGCGCAGGTCGTGGGCAATGTGGCGAAGCTGGGCCTGCCAGTCCGGGTCCCTGGGATGGATGGACAGTTCGTCGAAGACCAGTTCCGACACTCCGTCCAGCAGGCCGGCACGGTTGGCCGCGTAGCGGTACAGGCTCATGGGGTCCCGGTTCAGCCGCTGCCCCAGACGCCGCATTGTCAGGGCGTCAAGGCCTTCGGCGTCCACCAGCTCCAATGCCGCAGTCAGCACCACATGCCTGCTGAGCCGAGTCTTCTGAGGAGCTGACCCGGCATCGGAATTCTTTGGCGAGGGCATGTCAATCCGTCCTGTTGAAGGCGCCTCTGCACGTCAGAACAAAGGAGGACCCTTGTCTATTTCGTAGTCTACGAGTAAAGTCTACAACGTAGAGAAGGTGTTGACACGGGTTTCAGAAGAGGGACCGAGTTACCGGCCAGGGATTCACCAGCCGGACCACCATCCCGGTGGGGCCACAGGTACTGAACGGCCCCGTGTAACATCCTTGGATGCCCCGTGCATGGCGTCCAGGCTCAGCTGCTGTAGCCGAACGGCGGCACACAACGCACCCGGCGAAAGTGAGCCTCCCATGGCGCATTCGCAGTTCGACAAGTTCCTCCAAGAAGCAACCCAGTGTGACCGCGAGTCTGATTCCACATTGGACCGCGACCCCCTGTACGGCCTCTACACCAGCTGGTGCCTGCTCAACCAGCGGGCCCCCCGCACGGAATCGGCATTCTGGGCCGCAATGCAAAAGCGCATCGATCCCGGCACGAACGGGTTGCGCATGAAGGGGCCGGCTGCTGCCGACTACATCCTCGCCAGCTATCCCGGCCTGGTCTAGCGGAGCGGAACATCCACTGCCCGACGCAAACGCCACGACAGCGGGCTGGCACACGACAGAGGGCGGGCTGGTGCCCGCCCTCCGTCGTCCCGATAGGGTGGAACCATGACTCAATCCGCCGGCCGGATACCATCTTCCAGCACGGGTACCAGAGCGAATGCGTCCAGGATGACGCCCGGCAGACCGTCCTCTCAGCTGGCTCACGGCATCCACGTGCGGCTGCTCGAGCGGGACGATGCAGCCCGCTTGAGCGAGGCCTATGTCCGGAACCGGGAACATCTGGCTCCTTGGGAGCCTGCCCGGGACGAGGAATTCTTCACCCCCTGGCACCAACTGACCATCATCCACAGCAAACTCGCCCAGCATGCCGCCGGGCAGGAGATGCCGTGGATCCTTCTGGCCGGCGAACGCATCATCGGCGCCATCACGCTGACAGGCATTGTCCGCGGGCCGTTCCTCAGCGCCAACCTCGGGTACTGGGTGGACCAGGACGTCACTGGCCAGGGAATCGGATCCGCAGCGGTGAAGTTCGCCGTGGATTATGCCCGAGAGGACCTGGGCCTTCACCGGGTGCAGGCCGCCACCCTGATTCACAACCGGGCATCACGGAAAATACTTCAGCACAACGGCTTCCAGGAAATCGGTGTGGCACCGAACTACCTGAAAATCGCCGGCAGCTGGCAGGACCACCTTCTCCACCAGGTCATCCTCCACGAAGCCCAGGCCACTGCCAGCGGCGCACCGAAAGGCACTCCGTCATGAACAACGACGCCCGTACTGCCGTCATCCTCGGCGGCGCCCGTACTCCGTTCGGGCGCTTCCGCGGCAGCCTCGCCCCGCTGGCGTCCACCGAGCTGGGCGCACATGCCATCCGCCATGCGCTGGAGCGGACCGGCGTGGCCGCTGGACAGGTCCAGGCCGTGATCGTTGGCCAGGTCATCCAGGCTGGTGCGGGCCAGGGTCCGGCACGCCAGTCAAGCCTCGCCGCCGGCATCGGCTGGGATGTTCCCACGGTCACCATCAATAAGCTCTGCCTCTCCGGGCTCACGGCCGTGATTGATGCTGCCCGGATGATCCGGGCGGGCGAAGCTGATTTCATCGTCGCAGCAGGCCAGGAGTCCATGAGCAACGCCCCGCACCTGCTCCGCGGGCTGCGCACCGGGGTGGCCATAGGCGATGCCCCGCTGGTGGATTCGCTGAACGGGGACGCCCTGCAGGATCCCGTTTCCGGTGTGCTGCAGGGCGCGGCGACCGATGCGGGCAACGCCGAGCGGGGGATCAGCCGGGCGGGGCAGGACGAGGTTGCCGCGCGGTCCCACCAGCGCTCCGAGGCCGCACGGTCCGCCGGGTTCCTGGCTGAGGAGATAGCACCCGTGGGGATTCCGCAGCGGCGGGGTCCGGCGCTGGTTGTGGATTCCGATGAGGGCATCAGGCCCGGAACGACGCCGGAAGCGCTGGCAGCGCTCAAACCTGCGTTCTCCACGGCTGAGTCGGCCACCATCACCGCAGGTTCTGCCTCTCCGCTCTCCGACGGCGCCGCCGCCGTCGTGGTTGCCAGTAAGGCGGCAGCCCAGCGGGCCGGACTCAGCTGGATTGCCGAGATCGGCAGCCACGGCCAGACCGCCGGCCCTGACGCTTCGCTGCACTCCCAGCCATCACGGGCCATCGAACAGGCACTCAAGCTTGAAGGGCTCGAGGTGACGGACCTGGATCTCATCGAGATCAACGAGGCGTTTGCGTCGGTCATCATCCAGTCAGCGAAAGACCTGGGAATTCCGACGGGCCGGATCAACGCCGAGGGCGGCGCGATCGCCCTGGGCCATCCCGTCGGCGCCTCCGGGGCCCGGCTGGTGCTCCATCAGGCGCTGGCACTCAAGCGCCGCGGCGGCGGCACCGGAGTGGTAGCCCTCTGTGGCGGCGGCGGTCAGGGGGAAGCCCTCATCCTCAAGGCCTGACCCGGCCCTCGTTGCACCCGTGACGGTTGGTTACGGAACATGACGACGACGGCGGTGCGGGGCGGCGTGCCAAGTGTTACGTTTTTGAGCAGTAATGAGAACCGGCGCCAAGCCCTGACTGGCCGGTCGGCAACCCTCCCTTTCGCGGCGGGGTGCCTCAGGTGAATACTCGGCATATCGACCATTCGAGCTGCAAGCGTGAAAGAAGGAGATCCCTCGTGTCTGAGGCACCTGCCCCTGAAGAAAAGCTGTCCTACCGACTGATCACCGGGCCGGACGACCGTGCCTTCTGCGAACGGATCTCCAGCGCCCTGGGCGAAGGCTACGTGCTGCACGGCAGCCCGGCCGCAACCTTCAACGGCAGCAGCGTTATCGTTGCACAGGCCCTGATCCTCCCGGCGGCCATCGCCAGTGCGGATGCCGCCGTCGCCACCGCCGTAGAAGACCTCGAGTTCGAGGGCGAGGGCCACGCATGAGCTATGCAGGAGACCTCACGCCGCACGAAGCCTGGGCCAAGCTGCAGGAAGGTGCAATCCTCGTCGACGTCCGCACGGAAGGCGAATGGGCGCACATCGGCATCCCTGACACCAGGGCAACGGACAACGATCCCCTCTTCATCCAATGGACTTTCCCGGGCGGGATACCCAACCCGGAATTCATCAGGGAGCTCACCCAGCAGGCGCCGGAGGACACCACCACCGAACTGGTCTTCCTGTGCCGCTCCGGCGCCCGATCCGTGGCCGCCGCCATTGCAGCCACCCAGGCCGGCTTCACGTCCTATAACGTCCTGGAGGGCTTCGAAGGCGATCCCGACCGCTACGGCGAGCGCACCATCAACGGCTGGAAGAACCGCGGCCTGCCGACCAACCTGGGAAAGAACTAAGTGACCTTCAACGAAGATGCCTCCAGCTGGAGCCCTGACACCCAGGCAGTCCGTGGCGGCCTTGACCGCACCAACTTCCAGGAAACCACCGAGCCGGTCTTCCTGAACTCGGGGTTCGTCTACGAATCCGCTGCCGCCGCCGAGCGCGCCTTCACCGGCGAGGACGAGCGGTTTGTCTACTCCCGCTACGGCAACCCCTCAGTGGCCACGTTCCAGGAACGGCTCCGGCTCCTGGAAGGCACCGAAGCGTGCTTTGCGACGGCGTCCGGAATGTCCGCCGTCTTTACCGCCCTGGGTGCCCTGCTGGCTGCGGGAGACAGGGTAGTTGCGGCCCGCTCGCTGTTCGGTTCCTGTTTCGTGATCCTGAACGACATCCTGCCGCGCTGGGGCGTGGAGACCGTCTTCGTTGACGGGCCGGACCTGGACCAGTGGCGTGCAGCCCTGTCGGAGCCCACCACTGCAGTCTTCTTCGAATCCCCGTCCAACCCCATGCAGGAAATCGTGGATATCGCCGCGGTCAGTGAACTGGCGCACGCCGCCGGTGCGACCGTCGTCGTCGACAACGTTTTTGCCACCCCGCTGCTGCAGCGCTGCGGCCAGCTGGGCGCCGACGTCGTTGTCTATTCCGGCACGAAGCACATCGACGGGCAGGGCCGCGTCATGGGCGGGGCCATCCTGGGCACCAAGGAATTCATCGAGGGCCCGGTCAAGCAGCTCATGCGGCACACCGGACCGTCCCTGTCCGCCTTCAACGCGTGGGTCCTCACCAAGGGACTGGAGACGATGGCGCTGCGCGTCAACCACTCCTCCGCCACGGCGCTGCGGCTGGCCGAGTGGCTGGAACAGCAGCCCGCCGTGAGCTGGGTCAGGTACCCCCTGCTGAAATCGCACCCGCAGTACGAGCTCGCGGCCAAGCAGATGAAGGCCGGCGGCACTGTGCTCACCCTGGAACTTGCGACGACGGGCGCCCGCTCCGGCAAGGACGCCGCCTTCGCGCTGCTGGATGCGCTGCGGATCATCGACATCTCCAACAACCTTGGCGATGCGAAATCCCTCATCACCCACCCGGCTACCACCACGCACCGCGCCATGGGACCCGAAGGCCGCGCTGCCATTGGCCTGACTGACGGCGTGGTGCGCCTGTCCGTGGGCCTTGAAGACGCGGACGACCTGATCAGGGATCTGGAACAGGCGCTGAAGCAGGTCTGAGCAGCCCACCTCGGTGGCGGTACGCCTGTCAGTTGGTACCTTCCCCCGCCTGAAATTCGAGCTGTACGGCCACTTCGTCCCCGGCACTGATGCCTGCGGCGCTCCTGACTGCTTTCCTGACAGGCAGAGGTCAGGCGCCAGGCTGGCGGAGCTCCCGTGACGCCGTCCCCCGGACCGCGGCGGAAAGCTGGTTAAGCAGTGGTGAGTCGATCTTCCACCGCTGCCAATACAACGCCACATCCACCGGATCGGCAGGGGCCAGCTCCACGAGCTCCGCGTTTAGGATGCCGGCCCGGCACTCCTGTTCGGGCAACAATCCCCACCCCAGTGCCAGCCGGATCGCCTGCGCAAACTCGGCCGACGACGGCACAAAGTTCCGCGGCGCGGAAATTCCCGCCCCGGTCAGCTTGCGGAAAAACCCCTCCTGCAGGTCGTCCTTGCGGTCAAAGTCGATGACGGGGGCCAAGCTGCCTTCCCTGAGGTCCGGCCCGTCCGGCCACCAGCGGCGCATGTAGCCGGGGCTGGCCACGGCCCGGTACCTCAGGACGCCGAGTGGTTCCACGCTGCACCCCTGGACCGGTTCGGGAGTTGCCGTTACCGCAGCCATCACCGTCCCGGTGCGCAGGAGCTGCGTGGAATGCTGCTCGTCCTCTCTGTGGAGCTCGAAGCACGCGCCAAGCTCGGGCGGAAGGCTGGCCAGTGCCGGCAGGAACCAGGTGGAGAGCGAATCCGCGTTCACCACCAGGGGAATCGGGGCTGCCGGCCCGGATCCGCTGTCCCCGAGTTCCCGCATGGCATCCCACTCCAATTGCCGGACCTGCCGGGCGAACCGCAGGACCGCCTCGCCGGCAGGCGTGGGCCGGACGGGATTGGTGCGCTGCAGCAGGATCTGTCCCGCCGCATCCTCCATCGCCTTCAGCCGCTGGGAAATGGCCGACGGAGTGACGACCAATTTGCGAGCCGCAGCTTCCAACGTCCCTTCCTCCATGACGGCGGCGAAGGTCCGGAGCTGCTCAAACTGGAGTGCTGGCATTAGCTTTCCTTAGGTATCGTAAAAATGTTTAGCTAGCTTAACTATACGAGCCGCTTTACGTTGGAGGATATGGATCTGACTCAACTTCTCGCGCCTGCACTCCTCGGGTTCGGCACCGGGCTGGCCCTCATCGTCGCTATCGGCAGCCAGAACGCGTTTGTCCTCCGGCAGGGCATCAGGGGCGAGCATGTGGTCGCCGTCGTCCTGGTCTGCAGCGTCTCCGACGCCCTGCTCATCATCGCGGGCATTGCCGGAATCGGGACCCTCATCAAAGCCAGTCCTGTGGTGGTGGAGGTGGCACGGTATGCCGGAGCCGCGTTCCTGGTGGGTTACGGCGTCATGGCTGCCAGGCGGGCGATTCGCCCCGGGTCCCTCACGGCATCCGGCGGACCGAATGCCCTCAGCGCCGGTGCAGCGCTCACTACAGTGCTGGCCCTGACGTGGCTCAATCCGCACGTCTACCTGGACACCGTGCTGCTGCTCGGGTCAGTTGCCAATCAGCAGGCGCAGGACTTGCGATGGTGGTTCGGGGCCGGGGCCATCGTCGCCAGCGCCGCCTGGTTTAGTGCGCTGGGATTCGGGGCACGAAGCCTGCGTCCGTTCTTCGCACGGGCGTCGTCCTGGCGCATACTTGACGGCCTCATCGCCGTCGTGATGCTGGTGTTGGGGGTGCGCCTGGCCGCGGGTGCCTGACCGGTGGTTCCCCTGTTGACCTCAGCGGTACGTCGGCGTAGCTTCATGGTCACAACCGCGATGTCGCTGGGCCAACGCATCCTCAGGAACGGGAGTGAGCCATGACCGCGAAGCGGGCAACGAAGGGCAACCGGCCTTATCGACAGGCCGGAGCGGTCATCGTGGCGGCAGGCTGCTGCTGGGGAGTAGGGATTTCGTTTGTGGGAATGGTGCATGCCACCAAGGACCCGGCAGCCAGGCTGGCGATGCTGCAGGGCAGCCGCGGACCCTGGATTACCGGGCAGTTCCTGGCGGCGGCCGGCACCGCCGCCCTGCCTGTCGGCTTCGCCCGGTTCGCGCAGGCCGCCAAGCCCGGCCCGGCCAAGAACCTGGCCGCGGGCGCAGCAGCCGCCCTTCTCGCGGGCGCACCCCTGTTCGTTGCCGCCCTCGCGGACCGTGCCTCGGACCTGGAGAAGTTCGCTTACCGGCGCGGCGCGAGCTGGCCGTTTCTGACCTACTCCTGGCTGCACATCGGCGCACTGGGAGCTTTGGGGGCCGGGCTGCTGCTTTCGCCTCTGAAACCGTGGTCGGGTATCACTGCAGCCACGAGCGCTCCTGTTTTCGGCGCCATCCTGGCCGGGACAAAGGACATTCCGCCGTTTGTCTTCTACCTGGTTGAGACCGCGGTGGGGCCCAGCTGATGCGCTACCAAGAACCCGTGGCCCTCGATAGTGGCGGGCACGATGCACCGCTTCCGGCGTGAACAGCGTTACGACAGCCGGACCCGCAGCAGCTCAGGCGCGTCGTCCTCCTCCGGGAACCCGGACGCTCCGCGCATGCTGATGGCCACGGCCTTGGCGACGACGGCGGCCATACCGCCGTCGTCGACTGCTGTTTCGCCGGTCGCTGCCTTTTCCATCACGGCGTCACGCACCCTCCGCTGTTCCGCTGCTCCGGTACCGCGAGAGATGACATCCTCCACGCCCTGGCGGGCAATCCCCAACTCGCCCTGTTCCGACAGCACCGGAGCAAGGTAATCCACCAGTGAACGGACCACGTCATGGGCGGGGGCAGGCCGGAAGGTGCCAAAATCCAGCAGTTCGCCGCGAAGACCACTGCTGCTTGCCTGCCAGGCGGCCATACGCAGCAGCACAGTGGGGACGGGCGCTGGTTCCACGCCCGCCTGCCACTCCCGGCTGGCCGACTCCACGAGTGCCCGCACCAGCACGGCAATCAGTGCGGCATCCTCCGCCCGAAGGCAGACATCAGCAACCCGGACCTCCACCGTGGGATGGTTCCTGGACAGCCGCGCGTCGAAGTAGATCATGCCTTCATCAAGCATCACGCCGCTGTCGAGCAGACGGGCCACAAGCCGCCGGTACGCCGAATAGGTTCCGAAGATGCCGGACGGGCCGGAGGTCGGCCACCGGTTCCACGCTTGGGTGCGGTAGCCTTCGAACCCCGTCGGCACGCCGTTCCAGAAGGGCGAGTTGGCACTCAGCGCCGTAAGAACGGCCAGCTTGTCGCGGATCCTGTCCAGCACGGCCACGCCTTCCTCGGGCGACTCGATGAAGGTGTGGACGTGGAAGCCACAGGTCAGTTGCTCCTGGGCTGTCAGGCCGAACCGCTCAAGCATCCGCGCGTACCGCGGGTCCGGTGTGGTGTGAGTGGTGGAGGCGAGCGGGGATGTGGCAAGGGCTGCCACCCTGGCTCCGTTCTTGCGGGCGGCCTGGTCGGCGAGCAGGCGTCCGGCGCGGATCTGCTGCAGCAACTCCGCATACTCCAGGCAGGGCCGGGTCTGCGTCTCAATCTGTTCGAGCTTCAGCTCGGCGCTCAGGCCCATGTCGTCGTGATCGGTTTTGTCCTTGGTGGGCAGCGCATGCAGATCCTGCGGGGCGTCATCGGCCGCGAGCTTCCGGCCGGAAAGCAGGGCGTCCGCCAGCGCAAGGGGTTCCCCCGTCTCCGGATCAACGATCAGGAGCTCTTCTTCCACGCCGAATGTACGCATGTCTATATTCTGCTTCAAGCGGCCGGAGATGGACCGGGGACACAGGCATCGTGACGAAGCGGGAAGCTCAGTCCTGGAAGTACTCTATTTTCGCGCCGATCGTGTTGAGCCGTTCGGCCAGGTCCTCGTAGCCTCTCTCAATCACGTAGATATTGCGCAGCTCGGACACGCCCCTTGCCGCAAGCATGGCCAGCAGGAGGCAGGCGGCGGGGCGCAGGGCCGGAGGGCATCCCACCTCGGCGGCGCGCCATTTGGTGGGGCCGTTCACGTAGATGCGGTGCGGATCCAGCAACTGCACCTGGGCGCCGAGCCTGTTCAGTTCGGTCAGGTAGATGGCCCGGTTCTCATAAACCCAGTCGTGGATCATGGTCTGTCCCTCCGCGTTGGCGGCGATCACGGCGAAGAACGGCAGGTTGTCGATGTTCAGGCCAGGGAAGGGCATGGGATGGATCTTGTCCTCCGGAGCGCGCAGCTCGGAAGGCTTGGTGGTCACATCCACCAGCCGGGTGCGGCCGTTGCGCGCCATGTACTCGCCGGAAATCTCCAGCTGCTGGCCCATCTGCTCCAGCGTGGCCAGCTCGATCTCCATGAATTCGATGGGGACCCGGCGGATGGTCACTTCGGAGTTGGTGACGATTCCGGCGGTGATGAGGCTCATGGCCTCGATGGGGTCCTCGGAGGGGAAATATTCGATGTCGACGTCGATCAGCGGCCGCCCGGTGATCTTCAGCGTCGTGGTCCCCACGCCGTCGATGCTCACGCCCAGCATCTGCAGGTAGAAGCACAGGTCCTGGACCATGTAATTGGGGCTCGCGTTGCGGATGACGGTGGTGCCGCGCCGGTGCGCCGCGGCCATGATGGCGTTCTCAGTGACAGTATCCCCGCGCTCTGTGAGCACGAAGGAGCGGTCCTGCTCATCTTCGGCCGGCGCCTGCACCGTGTAGAAACCGGCCGTCGCCTCCACGGAGAGCCCGAACTGGCGCAGCGCCTGCATATGGGGTTCCACGGTCCTGGTGCCAAGATCGCAGCCGCCTGCATAGGGAAGGCGGTATGCGGCTGACTCGTCCAGGAGCGGGCCGAGGAGCATGATCACGCTCCGCGTGCGGCGGGCGGCCTCGACATCCATGGAATCAAGTTCCAGGACGGCGGGGCGGCGGAGCCGGAGGTCGCTGTCGTTAAGCCAGGTGCATTCGACCCCGATGCTGGTGAGCACCTCGACGATCCTGTTGACCTCCTCGATCCTGGCGAGGCGCCGCAGGACTGTGGTGCCGCGATTGAGGAGGCTGGCGCACAGCAGTGCCACACCGGCGTTCTTGCTGCTGTTGACGTCCACCGCTCCGGAGAGGGTGCGGCCGCCTTCAACCCGCAGGTGCGTCATGAGGGGTTTGCCCACGTTGACGATGCTGCGGCCGAAGATGGTCTCCAGCCGCTGGATCATTTTCAGGCTCAGGTTCTGCTTGCCCTGCTCCATTCGCGCGATGGCGCTTTGGCTGGTTCCAAGCTCCGCTGCCAGCTGGCCCTGCGTCCAGCCTTTCTCGCTACGGGCGTCGCGGAGGGTGGCGGCGATGTATTCGGCAGTTTCCTGTGTCATGCAGCAAAAATATCATAAATGAGTTATTTCGCGCCAGATATCAGGTCCAGCCGCAACAATCCAAGGCAACGTACCCGACTGATGCGATAGTTCCACGACGTTTCGGTATGTCCTTGACCATGCCACGAGCGAGTAGGAGACTGAAATACCGGCGCGCCGGGGCGAACCAGGGAGGTCACCATGCACCGAAGACTGACCGGAACAGCGCATGTTTCCGCCCGCCTGACCCGACTGATGTGCCTAATCGTCGTCGTGCTTGGTCTGGTGCTCGCCCCGCCGGCGAGCGCCGCCGCGTCACCTGGCGGGGGCACCCAGTCGCTGCTGGGTAATGATGTTTCCTGGCCGCAGTGCAATAAGACCCTTCCCAGCGGCCAGGCCTTCGCCATCGTAGGCGTGAACAACGGCCTTGCCAACACCACCAACCCCTGCCTGGCGCAGCAGCTCGAATGGGCGGCCACGTCCAAGGGAATAGCGGGCCAGCCGAGGGTGGCACTCTATGTCAACACCGCCAATCCAGGTACCGCCGGCACCTGGTGGCCCGTGAGCAACGAGTATCCGGCCGGCACAGTGGTACACAACCCCTACGGCACCTGCAAGGCCCCCGACGTCGGCGAGGCCTGCGCCTACATGTACGGCTATGCCAAGGCGTACGACGACGCGTACAGCCGCGGCATCGGTACCCCCTCGGCGTACTTGTGGTGGCTCGACGTCGAGACCGGCAACAGCTGGTCGTCCAACCGCAATGCCAACCGGGCGGTCCTGGAAGGCATGACCGACTTCTTCCACAGCATCCAGGCGGATGTGGGAATCTATTCCACCGGTTCCCAGTGGGGTCAGATTGTGGGCCCTGTCAGCAATTCGAGCAATCTGTACTCCCTGCCCAGTTGGCTCGCCGGTGCCCGCACAGCATCAGGAGCCAAGGCCAACTGCGCAAACGCTCCTCTCACGGGCGGGGGCAGGGTCACGCTGACGCAGTTTGTGTCCCGGGGTTTCGATTACGACTACTCCTGCGTCTGACCAGCCAGGACGGCAGCGGCGCCTCCCTGCATCCCGGCTAATGCCAAACGAAGCTCCACGTGCCGAAGCCTACTGCCGCGAGGACCGCCGCGACCGCAATAAGCAGGCCGCCCAGCAGAACCCAGGCGTCCAGCAGCGAGTAGGTGGATTCACGGGCCCATGTCCTCTGCGCACCCCCGAAGCCGCGCGCCTCCATGGTGACCGCCAGCCGGGACGCCCGGCGGATGGCCTGGACCAGAAGCCCGAAGCTCTGGCCGAGCATGGCGCGCAACCTTTGCAGCGGGCTTCCCTGCGAGCCAACGCCGCGGGCGCGCCGGGCCATGCCGATGGTCTGCCATTCCTCCGCCATGAGACCCACGAGCCGCATCGCGGCAAGGGTGCCCAGCACAAAGCGGTGCGGCAGCCGGGCCTTCTGCGCCAAGGCATCCGCGAGGTCGGTGGGGTCGGTGCAGGTCATGAGGAGGATGGCCGGCAGGGCTATCGCCAGTCCGCGCAGCATGAAACCCACCCCCAGCTGCAGCGAGCCTTCACTGATGGACCAGATCCCGACGTCGAGCAATACAGCGCCGCTGTCCGCCGCGACAATCGCTGTGCTCCATCCGCCCAGGGCAGCCGCAAGGATCAGCGGCCACGCGCGCTGCCACAGGAGGGGCAGCGCGAGCCCGGCCAGCGGGAAGAGTGCCAGTTCCGTGACCAAGGCGGTGGTGGCGGACACCCAGTCGATGGAGAGTGCCAGCGCCAAAGTGATGAGGAAAACGGCGGCGAACTTGGCCAGCGGATTGGCGCGGGTCAGAAGCGCATGGTTGCCGTGCAGGTTCAGCGCCGCCCTCATGCTGCACCGGCTTCCAGCGGCGCCCCGGCCCGGGAAGCAGGGTCAAGGCGAAGTTCCGTGCCGCCCAGGACCGCGGTGAACTCCTGGTCGTGGGTCACCGACACCACGGCCGTCCCGGCGTCCAGCAGTTCGGAGAGGAAGGAGGCGAGCTCCGCCCAGGTATTGGCGTCTTGGCCGAACGTGGGCTCGTCGAGGACCAGGACGTCGGGATGGGCCGCGAGCACCGTCGCCACCGAGAGCCGGCGCTTTTCGCCGCCGGAGAGGGTGAACGGGTTGGCGTCCACCAGATGCGCCAGGCGCAACCGTTCCAGCAGCTCGTCAACCCGCTCCTCGCCGTGGCCCAGGTGGCGCGGACCGAACATCAGCTCGTCCAGCACGCGGCCCGTCACGAACTGGTGCTCCGGTTCCTGGAACACGGTTCCGATCCGGGAAATCAGTTGATCGGCTTTCCACCTGAACGGATCGATCCCGGCGCCACGGCTTAGTTCCACGGTGGCTGAGACCTTGCCGTCAACGGGCGCCAGCAGACCGGCAAGGGTCAGCGCGAAGGTGGATTTTCCTGCACCGTTCGGCCCCGCCACCGTCAGTGCCTGGCCCGCACGGACCTGCGCTGAAATGCCCTGCTGGACAGGCACCGGCGGGAACGTTTTGAAGGCCCGCCGGCGCGGCCGTTCACGGGACACGGCGAGCTGCTCTGCGGCGAGCAGAAGCTCCCCGGAGCCCGCAGTGCGCCGTGCCCTGGTGGCCGGGACATAGCCGGGTACCCAGACCCCGGCCGCAATCAGCAGGGCCCGGGCGTCGGCCAGCACCTGGTCCGGGGGGCCGTCCAGAAGCACTGCGGGTTCCGCGGCGGAGCCAGGCTGAAGAACTACGATCCGGTCCACGAGGTCTTTCCAGACAGACACCCGGTGCTCAACCACCACCAGCGTGGCACCCGTCTTGTCCAGACAGCGGCCCACGGCATCCCGGACTTCCAGGACGCCGGCCGGGTCCAGGTTGGCGGTGGGCTCATCGAGCAGGATCAGCCCGGGACGCATCGCCAGGATGCCGGCAAGCGCGAGGCGCTGCTTCTGCCCGCCTGAAAGGGCCGACGTCGGATGGTCCAGAGCGAACCCGCCGGCAGTTTGAACGCCGGAACCCTCCCCGGGGTTGCCTTGCCCGCCCGGACTTTGCCCGACGGGACTTTGCCCGACAGCGCGGCGCAACCCGACGTCGTCGAGCGCCTCGCGGACACGCCTCCAGATCTCATCCCGGGGCACCGCCAGGTTTTCGGCACCAAACGCGACATCGTCACCGAGCCGTGAGAGCACCACCTGCGTTTCGGGGTCCTGCTGCATGAGGCCGGCCCGTCCGCGCTGTTCGCGCGGAGCCAGGCCGTCGATCAGCAGCGAACCCGACTCGTCGGCGTCGTCCCCTTCGTCCCCCAGCACCCCCGCCAGGGCGTGCAGCAGGGTGGACTTTCCCGCGCCGGAGGGACCCAGAAGCAGTACGCGCTCACCGGGGCCGATCTCGAGGTCGAGTCCCCGGAGGGCGGGCGTGGACCGGCCGGCGTGCCGCCAGCCCCAGCCCCGGGCGGAAACCGCGGCCGGTCGCGCCGCCCTTGAAGCGCCTGCGTGGGCAGCTGACATCAGTTGAAGACGGGCTCTGATGCTGCCTTGCGGGAGGCGAAGGAGCTCAGTACTCCGGTCCTGGCCAGGCCGCGGGTGGCGATCCAGGGCAGGGCACCGGCAATGATGGCGCCGGAGATTGTGCAGAAGATGATGTAGGTGAGCTTGTCGCCTGCTTCATAGGCGATGTTCCAGCCCCAGGGCAGGAAGGAATCGTTGATTCCGCAGAAGAGTCCGGCGCCGGCGCCGGCCAGCAGCGCAGCCGTCAGGTTGTACTTCTGGTACAGGAAGGACTTGAACTTGAAGTTGCCGTAGACCAGCAGGAAGAACACCAGCTCCGCGCCAAGGCCCTGCAGGACTCCGGAGATGAGCACGGTGGCGCCGTACTGCGAGCCCATGATGAGCTCGCCGGTGGCGGCCACGGTTTCGCAGAAGAGCGCCGCACCCGGCTTGCGGACGATGAGCATCCCGAGCACCGCGGGGATCATCCAGCCGCCGGCGATCAGGCCGGTCAGTGGCGGGTAAACGGCGTTCATGGGCGCTGAGACGATCCCGGCGCCCTGGGACCAGGCCCAGAAGATCACGCCCCCGGCGATGGCGATGAGCGCCGCCACCACGATGTCCACGACGCGCCAGGTATTGCCGGTCTTTTTGATTGCTGCTGTTGTCATGTGGTCCTCCTGAGGATCAGGAGGGGAAAGTGCACCCCGGCCGTCGGCGTTCGCCGCCTTTGCCGGACACTTCGAGAACTCGACTCCCTTGCGCCGGTACTAGCCGGATCAGGTTCGAGGGTCTGCGGCTGTCCGCACTCTCAGCGCCCACCTGCGGTTCCTGGCAATGCCAGGTAATGCCCGACGGCGGCGCTCCCCTGTCGTAAATAAATCTGCCCTTGTGGGCGTGGTCTAGTTTACACCGCGGGAGCGGTAGATTGTGGGCCATGACTGCCGAATCCTCCCCCGTGACAGTGTTCGATCCCGATTCCCGCGCAAGCCAGCCCGAAGGGCTGCTCAAGGCCCTGATCGGGCGGGTTGAAGCCGAGATCGGAGAGCTGCAGTTCCCCCATTTCACCAAGGACGACTCCCTCAACCTGGGGCTGCTTCTGGTGGAGCTGGGCAAGAGCCGCCGCCTGCCCATCGCGATCGACATCACCAAGGGCGAGCAGGTTCTGTTCCACGTGGCCCTCGACGGCGCCACACCGGACAACGAGCACTGGATCCGGGCGAAGCAGCGCACCGCGGCCCGGTATGAGGTTCCGTCGCTTCTGGTGGGTCTCCGCGGCCGGCTTCACGGCGGGCGGATAGAGGACCAGGGATGGTTCGACCAGTCCCGGTACGCTCCGCACGGCGGCTCCTTTCCGGTCTATGTGGCCGGGGCAGGCGCCGTGGCCACCGTGACCGTGTCCGGTTTGCCCCAGCAGCAGGACCACGACCTGGTGGTGGAAGCGTTGCGGGAAATCCTGCAATCCATGCGGGCCGGGTAGCCGGACGGGAGCCGCTGATCAGTTTCAGCTATTTGCCGCATGCGCCTGCGCTGGTACCGGGACCAACTGCTGTTTGATGTCCTCCCAGTCGGTTGCCACTCGGCGTTCCACAATCAGCCCGTCCACTACGCGCTCCAGTGTCAGGCTCTCGCTGGTGACGGGCACCCCGGCGGGGGCGATTCCCTGGAACTCCCCGCCACTGTGCACTGCGTGCATCGTCACCCGGCAGGCAACGAGCTCTCCTTCGGCCACCATGTCCTCGAGTATGAACTGCGTGCCGCTGAACATGGTGTTCCAGCCTTTGATCATCTCCAGCAGGGTGTCCCGGCCCACTGGTTCGGGATTTCCGTGCACATATGCCCGCAGGTCAGGCGAGAGGACGTTGGTCAGTGCGGCCTCGTCCGAGTCCTCGAAGGCCTTGAAGAAACTGCGCACTACGGCTTTGTTCTGGTCAGTAGTCATTGGAATGTCCCTTTCTTTCGCGTCCGGGATGGTCCGGACATGCCCAGACTAGGACCGGGGCCATGCCCACCGGCTCCGTGCACATACCCACGTGGCAGGGGGAATCAGCGGGCGGGGTGAGGGTTTTGGCGGTGGATTGAGATGGCGTCCTCTTCCGGCCCCAAACCGTGGCGGAACGCGTAGTTGGCGGCAGCCGCACGGGCAGCGGGGCCCTCCACTCCAATCTTCATATACAGGTTGGCGATATGCCGCTCGACAGTACGTACGCTGAGCCCCCAGCGGGCAGCTATTCGCTGGTTGCTCTCCCCTTCGGCTATGAGGTGAAGCACCTGGGCCTCGCGCGGCGTCAGTGCAACGGCGGGCAGGCCCGGCATGCCCGCCGACGCTGCCGCCTGCTGCGGCTCCTGCAACTCCTTCAGCAGGGATTCAGTCTCCTGCTCCGTCAATGAACGGCCCTCTTCCAGATATGCCTGGAAAGCGTCCGCACCGACGAGGGCGCTGGTTTTGCTGGCCGTCCGGGCGAAGTGAGACCGGTCGAGCGCCCACAGCACGGCGCCATACCGGTCGAGCCGGGCTTGTGTGGCCCCAAGCAGCATGGCCGAAGTCTTTGGCATCCCGGTTGCTGCCGCCACCGCAGCCCACGCTGCGAGCGCCATGGTGATGCCCCAGTCATCGTTGCCGTTGCGTGCCGTTTGCATCGACTCGATGAGGTGCAGCCGCGCTTCGTCGAAGTCTCCCCGGCTGCCGGCCAACTGCCCCAGCCTGACGCAACGCCGTGCAATGGCGAAGGGATGCCCCAGCCTGCGGGCCAGCTGTTGGCTTTCCCGATAGCATTCAGCGGCCTTGGCAAAGTCTTCCTGCAGGAATGACGCATCTCCCAAGGCAAAAAGGCATGCGGAGGTCCACCACTCGTCCCCGGCCTCCCGTTCCAAGGCGAGTCCCTCCGCAGCAAGGTCAGCGCCTTTCCGCGCGTCCCTGTTCATGGTTGCGTGCGCCAGGAAATGCAATTGACGCCCGACCGCAGCGGAATCGCCAATGTCAGCAAAAATGGCGGCGGCCCGTTCCCAATGCTCGCGCGCCTCGTCCACCAGCCGTGCATGGACCGCGAGAAAGCCTGTGGATTCATGAAGTTCAGCCTGTGCCCGTAGTGAGAGCGCATGGCTGTTGCCCAGGTACTTCCTGTGCCACATGAGCCCTTCAGCGAATTCACCGCGCAGTTGCCACACCTGGGACAGGCTGCACACCACTTCGGCCCCGCTCTCCAACCCCTCAGGAGCGTCGAGGCTCCAGCCCAACACGGCCCTGAAATTTTCCCTGTCCTGCTCCAGCCGCGCCGTCCACGCCGGCTGCCGGGGTCCGTTCAGTTCCCCCCGCGCCTGCATGGCCACCGCTGCAAAACGCCCCGCGTGGGAGCTGCGCAGCAGGGATCTTTCTCCCGAGGCACGCAACTGTTCATCCGCGTACTGACGGATCACTTCGAGCAGCCTGAATCTCCGTCCGCCGCCTATCGGGCGTTCCACTACCACCAGCGATTGGTCCACAAGATCTGAGAGGACGGTGAGGATGTCCGCCGTTTCAAGGGCGCCGCCCGCGCAAACTGATTCGGCATCTTCCAGGCCCCAGCCGCCGGCGAAGACAGACAACCGCCGGAGCAGTGTCTGCTCAGGCGGTGAGAGGAGCGCGTAACTCCAGTCCAATGCCGCACGCAGTGTGGCGTGCCTCTGGGCAGCAAACTGTCCGTTTCGGCTGAGGAGACTCAGGGCCTGCTCCAGGCGTTCATCAAGCTGCTCAGTCGTCAGTATTTTTGTCCGGCTGGCCGCCAGCTCGAGGGCGAGCGGCAGGCCATCCAGCCTCCGGCAGACGCGTGCCAGCGCGGCCGCGTTTTGCGGCGTCACTACGAACCCGGGAACCACCATCGACGCACGTTGGCTAAAAAGCTTCACGGATTCACACGCCGCGATGTCTTTCCACGGAAGGCGCGCTTCGGCCGGGACCGGCAGCGGGTCCAGGAGCCGTGTCCTCGCCGCCTTTGTCGGCAACGACACCCGGCTCGTCACCAGGATGCGCAACTCCGGACAGGTTGCCACCAGATCCACGCTGATCCTGGCGCATTCCCGGGCAATATGCTCGCAGTTGTCCAGCACCAGCAATGCCGGGGTGCTTCCCAGGTGTTCGGCGACGGCCGCGAGCTCGGTTTGGGCGGGTTTGATGTAGGCGCCCACGGCGGATGCAATGGTCGACGCCACGAGCTGCGGGTTTGGCATGCCGGAGAAATCGCTCCAATACACCCGCTGGTTCACCTTCGGTTCGGCTTCAGCTGCCAGGGCAAGGGCCAGCCGGGTCTTACCGGAACCTGCAGCGCCCGTAATGGTGAGCAACCGGTCAGGGCCGGAAGCCAGCCAGCCCAATAGCTCTGCCAGTTCCTGCTTCCTGCCCACAAAGCTTGTCAGGGGCCGGGGCACGGTGCGGGCGCCCCCGGCGTCTTCGTCTGTTGGGCTTTCAGCGGCCCCCAGGCCCAACTCACGCGCGCGGGATGCGGCCTCCTCGCGGCTGTGCACCCCGAGTTTGTGGAAAACCTGCCGCAGGTACCATCTGGCGGAACTCGGGGCGATGCTCAGCCGGTCAGCTATCCCGGCGCTGCCCAGCCCTTCCGCGAGAAGGGCCGCCACGTCTGCCTCCCGTGCGGTCAGCGGCGTCGGTACTGTTCTCTCGGCATTCTGGGCTTGGTGTCCGGGCACTTTCTGCAGCCTTCGGGGGAAAACGAATGCAGGCGGACGGCCCATGATCCCTGGGGTAAGTAACCGGCCGGCCAATACGCTCATTGTCCTCCAGGCGGGTCCATTTTGTCCGGCCATGGTCCGCCGGCAGTCGCCGCCTTCGGGACGCTGTGAGCGAACCGGTGTGTAAGCCCGCCGCCGGCCGACCCGATGCCGTTAGGCTAAGGTCAGTCCCGTTTCCGCCCACAAGGAGTCCCCGGAATGAACCTCTTCATCAAGTTGCTTGGCGCCGGAGTAAGCATCGGCGCCGGGCTGGTCGGCACCAAGGTAGTCAACGCTGTGTGGGAAAAGTCCACGGGCAGGAAGCCGCCCACGGGCAAAGAAGACACCCCCACCAGCCTCCGCTCCGCGCTGACGTTCGCGCTCATCTCGGCCACCGTCAGCACCGTCATCCAGGTACTGGCCAACCGCGGCACGCAGCGGGCCATCACCCGCTTCGCCAAGAGCCAGGACATCGTCTGACAGTCCGGCAAGGCCTTTAAGCGCCGAAGCCCCTATGCGCCGTCGCCGGAACCGTCCTCACGGGCGGCTTTGGCGGCGGCGTTCTGCACTACGGCTTCCAGCTCGTCCGTGCTGAGCAACTCCCTGTGCAGGTGCTTGGTGCGGTACCCGGCACGTCCCACCATATGGGCGGACACCGGCACCGTCAGCAGCTGGAAGATCCAGGCCACCAGCAGCACCGGCCACACCCACCAGGTCCGCAGCTGCAGGCCCATGGCTGCCAGCAGCAGGAACAGTCCCAGTACCTGGGGTTTCGTGGCGGCATGCATCCTGCTCAGCAGGTCCGGGAACCGGAGCAATCCCACGGCCGCGGCCAGCGACATCAGGGCGCCTGCCACCATAAACACCGCGGACAGGCCGTCGATGATGGCATTCACGGTGCCAGCATCAGGAATCATGGGGCTGCTCCCGCCGGTCGGCGACGAACCGGGCAACGGTTACGGAGCCGATAAAGCCGATCACGGACAGCGCAACGAGCAGCATCAGGTTGTTCAGGTGCCGGTTGACGGCCATATCGATGCACAGTGCGGCTCCCAGGATGGCCAGCAGGACATCGGCGGCCAGCACCCGGTCCAGCAGCGACGGACCACGCGCGATCCTGAGGATGGCGCCGGCGGCTGCCAGCGAAAGGATGACTGCAGTGACAGCCAGGACGGTCTGCATCATGGTGCGGCCTCCAGCCTGATAAGTTCGAGTTCCTCCCGGGTGCCCATGATCCAGATCAGGCCGGCTTCAATGGCCCGGACATCGTTGCGCAGTCTCGCCGCATCCTCGGCATTCTTCACGTTCAGCCCGTGCAGGTAAAGCGTGGACGTGGACCGGTCAACCTCCACCACCAGGGAGCCCGGGATCAGGGACGCCACGTGCCCTGTGGCTGTGACCAGCAGATCCTGGTGGCTCCGCAGCGGGACGGCGACCACGGCGTTGCTCACGTCGGGCCCCCGGACCACCGCGAGGAGCATGACCTGGAAGCTGGCGACGGCCACCCTGCCGAGGAAACCCACGGCGAACGGGACGGCGTGGAGGACGTTGAACCGTCCGCTGAGTTCCACCGGGGGAAGGTAGAACATCCGCGCCACGATCACCGCCAGCAGTGCGCCGAACAGCAGATTACCGGGGCTGAAGTCCTGCCACAGCGCGCCCCAGACGAATACCAGCCACACCAGGAGCGGCAGTTCCTGGCGCAGGGAAATCCGCCGGCTCATGGTGCCCCTCCGAAGGTAAGGACGTGGGGCACAGGGGCACCCTCGCCGAGTACGGCCTGAATGTAGGATGACCTGTCCAGCATGTCTGTTGCCGCCTGGTCCGCGACCGTGAACAGCGGGCCCGCGAAGACTGTCAGCGCCACCCCAAGCACCACGAGCCCCATAGTGGAGCCCACCATGCTGCGCGGCAACAGGGTCACGGTGTTCCGGCCGTCGAGGCGGCCTGTATGTGCATCGGCGGCCGCCGCCAGCAGCACAGGATCGGGGTGGTCGGCGTCGGTGGTTTTCCGCCAGAACGCGCGGTTCCATACCCTGGCGACGGCCAGGAGCGTCAGGAGGCTCGTGACCACCCCTCCGACGACCAGCATGTAAGCCAGGGGTGTGCCCAGTTCGATACCGGCCTGCATCAGGCCCACCTTTCCAAGGAACCCGGAGAAGGGCGGGATGCCGGCAAGGTTCATGGCCGGCACGAAGAACAGCAGCGCCAGCAGGGGTGACAGCCTGGCGAGCCCGGCCAGCCGGTCCACCGAAGAGCTGCCGCCGCGGCGTTCGATGAGGCCGGTGACCAGGAACAGGCTGGTCTGGATGGTGATGTGGTGGGCCACGTAGAACACGGCGGCGCCGAGCCCCGCGGCGGACGACATGGCCAGGCCGAACACCATGTAGCCGATGTGGCTGACCAGCGTGAACGAGAGCAGACGTTTAATGTCGCTTTGGGCCAGGGCACCGAGGATTCCCACCAGCATGGTGAGCAGCGCCGCGACCATCAGGGGCGTGTTCAGGGTGTCCTCGGGGAAGAGCAGGGTCTCGGTGCGCACCATCGCATACACGCCCACCTTGGTGAGCAGGCCGGCGAACACTGCCGTGACCGGTGCCGGTGCCGTGGGATAGGAGTCGGGGAGCCAGAAGGACAGCGGGAACACGGCCGCCTTGATGCCGAAGGCCACCAGGAGCATGACGTGCAGGAGAGTCCTGGTCCCCGGGTCCAGGTCGCCGAGCTTGATGGCGAGGTCGGCCATGTTCACCGTTCCGGTGGCACCGTAGATCATGGCGATGGAAATCAGGAAGAGCACCGAAGACACGACGGATACCACCACGTAGGTGACGCCGGCCCGGATACGTGGCCCGGTACCGCCCAGTGTCATCAGGACATAACTTGCCGTCAGCAGGATTTCGAAGCCCACGTAGAGGTTGAAGAGATCCCCTGACAGGAAGGCGTTAGACACGCCCGCGACCAGGATCAGGTAGGTGGGGTGGAAGATCGAGACCGGGGCGTCCTGGTCGCCGTCGGCCATACCCTGGCCTGTGGCGTAGATCAGCACGGCGAGGCTGACGGCGGATGACACCACCAGCATGAGGGAGGAGAACTGATCCACTACCAACACGATGCCCCAGGGCGGCAGCCAGCCGGCGATGTTCACCGCGGCGGTCCCGCCTTCCCAGACGGAAGACAGCAGCAGGCACTCGAGCAGAAGGGTGAGGGAGAGCAACGCGATACTGACTGCCCGCTGGGCCCGCGAGTGCCGGATCAGCAGGAAGGTCAGCGCGGCGCCCAGGATGGGAAGTACGACGGCGAGGGGGGCGAGGCTTGCAATGCTCACCGCGGACCTCCTTCCGGGCCAAGAGCGACGTTCTGCGATCCGGGCTGCTCTTCCGCTGCTGCCTCCGCGGCAGGGATCCTCCTGGCGCCGGCGGTGATGGTTGGTTCGCCGGCTTCCTGCTTGCCCGCTGCAGCGTGATCAGATGGGGACCGATCAGATACCGCACCACCGTCGGTACCGATCATGGTCAGCGGAAACTCGGATGTCTCCACGGGAATCTCGGCGTCGTCCTCCGCGTCGAAGCTGGGGGTTTCGGCGACGCGGCGGTCTTCCATGTCGTCCTGGATCTCGTCCTGCCGGGCAAGGACCCAGGTGCGATAGATGATGCCGAGCATGAAAGCAGTCACCGCGAAGGAGATAACGATCGACGTCAGGATCAGCGCCTGGGGAAGGGGATCGTTGTAGTCCTGCGCAGGGGTGTCGTTGGCGTAGAAGGGCGCCAGCCCGGCATACCCGCCCGTGGCCAGGATCAGCAGGTTTGTGGCGTTGGCCAGGAGCATCAGGCCCAGGAGCACCCGGGTCAGGCTGCGTTCAAGGATCAGGTAGATGCCGCAGGCGTACAGGGCACCCATGACCGTGAGGAGGGTCAGGTTGACGCTCATGCTTTGCCCTTTGCGGTGGTCTCGGCTGGAACGCCCTGCGGCTCCTGCTCCTCGGGAGGAGCGGTTGCCTGTTCTTCGAAGTGTTCGTCGATCTCAGCACCCAGGCTCCGGAGCACGTCCAGCACCAGGCCCACAACCACGATGTACACCCCGATGTCGAAGATGGTTGAGGTGACGAATTTGATGTTGCCGAATACCGGCAGCCACAGCTCGATGATGGCGGACTGGAACACCTGCCCGCCCAGCAGGAGGGGCACCACGCCCGATGCCGCCGCCGTCGCGAGTCCGATCCCCAGCAGTGTCCCTGCGCTGATGGGCGTGGCCTCCCGCAACTCGAAGCGGCCGCCGGCCAGGTACCTGGTAGCGAGGGCCAGCCCGGCGGTCAGGCCGCCGGCGAACCCGCCGCCGGGAAAGTTGTGGCCTGCCAGCAGGAGGTAGAGGGAGAAAACGATCAGGGAGTGGAAGATCAGCCGCGTCACGACTTCAAAAATGATCGAGCGCCGTTCAGGTGCCAGGGTACGTCCCGCCACAATCCAGGCGTCGCGGGTGGACGAGGCAAACTTGCGGCTGATGGCCAGCGCGGCAGCGTCCCGTGAGCCCGGGTCCACGCCGGTGTGCCGGCCTACTGTTCCCTCCGCAATGGTGGAGGATGCCCGGATACGGTCTCCGCGGCCGCGGATGAAGATCAGGCTGGCGACTCCCGTAGCGGCCAGGGCCAGGACGGAGATCTCGCCGAAGGTATCCCAGGCCCGGATGTCCACGAGGGTCACGTTGACGATATTGAGCCCGCCGCCGCCCTCGTAGGCAAGGTGCGGAAAATCCAGGGACACGGGCGCCGCCACGCGCGAACCCATGGCCTGGATGGCCGCGAAGACCATGGTGGTACCGAAGGCCAGTCCGATGATGACGCGCACCACACGGTACTTGCCGCCGGTGCGGTCGCGGAGCTCGGCCGGCAGGCTGCGCATGGCCAGGACAAAGGCAACCAGGATGATGGTTTCCACCAGCATCTGGGTGAGGGCCAGGTCCGGTGCGCCCTGGAGCGCGAACATCAGGGCCACCCCGTAGCCCGTCACGGAGACCATGAGCACCGCGAGGAAGCGCTTGTTGGCCTTCACCGCCGCGAGGGCGCCGATGACAATCCCGGCACCTGCCACCAGTTGGAGCGGCGAGTTGGGGTCGATGAAGTACAGGCCCGCAGGCAGGGGCTTGTTGGCGGCGATCAGGGCTGCCAGGGGGAGCACGAACGCGACGGTGAGGATGACCGCCAGGTAATAGTAGAGCGAACCGCGCTGGGTGCGGCCGGTAACCCAGACCGCAGTGTCGTCCAGGGCTCCGATGGTGTACTGGTAGGCGCGGTCACCGTCAATCCAGCCCGGCACCCGGTCCTGGGCCCGTGCCACAAGGTTGCGCCCGTAGTGCATTGCCAGGCCCAGCCCGAAGGTGGCAGCCGTCAGGGTCAAGGCAGGGGTGAAGCCGTGCCACAGCGCCAGGTGACCGGCCTGCGCGGCGGCCGTCCCGGCGTCGGGGGTGGTTTCGGCGAACAGGGCGGCGTACGGCTGGATCCAGACGTCGACGGGAGCCGGCCAGACGCCGTAGGCGATGCTCAGGAGGCTGAGAACGGCCGGGGCCGCGAGGAAGGAGGGCCTGATGGCTTTGAACGGGGTCCTGTCCACGCCCGGCTTCACGGCAAAGGCGCCCCACATGAAACGGGCGCTGTAGGCGAAGGTCAGGACCGAGCCCAGCACGATCCCCACCAGCAGCGCAACGCTCCACGGCCCGCCGTCGGACGCGTGGTGGACGAAGGCCTCCAGCACCGATTCCTTGGCCACAAACCCGGCCATCAGCGGGACGCCCGCCATGGAAGCGGCCCCGATTCCGGCCACGATGCCCAGGGCGCGGGAGGAGCTGAACACGCCGGAGAGCTTGCGCACATCACGCGTGCCCGACTGGTGGTCGATGATGCCGACCACCAGGAACAGGGTGGCCTTGAACAGACCGTGGGCCAGGAGCATGGCGAGCGCGGCGAGTGCGGCGTCCGGGGTCCCGAGCCCCACCACCATGATGAGGAAGCCCAGTTGGCTGACGGTCCCGTAGGCAAGGATGAGCTTGATGTCGGTCTGGCGCAGTGCCCGGTATCCGCCCACCAGCATGGTGGCCAGGCCCAGCCCGAGCACGATGGGCGGCCAGGAGGAAGTCTCCGCGAACCCCGGCGCAAGCCTGGCCACAAGGTAGATGCCCGCCTTCACCATCGCCGCGGCGTGAAGGTAGGCGCTGACCGGCGTCGGGGCGGCCATGGCTCCCGGGAGCCAGAAATGGAAAGGGATCAGCGCGGACTTGCTGATGGCACCCACCAGGATGAGCACGACGGCGGCGCCCACCATGGCGGCGGAAGGTCCTGACACCAGAGCGGGGCCCTGCTCCAGGATTGCGGAAATCCGGTAGGTGCCTGCGCTGAAGCCGAGCATGAGGAGCCCCACCAGCATGGCCAGGCCGCCGGCGGTGGTGACCATCAGCGCCTGCAGAGCCGAGCGCCGTGCTGCCAGCCTGGTCCGGGCGAAGCCGATCAGCAGGTAGGACAAGACGGTGGTGAGCTCCCAGAAAATGAACATCAGGAGGAGGTCGTCGGCGACCACCAGGCCGAACATGGCGCCGGCGAAAGCCAGCAGCTGGGCTCCGAAGCCGCCCAGGTCCGGGTCCTCTTTCTTGAAATACCTCGCGCAGTAGACCAGCACCAGGCAGCCCACGCCCAGGACCAGCAGGGACATTATCCAGGCCAGGGCGTCCAGCCGGAAGGCGAATTCAATCCTGAGCGTGGAGATCCACGGGATCACGTCAGTGATGGCGCCGGCGTCAGAGTACACGGCGCCGTACTGGAGCAGCAGCCACAGGAAAGACACCCCAGGCACCGCCGCCAGCGCGTAGAACGCATTCCGCCCCCAAATCCTGAACAGGAGAGGCGCCACAGCAGCCACCGTGAAGTGCACGGCAAGGACTGTGATCACTGGTTATCTCCGCAACGTCAGGGATTCGATTGTCAAGAGTGAGAGCAGGCGGTCATGGGTTGGATTCAGTGCCACAGTTTACCAAGGCACCTCCGACACTTCCGCCGGACGGGACCTGCCGGCGGTCAAGATTCCCGGGTGTCCGGCAGCCCTTTCATCTGATGTTCGCCAAGGGCGGATACGATTCAGCCTATGAACACTGCGAGCGCTCCTGAGGCAATGCAGCCGTCATCTGAACTCGAGGCCGGGAACCGGGCCACCAGCAAAGGCCGCGTGCTCGCCTGGGCCGCCTGGGACTGGGGATCGGCAGCCTTCAACGCGGTCATGACCACTTTCGTGTTCACGGTGTACCTGACCTCAAAGGCCTTCGGCGGGGAGGACCAGGCATCAGCCGTGCTGGGAGGCGCCCTCGCCGTCGCAGGAGTCGCGATTGCCCTGCTGGCCCCGGTCACAGGACAGCGTTCGGACAACGGGGGACGCCGGAAACTGTGGCTGGGAGTCAACACGGCCGCCGTCGCGGTTCTGACCGCCCTGTGTTTCTTTGTGTTCCCGCGGCCGGAGTTCCTGCTGCTCGGCGTCTCGCTGATTGCCCTGGCCAATGTGTTCTTCGAGTTTGCCGGCGTCAACTACAACGCCATGCTTGCCCAGGTCTCCACCCCGAAGAACATCGGCAAGGTCAGCGGGTTCGGCTGGGGCATGGGCTACCTGGGCGGCATCGTGGCGCTGCTCATCGTGCTGCAGCTCTTCGTCCAGCCCAGCTTCCACTGGTTCGGTGCCTCAACGCAGGACAGCCTCAACATCCGGCTGGTTGCTGTCTTCTCAGCCCTCTGGTTCTTCATCTTCGCCCTGCCCGTCCTGTTCGCGGTTCCCGAGCTTCCGCGGCCCAGGCAGGCCGGACAGCTGGGTTTCCTTGCCTCCTACGGCCTGCTGATGCGCAGGATTAAGGCCATTTACGCCACCAGTCCGCACACTATCTACTTCCTGCTGGCCAGCGCCGTCTTCCGCGACGGTCTCGCGGCCGTGTTCACCTTCGGCGGGATCATCGCCGCCGGGACTTTTGGGTTTCAGCTGTCCCAGGTCATTTTCTTCGCGATCTTCGGCAATGTAGTGGCAGCCGTCGGCGCCATGATCGGCGGGTTCCTGGATGACCGCGTCGGCCCCAAGGCCGTGATCATCGGTTCGCTGAGCGGTCTGCTCGTTGCAGGCACCGTGATCCTGGTACTCGGGAATGGCGACTATGTCTTCTTCGGGACGGCTTGGCCGGGCAGCACCACATTCTGGGTATTCGGCCTGTTCCTGTGCCTCTTCGTGGGCCCGGCCCAGTCGTCGTCGCGGGCTTACCTGGCACGGCTCGCGCCGCACGGCGAGTCCGGCGAGCTCTTTGGCCTGTACGCCACCACGGGACGTGCCGTGAGCTTCCTGGCTCCGGCACTGTTCACCCTCTGCATCGCCCTGGCCACTCCCCTGGTTGCCCCGGGCGAGGCCCAGCGGTGGGGAATCCTGGGCATCATGGTGGTGCTCCTTGCCGGGCTCCTGGTCCTGCTGCCGGTGAAGTCGCCGGATAAGACCGCCATCGCGGTGGTCCCCGCCGTTTAGTGCGAACCGGGCGCTAAAGCCCCCGGTCAAGGCCTTGGCGGACTACGCTGGATGTATGAACGTGGACGAGACGGACCTCCCCGGCCTGGGCCGCCGGAAGGATTTCATGACGGCTTCGGGCCGCCGCATCGGCGTAGTGGAGCTGCGTGAAGGCCAGACCGAACTTTTCGTCTCTACGTGGGACGACCCTGATACATGCCAGGCCTCCATTCCCCTCACCGGGGATGAGGCGGCCACCCTGGGCAACCTCCTGGGCGGGCAGCACCTGGCGATGACGCTGACGGAAGCCCACAAGGAGATCCCGGGCATCGTGACGCGGCAGTTTTCCATCGCACCGGAGTCTCCGTTCCAGAACCAGCCGATGGGTAAGGCCTGCATCCGCACCCGTTGCGGTGTCTCGATCGTAGCGATCATGCGTGAAGGCGAGGTGCTCCCGTCGCCGGGACCCGACGCCGTCCTTCACACGGGTGACTTGCTCGTCGCCGTTGGAACACAAGAAGGGCTCGACGCAGCCGCCGATATCCTGCGCAACGGCTGACCGGCATGGACCGGCTGGCCCTGACCCTCATTGAACTGGGGGCCGTTGTGTTCTGCCTCGGCCTCCTGGCCAGGCTTGCCGGACGGATCGGGATGTCCCCCATTCCCCTGTACCTCGTAGGCGGCCTCGCCTTCGGCGCGGGCGGAATGGTCAAGCTTGAAGGTATGCAGGAGTTCGCACATCTCTCCGGTGAAATCGGCGTGATACTGCTCCTGCTTATGCTCGGCTTGGAATATACGGCGGCGGAACTTGTCACCGGCCTGCGGCGATCGTGGCAGGCGGGCGTTCTTGACCTGGTCCTGAACTTCCTCCCCGGGGCGGGCCTCGCTGTCCTGCTGGGCTGGGGTGTAGTCGGCGCCATGGTGATGGGCGGCGTCACCTACATTTCCTCCTCGGGCATCGCTGCCAAAGTCATCACGGATCTGGGCCGGATCGGCAACCGCGAGACTCCGGTGGTGCTGTCCATCCTGGTGTTTGAAGACCTGGCCATGGCACTTTACCTGCCCATCCTCACTGCAACGCTCGCCGGGGTTGGTTTCCTGGGCGGGCTGACCACGGTGGGGATTTCCTTGGCGGTGGTCACCCTGGTCCTGATGGTGGCGCTCCGGCACGGCCACCGGGTATCCCAGGCCGTGCACAGCGAAAATTCGGAGGTCTTCCTCCTCAACCTGCTGGGAGCCGCCTTGCTGGTCGCCGGGGTAGCCTCGGCCATGCAGGTCTCAGCCGCGGTGGGGGCCTTCATGCTCGGCATCGCCATTTCCGGGGCCACGGCCCATAACGCCACCAGGATCCTGGAGCCGCTGAGGGACCTTTTTGCGGCCATCTTCTTTGTGGCGTTTGGTCTCAACACCGATCCGTCCACCATCCCGCCGGTCCTCGGCTGGGCTCTGGTCCTGGCCGTCATTACGGCCGCCACCAAAATGGTTACCGGCATCTGGGCCGCCAAGCGTGCGGGAATCGCCCGCCGGGGCCGTTTCCGTGCCGGCGCTTCGCTCATTGCCCGCGGCGAGTTTTCCATCGTCATTGCCGGCCTGGCCGTGGCGTCGGGCGTCGTCCCCGCCGAGTTGGCGGCCCTCGCCACCGCCTACGTTCTGGTCATGGCTTTCCTGGGACCGGTGGCTGCCCGCTACGTGGAGCCGCTGCTCCAGTCGGTCACGCGGACGGCCCCTGTGCCCGCACAGGCGTAAGTCCCGCCCGCGTCGTCGAGGGGCGCGGCCTCAAGCTTTTTTGTGTCCGGTGCCGGATTCCCACCCGGCGCCGAGGAGGACCTGACTAAACCTCGGTGCGGTGGAAGTTCAGGTGGCTGCGGCTGGCTGTCGGTCCGCGCTGGCCCTGGTAGCGGTTGCCGTATTGGCCCGAGCCATAAGGGTGTTCCGCGGCGGAAGTCAGCCGGAAGAAGCACAGCTGGCCGATTTTCATTCCCGGCCACAACTTGATGGGCAGGGTGGCCATGTTGGAGAGCTCCAGCGTCACGTGGCCGGAGAAACCGGGGTCGATGAAACCCGCCGTGGAGTGCGTGAGCAGCCCGAGCCGGCCCAGCGACGACTTGCCTTCAAGGCGTGCCGCGATGTCATCCGGCAGCGTGACGGTCTCATAGGTGGAGCCGAGCACAAACTCGCCAGGGTGCAGGATAAAAGGCTCGCCGGCCTCGACCTCCACCAGGCGCGTCAGTTCAGGCTGCTCCTCCGCGGGGTCGATGTGCGCGTATTTGTGGTTGTCAAAAAGCCGGAAGAACCGGTCGATCCGCACATCCACCGACGACGGCTGGACCATCACGGAATCGTATGGTTCGAGGACGATCCGTAGGGAATCTATTTCGGCGCGAATATCGCGATCAGAGATCAGCACGCCTCCCAAAATACCGCATGCATTGTTGCCGCCGCTCAGCGGGGCTACTGTTGCCTCAGAATGACAGCCGCCGGATGGTCTCCCGGTCGGCCCAACTAGCTGGGGAGCTGGGGATTGCTGTGAGAAAATTTGCGCCGCCCGCCGTCGTTGTCGTGCTTTGCGTCCTTGCCCTCGCCTCCCCCGCCGCCGGCCTTCATGCGGTCCCGACAGCCGGCTTTCCTGCCGGCCAGGATCTCAGCCCGGCCGCAAACCTGACAGGTCCCCGCAGCGTGGCCTTGGGCCCGGCATCCACAACGGGCGACGGCGGCAGCACAGCAGGTGCCGACAGCGGCGCCGGATCACCGCTTGGCCCGGCCGTGGAGCCGGGAATCACGCCCGCCTCACCCTCCCCGGGGCAACCCACCGCAACCCCAGCGGCAGCAGCGCCGGCTACGGCAGCGCCCGCACCGGACCCAGCTGAAGTTGCCGCACCGGAGCCGCCTTCCGTGCCGCCGCTGTGGGCGCCCGACTCCGAGCTGGCCAAGAACAACCCGGCCGGTTCCGCCCCGACGAACCCTGCAACGGAATCCCCCGCCACAATAGCCCCCGCCACCCTAGCTCCTGGTACGGAAGCCCTGGTGCCGGACAACAACTCGGCCGCGATCCTCACGGTATTCACCAAAATCAACGAATACCGTGCATCCAAGGGCCTGGCACCGGTCAAGTACCACCCCACGGTGGCCAGCCTGGCCCAGGAGTGGTCCGACAACATTGCCTCCCGGGAAGTGATCGAACACCGGGCTAGTTTCTGGACGGATCCGCGCGCCCTGAACCCCAACAATGGCGCGGGTGAAGTCATCGCCATCCGGACGGACCGCGACGCGGCGCAGCTGGTCGAATGGTGGAAGGGTTCTCCCGGGCACAACGCGATGCTGCTCGATCCTCGCTTCAACGTCATGGGCATCGGGATCTCCTACACCAACAGCCTCTACAGCATCTGGGGCGTGGTGGACTTCTTCGGCTACACCACCCTCCCGGCAGGGACCGTCAACTCACCCGGTGGGAGCCCCGCCGGCGGTGGCGCCCTGCCCCCGCCTCCGCCAACCCTCTGTGATCCCGCGGTCAAGCACATGCCGCCCACTTTGGACCTTGCCAATGCGGCCATCAACAGTGCCGCGGACCTCCTGACCATCAACGCCTCAGGCCAGCTCATCAACCGCCCCGCCACAGGCAACAGGACCTACGGCGCGGCCAAGGTCATCGGCTCGGGGTTTGGCACGGCCAAGGAAGTATTCATCACCGACTGGGAGCGCGACGGAACCTATGACCTGCTGACCCAGTGGGCCGACGGCCGGTTGACGCTCTATCCAGGCATTGCCGGCGGAGGTTTCCAGGCACCGGTAACGCTTGGCCAGTCCGGTTGGGCGTCACTGACCCTGGCCGTCGGTGGCTGGTGCGCCAACAACAGGTTGCCCCAGGTGTTGGCGCTGGATTCGTCGGGGAACCTCTTCCTGTATCCGAACACCGGGCTGGGCGACATGTCCCGGCGGACCGCCATAGCTTCCGGAATTACGGCCAGCAGGCTGGCGATGGTTGACTACGACGCCGACGGCTTCCAGGACGTCCTGGCGCTGAAGGCCGACGGCACCGTGCAGCTGTATCGGGGCTGGGGCACCACTGCGCTGCGGGCCGAAGCCCGGCCCACCGTAGCCACGGGCTGGCAGGATGTCACCGGCATCAGGCCACTGAAGGATGTCACAGGCCTGAACTCGACCGGGGTGGCCCTTCGACGGGCCAACGACGTGGTGCAGTACTGGGACCTGACCGCCGGAAGCCTTGCGGCGCCGTCGAATATCACCGGGAGCTGGTCCGGGCAGCGGCTGGCCCAGTAGCGCGCCGGGCGAGCCGGCCCGGCAGCCTACGAGGCCGGCTGGAGCTCCAGGATGTCCCTGAGCCTCTCCAGCTGCGCCACCTCGGCCTTCATGGTCCGCTGGATCATGGCGTTCATCAGCCCCAGCAGGCCCTTGGGCTGGTAGTCAAGGGCGAAGCGCACCCGCGTCCCCGACTCCTCAGTGCTGAGGTAGTACCCGCCGGAAGGCTTTGCAGGACCGGCGATGACCTGGAACTGGATCTCGGCGCCGGGCCGGGCCTGGGTGATTTCGAAGTCAGCCGGGATGGGCCTGCCCGAGCGGCCCGCCAGGGTCTGCCGGTAGACGGCACCCTTGCTGCCGGCCGCCCCGGTGGCCAGGCGGATGCTGCGGATTCCTTCGCGCCACTGCGGCAGGTTCATGCCGTCGATGAGGAAGCTGTACACCGCCATGGCGTCACGGCGGATCAGGACCTCGTGCTCTGCGAATGCCATGGGAATCCTTTGCTTGACGTCGGGCCTGCCGTTGTAGCCCGCCCCTCCCCCTGACACCGCAGCTATCCGGTTCAGAGTAGCCAGTGCTCCTCGCCCGGACCTAGCCACGGGCAGGGACGTTATTGAAGAGTTACTGGATGACGCGGGCCCCTGGCGGGATTGCGGCGTCGCCGGGATTATCTGTTGCCGAAGGCGACGCGGCAGTTGCCGTGGTGGCGCGGCCGGTGTCCAGTGGTTGGCTGCCGGTGGACACGGTGCGCACTCCGGGCGTCGTTGCCTGCGCAGGGGCGCATGTGCGCTAAGCTAAATCCTGCCCCGGGCAAATGGGGGCCACGCGGCTGTAGCACAATGGTAGTGCGTCTGCTTCCCAAGCAGATGACGCGGGTTCGATTCCCGTCAGCCGCTCCACTCCGCCGGACAGCAAAAGTCCCCTCCGCCGCGCCAGCCCAGCCAGTCCCCGGTCGTTCCTCAAACGCTCCTCGGCATTCCGTCCCTGCCTGGCCGCCCGCTCCACTCCGCCCCCGCCCGTTGCCGCCGACCGGCTGCCACGGACCGGCCGCGGCCCAGGGCGGGTTAGGTGCCGCCGTGTATCGTCGGAAGTCAGGAACCTATTCGGTTCCGCTACAGGAGCAATCATGGCTGACAAGTCCCCCCGTCAAGCAGCATCCAAAAAAGCCGGCAAGTCCATCAAGGAAAAGCGTGCAGACAAGAGGGCCGCTGCCGCCCCGGCGAGCTCCCTGGACATCACGTCCAGCAAGGCCGCCAAAAAGAAGTGAGTGGCCAACAGAACCAGCTGACCCTTGGCGTCCTCGCGTCCACGCGGAAGCAGGACGAACGCCGCGTCCCCATCCATCCCCTGCATTTTGAGCGCATTCCCCCGGAACTGCGCCAGCGGATCATTCTGGAGCACGGCTACGGTGAGCGCTTCGGCGTCTCGGATGACCACCTCTCCACGCTGGTGGGCAGGTTGGCGAGCAGGGAAACCCTCGTGGCGGAGGCCGACGTCGTACTTCTGCCCAAGCCGCAGACGGCCGACCTTGCTGAGCTGCGGGACGGCCAGGTCCTTTGGGGCTGGCCGCACTGCGTGCAGGATCGAGCCATCACGCAGCTGGCCATCGACAAGAAACTCACGCTGATTGCCTTCGAGGCCATGAACCACTGGGCCAGCGACGGCGGCTTCGGGCTGCATGTCTTCCACAAGAACAACGAGCTGGCCGGCTACTGCTCGGTCCTTCACGCCCTCGCGCTGACCGGCTCCACGGGCGACTACGGTCGCCGCCTCAGCGCTGTGGTCATCGGGTTCGGGGCCACTGCCCGCGGCGCGGTCACCGCACTCAATGCCCATGGCGTCCACGATGTCCAGGTGCTGACCAACCGGGGAGTCGCCGCCGTCGGCGCCCCGATTCACTCGGTCAACATCGTCCAGTTTGACCACGACGACGAAGCCCCCTTCCTGAGCCAGGTCATCACCGAGCGGGGCCGGGTTCCGCTGGCGCCGTTCCTGGCCGAAAGCGACATTGTGGTCAACTGCACCTTGCAGGACCCCAATAACCCGCTGACGTACCTGCGGACCGAAGACCTCGCTGCCTTCAGCCCCGGCAGCCTGATCGTTGACGTTTCCTGCGACGAGGGCATGGGCTTCAGCTGGGCCCGCGCCACCACGTTCGCCGAGCCCATGTTTACTGTGGGCGACCACATCAGCCACTACGCGGTGGACCACAGCCCGTCCTATCTCTGGAACTCCTCCAGCTGGGAGATCAGCCAGGCGCTGCTGCCCTTCCTGGACGTGGTGGTCTCCGGTCCGGAGGCATGGGATGGGAACGAGACTATCTCGCGGGCCATTGAGATCCGCGACGGCGTGGTCCTCAATAAGGACGTGCTGGAGTTCCAGAAGCGCGAAGCCACGTACCCGCACGCCGCGCTGCCGGCCTAGGCTCTCGGACCGGCTCAGGAGCGGTCCCTAGGCTGCCGCAGTCCGGCTGACGATCCGCACCGGATGCCGGCGGTCCTTGAGGTCCACCTTGAGCAGCAACGAGGACTTCCGGGCAAGTACGACGGCGACCGTCAGCGCAGCGAGCGCCGGCACCCCGCCGGACACCAGCAGTGCCACGTGCGGGTCCGCGTGTTCGGCGATCCAGCCGAGCATGGGACCGCCGATGGCCTGCCCGCCGATCAGCACCATGATGTACAGGCTCATGACCCGGCCGCGTATCCCCAGGTTGGAGCTGATCTGGACCAGCTGGTTGGAGCCCGTAAGGAACATCAGGCACCAGAATCCGGACAGGACCATCACAGCGCCGAACCACACCATGGACGGCGCCAGGGCCGCCAGGCACAGCATGATCCCGTACATCCCGGCGCAAAAAACCACTGACCGGAGCCGCAGCTGCCGCCGGCGCGTGGAGGCGACCGCGCCGGTGAGGGCTCCGAGGGCAACCAGGGCATTGAGCAGGCCGTACCCGCCGGCGCCGACGTCGAACACGTGGTCCGCATAGGCTGCCAGCAGGACCGGGAGGCTCATGGAAAACACGGCGATGAACCCTGCCATCAGCCATGGCCAGTAAATCGTGGGTTTGCTCAGCGCGTACCGCAGCCCCTCCCGCAGCATGCCCTTCCGCTTGGGCGCCGGGGCGCTGACGAACAACTGGTCCCTGCGCAGGATGAGCAGCATGGTGACAGTGGAGCAGCAGGCGACGGCGTTCGCGGCGAAGGCCCAGCCGGCTCCGACGGCGGTCAGGAGCAGCCCCGCCAGCGCCGGGCCGATCAGGCCGCCCAGCTGGAACGTGGTGGAGTTGACGCTGATCGCGTTGCGCAGGTATTTCGGTCCCACGAGCTCGTTAACGAACACCTGCCTGGCTGGCTGGTCCAGCACCGTGACGAGGCCCAGCACCAAGGCGATGGCGTACACGTGCCAGACCTCAACCACGCCGCTCAGCGACAGGGTGGCGAGTGCTGCCGCGAGGACCCCGGCCACGGACTGGCACAGGATCAGGATCTTCCGCTTGGCGAACCTGTCCGCCATCATTCCGGCCCATGGCCCCAGGAAGAGGGACGGCATGAACTGCAGCGCTACGGTGATGCCCACGGCGGTGACCGAGCCGGACAGCTCCAGGACCATCCAGTCCTGGGCGATGCGCTGCATCCAGACGGCGATCACGGCGACAAAGTGCCCGATGGCGAAGATGCGGAAGTTGGGAACCCTCAGGGAGATGAACGTGTGCTTCCAGGGAAGACGTTCACTCACGACGGCGAGGGGCTGGGTCTGGGAGGAGGCGGAGTCGATGACGGGCTGGCTGACGGTGGCCGACGACGGCGGTGGGGGTGCCACAGGGGTGTCCTCAAGTTATCGGGCGGGTCGGGATGCCCTTAACGCTAAGCTGGTGCCGCACGATTATGTAGGCCTATTGTGCCTATAACTAGCATTGCAATCCGTAATGATGCCCGCCACGGCCTGCCTACCAGCCGTAGCTGAACCAACAAGCCCGGCAGCAGATGGAGTCCCCCGTGTTTGAACCTACCCAGCTCCGGTCCTTCTTAGCGGTAGCCGAAACGCTGAGCTTCACCAAAGCGGCCGAGCGGCTGGGGCTGGCGCAGCCAACCATCAGCCAGCACATCCGCAAACTGGAGGCAGCGGCCAAGCGTGTCCTGATAAGCCGGGACACCCGGGACGTCCGGCTGACGGACAACGGCGATGCCATGGCCGGGTTCGCCCGTACTATCCTCTCCGCACACGATGCCGCCTCGCGCTATTTCTCCGGTTCGGCCATGCGCGGCCGGCTGCGCTTCGGCACGGCCGATGACCTCGCCATCACAGGCCTGCCCCGGATCCTGCGCGAGTTCCGGCAGATTTACCCCCAGATCAACCTTGAGCTCACGGTCGGCCAGAGCGATCAGCTGTACAGGAAGCTCAATGCCGGCCAGCTGGACCTGGTGTTTGTGAAGTGGGTGGCCGGAGCCAAGGACGGCACAGTGGTGCAGCACGATTCCTTCTCGTGGGTGGGCCAGGAGCAGACGTCGCTGGAACCCGGCCATCCGGTGCCGCTGATCGCCTACCCTTCGCCCAGTCTCAGCCGGAAGCTGGCCATTGACGCCTTGGAGTCACACGGCCGGACCTGGCGGATCACGTGCACTACCCGGCAGATCAGCGGGGCCCTCGCGGCGGTCCGGGCCGGGATCGGCGTGGCCGTGATGCCGTCGTCGCTGGTGCCGGAGGACCTCAGGATCATCACCCGACGGTTCGACCTTCCGCCGGTAGGGGACGTCGATTTCACCCTGATCCGCAATCCGCTGGCGAACTCTGAGGTGATCGACGCCCTGACCCAGGCAATTGTGGGCAGGACGCTGAAGCGGTCAGATTGACGGCCGCCGGAAGCCGCGGCCCGGGCCAGCAGCGGAGGGCCGGCAAAGCCATTGAAGAAGAAGCTCGCATAAACTATGCTGATTTCCCATGGGTCAAGCAGAGGGCCAGTTCAACCATACGAGCGCGCCCTGCAAGCCCATGGGCCGGCGTGTTCGGGATAGGCAGCCAATGACGACAGCCAGGAACACCCAAATCCACTCAGCACATGCACGCCCCCTGAATACGGCGCGCCCGCTGACCCGCCATTCCAGCCTCGGATCCGGCATCGCGACCGTCGAGTCCGAGTACGTCGGGAAGCCCACCTGCGAAAAGTGCGGCACTGACGAATTCATCTACCTTGAGTCCTATGTCCCGCCAGTCTTCCGGCGTGACGGAGGCGTGAAGACTCTTGGCGAGGTCGCGTACACCTGCACCCGCTGCGAAGATTTTTCCGCCCACAGCGTTCCGATGTCCTGGGCGCCCCCGGGCTGGTACCTGGGCTGACTTCCGAAGGTCTCTAACCGCCGCGCAGCCAGCACGGCCAACTGAACCACAAACCAAGAACACAACAGAGGCCTGGCGGCCACCCTTGGGGTGGCCGCCAGGCCTTCCTGTATCCCCGCTCTTTATCCCCCGTTGGCTTAGGCCCGGGGGTCGTAGGCGGGCCCGACTTAGGCGGGCGACTTAGATGAGTGCGTCGGAGAGGTGGTTCGGCGTGCCGAAGCGGTGCGCTGTGATGCTGATGGCCTGCTCGTGAAGGAACGGCAGCAGCTCCACCCGCCCGGCCTCGGTGACCGGGTGGGCGTAGACCGCCAGATCCGGACGCCCGTCCGTTGCTTCCGCCAGCGCCCGGGCGTCCCCTCCGATGAGCCGGATCCGGGCTCCGGACAGCTTGCCGCTGGCGGCGAGCCGTGCAGCCGAAGCCAGCCACCCGGCGTCGGACTCCACCGTGACGTCGATATCCAGGCCGGTGAACACGGCCCGCAGCTGGGCGGGAAGTTCGACGGCGGTGGAGACGGTGAGGGCGGAGCCCGCCACCATACCTGCGGCCACAGTCCGCGCCAGGGAGGCCAGCGGGGCGCCTTCGGAGAGCCGGACCGTCACAGGCAGCGGACGGTAGCGGAAGACATTGCGTTCCGCGCTGAGTCCCGAGACATCCTTGGCTGTGCCGAACTCGTCAGACCAGGCCTGGGCGTCCGAGGCAAGCGAACGCTGCAGCTGCTCCAGCTCGGCGGGTTCCAGGGCGTCGGCAGCCGCGTTCACGATCCGGCGGACACCGGGGTTGGTGACCCGGGTTCCGGCCGAGCTGGTGCTGCTGACCCAGTCACCCAGGCCGACCAGGTAGTTGGGCCCTCCTGCCTTGGTTCCGGCGCCGACGGCCGACTTCTTCCAGCCGCCGAAGGGCTGGCGCTGAACGATGGCACCGGTAATGCCGCGGTTGACGTACAGGTTGCCGGCCTGGATCGAGTCCAGCCAGACGCCGAGCTCGTCCGGGCTCAGCGAGTGAAGTCCTGCCGTGAGGCCGTACTCGATCTGGTTCTGGATGGCGATGGCCTCCTCCAGGGTCTTTGCGGTCATGACGCCAAGGACCGGCCCGAAGAACTCGGTGAGGTGGAAGTAGGATCCGCGCCTGACGCCGTGGCGCACGCCCGGGCTCCAGAGGCGTCCGGTTTCGTCCAGTTTCCTGGGCTCAACCGCCCAGCTCTCGCCTTCGCCGAGGGTGGTGAGGGCGTTCAGCAGCTTGCCGTTGGCCGGCTCGATGATCGGGCCCATCTGGCTGGTGGGATCCTCGGGGTAGCCCACCTTCAGCGAGGTCACGGCGTCGATCAGCTGGTTGTGGAACCGCCTGGATGTGGCTACCGAGCCGACCAGGATCACTAGCGAGGCGGCAGAGCACTTCTGGCCGGCGTGGCCGAACGCGGAGTAGGCCACGTCTTTCGCTGCCAGGTCGAGGTCGGCGCTGGGCGTGACGATGATGGCGTTCTTGCCGCTTGTCTCGGCCAGGAGCGGCAGGTCTTTGCGGAAGGAGCGGAACAGTTCGGCGGTCTCGTAGCCGCCGGTGAGGATCACGCGGTCCACGGCCGGGTGGGAGATCAGCTGCCGGCCGAGTTCGCGTTCGCCCAGCTGCACCATGGTCAGCACGTCGCGGGGCACGCCGGCTTCCCACAGGGCTTCGATCATGACGGCGCCGCTGCGGGCGGCCTGCTTGGCAGGTTTGATCACGACGGCGGAGCCGGCGGCGAGTGCCGCGAGGGTGGACCCGGCGGGGATGGCGACCGGGAAGTTCCACGGCGGGGTGACCACGGTGAGGCTCGCCGGGACGAACGTGGCGCCGTCGACCTTTTCCAGCTTCCGGGCGGACTCGGCGTAGTAATGCGCAAAGTCCACTGCCTCGCTGACCTCGGGGTCTCCCTGGTCGATGGTCTTGCCGGTTTCACTGGCCATCACTTCAAGGAGGTCGGCGCGGCGGGCTTCCAGCACCTCGCCGGCACGGTGCAGGATCTCGGCGCGTTCGTCGCCGGACATGGCGCCCCAGGCCTTGCCTTTTTCGACGGCGGTGCCGATCACCCTGTCGAGGGTGTCAGCGTCGGTGATGGTGGCGGCCTCAACGGAGGCGTTACCCAGGGTGGAGGCCGGGACGCGGTCCAGCATGGCCCGGCCCCAGTCCCGGTTGGCGGGCACGGACGGATCGGTATCCGGAGTGTTCTCAAAGTGGTCGTGCGGCATCGGGGCTGCCGGAAGCGCACGGTTCTGCCGGCGGTTCGCCGGGGGGACGGCGTCGTCGAGCTGTTCCAGTGAGGCCAGGAAGCGCTGCTTCTCACGCTCGAAAAGGGCTTCGTTCTCGCTGAGCTCGAAGACGGCGGACATGAAGTTTTCCTGGCTGGCGCCCTCTTCCAGGCGGCGGATCAGGTAGGCAATGGCGACGTCGAACTCGGCCGGGTGCACTACCGGCGTGTACAGCAGCAGCGAGCCGACGTCCTTCTTCACGGCTTCGGCCTGGCCCTGTGCCATCCCCAGGAGCATTTCGAACTCGATACTCTGAGGTGCGGTATCCGCGATGCCGCGCTGTTTGGCCAGCAACCAGGCGAAGGCGATGTCGAAGAGGTTGTGGCCGGCCACGCCGATCCTGATGTTGCGGATGCGTTCCGGGTGCAGGGCGTAGTTGATGACCCGCTTGTAGTTGGTGTCAGAATCCTGCTTGGTGTCCCAGGTGGCCAGCGGCCAGCCGTGAAGGGAAGCCTCCACGTGCTCCATGGGCAGGTTGGCGCCCTTGACCACGCGCACCTTGATGGCTGCGCCGCCTTCGGCACGTCGGGCTGCTGCCCAGTCCTGGAGGCGGATCATGGCCGAGAGCGCATCCGGGAGGTAGGCCTGCAGCACGATGCCAGCCTCGAGGTTCTTGAATTCGGGCTTGTCCAGGATCCTGGTGAAGACCGCAATGGTCATGTCCAGGTCCTTGTACTCCTCCATGTCCAGGTTGATGAACTTGGCCTTGGGGAAGGAGGCGGCCTTGGCGAAGAGCGGGGTGAGCTTTTCGACGACGTGCTCCACGGCTTCATCGAATCCCCAGGCAGAGTGCGGGGCCACGGTGGAGGACACCTTGATGGAGACGTAGTCCACGTCGGGGCGGCCGAGCAGGGTGTGGGTGCCTTCGAGCCGTCGGTTTGCCTCATGCTCACCCAGCACTGCCTCGCCGAGGAGGTTCACGTTGAGCTTGATGCCGTCCTTGCGGATCTTCGCGATGGCCGGGCCGAGCTTGGCATCGGTAGCGTCCACGATCAGGTGGCCCACCATTTCGCGGAGGATGCGGCGGGCGACGGGGATGACCACCTGCGGAAGGACGGGGGCCATGGTGCCGCCGGCGCGGACGGCGCTGCGCATGTACCACGGGAGGAATGCCGGAACTTTAGGGGCCAGGGCCGCAAGGTTGCGGGCCGCGACGTGAAGGTCTTCGGGGCGGACGACGCCGTCCACGAACCCCACGGTGAAGTCGAGGCCGTTCGGGTCCTTGAGGACGCCCGCCAGCTGTTCCGCCGAAGCATCGACCGGCACCTTCGAAGCCTCGGTCAGCCAGTGGCGCACCAGCTTGATGGTGTCCTGCGCAAGGGCCTGCGCCTGGGGAACATCTGAGTGTTCGGTGGAGGTAGCCGGTCCCGTGTTAACACCGGTCTCCATTGCAGTTTTGGTCATGGCTTGTACTCGTTCTTCCCTTGTGCGTACTGGTCTTATTCACCAGTATGAGCCCGGCATCACATAAGATAAAGCGATGTTTTCTAAGTAGTACAGGTTAGAAAACCCAACGTATTATTTTCCCGTCCGAACGTTCATAAATTCCCCCAACGCTCTCTCACGTTTCGCACCTCTCCCCCCGACGCTTCCTCACGTTTCGCACCTTTCTCCCAAACCCTCCCTCACGTTTCGCACCTTTCCCCCCGACGCTTCCTCACGTTTCGCACCTTTCCCCCCGACGCTTCCTCACGTTTCGCACCTTTCCCCTGACGCTTCCTCACGTTTCGCACCTTTCCCCTGACGCTTCCTCACGTTTCGCACCCAAAAAGCGAACCCTCCCGCACATGATGCGCGGAAGGGTTCGCTGGATTGATGCGGGATCTGCGGGAGCGTCTCAAAAAGACCTGCAGGATCTGCGGGAGGGTTGGGGGGTCAGCTGACGGGGCTCTGCATCACTACAGCTTTTTCATGGCGCGGGCTATTGGGATTCATGAGCGAGTGCTTACGGCCGTAGAAGAAATAGATGGCCAGGCCGATGACGAGCCAGGCTACGAAACGCATCCAGGTGGCAAACGGAAGCTGTGTCATCAGGAAGCCCGAGGACAGGATGCCGAAGGCCGGCACCAGGGGCATCAGCGGAAGCCGGAAGGTACGGGGGGTGTCGGGCCTCTTGTAGCGGAAGATGATCACGGAAAGGCAGACGACGACGAACGCCGCGAGGATGCCGATGTTGGTCAGGTCAGCCACTTCCTTGATGGGGAACACTCCAGCCAGGAAAGCTGACGTGATGCCGGCAATCCAGGTAACGCGCTGCGGCGTGCCGTGCCGGTCCGTCTTGGCGAACCAGCCGGGCAGGAGCCCGTCGCGGCTCATGGAGAACCAGACCCGGGTGACTCCGAGCAGGAAGGTCAGCATCACGGTGAGGATGGACAGCACTGCGAAGACCGAAATGATCGTGGCGATCACTGGCAGGCCCACGCTGCTGAACGCGGAGGCGAAGCCGGCCTTGGGGTCGATGTCCTTGTAGTTCTGCATTCCGGTCAGGACCAGGGTGGCGGCCACGTAGAGGAGCATCGCCACGATGAGGGAGAGCACGATGGCCTTCGGCATGTGCTTCTTGCCGTCCTTGGCTTCCTCTGCGGCGGTGCTCATGGCGTCATAGCCGAAGACGGCGAAGAATACGGTGGCGGAGCCGGCCACTACCGGTCCGAAGCCGCTGGGCATGAACGGGTTGTAGTTGTTTGTGTCGATGTAGAAGATGCCGAGGCCGATGATGAAGAGGATCAGGACCACCTTGATGGCCACCGCCACCAGTTCGAACCGGCCGAACGCCTTGGTGCCGCGGGAGAGGATCCACGTGACCAGGAGGCACACCAGGATGGCGGGAAGGTTGATGACGCCCCCCTTGCCCTCATCGACAGTGGAGGTCATCCAGGCTGGCATGTGGATGCCGATTCCGGACAGGAAGGCGTCAAAGTAGCCCGAGATACCGATCGCAACAACAGCCACAATGGCGATGTACTCGAGCAGCAGGTCCCAGCCGATGAACCACCCGATCACCTCGCCAAGGGCGACATAGCCGTAGGTGTATGCGGAGCCGGCGCGGGGGATCATGCCGGCGAACTCTGCGTAGGACAGGGCTGCCGCCGCCGAGGCCAGTCCGGCGATGAGGAACGAGATCAGCACCGCAGGACCCACCCCCGGATGGTCTCCGCTGCCAGCGGCCACCAGTCCGGCGAGGGAAAAGATCCCGACGCCGATGATGCCGCCCACGCCGATGGCGGTGAGCTGCCACAGGCCCAGGGACTTGAACAGCCCGCTGTGTTTGCTTTCTTCCTCGATGTCGTCGACGGGCTTGCGCCTCATGATCGACTGGGACAGATCTTTTGTGCTCATCAGCAACTCCTGCTTGGGGTGCGGCGCCATCTCGGGCGCGCCCGGGAACGGCCTGTGACGTGGGTAACTTGTCCCCAACAGTATGCAAGGCCGATTGCGTTAGATAAAGTGACTACTTCTAACCATTATTCATTAGAATCAACAAGGAATGAGCCCATGCTCGATGTCCGCCGGCTGAGGCTGCTCCGTGAATTGAAGATCCGGGGCACGCTTGCGGAAGTGGCTGAGGCACTCCAGTACAGCCCGTCGTCGGTGTCCCAGCAGCTGGCGTTGCTGGAAAAAGAGGTAGGCGTGGAACTGCTCCGGAAGACCGGGCGAAGGGTTCAGCTGACTCCCCAGGCGGAAGTCCTGGTGGCGCACACGGCCCAGCTCCTGGAGACGATGGAGCAGGCGGAGGCTGATCTCGCGGCGTCGCTGACCACCGTCACTGGCACGGTCCGGATTGCCGTTTTCCAGTCAGCGGCCCTGGCCCTCATGCCTGACACGCTCTCTCGGATGGCGACGGTCTATCCCGAGGTGCGGATCGAGATGACCCAGCGGGAGCCGGAAACGGCGCTGCATGAAACCTGGGCCCGGGACTTCGACCTGGTGATTGCTGAGCAGTATCCCGGCCACGCCGCACCGCGGTACCCCGAGCTTGACCGCATCAGGCTGACCACCGATGCCATCAGGCTGGCTGTTCCCCCGGAGGCGGCCGGCCAGCAGCCCATCACATCGCTGGAGGACACTGCTGAACTGGCCTGGGTCATGGAGCCGCGCGGCGCCGCTTCCCGGCACTGGGCAGAGCAGGCGTGCCGCAGCGCTGGCTTCGAACCGGACGTGCGCTTTGAAACTGCCGACCTGCAGGCCCAGATCCGGCTGATCGAGTCCGGGAACGCCGTCGCGCTGATGCCTGACCTGGTCTGGACCGGGCGCGGCACCTCCGCCCAGCTGCTGCAGTTGCCGGGCGATCCGCACCGCACGATTTTCACGTCGGTACGCCGCTCCAGCGCACAACGGCCAGCCATCCTGGCGGCCCGGGAGACTCTGGCTATCACGGCCGAATCGGTGGCAAACGCGGAGGACGGCGGGTAGGAACCGAGCGTCCGCCTGTTCAGGCAGGCACGGCCAGGAGGGTCCGGAAGGCGGGCCGGAGGGGCCGGGAGTCCCGAAGGGCAGGTCGTCAATGTTCCTGCGTCAGTGTTTCCTGCGTCACTGCGCGATCCGGACCCCGCCGCTAGACTGGGGTCGTTATGAATCGCACAATATTCAAGTCCAAGATCCACCGGGCCACCGTCACCCACGCTGACCTGCACTATGTAGGTTCGGTCACCGTTGACCTGGACCTGCTGGACGCTGCCGACATCCTTCCCGGCGAGCTCGTGGCCATCGTGGACGTGACCAACGGCGCGCGCCTGGAAACCTACACCATCGCAGGCGAGCGCGGATCCGGTGTCATCGGCATTAACGGGCCGGCGGCCCACCTGGTCCATGAGAACGACGTCGTTATCCTCATCACCTATGCCCAGATGACCACCGAGGAGGCCCGGGCCTACCAGCCGCGGGTGGTCCATGTGGACCAGAACAACCGGATCGTCCAGCTGGGCAGCGATCCCGCCGAAGGCCTCACCCCTGGACTGATGCGCCCCCCTTTCGCGCTGAATAACGCCTCCCTGTAGTCCGGAGCGTGAGTCCGGGCCCCCGCTGCCGCTGCACTAGAGGAGCAGGTCCTTGTTAGGCGTGCTCGCCGGCTTTTTTGTGGTGTGGTGCATCATCCTGGTGGGCTGGTTTGTGGGCAGGAGCAAAGTCCTGGGTGAGAACGCCCGGCAGGTCCTCAGCTCCCTCACATTCTTTGTTGCCAGCCCGGCGCTCCTGTTCGAGACCCTCAGCAAGGCCCGGCTCCAGGAGATCTTTGCCGAGCCGCTGCTGGTGACGGCGGTGGCGGCGATCAGCAGCGCGATCGTCTTCTTTTCCATTGCGAAATTCTGGCTGAAGCGGGCCCTGCCGGATGCGCTGATGTCCTCCATGGCGGCCTCCCTGGCCAACTCGGCCAACCTGGGCATCCCCATCGCGGTCTATGTCCTGGGCGACGCCAGCTATGTGGCGCCGCTGCTGATTTTCCAGCTGGCCTTCTTTACGCCGATGTTCCTCATGATCCTGGACTCCAGCACCAGCTCGCACCGGACCACCCCGCTCCGTTTTGTGCTGATGATCCTGAGGAATCCCATGATTGTGGGCAGTGCGCTGGGCCTGGTGGTGGCGGGAACCGGCTGGACCGTGCCTGCGCTGGTCATGGAGCCCATCCATCTCATTGGCGGGGCGGCAATTCCGGCGATGCTGATCGCTTTCGGGATGAGCCTGAACGGGACCAGGCCGCTGCAGGCGGCAGCGGGCCGGCGCCTGGATGCCCTGTTGGCCAGCGGTTTCAAGCTGGTGATCCAGCCCGCAGCCGCCTACACCTTTGCACGTTTTGCGCTGGGCCTGGACGGCCATGCACTGTTCGCGGTGGTGGTCACGTCAGGGCTTCCCACGGCGCAGAATGTGTTTGTTGCCGCCAGCCGCTACCAGACCGGCCTGACGGTGGCCAAGGACACCGTGCTGATCACCACCGTCGTTGCCGTGCCGGCCATGATCGGTGTTGCCCTGCTGCTGACGTGACCGGCGGCCCGCTATGGGGCACCACCTTGAGGAAACTCCCGGTTGGCGTTGAAGCTGTTCATGAGCCGGTCCGGTGATGACTCAGCATCAGCACCGGACCGGCGGATCAACTAGAAGTTGAACTTATCAACATTCTGGGCGGTAAAGACGGTGGGGTCTCCAAGCAATACTGTGCCACCGGCTCCCACTTTGAATTCACCTAATGTGCCGGCCTTGAACTTTTCGCCTTCAGCACCGGTGATCTGGCCGGAGGCGAGAGCTGCACCGGCATAGGCGGCAAGGTAGCCAAGCTTTTCGACGTCCCACAGGGCAAACCCCTTCATGGTGCCGTTCTTGACGAACTCCTTGAGCTGGCTCGGGAAGCCGAGTCCGGTCAGCTGGACCTTGCCCTTGTATTCGGAGCCGGACAGGTACTGCGCGGCAGCGGCGACACCCACTGTTGTGGGCGAGATGATGCCCTTCAGCGTCGGGTGCTGCTGCAGCAGCGCCTGGACTTCCTGCTGGGATTTCTGGGCATTGTCATCGCCGTACACAGTGGCGACCAGCTTCAGCTTGGAGTATTCGGGCTTCTGAAGTTCTTTCTTCATCAGCTCGATCCATGCATTCTGGTTGGTGGCGTTCGCCGTGGCAGACAGGACAGCGATATCGCCGCCTTCGGCTCCGATCGCTTCGGCGATGAGCTTGACCTGGGTTGAGGCAATCCCCTCCGCCGTCGCCTGGTTGATGTAGAGATCGCGGCATTCCGGGTCAGTGTCAGAGTCAAACGTGACGACCTTCGCACCTCCCTTGCGCGCTTCGTCCAGGGCTGAGCAGATGGCCTTCGGATCGTTGGCCGAGGTCGCAATAACGTCCACTGCCTGCTGGGTGAGGGTGTTGATGTAGCTGACCTGGCTTGAGGCACTTGCCTCGGACGGGCCGACCTCAGAGAACGTTCCCTTGTACTCTCCGACGGCGTTCTTGCCGCCACGGTCAGTGACCGTGAAGTACGAGTTGTTCAGCTGCTTGGGAAGGAAGGCAACCTTGAGACCTTCTTTCAGCGGGGCGTCCGGGTTCGCCGAAGCAGACGCGCTGCTCCCGCCACCGCCGCCGGATCCTGAGTTGACAGTCGTCCCGCCGCAGGCTGTGAGCGCCAATGAGGCTCCCGTAAGGAGTGCGATGAAGACCGGAGCGGCCCTGCGGGCTCCCGACTTGGGGCTGAATTTCATGATGTTGCCTTTCAACTGAACTTCGTTGTTGCTGTGGATGAAACGGAGGGACTTACGGGGATGGCGGTTTTCGGGAGAGCGAACGGCTCCAGGTGATGGCATTGGGTGCTACGACGGCAGCGATCAGGAGGCCGCCGGTCAGCATGGACAACGTGTCTTCCGGGACGCTGGCGAGCTGGAGAGCATTCCGAAGGATGGCCAGGAGCACCACCCCGGCGATGACACCGGGCAGGTTGCCCTTGCCCCCGAAGATGGATACTCCGCCGAGCAGGACTGCCGCTATGACGGAAAGCTCCAGCCCGGTTGCGTTGTCCCCCCGCGCGCTGCCGTAGCGCAGTGTCCACCAGATGCCGACCAATGCGGCCACTGCTCCTGAGACGATGAATAGCCAGAATTTTGTCCGGGCGACTGTGATGCCGGCAAAGCGGGCCGCTTCTTCGCTGTATCCAATGGCGAAGAGGGACCGGCCGAATCCGGTGAAGTGCAGGACTATCCCGAAGACAATCGCGAGGATGACCACGGGGATGATCCAGACAGGGATCCCCGTGGAACCGATCTTCGCCTGCAGGGCAGTGGTGATGGCGCGGGGAAAGCTTGTTACCGCCTGATCACCGAGGACAACAAAGGCTAGTCCACGGTAGAGGGCGAGGGTTCCGATGGTCACGGCGAGCGATGGCAGCCCGACGACTGAGACCAGGATTCCGTTGACTGCCCCTGAAATGGCTCCCAGGAGGATGCAGACGGGAATGATGGCCTCAAGCGGCAGGCCGGCATTCCACAGCGCTCCGAACGTACAGCTGATGAACCCGGCAATGCTTGCCACCGAAAGATCGATTTCTCCGGTGAGGATGATCAGGGTCATCGGTAGGGCGAGCAGGAGGATGGGGATCATGTCTATGAGGAGGAATCCCGCGTTCCGGGGCGAAGCGAAACCTGTCACCGCCGTCGATGCCACCAGAATGCTGATGACTACAGCGACGATGATCGCTGTGTCCCAGTTCCGGAGGAAGCCAAAGCGAGGCACTGCTTCGCGTTCGACCGTCGGCCGGGCTGTATCAACCAGCATGTTTGTCGTGTCCTCTCAGGCGGCGCTCGGTGCGCAGAGCTAGGTATCGGTCGAGGGCAATTGACGCCAGGATCAGCGCGCCGATCATGGCCCGCTGCCAGAACGGTGAGACTCCCAACACTGGCAGGGCCGAGGTGATGGTCGTCAGGAGGATGGCGCCGATGGCGGCTCCGTAGACGGTGCCGACGCCGCCAGCGATGGCTACGCCTCCGACGACGGCGGCTGCTACGACGTTCAGTTCCAGGCCCTGGCCGGCTGTGGCATCGAGGTTGCCGTACTTGGCTGCGTAGATGACTCCGGCCAGTCCGGCCAGGGCGCCGGAGATCGCGAAGGCCGTGAAGATCTTCCGGCCTACCCCGATTCCGTACAGGCGTGCGGCCAGCACATCAGATCCGACGGCGTAGAACTCGCGCCCTGAGCGGAAGTTCCGAAGGTAGAGGCCGAAGGCGATGACAACGGCCAGGGCGATAAGGGCCAGATAGGGAAGACCCATTAGCGCTCCGCTGCCGAGGGCCAGGAAAGTCTCCGGCAGGTTGGAAGGACTGATCTGCTGGCCCTGCGCCCAGGCGAAGTCCACTCCACGGAAGATGTACAGGGTTCCCAGCGTGACGACCAGGGAGGGTACTTTGGCCACCGCGATGAGTGCACCATTCACGGCCCCCAGCAGGGTACCGATGCCGACGCCGATGGCCAGCATGGCGATGACCGGCAGGTCCGGCATCGCGATGAAGATCTTGCCTGTCGCGAAGGCAGTCAAGCCCAGAACCGAACCGACCGAAAGATCGACGTTCTTGGTCACGATGACGATGGCCTGGCCGACGCCCAGGATAACCAGGATCGAGGAGTTAAGGAGCAGGTCCTTGGTACTTTGCGCACCGATGAACCGTGGGTTGACGGCCACCGTTGCGGCCACGAGGATTGCCAGGGCGAGGAAGACGCTGAACTCCCGAGAGCGGGTCAGCGTTCCCAGCCATGCCAACGAGGGCTGGCGTTGGAGGGCTAATGTTGTCACGCTGGTGTCTCCTTTGTGGATGAATCGGCTCCCGTGGCTGCCGTCATCACCGTTTCCTCCGTGGCTTCACGGCGGCTTAGCTCGGCAGTGACCTGGCCTTCGTGCATAACCAGCACCCGGTCGGACATGCCCAGGATTTCGGGCAGTTCGGAGGAGATCATCAGGACTGCTAATCCTTTTCCGGCGAGTTCGGAGATGAGTCTGTGCACTTCGGACTTGGTGCCGACGTCGATGCCCCTGGTTGGCTCGTCGATGATGAGGACCTTTGGCCCCGTTGCCAGCCATTTACCCAGGACAACCTTCTGCTGGTTGCCGCCGGACAATGTGGAGATGGGGGACGTGGGGGCTCCTGCCTTGATCTGGAGTTTCCTGGCCCACTCCGTGGTCGACTCTGCCTCGGCCTTGTTGGTCAGGAGGCCGAAGCGGCTGAGCTTCTTGCGCAGGGTGAGCGTCAGGTTACGGCTGACGTTCAGTTCCATGACCAGGCCTTGCTTCCGCCGGTCTTCCGGCACGAACCCCAGGCCAGCTGCCATGGATTCCCGTGGGGACAGCGGCTTCAGCGGCTTATTGCGTACAAGGATCTCGCCCGAATCGTACCTGTCGATGCCGAAGATGGCCCGGGCAACCTCGGAACGTCCGGCCCCGACGAGGCCGCTCAGCCCGACGATTTCACCAGACCTGACGTTGAAGGAAATATCCGAGAACACGCCTTTCCGGCTGAGGCCCTTGACCTCCAGGGCCACCTCGCCGATTGCGGCTTCCTGCTTGGGGAAAAGTGACGCCACATCGCGTCCAACCATCTGCCGAATGACGTTGTCGACTGTCACGTCAGTTGCGCGCGATGTTTCCACATGGGCTCCGTCACGCATGACCGTGATCCAGTCCGCCAGTGCGAAGACCTCCTCGAAACGGTGGGAAATGAACAGAACGGCGGCCCCTCGGTCCTGCAGAGTGCGTGTAACTGCAAAAAGCCGTTCAACTTCCACTCCGCTGAGGGCGGCTGTCGGCTCATCCATGATCAGCACCCTGGCGTTGAGGCTGATGGCCTTCGCGATCTCGACGACCTGCTGATCGGCGATGGACAGGCCCTGGGCAGCGCGGTCCGGGTCGATTCTCACGCCGAGCTGACGGAAGAGTTCAAGGGCCTGCCGGCGCATGCTCTTCCGGTCAATGCGCCGCAGGGACCGGAGTGGCTGACGGCCCATAAAGATGTTCTCGGCCACCGTGAGGTCGGGAAACATGGTGGGTTCCTGGTAGATGACTGCGATTCCGGCCTCGCGGGAATGAAGCGGGTCGCGGAAGGACACCATTTCGCCATCCAGCAGGACGTGGCCGCGGTCCGGCTGGTGCAGGCCGGCGAGGGTTTTGACCATCGTCGACTTGCCGGCACCGTTCTCACCTACAAGAGCGGTGACCTGGCCCCGGTGGAGGCTCAGGTTCGCTCCTTGTAACGCCTTAACCGCACCGAAAGACTTATGGATATCCTGCAGCTCAAGCACGGGAACCCTGGGGTCGGCAGCCTTCGGGCTGCTCCGGAGGCCGACGTCGAAGGTGTCGTCCATAGCGGTTGCTCCTTTGGAATGAATCGATTCATCTGTGAATCTCCTCACACGTTAGGGCATGCTTCTGCAGCATGTCAAGATCAGCAGAATCTCGGTGGTCGGGGCTCCGAATAGGCCCTTGTGTGAAGGAGGTAACATGATGAAATTGGTGATGATTCGATTCAGGGGGTTGTAATGTCGGTGGGGCCCAGCATCAAAGACGTCGCGGCGCTGGCGAGGGTCTCGGTGGGCACTGTGTCCAACGTACTGAACAGGCCCGAGCAGGTCACGTCCGAAAATAGAGAACGAGTACAGGCCGCAATCAGCCAGCTGGGTTTCGTCCGGAACGAGTCGGCAAGGTCGCTTCGCTCGGGGTCCAGTCGCAGCCTGGGCATGCTCGTCCTGGATGTGCGGAATCCGTTCTTCACTGATGTTGCATTTGGCGCTGAGGACGTTGCCGAGACGCATAAGCACTCATTCATTCTGGCGAACAGCAGCGAGGATGAGCGGCGTGAGCAGACTTATCTGGATTTGTTCGAGGAACAGCGCGTCCAGGGCATCCTCATCACGCCCTTGGGGAATGTTCTCCCGCGGCTGGAAGCCCTGCATTCCCGGGGCATACCGTCCGTTCTCGTGGACAGGCTGGCAGACTCTGAGAAATTTTGCTCAGTCTCCGTTGACGACCTTGCCGGTGGTCGGGCAGCCATGGAACACCTCATTGCAGGCGGGGCCGAGCGGCCGGCATTCGTGGGCGGCCCGTTCAGCCTCAAGCAGGTCTCAGACCGCTACGCCGGGGCTCTTGAAGCGGCCCAGGACGCCGGGATCCAGCTGCAGGAATTTGAAACTCCGAATCTGAAGTTTGACCGGGGACGCCAGCTGGGGGGTCTGATTGGTGATCTTCGGGAGTCGCGGCGACCGGATGCCGTCTTCGCGGCAAACGACCAGCTCGCACTCGGCCTTCTGCAGTCCTTCACGGCCAATGGAATCCGGGTACCGGAAGACGTGGCCATCATCGGCTTTGACGATATTGATTTCGCCTCTCAATCGAGCATTCCGCTGTCATCCGTCCAGCAACCACGGCGCCTCATCGGCGAGCGGGCGGCGGAGTTGCTCTTCGAAGAAATTGAGAACCCCGAGCATCATGAGCACCAACAGATCGTGTTTACTCCACAGCTCGTAGTTCGGGAGAGCAGCCATGGGATGACGGCCAAAACATGGAAACTGATGCAATAACGGCCCCGCCCCAGGGCAAGGTGTGGTGGTCGGTCTCGCTGCGAGCTGCTTCTATTCTTTGCGCCCAACCGACTGGAAAAGCGCCAGGAGTCGCGCCGCCTCGGGGACCAGCGCTTCCCGGCCGGCGGAGACGTATCTGCGGGAGTCGACGTCGGCCGGGTGGTCCTGCAGGTAAGCCCGGACCGCGCGGGTGAAGAATCCGCTGAGGTGGGTAGACACGTTGATTTTCGTCATTCCCGCGGCGATCGCGGCGACGAGGAGATCATCGGGCACTCCCGAGGATCCGTGCAGGACGAGCGGGACGTCCAGCGCGTGGTGCAACCGGGCAATGAGCCCAAGGTCAAGGGAGGCGTTCCGTTCCGTCATGGCATGGGTGGAGCCGACGGCGACGGCCAGGGCATCGACGCCGGTTTCCTTCACGAAGGTCGCCGCCTCCTCCGGGTCCGTGCGGACGCCGGGCGTGTGGGCGCCCCCCTTGCCGCCGACGCTGCCGAGTTCAGCCTCCACGTAGACGCCGCGGGCATGGGCATACCGGCCCACCCGGGCGGTCGCCGCAACATTGCGGGAGTAGTCGTGCCGGGCGCCGTCGTACATCACGGATCCGAACCCGAGGTCGACGGCGGCAAGGGCGAGTTCCTCATCTTCCGCATGGTCAAAGTGCAGGGCGACGGGGACCCGGGCCTGCCGGGCGATGGCCATGGTGCCGAGTGCGATGGGTTCCAGGCCGCCATGATACTTGGCACAGTTTTCCGAGATTTGCAGGATGACGGGAAGTCCGGCCTGTTCTGCACCGGCGACCAGGGCCTCCGCCGTCTCAAGGTGGACGACATTGAAAGCGCCGAGACCGGCGCCTCGCCCGGCCGCGGCCTCCATCAGTTTGCGCGTGGGGATCAGCGGCATCAGACTGCCCTTTCCGTGATGATGACTTCTTGTTCGAGCTCCCGGTAGCGAGGCGAGACCTGGCCGGCCAGCGGCATCAGCACCGCAGCGGCAGACCACGCCGTGGCACTCGGAAGCATCGAGCGGATGCTCCATTCTCCGGAGGCGAACCTGGCCGCGGCCGCGGCGACCGCGGCATCTCCTGCCCCTGTCGGGTTGCCCTGCAGCGGGCGTGGGAGGCGGGCGGACCAGAAAACGGCGGGCGCTCCGGCATCGAAGGCGAGCATCCCGTCCTCGCCGGCACTCACCAGGATCCGCTGCGCGCCGAGGCGCAGGAGCTCCCGCGAAGCAGCAACCGGGTCCTCGATGCCTGTCGCATCCCGGAGTTCCTCCCTGTTCGGCTTCAAAAGGTCCGCCCCTGCCCCCGCGGCCTCCCGGATGCCGGGACCGGAGGTGTCTATCACGGCAGGAATCCCCCGGGAGTGAGCCAGCCGGACAAGCGCCGCAAAGAACTCCGGGTCAGCTTCGGCAGGCAGGCTCCCGGAGGCCACCAGCACTCCGGCGCCGGGAATTTCCCGTTCTATTCCGGCTTCGAGCGCGTCCCATTCGGTGTCAGCCAGGGCAGCTCCGAATTCGTTGAAAATACTCGTTTGGCCGCTTCGGGTGTCCACGATAGTGATGGTGCGCCTGGTCCCGGCAGAGACGGGGACCAGCCGGTGGGGTACTCCGGAAGAGGCCAGTTCCCTTGCGAACTGATGCCCGTTGGGGCAGCCGACGGGTGCGATGGCTAGCACCGGATAGCCTTGCTGGTGGGCAACCCGGGCAACGTTGAGGCCCTTCCCGCCAGCCCGTTCCGTACCCGCCGGAACCCGATGCGTTTCACCCCACCGGATGCCGTCCACGTGGTAAGTGACATCGAGTGCAGGGTTGGGGGTCACTGTGATGATCCGGCCTGTCCGCGGAGCAGGGGCGTGGTTCATGGCAGGCCGCCCGGGTCCTGGTCCAGCAGTTGACGGGCCTTCAAGGCGGCACCGAGCAGCCCGGCGTTTTCTCCCAGGAGCGTCGGGACGATTCGGGGACGCATTGGCAAGGTCAACCGGTCGTCAACTGCCTGGCGCAGCGGAGCCAGGAGCGATTCGCCGGCCCCGGAAATTCCGCCGCCGATGACCACGGTTTCGGTACCGAGGATACAGACGCACTGGGCGATGCTGAACGCCAGCGCGTCGATCGCCTGGGCCCAAACGCGCTGGGCCGCCTTGTCGCCGGAGCTGGCCAGGTCCAGCACTTCGCGGGAGCCGGTAACTGCGCGCCCGGCGGCGCTGCTGTAGCGGGCGGCGATCGAGCCGGCGGAGCCCACGGATTCGAGCAACACTGTTCGCCGGGGATCGTCCGGATCGGGGACGCGCGCGTGGCCGAGCTCGCCGGCGTACCCTCCGCCCTTGATGCGCCGGCCGTCACAGAATATGGCCGCGGCGATCCCCGTGCCGTTGACCATGACGATGGCGTCCTCGCTGTCCCGGGCGGCTCCGCTGCGGAATTCCGCCTCACCTGCCGCGCCGACGTCATGGCCGAAGGCAACCGGCGCATTCAGCAGCGCCCGCGCCCGGGCGGCAAAAGGATAGTCCCGCCAGCCGAGGTTGGAGGAGAGGATTCCGATCCCTGCATCCTCGTCGACCAGCCCCGGGACCACGAAGCCGACGGCGTCGAAGGGCAGCTGCGGGTAGGAGGCCCGGTAGCCGGCCGCCAGGCGGGCGAGCACCGCGAGCACCGCCCCGCCTGGATCCGAGGCGTCGCGCGGGGTGGGGCTCCTTCTCAGGCCCACGATCCTGCCGCCGGCAAGAACGATCCCGGACTTGATATCGGTTCCGCCAACGTCAAAGGCGAGCACAGGGCCAGGGCCCGGTGAAGCCGTGTCCGTCACCGCCGTGTCCATCGGCATTGCTCAGGAATCCAGGATGACGGAGCGGCTGAGGTTCCGCGGCCGGTCGGGATCCAGTCCGCGGGCGCGGGCTCGCTCCAGGGCAACTTTCTGGGCACGCACGAGCTCGGCCAGGGGGTCGGTGCCGCGGTGGACGTAAAGCGCGCCCGTTCGGGACACGTCGTCGCCCAGGCCGGGAGGCTCTTCTCCGAAAAGCCATGTCACCCTGTTCGGGGCTGCGATCGAAATGGGGCCGTGCCTGTACTCCATGGCAGGGTATGACTCGGTCCAGGACTGCGAGGCTTCACGCATTTTCAACGCGGCCTCGTGGGCCAGTCCGATAGTCCACCCCCGGCCCAGGAAGCTGAATTGTTCGGCATCGATAAGTGCTTGGGGAACGTCCTCGACGATGGCTGCCCTGGCGTCCTCGAGCGCGCCGCTGTTCCATAGGCCCAGGGAAGCCCGCAGGTAGGCGAGCGCAGTGGTCGCGAACCGGGTCTGCACGACGGACTGTTCATCGGCGTAGGGCAGCTCAACCACCTTGTCAGCAAAGCCTGACGCCGCCGCCGTCGTATCCCCGATAATGGCTGTGGTGCGGACCTTCCCCCTCAGTTTGTCCAGTGCCTGAAGCACTTCGGTGGTGGTGCCGGACCGGGTGATCGCCACGACGGCGTCGTAGCCGCGGTCCACGAATGCTTCCGACGCCGCGAAGGCATCGGTGATGCCCTGGCCAGAGCCCTCGCGGAGCACGGCGTAGGACTGTGCCATGAACCAGGAGGTGCCGCATCCGATCACGGCGACCTTTTGCCCGGTGGCCGGCAGCAGCGGCCCTGCTTCCGCTTCAGCCTGCCGGACAGCACGCTGCCAGACGTCCGGCTGGGAGGATAATTCGGACTCCATGTGTGCACCGGACATGTACCCGCCGGGGACGGGCTGCTGGTTGGGGGATGACTGTGTCATGTGGGATCCGCTCCTTCTGTTTTTTGCGGGACCAGCCGGCCGGCGTCGCGGTCGAACACGGCCTTGAAGACTGCGAGGGTGATTAGGGCTCCCAGCGTGACCGCATTGGAGCAGATGATGGCCAGGTCAGCAGTCAGGCATCCGTACAGGAGCCAGAGGCCGACGCCGGCGGTCAGGGCAGCGAGGTACGTCCAGGAGATGTCACCGGTTGAGCGCGTGCGCCAGGAACGCAGGAGCTGGGGAAACCAGCAGCCTGTAGTCAGCAGCCCGGCGAGCAGGCCAAGAAGGGTGATCATGGGAATCCGGCCATTACCGTGAACCGTCAGGCCATGCTGAACTGGTAGCGGGCAGGGACCTCTTCATTGGGACAGACCTGCTGCCATAAATCCAGGATCGGGTTCTCTCCCTCGCGCAGGTCTGCCACCTCCAGTCCGGCCTTCAGCAGGGCAGCAGCCTCTTCAGTCTTGCCGACCCCCGCCAGGGCGGCTGCTTCAAGGAAGCCGATGCGCCCTTGCCGGGTGGCCGGGTGGCCGGTCTGCCTGAGCAGGCCAAGGGCGCCCTGTGCGTCGTCTGCCCCCAGGAAAGCGGTGAGTCCTTCGGCCAGCAGCGCGCTGCTCTCCGGTTCCAGGGAACAGGCGGTGGCGTACTGCGCCAGGCCCTCGCCAGTCCGTCCCTGGCTGAGGTCTGCCAGCGCGACGCCACGGTGTGCCTGGGCAGTTTCCGCCAGTTCAAGCGATGCGAGATAAAGGACGCGGGCGTCATCAAGCTCGCCGCGCGCATGCTTGATGAAGGCACGGTGCAGCAGGGCCGGAGCATCGTGCGGGCACTGCTCCAGCAGCACTTCCCAGTCTGTCCCGTTCACGAAAGTGTCCGCTCCGCCGAACCCCTTTCCTTCCAGAAGGTCAAGCCACGGACGCTCGTCCTCGGAAATCGTCTCCGTTTCGAACGGCGTTCCTGATTGTTCCGGCCAGGGGATCCGGCCCCGGCGCCGCCGGATGGATTCGACGGCGCCCCAGCCGCTTCCCGTCCCGACCCTTCGCTGGGGTTCGTGGTCGGCCCAGCCGGATGCCGCTTGGTGTGCGGCCTCCACGGAGCCGCCATCCTGCAATGCCTGCACCCGGCGGCCGCAATGGTCCACAGCTGCGGACCAGTCGGCGGCATGCGCGATGCGCGGGTCAACCCGGGCGTTTCCGTAGGCTTCCACCCAGGTCCATTCGGCCCCTCCGGGCATGACGAGATGCTGGAACTGGGTCTGGGCCAGTCCCGCCTGAATTTCGGCGTACGCTCCCCCCTCCGGGCTAAGCCATTCCTGCCAGCGCCGCCCGCCCCGCCCCTGGCCCCAGACAAAGAGCTTGCGTCCCCGCAGGGCTTGGCTGGACAGCATCGCCAGGCCGTCGCCGTCACCGTCCGCCTGCAGGATCCATGGCTGCTTTTCCGTGGAGATGTCAAAGAAGAAGTCGCGGGCACGGGCGTTGTTCACCGGCCACGTGCAGTCAGCGCCGCCGTCGTTCGTGGGGTCCACCCGGGACACGTCGCCGGTGTAACTGGTGGCGAAGGCCGAACCGGCGGGTGCTATCACGCGGCTGGCGGGATTTTCCGGAACTGCAGCGTTCGTCCACCAGTACATTGGCACTTCCGTATCGTTCGGGTTTCTCACCCGGATGGCTACATACAGTACTGGCGAGTCGGGCGGCAGCCACGCGTCGATCTGGAAAACGACCTCGCGAAGCCTTTCGAACTCCCACATCCGCAGCACATCCTGGCCTTGGGCGTTGGTGAGGATGCTTGCGTGCAGCGGACTGCAGGTGGTGGGCGAATGTCCGCGGGTGCCGATATTCCATTCGATTCCGCCGGCAAACCACGCGTTACGTAAAGCCAGGTTGGCGAACTGGATGCTGGTCGGGGTGTAGAGCAGGTTCTTGCCGGTACCTTTATCAGTTAATTCCCACAGCCTGCCGCCGAGCCCGGGGAGGAACACTGCCCGGAGCCTCCCGTTCTCGAGCACTACAGTCTGGAGGCTGCGTGCTGACCTGGTCCGGCCGTAACCGTCCTGCAACTGGTAGGGGTAAAGGTTGCGGGGATATCCGTAGGCGGAGCCTTCGAGAATCTCCCGGGGGAGCTCACCGGTGATCTTGTAGGGGCTCTCCGGCGGAGCACCGAGCATCGGGAGTGGATTCAGCGGTCCTTGATCGGACATCATGATGGTCCGTTGCCCGATGCTCACGGTTGTCATGGTCCGGGAGTTTTCATTCATCCTGTGCTCGCTTTCTTCGAAGCAGCTTGCGCGTGGATCCAGAAGGTCCGGTATCAGGGTGTCCGGGGATGAAGCGGCTCGAGCCACGCTCCGGACCGCATGACGGCCTGGAGCTGGAAACCGGTGGTGACTGTGATCAGGTCTGCACGGAGTCCTGGCCGCAGCTCACCTACTTCGCCGGAGAGCCCGAGGATGCGGGCTGGCGTGGCGGATGCAGCGCGCACGGCGTCCTGCGCCGCCACGCCAGCTGCGACAGTTCGTTGCAGGACGTCGAGCATGGTGGCAGTGCCACCGGCAATGGCGCCATTAGTGCTCAGCCGGGCCACACCGTCGTGGACCTGGACTGTTGACGGCCCGAGTGCGTAGGTGCCGTCCGCCAGGCCCGCGGCGGCCATCGAATCCGTGACCAGGGCAATGTTCCCGGCGCCGACGAGGTCGAAGACCGCGGAGACGATCCCGGGATCGAGGTGGGTATCATCGGCGATGAGTTCGATGACGGCTTTTCCGGCCGCTGCCGCCTGGAGGCAGGCGGGCACGGGTCCCGGCGAGCGGTGATGGATGGGAGGCATCCCGTTAAAGAGGTGGGTGACAGTCCCGGTCCTCACCCCTCCGGCGCCGGTGCCGGCGCTGCTGTCGGCGCCGGCGTCGGCGTTGGACATCTGCCGGTGGGCGCGGAGCAGGAAATGGCGCGTGGTGACGGCGTCGGCGTCGGTATGTCCAATGGACGGGACCACTCCGCGCGATATCAGCAGATCGACCAGCTCGGCGGCGCGGGGCAGCTCGGGTGCGTAGGTCATGGTCCTTACCGTGCCGCGCGCGGCCGAAATGAGCTCATCCGCCAGGTCAAGATCCGGGTCGCGGATCCATTCCGGGTTCTGGGCTCCGCACCTGTCCCGGGAGAGGAACGGACCCTCGAGATGGATGCCGGCGATCAAGCCCTCGGCCGCCAGTGCGCTGAACGATGAGACGGCGCGCAGCAGGTCCTCCCTGGACGCCGTGACGAGGCTTGCGAGCAGGGTGGTGGTGCCGCTGCGGTGGAGGCAGCCGATGGCGTTCCTCGCCGCTTCCTGCCCGGCGGAAGGGAAGTCCGTTCCGAAGCCGCCGTGGCAGTGCAGGTCGACCAGCCCGGGCAGCACCATGGTGTCCGGAGCCAGGCGGTGGATGTCAGCCGGCATCTGCCGGGCGTATTCGTTTTCCGGGCCGGCGTAGGTGATGCGGCCTCCGTCGATCACCAGCAGGCCCTGGTCCAGCCCCATGCTGCCGGTCAGGATCCGGCCAGCGATCAGTGTCCGGGGCGCCGTCATCGCAGAGCACCGGTTTCGGTCCGGACAGGACTGGCCGGCTGGCGGTAGTAGTCCTGCATTGTCAGCTTGGCTGCCGCTGCCTCGTCGATCACCACGGTCGCCCAGGGGTGCAGCTGGATCGCGGACGCCGGGCACATGCTGGTGACAGGTCCTTCCACGGCCCGTGCCACGGCTTCGGCCTTGTGCGTCCCGTCGGCTACGAGGACCAGCCGTCGAGCTTCCAGGATGGTGCCCAGCCCCTGGGTGATGCAGTGTGTGGGCACTTGGTGCACGGAGTCAAAGAAGCGGGAGTTGGCCTCACGCGTGTTTGCCGTCAGGGCCGCAACCCTGGTGCGGGAGGCGAACGAGGAGCCGGGCTCATTGAATCCCACATGGCCGTTGGTTCCGATTCCAAGAAGCTGCAGGTCCACTCCCCCTGTTTCCCGGATCGCCCCGTCGAACTGCCGCGCCGCCGCATCGAGATCGCTGGCGCGCCCGTCCGGAACATGGACCCGGCGTCCGTCGAGTCCAAGACGGTCCACGACTTCGCGTCGGATGACGGACGCGTAGCTCTGGGGGTGCCGGGCAGGGATGTCCACATATTCATCGAGCGCGAAACCGGACACGTCCGTCCAGTCCAGGTTCTTGCCTTCGAGCGCCTCATAGACCGGTAGGGGTGATGACCCGGTAGCAAGGCCCAGAACCGCGGCCGGTCTGCTCTTCACCGTTTGTTCGATGAGGCCGGCTGCGTGCCGGCCGACCATGGCACGGTCTTTGACAATCACTATTTCCAACGGGACCGTTCCTCTTTCATGTTGTCGGCTGTGTCTTCGTTCCAGGGCCAGCCGCTTCCCGGAGAGGGCCTACGGTCTGTTGCAGCCGCCGGAATACCTCCTGGTCCACTTGTATTCCGGCCCGCCTCAGGCCAAGCACTGCCGCGCCGATGAGGCCGTCTTCCACCTGGATGACCTCCTCACTTCCCAAGGCTGCGCGGAGCGGGGCGGCAACGGCCGGAGGGGCTGCCAGCGCTGCGCGTGCAACACTTCCGCCGATCACCACGGGCCCTTGCAGCCGGTGGTCGCGCACGGCGTTGAGGGTGCCGGCCAGGGCTGAGGCTGCGTCCGTCACGATCTGCGAGGCCACCGGGTCCTGCCCGCACGCCTTGAAAGCGAGCGGCGCGAAGCGCGAGAGCCCGACCGGTCGGAGCTTGTAGAGAGCGTCTATCAGGTCAAGCATGGCGCGGGGACGCCCGTGCATCCGCTCCGGCGTCTCCTCCAGGTGCAGTTCACTGAGCAGCAAAGCGGTGAGGGCGGTCCCGGGCCCGCGGCCATCGAGGGACGCGACAACGGCACGTGCCACCCGGTGGCCAATCCAGTAGCCGGAGCCGGTGTCACCCAGGAGCCAGCCGGCTCCGTCGGATACCAGGTCGAGGCGGCCCGCTGTGATTCGCGCCGCGACCGAGCCTGTACCCGCCACGAGGACGGATCCGGACGACTGGTGCGTGCCCGAATGGAACATGGCCAGAAGGTCCGCCTCGATGTCCACGTCCCCGTCAAGACCTAGCGCCACGAGCCTCTCGGCAATGGGAGTCTGCTGCATGCGGGGACCGGCGCCGGCCATCGCGACCAGGGTTGGGGAAATCGTGTGGCGCGCCGCGCGCGACTCGGCGACAGCCTTTTCCGCGGCGTCGGCGACGGCGGTAACGGCCTGGTCGTACCCGTCGGACACAGGGTTTCCGCCGCCCGCGATTCCATACCCGAGGCACAGTCCGGACGCATCCACGACTGCTGCCCGGGTAGACGTGCCGCCCGCGTCTATCGCCAGAATCCTCTGCACCCTTACCCGCTCACCCATGCTTAATTGTGACTTGACACACAGGTTAGAGGATGAGAATACTTTTTGTAAAACGTCGGCGAACAAGAAAAGGATTATCGTGACGCCCACCCCTCCAGCACCATCGTCCGCGGGCCGGGCTGTGGGCGTCGTGAACCGCATCCGCACCCGCCTGCCGGAAATGTCAGGCGCCATGGTGAAGATTGCCGAGTTCCTGCTGGAGCACCCGCACGCACCGCTCGACGCCTCGATCGGGGACCTGGCGAAGCAGACTGGGACCTCGCCGGCCACGATCACCCGCTTTTGCCGCCAGATCGGCTACCAGGGCTACGCCCCGTTCCGGGTCAGTATCGCCACCGAGGTCGGGCGGGTCTCGGCCCGTGATTCATGGAAGATCGATATCGGGCGCGCTTTTGGCCCCGATGACTCGCCGGCCGAAGTCCTCAGCACGCTCATGAACGCCCACACGCGCTCGCTGCAGGAGACCGCGGCCATGATGGATCTGGAGTTACTGAAACGGATTGCCGAAAAGATCGCGACCAGCAGCCATGTGGATATCTACGGAGTCGGCGGAAGCGCCATGCTGGCCGAGGAAATGCACGCACGCCTGTACCGGATCGGCATCAACAGCCATCACTGGTCAGAAGTGCACGTCGGCCTGACGAGTGCGGCCATCCAGGACGAGAATTGCGTCGCGATCGGCATATCCAACACCGGACGCACCGAGGAAACCATCCAGATGCTCCGCCAGGCCCGGCTTTCGGGGGCCCTGACCGTGGCTTTGAGCAACAACCCGTCATCCCCGCTTGCAGAGGCCGCTGACCTCCGGATCATCACATCCGTCCACGAACATTTCCTGCAGCCTGACGATCTGTCGGCCAAACACGTCCAGTTGCTGGTCCTGGACCTGCTGTACCTGCTGGTCGCCCAGCACGATTTCCAACGGTCCACAGCCAATCTCGCCGCGTCCGCGCAAGCCGTGGCCGCACATCGCCGGCCGCATCGGGGACCGGCCAGGAACCGAACGCCGGAACCGGCATTGTCCGGCCCCCACGACCAAAGCTAGGAGCCCCCTTGTCTGTTTCAGTCCGCACTTCCGACCTGGTCCAGGCCTACACCCGGGAAGTCACCTCACGCCTGGAGGAGCTTTCCGGCCAGGCAGCGTCAGGAAGCCTTGATGATGCCATCGAGCTTCTCACCTCAGCCCTCGACAAGGGAGGTGTCATCCAGGCCTTCGGCACCGGGCATTCCGAAGCCTTCGCCATGGAGATCGCCGGCCGTGCGGGCGGCCTGATCCCCACCAACAGGATCGCCCTGCGTGATGTGGTCCTGCGCGGGACGTACGACGTCGGGGTCCTCACCGGATCTTCGCTCGAGCGCGACCCGTCAGTGGTCAACGAACTGTTCGCCCTTTCCCCGGTCGGGCCCGAGGACGTGTTCGTTATTGCCTCAAATTCGGGGGTAAACGGCTCCATCGTGGGCCTCGCCCTCCTGGCAAAGGCGAAAGGACACAAGGTGATCGCCGTCACCAGCATGGCGCACACACTGAAGGTCGAACCGAAACATCCCAGCGGCAAGCGCCTGTGCGACGTCGCCGACGTCGTCATCGACAACACTGCACCGTTTGGTGACGCCGTGCTTGAAATGCCGGACGGCATAAACGTCGGCGCGGTCTCATCCATCACCGCCGCTTTCATTGCCCAGCTGCTCACTATCGGCACCGCGAACCGGATTGCCGAAGAAGGCAGGAAGCCTCCTGTCTACATCTCAGCCAACATCCCCGGCGGCGATGACCACAACCAAGCCCTCGAAGACCTCTATAAGGACCGGATCCGGCGCGACGCCTGAGCCGGAACCGACAACAAGAGAATCCATCCGTATACCGCGGTGCGGGCAACGGTAACAAGAAAGGCAGCAGATCAACATGAACAACCAAAATAAGCCCTTGGAACGCCGGCGCTTCCTCGGCGGCGTCCTCGCCGCCGCGGTCCTGGTACCCATGGGAGGCTCATTGGCCTCCTGCGCCGGGGGAGGTGGCGGCACAACATCCGGACCAAGTGGAGCGGTGTCGGACACGAACCCCTTTGGCATGGCCGATAATTCCACAATTGACGCCGTGATCTTCAAGGGCGGCTATGGCATTGACTACGCCACCTACGCCGGGGAACTGGTCCAAAAGACCCACCCGGGAACAACGGCCAAGGTCGCCGCGTCAACGAATATCGCCCAGGAACTGCAACCGCGATTCGTCGGCGGCAACCCGCCGGACCTTATCGACAACTCCGGCGCCAACCTGATCGGTATCAACACCATCCTTTCGCAGCTCGAAGACCTCAACTCAGTCGTGAACGCGAAGAACCTCGAGGGCAAGGTCATCAAGGACACCCTCTACCCCGGCGTCCTCGCTCCGGGGACCTTCGGGGACAAGCTCGGCGCAATCAACTACGTCCTGACCGTCTTCGCCATGTGGTACTCGGCGTCCCTCTTCGAAAAGAACGGCTGGACAGTGCCGAAGACGTGGGATGAAATGCTCGCCCTCGGGGAGAAGGCAAAAGGCCAGGGCAAGTACCTCTTCTGCTGGGGCAAAGAAGCGGCGACCTACTACCTTGAACTGGCCATCGCCTCCGCGATCAAGGAAGGGGGCGACGACGTCCGCCTCGCCCTGGACAACCTCAAGGAGAACTGCTGGTCGCATCCGGCGGTGCAAAGCGTCCTCACGGCCATGGAAAAGATCGTCAAGGCCGGTTACGTGAAGCCAGGCGGATCGGGCACCGCGTTCACCGCGGCGCAGGCCCAATGGATCCACGACGAGGCCGCCATTCTCTACCCCTCCGGTTCCTGGATCGAAAATGAAATGAAGGACCAGACGCTGCCTGACTTCAAACTCACCGGAGCGCCGGTCCCGACGGTTAGCAGCGGATCAAAGTTCCCTTACACCGCCCTGCACAGCGCCGCTGCCGAGGCGTTCATTGTTCCCTCCCAGGCGAAGAACGTTGCCGGCGGCAAGGAAATGCTGCGCGTCATGCTGTCCAAGGACGCTGCCACCAATTTCGCCCAGAAGCAGCTGGCCTCGACGATCGTCAAGGGCACCATTCCGGCGGACGGCTTCGGGTCGACGGCCCTGGTGTCGCAGACCAAGATGCTCGATGCCGCCGGGGACGATATCTTCACCTGGGGCTTCGTGGACGTCTACGGCATGAACAAGGACCTGCTCGTGGTCTGGAACACGTTCCTGGACGGCAAGTCCGACGTCGCTACCCTGACCTCGGAAATGCAGAAGATCACGGACAAGGTCCGCAACGACAGCTCGGTCAGTAAGGTCGAAGTGAAATGAGCCTTTTGGGAACCGGTGTCCCTTCGGCAGACACAGCGCCTGCCGAAGGGGCCCGGCGCCGATCGAAATTAAGCTTTGACAGGGTCAGTTTCATCGCGGTCTTCCTGGGACTCCCGCTGGCCGTCTACCTGATCTTCGTGGTGTCCCCGTTCGTGCAGGCCTTCTACTACTCCATGACCGACTGGTCCGGATTCACCCGGAACATGAACTTCACCGGACTGGACAATTACCGAAGGCTGTTCACGGACGACATCTTCATGAAGGCAATGGGGAACAACATCCTCCTCGCCCTGGCATTGCCGGCCCTGACGATTGTCCTGAGCCTCATCCTCGCGTCGCTCGTCACGGTGGGCGGCAGCAGCCGCGGACAGGTCAAGGGTCTGCGGAACTCCAGTTTCTACCGGGTGGTGTCCTTCTTCCCCTACGTGATCCCCGCGATCATCATCGGCATCATGTGGGGCCAGATCTACGATCCCAGCAACGGGCTGCTCAACGGCATCCTGACCACTGCCGGGCTCGGACAATTCGACTCGTTCGCCTGGTTGGGCAACGAAGGCACAGCCATGGCAGCCTCGATGTTTGTCATCGTCTGGGGCTTCGTCGGCTTCTACATGGTGCTCTTTGTCGCCGCGATCAAGGGCATCCCGGCAGAACTGTTCGAAGCGGCCCGGATCGACGGCGCCGGTAGATTCCGCACTGCCACCAGCATCACGATCCCCCTGATCCGGGACAACATCCAGACGGCTTATATCTACATGGGGATCCTGGCGCTGGACGCCTTCGTCTACATGGTGGCGCTGAACCCGGGCGGCGGTCCCAACAACTCAACACTGGTCATGTCCCAGCAGCTTTTCTCCACCGCATTCAACAAGGGCCAGTTCGGCCTTGCGTGTGCCATGGGAGTTGTCCTGGCCGTCATCACCCTGGCGTTTGCCGCGCTGGTCTTCCTCGTCAATAAACTCACCGGCGGAAGCAAGGACACCCAGTGATGACCTCGATCAGAACCGCGGGACAGCGGGCAACAGCGCAGGCAACGGTTGTCCAGCGTAGGCCGGAGGCGACCGCCAATGACCGGGTGGTCGGAGCGATCTCGCACACGATGCTGACCATCTGGTCGCTCATCGTCATCCTGCCCCTGCTCTGGACCATCATGACCTCGTTCAAGACGACGACGGAAATCTTCGCGTCGCCGTTTGCGCTGCCGGAGCACTGGAACTTCGACAACTACGTCAAGGCCTGGACCACCGCAGGCATCGGAAACTACTTCCTCAACTCGGTCGTCGTCGTCGGCTGTGCCCTGATCATTGTCATGATGCTTGGGGCGATGTGCGCGTACGTGCTGGCCCGTTTCGCCTTCCCCGGCAGCAGGGCCATCTACTACCTCATGCTGGCCGGGCTGACGTTCCCGATCTTCCTTGCCATCGTCCCCCTGTTCTTCATCCTGAAGAACGTCGGGCTGCTCAACACCCTGCCCGGACTCATCATTACCTACGTGGCATTCGCGCTGCCGTTCACGGTCTTCTTCCTCTTCTCCTTCTTCAAGGCACTTCCGAATGAAATCGCCGAAGCCGCAGCGCTGGACGGTGCCGGGGAATGGCGGACCTTCTTCCAGGTGATGCTGCCCATGGCAAAACCCGGGCTGGCCTCAGTGCTCATTTTCAATTTCCTCGGACTTTGGAACCAGTTCCTCATCCCCGTGGCGCTGAACACGGACACCAGGAACTACGTCCTGTCCCAGGGGCTCGCGGCCTTCGCCTCGCAGGCAGGGTATGCGGTCGACTTCGGCGCCCTGTTCGCCGCGGTCGTCATCACAGTCGTGCCGGTGCTCGTCATCTACGTGATTTTCCAACGCCAACTCCAGGGATCCGTTTCCCAGGGCACCTCGAAATAGAAGGAACCGGATGTCCCGCATAGTCATGATCGGAGCGACCGGGCACGTCGGCGGGTACCTCGTGCCGCGGCTGACCGAAGCGGGGCATGAAGTCATAGCCGTCAGCCGCGGACTCAGGCAGCCCTACAGGCAGCACCCAGCCTGGAAAGAAGTCCACCGCGTCGCGGTCGACCGGGACGAAGGCGACGCCGCGGGAACCTTCGCCGGCAGAATCGCCGACCTGCGGCCCGACGTGGTCATTGACATGCTCTGCTTCACGCCGGACTCGGCCGAACAGCTGATCACCGCGCTCCGGGGCCGGGTGGACCTGCTGCTCAGCTGCGGCACCATCTGGGTGCACGGCGCCGGGACGGAGGTTCCCACCCGCGAGGAGGATGCGCGGAATCCATTCGGTGACTACGGGATCCGGAAGGCACGGATCGAGGAACTGCTGCTGGCCGAGTCGCGGACGCCAGGCGGCCTTCAATCCTCGGTGCTGCATCCGGGGCACATTACGGGACCGGGCTGGGCCATGGTCAACGCTGCCGGGAACTTCGACCTGGACGTCTGGCACCGGCTGGCTATGGGCCAGCCCGTAGAGATACCCAACTTCGGCCTGGAAACAGTGCACCACGTGCACGCCGACGACGTTGCGCAGGCTTTCCAACTGGCCCTCGAGCGCCCACGGGTGGCTGCGGGCAACGGCTATCACGTGGTCTCCGACAGGGCCCTGACGCTGCGGGGAATCGCGACGGCGGCCGCGGCCTGGTTCGGCCAGGAGGCGCAGCTCCGGTTCCTGCCGTTCGAGGAGTTCCGGTCCGGCACCTCCCCCGGCAACGCCGAAGCGTCCTATGACCACATCAGCCGAAGCCCTTCGATGAGCATCGGGAAGGCACAACGGGAGCTGGGATATTCCCCGCGCCACACCTCTCTTGAAGCGATCGCGGAGGGTCTGCGGTGGCTCATCTCGGACGGCCGGCTCGACACGGGCGGGCGGGAGCTCAGGACCTCGGCGGCCTGACCTGGGACTGGTGCCGGTCCAGGATGCGGGCGCAGCGGATGAAACCCAGGTGCGAGTAGGCCTGGGGATGGTTGCCCAGGTGCGTTTCGGTCCCCGGATCGTATTCCTCCGGGAGCAGGCCGGTTGGCCCGAAGAGGTTCACCAGCTGGTCGAAAAGATCCCAGGCCTCCTCGATCCTGCCCACCGCAACGTACGCCTCGATGAGCCAGGTGGTGCAGATGTGGAAGCCGCCCTCCAGGCCCGGCAGGCCGTCGTCGTACCTGTACCGGAAAACTGTGGGCCCCACCCGGAGCTCCCGTTCAACGGCGGTCACGGTGTCCAGGAAGCGCTGGTCCGTGACGTCGAGCAGGCCGGAGAGGCCGATATGCAGGACGGCGGCATCAAGGTCCGGGCTGTCATACGCCACTGTGTAGGACCGCGCCGATTCGTCCCACCCCTCACGCAGCACCTCGTCCCGGATTGTGGTGGCGGTGGGTTCCCAGGAAGGTTCCGGCGTCCGGCCATGCCTGGCTGCTGTCCGCAGCGCCCGGTCCAGCGTCACCCAGCACATCACCTTGGTGTACACATGGTGGCGCGGCGCCCGCCGGGCCTCCCAGATGCCGTGGTCCGCCTCGTGCCAGCGGGCCAGCACCGCGGAAGCCATCTGGACCATGAGCTCCCAGTGGCCGTCGGCGAGCCGGCCTTCACGCTCGCTCAGCGAATGGATCAGCTCGGCGATGGGGCCGAAGACGTCCAGCTGGACCTGGTGGTCCGCCGCGTTTCCGATCCGGACGGGACGGGATCCGGCGTAGCCCGGCAGGCTGTCGATGACGGCCTCGGTGGACAGTGCCGCCCCGGTGACGGAGTACAGCGGGTGCAGCCATTCCGGGCCGGGGGCGTGCTCCAGGATCCGGCTCAGCCAGCCAAGGAACCCTGCCGCCTCGTGCGTGGAGCCCAGATCCACCAGGGCATTCACCGTCATGGATCCGTCGCGCAGCCAGCAGTAGCGGTAGTCCCAGTTACGCGTCCCGCCGATCCCTTCGGGCAGGGACGTGGTCGGGGCGGCGAGCACGGCGCCGGTTGGTTCATGGACCAGGGCGCGGAGCACCAGCGCGGACCGGCGCACCAGGGACGGTTTGACCCCGGGCAGCTCCAGGTCCTGCATCCACCGGCGCGAATGGTGGGCCACTGCTGCGCGCCGTTCGGTTTCCCCTCCGGGGTCGGCTGCCTGGGGTTCGGTGTCGCCGCAGCGCATGTTCAGCACCACGGGTCCGTCCTGGAGGTTCACGACGGCGGTGGCCGTGGCGTGCCGGCCGTCGGAGGCGATGGCAAACCGGACGCCGGGGGCCAGCAGGATGACGGGATCGGACGTGCCCACAACATGCAGCTCGTCCCCGCGGGCCTCCATGCTGAAGGGGGCGTTGGCGTAGTCCGGTCTGGGCGCGAACACGATCCTGGCCGCGCCGCTGCCGGAGAGCACACGGACCAGGCTGGTGATGCCGTCCGGCGCCGGCTCAAGGTAGTCCGTAACAGTCACGTCCGCCCACCGGGTTTCCACGATCATGGTGCTGTCCACGTAGCGCTGGCCCAGGACCTGGGAGGCCTTGACCGGTTCAACCGAGAAATGCCCGGCCGCGTCCCCTCCCAAAATGTGGGCGAACAGCGAGCCCGAATCGGGCAGCGGATGGCTCATCCAGCAGATCTTGGCGTCCGGTGTGACGAGGGCGGTGGAGGACCCGTTGCCGATCATCGAGTGCCGCTCCAGGCCCACCGCGTCCTCGCCGAAGAGCCACGCACGCCGCAGCTCGAACAGGATGGCAAGTACGCGCGCGAAGGATTCCGGATCGCGGAGCCGGTGCGCGGCTGCCGTCTCCCCCGGGCCGACCTTCAGGCCCATGTCGGGACCCCGCAGCGTACCGATGGCCAGCTCGTCGCTGTAGGCATCCCCTGCGTACATTGCCGCACTGGCCCCGAGCCGGGACCTGAGGCTCTCCAGCGCCTCGGCCTTGGACGGTTCCAGCACGGACAGGTCCAGCACGGAACCGTCCACAATGAAGAACAGTCCATGGGCCCGGGCGATCTCCCGCGCCGTCTCGGTGACGGTCGCTACCACATCCGGGGTCGCCGGCCGGGTGTGCACGGAGACGGCCACGGGCTTTCGCTCAATCCAGATGCCCTTCTGGAAGCCCACTGCCTCGGACAGCGCCGTCCCGGCCTTCTGCAGCGCCGCCTCGGTGGCCAGGGACTGCACGTGGGCAAAACCCATGTCCGGCTCCGAGCCGTGCGATCCAATCAGGTGTACTTCCGCCGGCAGGCGTGACACCGCGGCAAGGTCTCGCAGCGACCGCCCGGAAATGACAGCGGCATGGGTGTTGGGCAGGGCGGCCAGGGCGCGAAGGGCAATCGCTGCGCTGCCCAACGGCAGGGTTTCGGTGGAAATTCCTTCGGCGTCGCACAGGGTTCCACCGTAGTTGCAGGCCACCAGGAGCCCGGGGACGCGCGCCAGGACCTTCAGTTCCGCGAGGAGCGCGGGGGTGAGCCCGTCGTCGGCAGCGTCCGACTGGACGAACGCCCGGAGCAGGCCCAGCGGCAGTGACTTGGTGAGCAGCGCGGTATCCGCAACGCTCTGGTTCAATGGAGTTGGCATCCCAGCACCCCTTATGGCAGAACCGGCCCGGGAAGGCAGCCGCCGGATTTCCAGGCGGGCTACCGGGTGGTGCCCCGCCCCGGATTCCATGGCGGCACTCCGGAGGGGGCACTGTTCATTTTCCGGTCAGGCAGTTTCACCTGAATGTCCCGGTGATTGCAGCGGTGTAAAGTCCGACGGCGGGCAACAGGGGTGGGCGTTGGCACCGGCGGGGTGGCTCGTCACGCGGAGCACGCTTTTGAGCCATCCCACAGGTGCCGGCCGCGCCAATCCGCGGCAGACCGCCGTCGGGCCTTCCAAAAGCGTGCCGGGAGTGACGCGAAGCAGGCTCAGCGGGGCGGGTTCCTGGATCGGGGATAGACCCTGGTTCCTGGAGCCCGTTCCTAAACCCTGGCGAGCCCGGCAGCCTGCGCGAGCAACTCCACGGACCGCAGCCTTGCCGCCGTTCCGGTGCTCTGGTGCGCAACGATGAGCTCGTCGGCATCGGAGTGTTTAGCGAACTCGTCCAGGTACTCCATGACCGCCTCAGGAGTGCCGACGGCGGAATAGGTCATCATCTGGGACACGTGCTGCCCCTGCGGGGAATCCAGGATCATGTCCGCCTCATCGTCGGTGAACTCCCGGCCCCCGCCGAAGAACAGGGAGACGCGGGCGCGCTTGGTGGCGAGGAAGGTTTCCTGGGCTTCGGAGGCGGAATCTGCTGCGATCACGTTTACCCCGGCGATCACGTGCGGGGAATCCAGCTGGGCGGAGGGCCTGAATTCGCGGCGGTAGACCGCCACGGCCTCCTGCAGGGCGCCCGGTGCGAAGTGCGAGGCGAAGGCGTAGGGCAGGCCCAGCTGCGCGGCGAGGTGCGCACCGAACAGGGAGGACCCGAGGATGTAGAGCGGCACGTTGGTGCCCTTGCCGGGAGTCGCCTCCACGCCCTGGACCCGGGTGGGGCCGGTGAGGTAGCCCTGCAGTTCCAGCACGTCCTGCGGGAAGCTGTCCGCGGACATCGGATCCCGGCGGAGGGCCCGCATGGTGTTCTGGTCGCTGCCCGGAGCGCGTCCCAGGCCAAGGTCGATCCGTCCCGGATGCAGGGTCTCCAGGGTGCCGAACTGCTCGGCGATGGTCAGCGGCGAATGGTTGGGCAGCATCACGCCGCCGGCGCCGAGTCTGATGCTCCTGGTATGGGCTGCCACGTGGGCGATCAGCACGCTGGTGGCAGACGACGCGATGGAGGACATGTTGTGGTGTTCGGCGTACCAGATCCGCCGATAACCGAGTTCCTCCGCGCGCTGTGCCATGGCCACGCTTCCCGCGAAGCTCTCCGCCGCCGTCTGGCCTTTGCCGATGGTCGCCAGATCAAGAATGGAGAGGGGAAGTGTCACGTCAGTGCCGGCCTTTCAGAGCGTTGCGTAGGTTTTTGCCCGCCGGATCACGGCAGGCACGTCAGGGATAACGACCGCGGGTCCAGGCTTATTTCGCAGTCGTCAGGATTACTCAGTGGTCAGGAATACTCAGCACACTGATGAGGTTGCCGCCCCTATGAGCCACGATTCAACGAACCAGCTGGAACTGTCCGCAACGATCGACCTCAAAGACGTGGGAACCGTGCACCGGCTCGGCTTCGGTGCCATGCGCATCGTAGGCAACGGCGTCTGGGGTGAGCCCGCCGACCGCGGGGCCGCCGTGGCCGTGGTGCGCCGCGCCGTCGAACTCGGCGTGGACTTCATCGACACCGCCGACTCCTATGGCCCAAACATCAGCGAGGAAATCATCGCCGAGGCGCTGCACCCCTACAAAAAGGGGCTGAAGATCGCCACCAAGGTGGGCTTCACCCGGACCGGGCCCAACCAGTGGATTCCCGTTGGCCGCCCGGAATACCTGCGCCAGCAGACGGAACTGAGCCTCCGCAAGCTGAAGGTGGACACCCTGGACCTGCTGCAGCTGCACCGGATCGACCCCAAGGTGGGAGGCGAAGAGCAGTTCGGCGTGCTGCGCGAACTCCAGGACGAGGGCAAGGTTCGGGCGCTTGGGCTTTCGCAGGTGAGCGTGGCCGAACTGGAAGCAGCCGGAAAGCACTTCACGGTATCGACGGTCCAGAACCGCTACAACCTCACCGACCGGAGCTCCGAGGACGTGCTGCGGTATTCGGAGGAGAACGGCATCGGCTTCATCCCCTGGGCTCCGATCTCCGCGGGCGAACTCGCACAGCCCGGCGGTCCGTTGGATGAGGCCGCCAAGCGGCTGGGCGCCACCACTTCGCAGGTGGCCCTCGCCTGGCTGCTGCGCCGCTCCCCCGTCATGATGCCTATTCCCGGCACCGGCTCCGTGCAGCACCTGGAGGAGAATATGGCGGCCGCCAACATCACGCTCGATGACGACACCTTCGCTGAGCTTGAAGCGGCCGGCAAGTAAAGAACCAGAGACAGGAGCCCACCAGACCTTGCTCGACGCCGGGCAATGTGACCGCCGCGGTCGCCCGGTTAACCGCAGTTACGCCCCGTATCTCCGGGTTGCGGCGGCCTTTGATTCCCTTCGCGACGCTGCCGGATAGTTGCTGCAACGCATCCCTTCCGTTGCAGCAACTACCTACTTCCCAGGGGGAATTCATGGCCACCATCACCAGGAAACCGGCCGCAGTCGCGGCACTGGCAGCAGCGCTGCTGGGACTTGCCGCCTGCGCGGATCCGGGCGCGACGGCGGCGACAGCACCGTCGTCGGGATCCGCCACCACGGCGGCCGGCAAGCAGTTCAACCTGTCACCCGAGCAGGACCGCTTCAAGGTCACCGCCGACGCAGAAGCAGCCGCATTGGTTCCCGAAGCCATCAAAGCCGACGGCAAACTGACTGTCGTGAGCACCGGCGGCACGGCCCCGCTCAGCACCTTTGCCACGGACAACAAGACCCTGATTGGCAGCGAGGTGGACATCGCTTACGCGGTGGGCGAGACGCTGGGCCTGGAGGTCGAGGTCCTTCCCGTGGCCTGGGCTGACTGGCCGCTGGGCATTGAGTCCTCGAAGTACGAAGCCGTGCTGTCCAACGTCACTGTCACCGAAGCCCGGAAGGAGAAGTTCGACTTCGCCACGTACCGGAACGACCTGCTCGGCTTCTACGCGAAGAGCGACTCCGGTATCGGCGAGATCAAGGAGGCCAAGGATGTCGCGGGCAAGCGCATCATTGTTGGCTCAGGCACCAACCAGGAAGCCATCCTGGTGCGCTGGGACGAGGAGAACAAGAAGAACGGCCTGAAGCCAGTTGAGTTTCAGTATTACGACGACGATTCCGCCTCGTCGCTGGCCCTGCAGTCCGGCCGCGCGGATTTGACGTTCGGCCCCAATGCCGGGGCTGCCTACAAGGCCGCGCTGGACGGCAAGAGCAAGCAGGTGGGCACCCTCAACGGCGGCTGGCCGCTGACCGCGCAAATCGCCTTCACCACAAAGAAGGACAACGGCCTGGCCGTCGCCGCCCAGGCCGCGCTGAACGATCTGATCGAGAACGGGACCTACGCCAAGATCCTGGACCGTTGGGGCCTGTCTTCCGAGGCGATCCAGAAGTCCGAACTGAACCCGGCAGGCCTGCCCAAGAAGTAGAGGTCCTGCCGACGAATGAATCCCCGCCGGGCATCAGCCCGGCGGGGATTCTTCGCGGGGTCAGAAGCTGTAGGCACCGGACCGGGCCACCGCCACAACTGCCGCAAGCAGTTCCAGCACAATGTTCACGACGACGTTTGGCACCTCCCAATGAGGGTGGCTCTGCCTAAAGGCGCTGCTCCCACACAGTCAGCTGCAACCTGACACGCCAGTCATCAGGCTCGACGACGGCGTCACTCACCCCGCCGCCGTCGGCCTTTCCGGCCGGACGGCCCTGGTCCTTGGGACGCGTGAAGTGCGGGAGGTGCAGCACCATCAGGCCCGCACCGTCTCCGAGGAAGGAACCGGCGTCTGAAGTCCCAGGTTTTCCCGCAGGGTAGTGCCGCGATACTCCGTGGGGTAAACGCCGCGTTCCTGCAGCTCAGGCACGAGGTGGTTCACGATGTCGTCCAGGCCGGTGGGAATGAGCCACGGCGAGATGTTGAAGCCGTCCACCGCACCCACCCGGGTGTACTCCGCCAGTTGGTCTGCCACCGCAGAGTATGAACCCGTGAAGGTGGCGTCCACCCGAGCGGTGCGGGAGGTGACGAATTGCCGGATGGACAGGCCCTTGTCCTTGGCTTCCGCGCGCCACTGGTCGGCGAGCTGGCGCGCCTTGGCACCGTGGAAGCCGCTGCCCCGGGTTTCCGAGGTTTCCTCCACTACCGGATCAATATCCGGGAGCGGGCCGTCGGGGTCGTATTCGGACAGCTCACGGCCCCAGAACTGTTCCAGGTAGGCCACCGCCTGTTGCGGACCGATCTGCAGGCTGCGCACCCATTCCTTCTTCTCCGCGGCCTCTTCTGCGGTGGGAGCCAGGATGAATTCGCTGGCGGGCATGATCTGCACGGCGTTCGCCCCCCGGCCGGCGGCCAGGGAACGTGCCACCAGATCCTTGCGGAACTCGACGGCGTCGGCGAACTTGGGGTGGGCGGAGAAGATCACGTCCGCCTGCCGGGCGGCAAAGTTGCGGCCTTCCGGGGAGTCGCCGGCCTGGAACAGCACGGGCCGGTACTGCGCGCTGCGCGGCAGCCGCGGTGTGACGTGCACCGTGTAGTGCTGGCCCTCGTGGAGCACGCGGCGGGCGGGACCGTCCGGGGTCTCCCAGGAGTCCCAGATCCGCTTTGCCGTCTCCACGAACGCTTCCGCGTGCCTGTACCGGTCGGCGTGGTCCAGATAGCCGCCGCGGCGGAAGTTTGCGCCGGTCCAGGCGTTGTCCGTCGTCACGATGTTCCATGCGGCCCGGCCACCGGAGATCAGGTCCAGCGAGGAGAGCCGGTGCGCCAGGTCTGCCGGATCGTTGTACGTGGTGTTCTGGGTAGCCACCAGCCCGATGTTTTTGGTCACCGACGCCAGTGCAGCGAGCATGGTCTGGGCATCCGGCCTGCCCACCACGTCCAGCGCGTGGGGCCTGCCCAGGTGTTCGCGCAGGCGCAGTCCCTCGCCCAGGAAGAACGCGGCGAACAGCCCACGCTCGGCGGTTTGCGCGATCCGGCGGAATGATTCGAAGTCGGTCTGCGAGCCGGATTCCGCCGCCTTCCAGATGGTGCCTGAATTCACGCCCTGGAAGAAGATGCCGAACTGCAGCTTTCCTGTAGGCGTGAAATCGTCGGATGTGGCACTGCTGTGCTGCGTCATGGTGTCCCCTTAGCTTCCGGCGCCGGCGGCCGTTGGTGTTCCTGCGTAGCGGTTGGCCGGGCGTTCCATGCCCAGCAGGTCCCGGAAGGTGCCGTCCTGGACGGGCGCCCGGAGAGCGCCGCGCCGCCGCAGTTCAGGCAGGACCAGCCGTGCCAGTTCGTCCAGGTCCACAGCGAGTGACGCCGGGCGGAGCCGGACGCCGTCGGCCTCGGCGAGCAGCGGCGCCAGCAGGTCGACGAGCCCGGCCGCCGAGCCGGCGTACGTGGCGCGGCCACTGTCCGTGCCAGCCAGTCGCTCTGCCGCAGCCTGCCCGCGGGCGTCAAGGACGACGTCGAGCTCTGCGATCACTGCCGCGGACCCTCCCAAGCGGCCACGGACGTCGCGGACCTCTGCGGCGAGCAGCTCGGGCGTGGGAGCCGAGACCAGCACGGCGTCCACAGCATTGGCATCAACGAGGCCGTCCCCCAGCAGCGACGCCGCTACGAGCACCGGCAGCTGGCCCTGCAGCGGCCTCGGAATGATGGAGGGGCCTTTGACCGAATAGGCCGGGCCGGCAAAGTCAGCCGGCGTTTCGAAGTCCGCCGCCGTATCAAAATCGACATAGTGGAGCTTGTCCACATCGATGTACCGGCCGGTGGCAACATCCCGGATTACCGCGTCGTCCTCCCAGGAGTCCCACAGGCGCCGGGACACCTCGATGGAGGCCGCCGCTTCCTGCCCCAGTGCGGCGCCGCCCACAAAGCTGCGGCCGACGGCGGCAGCGGCCTCGCGTGACTCCGCTGCCGTAGCGATCCACCCGGCACGGCCGCCCGAGACGTAGTCCAGGCTCGCGAGCTGGGTGGCAACGTGGAACGGCTCGGTATAGACCGTGTCCACTTCGGGCACCACCGCGATGGTGCGGGTGATGGGACCCGCGTAGGCCGCGCGCTGCAGCGCATTGACCCGGCCAGGAGCGGGTGTATCGGTGAAGGTGGCCACGTGGAAGCCCGCGGATTCGGCGGAGAGCACGGCTTCGGCCAGGCTGGCGAAGCCGGTGCCTTCAGGGCTGGCGCCTTTGAAACCGGTGCCTTTGAAACCGGCGCCGTCCCAGCCGGCGCCATCGAGTTCAATGGCCAGGAACCCGGGGCGCACTGTTTCGCTGTCGCTCATTTCTGGTCCTGACGTTCGTAGGGGATCTTTTCTCCGGCCTCGATGGCCACGGGCAGCCGGTTTTCGGCCGGCGGCAGGGGGCAGGTGGCCAGGTCCGTGTAGGCGCACGGCAGGTTAACGGCCCGGTTGAAGTCCAGTTCCACGGAGCCGTCGGCGGCCGGCACCACGGACAGCGAGCGGTTGGCTGCATAGGTGGTTGTGCCTGAGGTCTGGTCCGTGAACAGCACCAGCAGGGACCCGGGGGCGTGGCCGTTGAACGCGGTGAGCGCCAGCTCCTGGCCGGCCAGCTTGAAGCGGATCTCGCCCGGCGCCTCGTAGACGTGCTGGATGCTTTCGACGGCGGCGCCCACCGTGGTGGGCCGCGGCGCCTCGAACGGCACGTACGTTCCGCGGACTGCGTACGCCGCATCCGGCGAGTAGGCGGGTGTCCCCTGGTACTCGCGCAGCAACGCGTTCTCGGGGTTCCGCGGCCGCACAATGAACTCGCCGCCGCGCTTGGCCAGCTCAATGACGGTGTCGCCGGACACCAGGTTGATGCCGCCGCGCTCCTCGATGGGGCCGAAAGTGACAGTGGTGCCGGCTTCCGTGTTCAGCTCCTCGCCGTCCTGCTGCAGACTTTCGCCCGGCTCCAGAACGACGCGGACGACGTCGGCCTCCACACTCCAGATGCCCGGGGCACCTTCCAGCCGGGTGGCTTCGCTGCCCAGCCAGTGCAGATGGGTCACGGCCAGGAAACCGTGAGGGTGGGCGCGCTGCCGTTCGTGGGCGGCGTGCCATTCCTGCCAGTCGGCGTCGAAGGACTCGAGGGCGGTTTCAGTGGACAAGGACATTCTCGCTCCTGCTGGTGGTGGACGGGCGGGCAGATTCTGGACGGTTGCCGTACGGGTCGCCGGCCTCCCACAGCGTGGTGGGCGCAGCGGCCCGGACAGCTGGGATGACCTCAAGGGCGAACCGCTCCAGGATGTCCAGCTGCTGTTCGAACGGCAGGGTGGTGGGCAGCGAGATGGACTGCAGGTCGTGGCAGTACAGCTGGTGGTAGCCCAGGATCTTGTCGATCACCTGCTCCGGGCTGCCCACCAGCGCGGGACCTTCCGCCACGGCATGCTCGATGTCCCGGAAGGGCGTGTTGTTGCCGGGTACATTCCGGTTGGCGGTCAGAGCCTCGTATACCGGGCCGAACTGCCGGATCGCCTCCTGCGTGGTGTCCGCGATGAATACTCCCCCGGCGCCGCTGCCCGATCCCAGGTACCGATGCCGCTGATCGTGGCCGTGTCGCTCGTACTCGGCCCGGTAATGCTCGATCAGCACCTGGTAGTTCTCCCGCGGCTGGATGGCGTTCGCCGTGAAAAGCGGATCACCCCACTTGCCGGCAAGGGCCGCCGACGTCAGTGTGGTAGCCGAGCCGTGCCAAATCCGCGGCGGACCGTTGAAGGGGCGGGGCGTGGTGGTGGTCGGTTCGGTGAGCTCCGGGCGGAACCTGCCTGACCATGTGACGCCTTCCTCCTGCCACAAACGTCGCAGCAGCTCATACTTCTCGGCCAGTAGGTCCCACTGGTCGACCAGGTCAAGACCGAACAGTGGGTACTGCAGCACCTCGTTGCCCTTGCCGATCACCAGTTCCAGACGGCCATGGCTGAGCTGGTCGATGGTGGCGTAATCCTCCGCCACGCGTACCGGATCCAGCACTGACAGCACGGTGACGCCGCTTTGCAGCCGGATCCGGTTCGTGACCGCGGCGATGGCTGCCAGCACCGTGGTGGGGGAAGAGGAGATGAACTCTCCGGCGTGCCGCTCCCCCACCGAGAAGCTGTCGAAACCCAGTTCTTCGGCCCGGCGCGCGGTCTCCACCACCTGGTTGAGCCGGTCCGCCGTGGACACCATCTCCCCCGTCACCGGGTTTTTCAGGTGCGGGATGATGTCCAGGACCTGGAACTTCATGAGGTCTTCGCCGTCTGGGCGGGGGCAGCCTGGGCGGTGAAGCTCTCCTCGGTGATGGTCTTAGACTCGGGCAGCGCCTCCTCGGACAGGCCCCAGCGCTCCAGCACCTTGGCGTAGGAGCCGTCGCCGATCGCGGAGTTGAGGGCTTCGGTGATAACAGGGGCCAGCCCGTTGCCCCGCAGGGTGGTGGCGGCCACCAGGGTTTCCGACGGCCAGCCGGCGTTGACCTTGCCCACCACCTTCAGGTCTTCCCGGGTGTTTTCCCGGTACACCGTGGAGGGGTACGGGGCGATATTCAGGTCCGTCCGCCCGGAGGACAGTGCCAGGATGGTGTCGGCGTCGGACGAGTAGTACTGCAGGGTGGCGGGCGCCTTCCCCTTGGCTTCAAGCTCCTTGTTCCAGGCCAAGAGGATCTTTTCCTGGTTGGTTCCCGAGCCCACCGACACCTTAAGGCCGGAGATGTCATCCGCGCCCTTGATGTCATAGCTGGCGGACCTTTTCGCCTCGAAGCCCATGAAGGCTGCCCGATAGCTGGCAAAGTCGAACAGCTTCACGCGATCCTTGTTCACGCCCACGTTCGAGAAAACCGCCTCAAAATCGCCCGACTGGGTCTTCAGCGGCCAGTTCTCCCAGGAGGTCACCTGGACATCCAGCTCCAGGCCCAGCTTGTCAGCCACCAATTGGGCGATGTCCAGCTCCGATCCGATCGGCGTTTTGTCGTCCGAAGCATGGAAGGACAGCGGGATGGACCCGGCGGTAGTGGCGACGGTCAGCTTGCCATCCTTGCCGATGAGTTCGGGAACCTTGGCCGCGAGCGCGGCATTCTTGTCCGCCCGGATGCGCTGCTGGTCCGGCGCGGTGTTGTAGACCACGCCGTTGCGTGCCGCTGTCGTCTGGGCCCCTCCCGGGACGGAGCCCGCGGCTGTTGCGCCGGGGTCCGCGCAGCCGCCCAGCGCAGCAGTTCCAATAAGTAGGACGGCGGGCAGCGCCGCCAGTGAGCCAAGGCGGCCGGAGCGGCGGGAAAGGCCTGTGAAAGGTGCCATGGGGAAATCCTTTAGATGTTGAAAGCCGGTTCGAGCACCTTGGAGAAAAAGCTCCTGGTGCGCGGTTCCCGGGGGTTGGTGAATATTTCCTGCGGCGTGCCCTGCTCCACGATCTGGCCCTGGTCCATGAACACCACTGTGTCCGCCACATCGCGTGCGAAGCCCATCTCGTGGGTGACGATGATCAGGGTGGTGCCGGACGTGGCGAGTTCCCGGATGACGTCCAGCACTTCATTGACCAGCTCCGGGTCCAGCGCCGAGGTTGGCTCGTCGAACAGCAGGATTTTCGGATCCAGTGCGAGCGCCCGGGCGATGGCAACGCGCTGCTGCTGGCCGCCGGACAGCTGGCGTGGGTAGGCGTCGGCACGGTCTTTGAGCCCCACCCTGTCCAGCAGTTCCAGCCCACGCCGCTTGGCCTCTTCCTTGGAGCGGCCCTGCGCAACGACGGGGGCTTCGGCAACATTCTCCAGGGCCGTGAGGTGCGGGAAAAGGTTGAAGTTCTGGAACACCATGCCGATTTCGGTCCGCTGCTTCAGGATGGCCTTCTCGCGCAGCTCGTGCAGCCGCTCGCCGCGGACTTCGTAGCCCACAAGCTTGGCGTCGATCGAGATGTAGCCGCCGTCGACCTTCTCCAGGTGGTTGATGGTGCGCAGCAGGGTGGACTTGCCGGAACCGGAGGGGCCGACGATCACGGCGACGCCGCCCGGTTCAACGGTGAGGCTTACGCCTTTGAGGACCTCGGTGGCCCCGAAAGACTTACGGACGCCGGTGATCTCCACCAGGCCGCGGGTGGCGGTAGCAGCTAAAACGGTCATCAGAAGCTCCTGGTCCGGTTAGTGGCCACGGCGTGGGTGGCGAAAAATCTGCGGGCCTTCTGCAGGGGTGTCAGCGGCAGGTTCCGCACCGCGCCCTTGGAGTAGTGCCGTTCGATGTAGTACTGGAAGACGCTGAGGACCGAGGTGATGACCACGTACCAGAGGGTTGCCACGAGGAGCAGCGGAAGGACCTGCTGCGTGCGGTTGTAGATGACCTGGACGGTGTAGAACAGCTCCGAGTAGGCCAGGACGTAGACGATCGATGTGCCCTTGACCAGGCCGATGATCTCGTTGAAGGCGGTGGGCAGGATGGCCCGCATGGCCTGTGGCAGGACGATTCGGGTGGACCGGCGCCACGCCGGGATCCCCAGGGCTGCCGCCGCCTCCAGTTGGCCCTGGTCCACGGAGAGGATTCCGCCACGGATGATTTCGGCGGAGTACGCTGCCTGGTTCAGGGTCAGGCCCAGCACTGCTGCCGCGAACTGGCTGATCAGTGTGGTGGTTTGGACCTCGAAGAACCGCACGTCGGTGAAGGGGATGCCCAGGCTGATCTTTTCATAGAGATAGCCCAGGTTGTACCAAAGGAGCATCTGGACCAGCAGCGGCGTGGACCGGAAGATCCAGGAGAACGTCCAGGACACCGAGACCAGCAGCGGCGAGGCGGAGAGCCGCATCAGCGCCAGGATGAAGCCCAGGACGAACCCGAGCAGGCCCGAAATGGCCGTCAGCTTCAGCGTTTCCAGCAATCCGTTGACCACCGACTGGGCGGTAAACCATTGCGCCACCACGCCCCATTCCCAGCGCGGGTTGGTGGCCAGGGACCAGGCCACGGCGAGGACGCCGAGCGCGACGGCGGCGGTCCCCACCCAGCGCCAGGGATGCTTGGCTGCCACTACGCGGTAGGCGGAATAGTCCGTCGCCATGCGGGCTTGCCCTTCTTCCGGGGGCACCCCGCCTGCGCCACCAGGAGCTGCGGCCTGCGCCGGACCTGCAGCCGACTGTACTGACTTTGTTGACTTTGTTGACTTCGCCACCTTCGTTGCTGCTGAACTCATGCGCCACCTCGCTTCTCTCTGGTTGGGCCGGAGCTGATTGTCCCGGTTGCTGGCTGCAAATCTAGGACTGCGCGGAAGAGGCCAGCAAGGCGCCAGGTTGCATATGTTCACGCGGCTTAGCACAGCGTCATGCGTCGATTTTTTGCGTCCCCTGACGTGCTGTGACGCGGAGTTAACGGGCGTGACCGGCTGCTCGACCGCCGTCGCCACCGCTGCTTAGCATGGGCACTCAGGCGGCACCACCCCTGGCACCACGCCGTTGTCCGCACCCGCACCGCTGTCAGGAGCTCCCATTGCCAGCCAACATTCCGGCCGTTGTCTTCATCGGCGGCGGACCACGTGCGGCCGGCGTCCTGGAACGGATCGCCGCCAACCGGCCGGACGTCTTCGCTGGGCCCCTGGAGATCCATGTCGTGGAGCCGTATGTCCCCGGTTCCGGCCGTATCTGGCGGTACGACCAGCACCCCGGCCTCCTGCTGAACTCGACGGCGGCCGACATCACCATGTTCACGGACGCCTCCGTCGCCTGCGATGGTCCAGCAGTCCCCGGGCCGGGGCTCGCCGAGTGGGCCGCCGGTGTGGTGGACGGATCCATTACCGGCGTTCCGGACTTTCCCCGGCAGCTGTGGGACCAGCTGGGGTCCCTCACGGGTACCACGTTCCCTACCCGGCAACTGCAGAGCCAGTACCTCGAATGGTTTTTCCGCCGCACTGCCAAGTCGCTCGGCAGGAGTGTCACGGTCCACCGGACCACGGCGGTGGACATCACCACGCTCCCACATGGCCCGCATGAGGTAAGGCTGGCCAACGGCCACATCCTGCGTGCGGACATCGTGGTCACCGCCTTGGGCCACACCGATTCCAGACCGGATGCCGCTTCCGCCGGCTGGTCCCGCTTCGCTGCCCGCCACGGCGGGTTCCACGCGGCACCCAGCTACACCACCGACGTCGACTACTCAGCCATTGCCCCCGGGCAGGATGTGATCGTGGCCGGCATGGGCCTGGCGTTCGTCGACCTGCTGGTCCTCCTGATGGAGGGGCGCGGCGGCCGGTTCGAGGAAACTTCCGACGGCGGGCTCCGCTACCTTCCAAGCGGCCGCGAACCGAGGCTTTGGGCCGGGTCCCGGCGCGGCGTGCCGTACCACTCGAAGATTTCGTCGGCGCTCCGCGGCCAGGCACCCGCCCCCTTGAAGTTCTTTACCGCCAGCGCCGTGGAGGCCCTGCTGCAGCGCCATGACGAGCTGGATTTCCGCAGCCGCCTCTGGCCGCTGATCGCTAAGGAAGCCGGGTACGGCTATTACCGGGAACTGCTGACCGGCAGTCCGGAGCGGTCCGGCATGGGCTGGGAGGAGTTCGCCTCCCGCTACTCCGGCCTGGACTGGTACAGCACCGCGAGGGCGGACCTCGTGGCCGCAGCCGTCCCGGATGCCAGCCTGCATTTGGATCTCGAGCGGCTGGACCGGCCCCTTGACGGGCGCCGCTTCGCGGGACTCGAGGAAGTGCAGTCCGCTGTCACCGGGTACATCGAGGAGGACCTTGCGCTGCGTGATAGCCGGGACCATCCCGAGACACTCGCACTGTTCCTGGCCCTGCTGCACGTGTACATGGAACTGGGACGTGTGGTCCCGGCGGAACGGCTCAATGCCGGGTCCCAGCAAACCGTCCACGGCTGGTGGCACGGGTTCTTCAGTTTCGTGGACTCCGGCCCGCCGCCCCACCGCCTGCGCCAGATGCTGGCCCTGCACCGAGCCGGGCTTCTGCAGTTCCTGGGTCCCGGCCTGGAGGTCACCGCCGATGAGGCCACCGGCATGTTCCGGGCCGGTTCTCCCCAATCCGGCGCCACAATCACCGCGAGCGCATTCATTGAGGCCCGGCTTCCGTCAACGTCGGTAACGCGGTCGCTGAATCCGGTGCTCGCGTCCCTGCACCGCAACGGGCTGGGGACGGAGCAGCAGTTGCTCACTGCGGACGGCATCCACTCCACGGGTAAGCTGCTGGTCTCCTCCCGGCACCAGCTGGTGGATGCTGGCGGAACGCCGCAGGCCACCCTCTTCGGTATCGGTCCCGGCACGTCCGGCTGGGGTGCCGGCGCGTTTGCCCGGCCTGGCACCAATGCAGCGCCATTCCGCGAAAACGATGCCTTGGCCCGGGCCATCCTCACCGTTGCCCGTGGACTCGCCACCAAACCGCCCGCCACAATGTCGCCAGAACCAGCCGCCGTCGGAAAGAACTGAACAGTGACCGCAGAACCCGATCTCAAACGCCGGCCCCTCGATCCCGCGGCGCTGGCCGTCCTGAACCTTCCCATGCACGATCCGCGGGTGCGCCCCCTTTTGGACGAGCTCGCGGTGGAATACGACTCCCGCTACGGCGACCGGCTTGGCCGGGGCGCCGCTGCCGAGGAGCTCAACCGGTACCCCGCGGAGGAATTCGCAGAGCCGGGCGGCGCGCTGCTGATGATCCAGGAGAACGGTGAATCCGTTGCTGGCGGTGCCTTCCGGCAGTACGACGCCGGGACCGCCGAGTTCAAGCGGATCTGGACACATTCCGCGCACCGCCGCCGCGGACTCGCACGGCTGCTGCTGGCAGAGCTGGAAGCGCTGGCCGCACGACGCGGGTACCAGCGGGTTTATCTCACCACCGGACCCCGCCAGCCTGAAGCCAGGCACCTGTACCTCAGCACCGGATACGAGCCGCAATTCGATCTGCACCAGGATCCGGAGACCATCGGGTCCCTGGCATTCACGAAGGATCTCCAAGCCCCCCGCTAAGCTAGCGGCATGGCCTCCAAAACCACAGCAGAGAAGCTTGCCACCATCCAGCAGGGGTACGCCATTGAGGGTGCCGCCATCGGGCTCGGCGCCGCCATCATCGACGGCGAACTGCACAAGGAAGCCCAGGTCCGGCTGCCGCTGGCCATGATGAACAGGCACGGCCTGGTGGCCGGAGCCACCGGCACAGGCAAGACCGTGACGCTGCACATGATGGCCGAGCAGCTGTCGGCGGCAGGGGTTCCGGTGTTCCTTGCTGACATCAAGGGCGATCTCTCGGGACTGGCCACGGCGGCGCCGGGCGGCCCCAAACTCCTCGCGCGCACGGAGGGCATCGGCCAGGCCTGGGCGGCCAAAACGTTCCCCGTGGAATTCCTTGCGCTCGGCGGTGACGGGAACGGCATTCCCGTCCGTGCCACCATCACGTCGTTCGGCCCGATCCTGCTGTCCCGGGTCATGGAACTCAACGACACCCAGGAATCAAGCCTGCAGCTGGTCTTCCATTTCGCGGACAAGAAGAACCTGGAGCTCGTGGACCTGAAGGACCTCCGCGCCGTCATTCAATTCCTCACCTCGGAGGAGGGCAAGGACGAGCTGGAGGAACTGGGCGGATTGTCCAAGGCAACCGCCGGGGTCATCCTGCGCGAACTCGTGAACCTGGAGGCCCAGGGCCTGGAACGGTTCTTCGGCGAGCCGGAGTTTGATACTGCCGAGCTGCTCCGGACCGCGCCCGATGGCCGCGGCGTGATCACCTGCCTGGAACTTCCGACCCTCCAGACCAGGCCTCTGCTTTTTTCGACGTTCCTCATGTGGCTGCTGGCAGACCTTTTCGAGGACCTGCCCGAAGCCGGCGACCTGGACAAGCCCAAACTGGTCTTCTTCCTCGACGAGGCGCACCTGCTGTTCCACGGCGCCTCCAAGGCCTTCCTCGACGCCATCACCACCACGGTCCGGCTCATCCGTTCCAAGGGCGTGGGGATCTTCTTCGTCACCCAAACGCCCAAGGACGTGCCGGCGGACGTCCTGGGCCAGCTCGCCAATCGGGTCCAGCACGCCCTCCGCGCCTTCACTCCGCAGGACGCCAAGGCCCTCAAAGCCACCGTCTCCACCTTCCCGGTCAGCGACTACGACCTTGAGGAGACCCTGACCTCGGCCGGAATCGGCGAGGCAGTCATCACCGTCATGAACGAGAACGGCGCCCCTACTCCTGTGGCCCTGACCCGGCTTCGGGCGCCCGAATCCCTCATGGGACCCAGCGCCGACGATCTCGTCAAAAGCACCGTGGCCGGATCCGCGCTGCTGCCCAAGTATGGAACGGCCGTGGACAATGTCTCCGCCTATGAGCAGCTCAAGGGGAGCGTGGCAGCCCCCACGGGCCCGGCGGCACCGGGTGAACCGCCGGTCCCCGGCAGCGCCAGGCAGGACGACGTCGATGCCGAGGCCCGCCGGATCGAGGAGGAGATCCTCGGCAGGCCCAGCAGCCGGCCGGCACCCACCTATGAGCCTGGCACTGATATGTTCGACGCCGATGCACCAAGCCATGCCTCGACTGGCCCTGCTTCGACTGGCACAGAGGGCAGGCGACGGACCCCCAAGCAGCCTGCCCCGACGGGCGGCATGATGGACGATCTGGCGGGGGCGCTGGGCGGAGCATTGGGCGGCGGGTTGAAAAGCATGGCCCGCTCCATGGGCACGCAGCTCGGCCGGGAACTGCTCCGCGGCGTCTTCGGCACCTCGTCCCGGCGCCGCCGCTAGGCAATAGCCGCCGCTGGTCAAAAGCCGCAGCTAGGCAAAACCAGCCACCCGGCGAAACCTGACCTGCCGGCGTCGGGGCTTCCCAAATCCGCCTGCTGGTGGTCCGGTCACCGGCCGTAAAATCAGTATTCGGTGCCCTTGCAGGTAACGTAAGGGACGTGCAGATGAGTCAAGCGTTGGTGAGGATTGCGGCCGGATGGCTGCTGGGCCTCATGCTCGCAGTGGCTGCAGCCATCGTCGCGGTGAACCTGGTGAACAACACAGTCGCCAGTCCTCAGCAGCCGATCCGCGAATACCTGGACGCGCTCCACGAAGGCGACGGGGGCAAGGCACTGGGCATCCTGCGGGCCGCGGTTCCGCCCGGAAATGCCGCCATGCTCGACGGTACGGCACTGAAAACGGCGGCTTCGCGCATTGCGAATGTGAAGCTCGGTGACGCCGAGGAGCGCTCTGGCAACCAGGTAATGGTGCCGATGGAATACACCATTGACGGCAGCAGGCTGCGGACCGAGTTCCTGCTGGAAAAGACCGGCACGGAGTGGCTCTTCTTCAACACTTGGGCCTTCGTCCCGTCGCGGCTGCCCACGCTGGACATCACTGTGGTGAACTCCAGCGAGGCCACTGTCAACGGGGCAGCCGTGAACATGCCCAACGGCCGGAACTCCTTTTCAGTGTTTTATCCGGGCGAGTATGAAGCGTCGCTTAACGGCCAGTATTTTGCGGCCCCCGCTACCCGTGCCACCATTACGTCCCGCGACGCCCCGGTGGCTCCGCTGAACCTGCTGACGCAGGCAACGCAGGACCTGAAGGATGACGTCGCTGCGAAGGTCAAGGACTTCCTGGACGGCTGCGCGGCCGAAGCGGTGAAGCAGCAGAAGCTCCAGCCGGACTGCCCGTTCTACTTCGCCAGCAACAATGCGGTGAAGGACGGAACCATCAAGTGGACCGTCACGGCGTACCCCCAGGTTTCCATCGAACCGTTCGACGGCCGCTGGGCGGTCTCGCCACTGGACGGCAAGGCTAAGGTGGAGGCGCTCCAGCAGGACTCCTTCACAGGCGCCTGGTTTCCGCTGAACGCAGAGGTGGAATTCAGCTTCACCACACGCCTGGACGTGGCCGGGGACACGATCAAGGTCACCCCGCTCCTGACCTATTAGGCTTTCAGCGTCCAGCCCGCGTCACGCCTGGCATGGTCTTGACTCCAGTAGACGTGCCATCCCTGAGTTTGCAGGGGTTGGCTCCGGCATTATGCCCAAAAGCGTGCTCTAGGTGACAGGTTGCAGCTACCGCGGCCGGGCCAGGACCGCCAGGACCTGCGCCACCATGTCCGCCGGGTTGTACACTACGTCCTGGTAGTAATAGCGGAGCGCCGTATACCCCTGGACAGCGGATTCGTTGTTCCGCCGGTGGTCCTTCCTGACCTGCGTCCAGTCTGCATGGTGCCGGCCGTCCAGCTCCACCACCAGCCAGCCCTCGAGGAGTAGGTCGACGTAGCCCACGCGGTCCAGATACGCCTGGGTTTCCACCTTGATTCCTGCCTGCCGAAAGTATGTCCGTGCCAGCGTTTCAAGCAGCGATTCGGCCCCCCGGTCCACCCAGCGCAACACTTCGCGGGCTTTGCCGTTCCGGCTGCCCGGCAGCCGCGCCCGGAGGAAATCCAGGGTCATCTCCCCTCGGGAAACGGCACATTCCACCATCACCAGGGATTCCGCAAACGGCAGGCAACGCAGGGCGTGAATGAGTACGTCAACCAGGGCGGCAACAGGCCGGTTGTGATGCGGCGGAAGGAGTAAGCCGGCGTGATGGACGGCGTCCCGGACTGCCTCCTCACGGCGGTGATACACATGCGGCAGGTCGGGGGACTTCAGCGACCAAAGCCCGTAATGGGGAGCGGCGCTGGCGCAGGTCAGCAGTTGGCGGTTCAGTAGCAGCCCTATGAGGCCGGCAGACGCCGTCGGAAGCGCATAGAGGCCACGGGCCGGCTGCAGCATCCCGCCGCGCACCGCCCGGCGGAGGGCAGCGTCGTCGATTCCAAGCCGCGCCAGGGCGGGACGGCGCGCTGCCCCGCCACACAGCTCCAGCGCCCTCAACACATCCATGTCGCCATCGTGCCGCCACAGCTGGATGCGCCGTCACCCTTCGGCCAGCGTATGTGGACAAGCCAGGGCTCCGGCTCCGCATCTGGGGCGGCCGGGGCCCCATCGCGTCACGCACAGCCGTCTTTTGCCGGCAACCCGGGCCAACAACCGCGGAAATCCGCGGGACCCGCCGGTTCGGGACCGGAAAAGGCTGCCTCCCGTGACACTGGGTCAGTAATCCAGCCAGGGTCAGCGAGCCATCCCGAAGAAGGGACCCAGGTCTGCGGCGGTCAGTCCATTCCGCGCAGGTCCAGGACCAGTTCTGTGTCGCCGTCGTGCGTCAGGAGGACCGGGATGCCCCAGTCCTGCTGATAAAGGTGGCAGGCGGCGTGGTCAGGAATCTCGCCGTCCTCGGTGTCCGGCCCGTCGCAGGCAGCGGCGCGGGCCGCGATGTGGAGGATGCCTTCAGGGATGTCAGAGGCCAGTTCCACCGTCCGGAGCAGCCCCACCGACGTCCCGCCGCCAGCCACCAGCAGCTCGGGCGGTGTGGAGGAGATCTTCAGCTGCGTGGGGTCGCCCCATCGGTCGTCCAGCTTCTGCCCCGTGGGCGCGGTGAAGCGAACAGCCAGTTCCAGCAGCCCGGGGGCAACGGGGCTCTTGGGCCGGTGCGTCTGGACTGCGCCTTCGTCCACCTGCTGCGCTTCCTTGGGGATGGGTACGTACACCAGCTGGTGCTGGTTCGCCTCGACCACCACCAGCAGCGGTTCCGAACCGGCCGCCTCAGTGTGGTCCACAATCACGTCCGATGGTTCGGACAGGCCCCTGGCCAGCGTGGAGACTGTTCCTGCAGCCGGGTCGTAGCGCCGCACTGCACCGTTATAGGTGTCCGCGATCGCCACTGAGCCGTCGGGCAGGACCGTAACGCCCAGCGGGTGCTGAAGCCGGGCCTCGGAGCCCTCGCCGTCGCGGAAGCCGAAATCGAACAGGCCCTTGCCCACCGCGGATTCCACGGTGACAGCACCGTCGTCATCGATCACCAGTTTGCGGAGCGCGGACGTTTCCGAGTCTGCCACCCAGATGTTCCCGTCGGCGTCCTCGGCCACACCCGACGGCTGGGCGAACCAGGCTTCGTGGGCCGGACCGTCCAGCAGGCCTTCCAGGCCGTTGCCGGCCGCGATGGCCACGGCGCCGGTCAGGGGGTCGAAGCTGAAGATCTGGTGCACGCCGGCCATCGCGATCACGACGGCGTTGAGCTTGGTCGACCAGACAACGTCCCACGGCGAACTGAGGGACACCTCAAGCGGATGCTCACTGAGGCGGCCGGTGAAGCCGGCGGCGTCCTCATCCACCCGGGCGGGCCCGGTTTCCAGCAGCCGCTGGACACCGTTGCCGGCCACTGTCGTGGCCGACCCGTCGGCCAGTGACAGTCCGCGGAGGCGGTGGTTGACCGAGTCTGCAATCACGACGTCGTAACCCGCCCTTTCTGCCACATCCTGCGGCAGGAGGACCAGGCCTTGCGGTTCGTTGAACCGGGCGGTAGCCGCATCACCGGCGGCGGGGCCGTCCGCGTATCCCTTTGTGCCGGACCCGTAGGTCGCCAGTACGGTCCGGAAGTCCGTGGCCAGCTCCACCAGGCGGTGATGGCCTGTGTCAGTCACCAGCCACGAGCCGTGGCGGCCCGCATCGGCGGCGCCGGCCGAACCGCGCCCGTCCGGAAGGTACAGCGCCTTGCCGGGGAACCGCAGCGTTCCCGACGTGGCTTCCGGCGCAACGTACGGGCCGGAACCCCTGTGCAGGGTCCCTTTGGCCTCGTGCTCGGCGACCAGTTCCGGAATGAGTACAGCCAGGCCGTCTGCGTGCCCCTCACCCGAGAGATGCGCCACGATGTAGCCCTCGGGGTCGATGACCACCAGGGTTGGCCAGGCACGGGCGGTGTAGGCCTTCCAGGTATCCAGCTCGGGGTCGTCCAGGACCGGATGGTGGATCTCGTAGCGTTCCACGGCAGCGGCCAGCGCCACCGGGTCAGCTTCATGCTCGAACTTGGGCGAGTGCACACCCACCGTTACCAGGACGTCGGAATACTGCTCCTCCAGCGGCCGCAGCTCATCAAGGACATGCAGGCAGTTGATGCAGCAGAAGGTCCAGAAGTCCAGCAGCACGATCTTGCCGCGCAGGGCTTCCAGGTCCAGCGCCTTGCCGCCGGTGTTCAGCCAGTTGCGGCCCACCAGTTCGGAAGCGCGGACCCGGAGGTGGGTGCGTACGGTTTCGCTCATGAGCGTCCTTCCAGCTTTGATTTGCGGTCGGCCAGCTTGGCGTCGCGTTCAGCCAATTTGGCAAACATATCGTTGTAAGCAGTCAGATCGGCGTCGTTATTCCTGTCCGCGGCGCGGTCCGTGCGCCGGGTCTCCCGTTCATCGGACCTGGACCACATGACCGCGACGCCGATGGCCACCAGCAGGGTGGGAACCTCACCGATGCCCCAGGCCACCGCGCCGCCGGTCTGCTGGTCCAGCAGGGCAGACGGCCCCCAGGCCCGTCCGAGGTTTCCAAAGTAGTCCGCAGCCAAGAGCCCGGTGCCGCGCCATGATGGACACACCGAAGAACGCGTGGAAACCCATGGTGGCCAGGAGGAGGAGGAGGCGCATGGGGTACGGGGCCCGGCGGGGCAACGGATCCGTGCCAATCATGCTCAGCACAAAGATGTAGCCGGTCAGGGCGAAATGCAGGTTCATCAGTTCGTGGCCTACATGGTCTCGCATGGCGTAACTGAACGCGTCCGAGTAGTAGAACAGCACGATTGAGCCGGCGAAGTTACCGGCCGCGAAAATAGGGTGGGTGACCAGCTGAGAAAACTTGCTGTGCACCAAGACGAGTATCCATTCACGCACCCCCCGCGAGCCGTCGCCGCGTGCCGGCAATGCCCGCAGGGCAAGCGTCACGGGAGCGCCGAGTACCAGGAAAATCGGGGCCACCATGGTCAGCGCCATATGGTCCACCATGTGCGCGGAGAACAGAACCCTGCCATACACCGACGGCGGCCCCGACGTAATGTAGGTCAGCACCAGCAGGCCAATGACCCAGTTAACGGACCGGAACCACTGCCATTTGTCGCCCCGGCGCAGCACCTTTGCGACGCCCAGGAAGTAGGAGACCAGCCCGAAGAGCGCCACGGCGATCCAGAGCCAGTCGAGCCGCCATTCGGTGAGCCAGCGTACGGGCGTCAGCTCCGGCGGCAGTTCGTAGCCGGAAAGGATGAAGGCCGGAGATGCGTCCGGCGCGAAAGATGTGGGCTGCGGCGGTGCCGACTGGCTCAGCGCGACCGCAATGCCGGAGGTAGCCCCCATGACCAGGAGTTCAACCAGGACCAGCTGCCAGAGGACACGCCGTGACGACAGCGCGGACCCCTTTGCGCCCAGCTGCGGGATGACCCACTGCCGGTGCATCAGTCCGATCCCGCCTAGTACCAGGGCAGCCGCGGATTTGGCCAGGATCAGCTGGCCGTAGGCGGAGCCGAAGAGGTCGCTCCAGCTGGTGACGCGGATGCTCGCGTTGATGACGCCTGACGCAAAGACCAGGACAAAGGCGAAGCCGGCGAGGGAGGAAAAGCGCCGCAGCGTGGGTTCGGTGATGTCCGCTCCGCCCCCGGGTTTGGGGCCGGTCAGAATATTGGACAACAGGGCCAGCAGGATGATTCCGCCCACCCAGGCGCTGACGCCCAACAAATGCAAGCCTAGGGAGTTGATGGCACCTTCGTGGTCCGAGGAACTGGACGAATGGCCGATCAGCGCGGTGGGCACAAGCCCCACGAGTGCCAGGACCAGCGTGAGCGCAAGGCCGCCCAGTGACCTCACGCCGAAGAGCGCGGTGGTGACTACAGCCGCGATGATGATTACTGCGAGCCAGGCACGTCCGGCATCGATGTCCGTCATGAAGTATACCAGGGCCCGGGTGTACTCGGCGTCCCCGGATATGCCCTGGCCTGCGACGTTCGAATAAGTGAACACCAGCACTGCGATGGCGGACAGGGTCCAGGCTGCGCCGGCCGCCGCCGCAACGGCAAGTGCACGGGAGAAGGCCGCGTGTTCGGGAGCCTCACTGTTGTTGACCCGGGAGCGCGGGCCTGCGGTTCTGGGCAGGATGCCGACGGCGAAGATCAGGCCGCCGATCACCGTCGCCAGGGAAACGTTATGGATGGCCTTGCTGATGGGGAGGCCCCAGCGGACCAGCGCACCCGGGTCTGAGACCTCATGGGCAGCGGCCGCCCCGGAAAACAGCAGGGCCGCCGCGAGCCCCACGAACAGGGCCGCGGCCCCGGCAATCTGCCACGGTCGTGAAATCCCCAGAACGCCGGCTGCCCGGCCAGACGCTCCCTGTTCGGGGGCCGGCTGGGGTGCTGTGGGACGGGATTTTGCTGCGGAAGGCACCTATCCATTGTCCGCTACCTGCGGCCGGGCGGCGAATCGGCTTAAAGCAGTGGAGCGGCAACCGTCAGGTTGCCGCTCCACTCATGCTGTTGAAGAAGATTACTTCTTGTTGGCGACAGCGGCCTTCAGCTTGGAGCCGGCGGTCAGCTTGACGCTGTGGCCTGCCGCGATCTGGATGGTCTCGCCGGTCTGCGGGTTGCGGCCGGTGCGTGCTGCACGGTCAGTGCGCTCGACGGCGAGCCAGCCCGGGATGGTGATCTTCTCGCCCGAGGCGACGGACGTTTCGAAAACTTCGAACAGCGCATCAAGGACGGAGTTGACGGCTGCCTGGCTGGTGCCAGCCTTGCCCGCTACCTCTGAAACAAGTTCACTACGGTTCTTAGCCATTTATGTCCTCCTGGACGGTCATGATTGTTGGAGCCTGAACGCGGCATGCGTACAAGCCACTGTTCGAAAACTTACCAGCTTGGGCTCTTGAGGTCCGCAAATTCCGCGTGTTTCCGCGTTTTTTTGACTTAAATCACCCGTTTTCCAGAGATTTTACGGAGAATTGCGCCCACAGCGTACGCTTCCTCACCTCTCGCAGCCTTTGGTGCGACGCTTCCTCACATCTTGCAGGAATCCGGGGGGGTGCTCTCTCAGTTTGTGCTGGTAGGGTTCGACGGCGGTGCCTGGGCGGGGTGCCGGGGTCGCGGGTTTCTGCAGGTAATGAGTGAGGGTCGCGCAAAAGGGCTGCGGGTGGTGGGAGGGGGTTGTGTGTGGTGGTTAATGTGGGAGAGCCCCCCAACACGTGTGTGTTGGGGGGCTCTCGACCTAATGGTTGTCCGGCGGTGACCTACTCTCCCACACCCTCCCGGGTGCAGTACCATCGGCGCTGTGGGTCTTAGCTTCCGGGTTCGGAATGGGACCGGGCGTTTCCCCCACGCTATGACCGCCGTAACCCTTGTACCCGGACCCGTTGGCTGTGCCGCGGGGTGGGGAAATCTTGTGGTTACAACATTCGTGCCCGTGTTAAGGGGCAGTTGTGGTGTTGTTATGTAGTTGTGGTTTTGTTCCCTGCAACTAACCGGTTTGGTTTGTTGTTTGGGAACCACATAGTGGACGCAAGCAGTCTTGTTTCTTTTTACCAGCCCCGTGGTGCAAACGCTTTTGAAGTTCGTTTGCGGGGTGGTGTGTGGTGTAAGTTATCGGCCTATTAGTACCGGTCAGCTTCACGAGTCGTTAGTCCTCGCTTCCACATCCGGCCTATCAACCCAGTGGTCTGGCTGGGGGCCTCTCACACACGAGGTGTATGGAAATCTCATCTTGAAGCGAGCTTCCCGCTTAGATGCTTTCAGCGGTTATCCCATCCGAACGTAGCTAATCAGCGGTGCACTTGGCAGTACAACTGACACACCAGAGGTTCGTCCGTCCCGGTCCTCTCGTACTAAGGACAGCCCTTCTCAAATTTCCTGCGCGCGCAGCGGATAGGGACCGAACTGTCTCACGACGTTCTAAACCCAGCTCGCGTACCGCTTTAATGGGCGAACAGCCCAACCCTTGGGACCTACTCCAGCCCCAGGATGCGACGAGCCGACATCGAGGTGCCAAACCATGCCGTCGATATGGACTCTTGGGCAAGATCAGCCTGTTATCCCCGAGGTACCTTTTATCCGTTGAGCGACGGCCATTCCACAATGTACCGCCGGATCACTAGTCCCGACTTTCGTCCCTGCTCGAGATGTCTCTCTCACAGTCAAGCTCCCTTGTGCACTTACACTCGACACCTGATTGCCAACCAGGCTGAGGGAACCTTTGGGCGCCTCCGTTACTTTTTAGGAGGCAACCGCCCCAGTTAAACTACCCATCAGGCACTGTCCCTGACCCGGATTACGGGCCGAAGTTAGATGTCCAAAGTGACCAGAGTGGTATTTCAACGATGACTCCACCCGAACTGGCGTCCGGGCTTCAACGTCTCCCACCTATCCTACACAAGCCACTCCGAACACCAATACCAAACTATAGTAAAGGTCTCGGGGTCTTTCCGTCCTGCTGCGCGTAACGAGCATCTTTACTCGTACTGCAATTTCGCCGAGTTTATGGTTGAGACAGCGGGGAAGTCGTTACTCCATTCGTGCAGGTCGGAACTTACCCGACAAGGAATTTCGCTACCTTAGGATGGTTATAGTTACCACCGCCGTTTACTGGGGCTTAAATTCTCAGCTTCGCCTTGCGGCTAACCGGTCCTCTTAACCTTCCAGCACCGGGCAGGAGTCAGTCCGTATACATCGTCTTGCGACTTCGCACGGACCTGTGTTTTTAGTAAACAGTCGCTTCCCCCTGGTCTCTGCGGCCCCGATCCCCTCCGGACAGCGTGTGTCCATCAAGGTTGGGGCCCCCCTTCTCCCGAAGTTACGGGGGCATTTTGCCGAGTTCCTTAACCATAATTCTCTCGATCGCCTTAGTATTCTCTACCTGATCACCTGTGTCGGTTTGGGGTACGGGCGGCTAAAACCTCGCGTCGATGCTTTTCTCGGCAGCATAGGATCACCAAATCCCCCCGTGAGGGGGTCCCATCAGATCTCAGGCATCATGAACAGCGGATTTGCCTACCGTTCGCCCTACATCCTTAGACCGGGACAACCATCGCCCGGCTTGGCTACCTTCCTGCGTCACACCTGTTAATACGCTTACCTCCCAGGATCAGGTCCCGCGCTCCACCAAAACCCTCACACCACAAGGGTGATCGGGCAGGTCTCGGGCAGTTAGTATCCCCTGTTCAGCATGGACGGTTTTTCGCCGGTACGGGAATATCAACCCGTTGTCCATCGACTACGCCTGTCGGCCTCGCCTTAGGTCCCGACTTACCCAGGGCAGATTAGCTTGACCCTGGAACCCTTGATCATTCGGCGGACGGGTTTCTCACCCGTCTTTCGCTACTCATGCCTGCATTCTCACTCGTGTAGGCTCCACCGCTGGTTTACACCGCGACTTCACCGCCCACACGACGCTCCCCTACCCATCCAGACGCCTGAACCACAAGGGCTTAGCAAAAATCTGAATGCCACAACTTCGGCGGTGTACTTGAGCCCCGCTACATTGTCGGCGCGGAATCACTTGACCAGTGAGCTATTACGCACTCTTTTAAGGATGGCTGCTTCTAAGCCAACCTCCTGGTTGTCTTCGCAACTCCACATCCTTTCCCACTTAGCACACGCTTAGGGGCCTTAGTTGGTGGTCTGGGCTGTTTCCCTCTCGACTATGAAGCTTATCCCCCACAGTCTCACTGCTGCGCTCTCACTTACCGGCATTCGGAGTTTGGCTGACGTCAGTAACCTTGTAGGGCCCATTAGCCATCCAGTAGCTCTACCTCCGGTAAGAAACACGCAACGCTGCACCTAAATGCATTTCGGGGAGAACCAGCTATCACGAAGTTTGATTGGCCTTTCACCCCTACCCACAGCTCATCCCCTCCATTTTCAACTGAAGTGGGTTCGGTCCTCCACGACGTCTTACCGTCGCTTCAACCTGGCCATGGGTAGATCACTTCGCTTCGGGTCTAGATCACGCCACTGCAACGCCCTATTCAGACTCGCTTTCGCTACGGCTTCCCCACACGGGTTAACCTCGCGACGTAACACTAACTCGCAGGCTCATTCTTCAAAAGGCACGCCGTCACAGCTACTTGTGATTACTCACGGCTGCTCCGACGGATTGTAAGCACACGGTTTCAGGTACTGTTTCACTCCCCTCCCGGGGTACTTTTCACCTTTCCCTCACGGTACTGGTCCGCTATCGGTCATTAGGGAGTATTTAGGCTTATCAGGTGGTCCTGACAGATTCACACGGGATTTCTCGGGCCCCGTGCTACTTGGGATACTCTCACAGGCGGTACACAACATTTCGGTTACGGGGCTCACACCCTCTCTGGCCGGCCTTTCAAGACCGTTCACCTATGCCTGCACATCACACCCCACCGGTCCGGCAGAACCAGTATGGAAAGTCCCACAACCCCGACCATGCAACGCCCGCCGGCTATCACACATGGAACGGTTTAGCCTGATCCGCGTTCGCTCGCCACTACTAACGGAATCACTATTGTTTTCTCTTCCTGCGGGTACTGAGATGTTTCACTTCCCCGCGTTCCCTCCACGCACCCTATGTGTTCAGATGCGGGTCACCAGATCACTCGCGCGTCTGGCGGGGTTTCCCCATTCGGACACCCTGGGATCACAGTCCGGTTATCGACTCCCCCAGGCTTATCGCAGATTCCTACGTCCTTCTTCGGCTCCTAATGCCAAGGCATCCACCGTGTGCTCTTAAAAACTTGACCACAAAAGATCAAAAAACTAATTCACGAGAGAACCACGAAAACCACCCGGGAACCACCACCACAACCCAAAAGAGCCACAGCAACAGCACCCCGGACAGATCCAGGTTCATATTCTTGGAAATTGCTTCTTATAAAAGATGCTCGCGTCCACTATGTAGTTCTCAAACAACAACCCCAAACCACACACCCCACACACCACCCGCCCCAAAGGACAAGCAAACCGTGCGATCAGTGCAGCCAGGAAACCAGAAACAAACAAACCCGGAAAAACACACCACAACCCGTAAGCCATGACGCATCCCACCGGCCCTGTTGCCTCAGGACCCAACAGTGTGCCAAACACTAAACCACCCAAACCACACCCCGACGTTCCAGGACACCCGCACTCCCCAAAGGAAGAACAAAACATCCGTACTAGACAAGGCATAAACCAGGCAGCCGCTATTCGTTGATATTCCACCCTTGAGCACCCGCCGCAGAACTTGCGTCTGCGCAACGGGCATATACTCCTGACAAACCCCCACACCACATACATGGCATGAACAATCCGTAGGTGCTCCTTAGAAAGGAGGTGATCCAGCCGCACCTTCCGGTACGGCTACCTTGTTACGACTTAGTCCCAATCGCCAGTCCCACCTTCGACAGCTCCCTCCCACAAGGGGTTAGGCCACCGGCTTCGGGTGTTACCAACTTTCGTGACTTGACGGGCGGTGTGTACAAGGCCCGGGAACGTATTCACCGCAGCGTTGCTGATCTGCGATTACTAGCGACTCCGACTTCATGGGGTCGAGTTGCAGACCCCAATCCGAACTGAGACCGGCTTTTTGGGATTAGCTCCACCTCACAGTATCGCAACCCTTTGTACCGGCCATTGTAGCATGCGTGAAGCCCAAGACATAAGGGGCATGATGATTTGACGTCGTCCCCACCTTCCTCCGAGTTGACCCCGGCAGTCTCCTATGAGTCCCCGCCATAACGCGCTGGCAACATAGAACGAGGGTTGCGCTCGTTGCGGGACTTAACCCAACATCTCACGACACGAGCTGACGACAACCATGCACCACCTGTGAACCAGCCCCAAAGGGGAAACCACATCTCTGCAGCGGTCTGGTCCATGTCAAGCCTTGGTAAGGTTCTTCGCGTTGCATCGAATTAATCCGCATGCTCCGCCGCTTGTGCGGGCCCCCGTCAATTCCTTTGAGTTTTAGCCTTGCGGCCGTACTCCCCAGGCGGGGCACTTAATGCGTTAGCTACGGCGCGGAAAACGTGGAATGTCCCCCACACCTAGTGCCCAACGTTTACGGCATGGACTACCAGGGTATCTAATCCTGTTCGCTCCCCATGCTTTCGCTCCTCAGCGTCAGTTAATGCCCAGAGACCTGCCTTCGCCATCGGTGTTCCTCCTGATATCTGCGCATTTCACCGCTACACCAGGAATTCCAGTCTCCCCTACATCACTCTAGTCTGCCCGTACCCACCGCAGATCCGGAGTTGAGCCCCGGACTTTCACGGCAGACGCGACAAACCGCCTACGAGCTCTTTACGCCCAATAATTCCGGATAACGCTTGCGCCCTACGTATTACCGCGGCTGCTGGCACGTAGTTAGCCGGCGCTTCTTCTGCAGGTACCGTCACTTTCGCTTCTTCCCTACTGAAAGAGGTTTACAACCCGAAGGCCGTCATCCCTCACGCGGCGTCGCTGCATCAGGCTTGCGCCCATTGTGCAATATTCCCCACTGCTGCCTCCCGTAGGAGTCTGGGCCGTGTCTCAGTCCCAGTGTGGCCGGTCACCCTCTCAGGCCGGCTACCCGTCGTCGCCTTGGTAAGCCATTACCTCACCAACAAGCTGATAGGCCGCGAGTCCATCCAAAACCACAAAAAGCTTTCCACCCCCCACCATGCGATGAGGAGTCATATCCGGTATTAGACCCAGTTTCCCAGGCTTATCCCAGAGTTAAGGGCAGGTTACTCACGTGTTACTCACCCGTTCGCCACTAATCCCCCCACAAGTGAGGTTCATCGTTCGACTTGCATGTGTTAAGCACGCCGCCAGCGTTCATCCTGAGCCAGGATCAAACTCTCCGTTGAAGTAAAACAAAAACGAAAACAACATGGAAACCACGGGAAAACGCGGCAACCACACTGCAAAAATTTGAAACCAGCTGTAAAAACCAGACCCAACCACGAGGTGGCGGACCCGGCCAAAACAACCAATCAAAAAACAATTGGTATCAACAAACTTGGCACACTATTGAGTTCTCAAACAACAGACACACCCGACACCACCACAACCAAAAACCAGCCATGGATCGCTCCGGAGCAACTTTTCAAACTTACCCGATCTC